>JADZCN010000081.1 GCA_020851565.1 Acidobacteriota bacterium | reverse complement strand
GTGCGTAGACCACGACAGGGAGGGAGAGGAGGGCCGTGAACACCATGACACTCACGCGTCGTACCAATCGAACTACGGAGCCGCGAGACATCGGATACCTCCCGCGAATGGTGTTTTCGGAACTAGATTTGATCTAGCAGTACGAGCAATCGCATGTCAACACGAAAAACTGGCTCCCCAGCCACCCTGCAAGTTCCCGTGGAATTTTCCCGCCTTCTCGGCGTGCGCCGCACCATGACGCTGCGCCGGATCATGAAGCAGAGTGGTCTCCCCCCCGAGGTGCTCCTCGATCTCGGCCTGGAACTGCTCGACATCGCCAGTCGAAAACTGTCGCCTTCCCCAATAAAAAGGCAAGCCGTCGGCCTTGGGGCGGCCCGCTGGAGGAACGTTAGTCCAGAGGAGAGGAGCAAGGCCCTGAGCCTCGCGGCGCAGGCGCGCTGGGCGAAGCATCGCCGGGCGACGAAGGAAGAAGGCGGGCCGAACCGGAAGTGAGTACGCAGATCTTGCGTACAGACGTACGCAGATTCTTCATTATTTCGTGCAAGCTATCGCATAGCTCAAGCAGCACGCAGACGAATATCCAGATGATTTGCCGGGGGGAATCCGGGCAGAGGTAGCGGTCGCGCTGCTGCAGGTTGCGTGCCGGTATCCCGGCGTTCACCGGCCGGCGGCGGAGGCGCTGGCAGCCAATGAGTTACGCGGATGAGCTGCTGGCGGCCGACTTCTGGTCCAGGAAGTTCTTACCTAGTGAGCAGGCCGGCGTGCATCGTTTTCCAGCGGGCAGACGCTTGCCGCCGGCTACAGCCACGGCCACACTTGGCGTCTTGCCACGCGCATTCCAAGGAACTGGTTGCGAAGTTTCTCCTCGTTCTTCTTGATCGCCCCTTCGATGTCGTCGGCTGCGGACGCCAAGAAGCTCCGCCGATGCGGTGCCAGATCGTCGAGGCCGTCTCTCCACCACACGTATCGGCTGTCGACACAGCGGAGGAACATCCGGAAGGCACCCAGAGCAACGTCATCGGAGCCGGTCGATACGAACGTCGCGAACCACCGTCGCGCCCATTCCCCAACATTCTGGTCCTTCACCGCAGCGGTCAACTGTTCTTGTTGCCACTCAAGTGCATCAGCGGGGCCCGTTGGCAAGCTCTTCGGCACGCCGTCGCTGCCAAATCCGAGAAGGCGCAAGGCCCTGACCTTGAACAACGGGTTCTCGCTAGCCAGGTCCATCTCGATTCGCTCGGAGAGCCACGGCGATGCGGGCCCGTGCGCTGCCAGGGCGGCAAGCACGAGCAAGTCCCGATCAGAAGCTGCCCTTTCGAGGTGGGACTCCCAAAGCACTCTGACGGCATTGCAGTCCGGCGCTCCAAAGAGCACGAAGTCCAAGATCGGCACTTCTGTGTCTTCGTCGATGAAATGTACGGGTCCCTGCGTTTCACAAAGGGCTTCGTACAGGGCCGATCCCTTCACCGGGTCCGTCGATAGCAGCACTTCGCAAAGCGATTCGTAGAAGCTCCGAGCCAGCCATGTTCTCGCACCGACCGCCGCTAGTCCTGAAGGTCCGCCGAGCCACCGGTCAACTAGATCGGGCCGAGCCAGGATGACTTCCTTGAGCCCCTTGGTACTGAAGCGGCGAGCGAACCAGTGATTTCGAGCCTCGCGCTGCTCGGCGAGGACCTCGCCAAGTCGGGTGTGCATTGACTGGAGCTCGGCATCTGACGGCCCACTCAGAAGATCCCCTGGTGGAGGTTCGCTGGGCTTCCCACCCCAGGTCGAGCCTCGGGCCTGGAAGGTAATCGTCTTCGAGAACTCGCTGATCGGGACGCGGGGCAGTTCGAGGTCCGCCGACTGGGACTGGCGCCCGGTGACTTCGATGCTCGGGTACGGCGTCTCCGGCTCTCGGCTGCAGTGCCGCCAAGCCTCGTCAAGGTCCTCCGCGTAGAGAGTGACTTCATTCGGACGAAATCCACGTGCGGACACAGCCTCGCCCAGGTACGTCGGCGCAACCCTCTCACGCAGCTCGTCGTAGGTCAGGTCTCTTCCCCACCGAGCGAGGACGAGGCTTCCCCAGTGATCCTCCGGTGGAAGTCGTCCATCGACGACGCCGGCGCGCCACTCAGTCGCAGAAAGAGCCTTCCCCGCCGACTCGAGCCCAGCTCTGTAGATGAGCATAAAGGCGAGGTAGCGGACGAGGGCGTCGCCGCTTCCAAGCAAAGGCGTCAGGTCGTCTCCAGCCTCGTTTGGCACCGTCTTCGGATGCGAGCAGGCGAGCGCCAAGATGCATGCGGTTTCGTGCTCGTGCTGCGCGCGCTGCAGGCGTTCTCGCAATTCGCCCCAGGCCAACGGTTTGAAGTGGTTGCCGAAACTTGTGTAGAGCTTTGCTTCTCTGGGCCGCTTCAGCAACCCATCCAACTGCTCACCAGCGCTCATTCCAGAGAGCAATAGGTCGAACAGCGCGTGCTCAGCCCTGGTAGCTTCCTTGTCTTCATCTACTCGGTCGATTCGAAGACGGTCCCACGTCAGCCTGATCGCGGACATCTCAGCCGGGGTCAGTGCAAGACGGAACCGCCGAAGCTGGTACGCCAGCTGTCGAAGTGCCAGCTCCTCTCTCGATCGCACTTCCACTGCGAGCCTGCGAACCACGTCTGCTAGCGCTGACGGTGCACAGCTTGCCGTTACGGCTTCGACTGTGTCAAAGGACAGGTCGTGTTCCGTCTGACCTACGCTGGACCATACGTTCTGAGTGTCGATAGTCTCGGCAGCGGCGACCAATCGATCTACCGTGTTCTGAGGCACCGCGAACGTGGGATCGCGAACACATTTGGCCAGCTGTTGCGCCATGATTCGCACCGGAACGTCGTCTCTCCCAGCACATCGCGAGCAGTGCTCTGTCCGCCAGGCAAACCCTGCAATGCACGGGTCTTGCTCGTAGCGGGTGAGGAGCGCCGAGGTGGGGAACGTGTCGTCGGGAATCGCGGCTCGGAGGTCCAAAGCCGCCGCCGTACCAACGCTAGTGAACAGGCGGTACGCTGCCTGGCGTCCTGCTGTCGATCCTGCTGCCGCGAACCGCCGACCTTCGGGCTCCAGAAGCGGCCAGAGATTCTCGCCAGCCGTCCGAATCACCCATCGGCACAGCTCAGCAACGTTGGATCGATCGTCGAGTGCATCGGCCAAGTATCCCGTCGCAAGGGCGTGTGCGAAGGGGCGACGATCGGTCGTCGAGATGATCGCTAGAGCGAGTCGGGAGAGGCGGAGGAGCCCGGGGTCCGAAACCACGGTGAGTGTCGCCCCGCCATGCTGTAGGGGGCCTGAGGTCACTTCGCGTCCAAGTTCTTCCGACAGCTGGGCCAGGCGGGATCTGTACGTGGCCCCACGATCACGGGTCTCGTCATGGTCGAGTACAAGGCCCATCCAGCGCTCGAAAGCAGGAACGAGGTGAGCCAGAACCGTCTCGGAGGACGCGACTCGTTCGAGTGCGTCCTTGAGCACTTCTTCGGCCCAGGCATCATCGATGTCATCAGACCAGAGTGCCTCCGCCGCGGACAAGCACGCAGCCGGATCCAACAGGAAGTAGGAAGCCGTTGCGGTCCCCAGCCTCGCCTCTTGATTCCGCATGCCAAGCCATTTCGCTATCAGCAGGCTTCTGATTTCGGTTGGGCAGGTCGAGGACCGAAGGGAGTGAATTAACGCGTGTTCGACGATGCTTGCTTTTAGATCGACGTCTGGTGCCGGTTCCAGCCACGACTCCAGTACCTCTGACGGCTGGCGGCCCTCGTTGTCATGGGAGAGCCGCTCGACGAGCAGCAGCCCTAGACCGAGTGCCAGACGGGCTGGCTCCACCCTCCAGTGCCGCCCCTCCGGAACGAGGACTCCGCTAGTCTGCAGTTCGCCGAGTAGCGCGCCATACTCGCTGCCGGCCGTCGCAACCTGAAGATCTGCAGCCTCAAGGCGCTGACGCTCCCTTTGAATTCCGGCCAGCGTAGCGATCGCTTGCTGGAATTCTGCCTCGGAGGCCAGGCCGGCCCGCCGAGACTCCCGGTCACGCCAATCCTCATAGATGAGCCTGGGGACAGTAATGTCTCCACTGGCGACCATCGCGGTCCTGTGCTGAACGGCGAGTTCAAGGTATCGCGGTCTGCGGACCAGAGGGTAGATCTCGGGCGGCAAGTCCTTGCGCGTCAGGCCCCTCTGCGAGAGTGCCGTGTCAAGCTCCGATTCGTCGTATCCAGAGACCTGCACCTGGAGCCAATTGATGTGCGAGTACCCGGCGACCTTTGGCCAATAGCTGGGGCGCGTCGTGACGATTGGCGCGATGGCGCTTCCCCATGGCTCCGCAGCTAGTTGTTCGATCACTCGACGCCACCACTGCGGGTGATGGCGTTCGTTGATTCCGTCGAGGACGAGAAGCAACAGCGGCCCGTTGCTGTGCCCGGACTGGGCCCACTTGATGACCCTGTCGCGCCACCGCTCTGAACTTTGCCCTAGACGCCGTGAAAGGTTCTGTGCGATGAGGTCTGGAAGTTCGTCCGCCGTGGCATCTTTGGACGGCACCCACAAGGCGATTGGCCCATCGCCGTTCGGCTTGATGCGCGAAGCGAGCCAAGTAGCGAGCGCCCACGTCTTTCCGTCGCCTTCGTCTCCGACCAGGGCTATTCCTGTGCGGTGCACGGACCACGATGTGAACCATTCTTCGAGCCGAAGCGCCACGGCACTGCGACCAACAAGCAGCCCGCGTGCAGCTTGGCCCTCGACGTCTAGGGCCTGACCAAATGCTGCCCTGGACTGCGGTGCGGAGGTAAACGCACTGTTCAGCGCCGTCGCCAGCCGTCTGGCAACAGACGCACGGCCGATACCACCGTTGAGGCCCTTCGCGAGCTCATCGCGCTCGCTACTGAATTCAGGCCTAGCCCGAGCGCGGTCGAGCAGCTCACCCACCGGACCTGCCGATGCGATGCCGGAGCGCTGTAGCGCCTCTGCAACCACACCTGGATCGAGGGCGCAGATCGTGGCGAGGTTTCCTCCATCCGCGCCGTTCAGAGCCAGTACCAGAACGTCAACATTCAGACGCTCGGCCGTTTCTTCAAGGCCGCGATGAAGCTGGTCGCTCACAGTTCGAGTCGCGGCCAGGACCCAGAGGTCAAGGTCCGGAATGTCGGTGGCGGCAGTCGCAAGCTTGCCCTTGATCTCCGTTTCATCGAGGTCCGAATCTTCGGAGTACCGCTTGCACTCGACAGCGATCCTCGCGTTGCCGTCTCGGGACGACGACATGTCCCGTCCGCCCTGCGTTCCAGAACGGGCCAAGACAAACTCCGTTCCGGTGGCGAGACTGACAAGCCGTCGCACCAGTCCCTCGAGGCCATCGAGTCCCGTTGCCCGTAGCTGGCGCAGGCTCGTCGCAAGAAGCTCGTACTCGGATCTCGTCAGCATTGGAAGGGGCATCGCCCGGGTTGAGTTGGCCGGTGCCGTGAATGCGCAAGGGTAGCCTACCCTTCTTCACCCCAGCTCTGCCTCACCAACTTCTCGAGACGTTGCTGCCTCTCTTTGACCCACGGCGCATAGTGCTTCGCCACCACCTGCGGCGTGTTGCCAAGAATCGTGGCGACGTCCTCGACCGACGCCCCGGCGAGCAGCAGTTCGACGGCGCACGTGTCGCGGAACCGGTGCGAGTGACCATCCTTGACGTCCGCGAGCTCGAACACGCGTCCGAGGTACCGCGACCAATTCGACACGGCCGATCGGATGTTCGCGCCCGTCCAGAAGTACCGCTCCGAACCGCTGTCCGCCTTCTCGAGGGCCTGGACGACCTGCGGCGGCACGGGCACGGTGACCGCCTGGCCCGTCTTCGCGGTCCGCACGAACACGGTGCCGTTCGACACCTGGCTCTTGGACAGCCGAATCGCATCACCGATCCGGAGCCCCGTGAAGCGCATGGTCAACACGAACGCGCGAATCCGATCCTTGTTGCCGCCGTACTCGTCGCAGGCGGCGATGATGCGCTTCATCTCGTCGCGTGAGAACGGGAGCGTCGGGCTTGCCGTGACCTTCGGCGGCTTCACCGACGTCGCCGGGTTCTGCTTGATCCAGCCGGCCTGCTGGCAGAAGCGGAGGAAGGCGCGGAGGCGCTCCAGATTCTTCGTGGCGTAGAGCGGGCTGTCCTTCCACGACTGCCGGAACTGGCGGAGGGCATCGACCGTCAGCTGGCGCAGGTTGGAGAGCCCCTTGGACTCACACCAGCTCAGCAGTCGATCCTCGAGCAGGTGGCGGTACTTCCGCTTCCCTTCCCACCCCAGGTGCCGGGCGTCGAGGTCCGCCAAGAACTTGGTGATGGCGTCGCGGACGCTCGGCGCCTCGGCCTTCACGACCCCGATCTCGCCAGACGCAGTCCAGCCGAGGATCAGTTCAGTGGCGGCCTCCCAAGACGTCTGGTCCAATGCCCGGCGAATGGTCTGGCCGCCCAGCGTGCCGTAGACGTGAATCGGGCACTGGCAGCGCCGGTACCTCGTGGACGTGTGCGGACAATCCTTCAGGTGACGCCTGATCAGCCTCAGCGCCATGCCAGAAGCTAGCACGAAGGGCACGTATTGAGCACGCGTAAGTTCGCGCTCAACGTAAGTGCTTTATTTTCAGCGTTTAAGTTATGGCGGAGAGGGTGGGATTCGAACCCACGTGCCCTTTCGGACAAGACGCTTTCGAGGCGCCCCCGTTACGACCACTTCGGTACCTCTCCGCTCTGGGTGGGATGCACCGGTCGCCCGGAACTTCCGATTATAGCAGCCTGACCTCCCCGTTCGCCCACCCGACACCGCCTTCTCAGGCAGCCGCCCCCCGAACCTCAGAACCTCAGAACCTCAGAACCCCAGAACCCGAGAACCTGAGAACCAGCGGAGGTATGATGGCCGCCCCCCGCTACGAAGGAGCCGCCATGGCCCGCCGCACGCCCGCCGAGCCGTCACGCCCGGACCGGCGTTCCCCGCCAGGGGTGCCCGCAAAGGAGGCCTCCACTGGCCGACCCGGCCCGCGCTCGCACACCGCACCCGCGCCGCGCCCGGCAACGGCACCGGCCGCCGTCCGTCCCGACGTCATCGTGGACTTCTCCGTCGAGCGCGGCGTGCTCTTCGTCTCCCTCCGGAACATCGGCGCCGCCAGCGCCTACAAGGTCGTCACCCGCTTCGACCAGCCGTTCCGGGGCCTTGGCGGGACCAGGGACGTCCCCGCGCTCGCGCTCTTCCGCGCGCTCCCCTTCATGCCGCCGGGCAAGCAGTTCACGCATCTGGTCGATCCGCTCGCGGTCTACCTCCAGCGCGGGGAGCCGACGCGCCTGACCGCCACCATCACGTACACGGACCGCGACGGGCACGGCTACTCCGAGACCGTGCCGCACGACCTCGAGGTCTATCGCGAACTGGCCGAGGCCATTCCCCGCTGACGCCCGTCCTTCCCTTCACGAGGAGCCTCTCATGCCTGGATCCAGCCGCCGCGACCCGTTCCATGGCTTCAACTTCCGCGTCGAAATCGACGGCGTGCCCGTCGCCGCGTTCGCGCAGGTCTCCGGCCTCTCGAGCGAGACCGACGTCGTCGAGTACCGCGAGGGCGCCGACTTCCGCATCCGGAAGCTCCCCGGCGTCACGAAGTACTCGAACATCGTGCTCAAGCGCGGCATCACGCTGGATCGCTCGCTCTGGGAATGGCGAAAGGCCATCACCGACGGCCGCATCGATCGGCGGAACGGCGCCATCATCCTGATGGACGCCGAGCCAACGATGTCGCCCGCTGGACGTTCGTCGAGGGCTGGCCCGCGAAATGGGAGGGCCCCGACCTCGATGCGCGGTCGAACGACGTCGCGATCGAAACGCTCGAGATCGCGCACGAAGGCCTGGAGTGGGAGGCCTAGGCACGGAGGTTCGAAGCACGGTGGTTCGAACCACCACGAAGGTTTGAACCCGCCGTGGTTCGAACCACCGGGCTTCGAACCCGCCGGGCTTCGACCCCCGCCGTGCTTCGAACCCGCCGTGCTTCGACCCCCGTCGTGCTTCGAACCTCCGTGCTTCGAACCTCCGTGCTACGGCCTCCGAACGACGTCCGTCGCGAGCGGCGGCGTGCTCGCCGGCGGCACGCGGTAGCGGGTGGCCTGCTCGAACGCATACGCCAGGCCGATCAGGGTCGGTTCGCTGAACGCGGGCCCCGAGAACGTCACGCCGGACGGGAACGGGTTGACGATGGGGTCGGCCGCCGGGAGGAACTCGCCCGGCACGGTGACGCTGGGATAGCCGGCCTTCGCCGGCGTCCCCGCCCCGAAGTTCGCCGCAAAGAGAATCGCGTCGAAGTCATCGTCGGTCCCCGGTATGTCGTCGGGGCCGTCGTAGACATCGTCGAGCCCGCCGCGCGAGATGGTGCGGTCGGCGTCGAGGTCCGCCAGGTACCGCGCCGTGTCGGCGCTGCCGGGCGAGATGTCGAGCATCTCGGCCGCCTCGAAGATCGCCTGGCCGTACTTGAGCGCGATGGCCGGGTTCGCGGCGTTGAACGCGATGATCTCGGCCAGGGTGTGCCGCGGCGCGCCCGGCGTGGCCGCCAGGTAGGCGTTGAGGTCACGTTTCTGCCCGTACATCAGCACCGTCGAGCAGGTGGCGGGAGCCGGATACGACACGCAGATGCCCGGCGGCGCGGGCAGCGCGGGAATCGTCTCGACGTACGCGCCCTGCGCCCGCAGCACGGCGACGGCGTTGTTCATCTGCGCCTCGCGGCTGGCCGGGAACGGCGGCGCCGCAATCCGCGCGCCCTTCAGCGCCTTCTTGTCCAGGAACCGCGTGTAGTCGTCGAAGCAGTTGCCGGGCTCGAGGCACGCCTCCGTCGCCGCATCGTTCGGGTCGTAGCCGGCCAGCACGCCGAGCAGCGTCGCCGCATCCGCCACGGTGCGCGCGATGGGCCCCGCCGTGTCCTGATCCGCCGTGATGGGAATGATGCCGTCGCGGCTCACGAGGCCCACCGTGGGCTTGATGCCCACCACGCCGTTGGCGCTCGCCGGGCTCAGGATCGATCCGGACGTCTCCGTGCCCACGGCCAACGTCACCAGGTTGGCGTTCACCGCGATGCCGGAGCCGGAGCTCGAACCGCCGGTCGTCAGCACCGGCCGCCCGTCGCCGCCCGGCAGCGGGCGCGGGTCGTAGGGATTGAAGCCGTAGTTGCCGAGCGAGCTGTATCCGGCGGGCATGCCGATCGCGATGAAGTTCGCGAACTCTGTGAGGGTCGCCTTCCCCATGATGACGGCGCCCGCCTCCCGCAGCTTCCGCGTGATGAACGCATCGTCCGGAGGGATCGAGCCTTCGAGCGCCACCGAACCCGCCGTGGTGGGCATGTCGTAGGTGTCGATGTTGTCCTTGAGCAGCACCGGGATGCCCTCGAGCGGCCTGCGCGCCCGCCCGGGATGCCGGTGCAGGTCGACCTGGTGCGCCTCGACCACGGCGTCGGCGTTGATGTGGATGAACGCGTTCACAGCCGGCCTGGCATCCTCGTAGGCCGCGATGCGGGCCATGTACATCTCCACGAGCTGCTCCGACGTGATGAGCTTCGTCTGCATGGCCTTGAGCAGCTCGGCCACCGTCGCCTCGACCAGGTTGAGACGCGCGGAGCCTGCGCCTCCCTTGTCTGCGCTGACCTGCGGGGTAAGGACACTGAACCCCAGCGCGGCGCACGCCGCGGCAGCGAGTGCGAACCGTTTCATGGCGGCCCTCCTGTGGATACGCGGACGCCGGGGAGAGGCGGAGATACTCCACCAGCCGCTCGCGCGGCGTCAAGAGGGTGCCCCAGGACCTCAAGACCCCAAGACCCCAAGACCTCAAGGCCTCAAGACTTCAAGACCTCTTGTCCCTGAAGAACCCCTGCATCAACTCGCGGCACTCCTCCTCCAGGACGCCGCCCTGCACCATGAGCCGGTGATTGAGCCCCGGCGCCTCGTGTGCGCGCTGCGCGGACCCGAGCGCCCCCGCCTTCGGCTCGGCCGCGCCGAACACCACCAGCCCGATGCGCGCGTGCACCATCGCGCCCACGCACATCATGCAGGGCTCCACCGTCACGTAGAGCGTGGCACCGGTCAGCCGGTAGTTCCCGGCCGCCCGCGCCGCCGCGCGCACCGCCACCACCTCGGCGTGTGCGGTGGGATCATGCGACGAGATGGGCTGGTTGAACCCGGCGCCGACAATACGCCCGTCCAGCACGACCACGGCGCCGACGGGCACCTCGCCGGCGGCGAGCCCCTTCCGCGCTTCATCGAGCGCGGCCGACATGAAGTCTTCGTCCGTCACAATTTCAGAATTGTATGCGGTAGCATGCGTCCATGAGTTCCACCGCCACCGACATCAAGACCGCCCTCGAGCGGAACGTGAAGGCCGTCACCCTGCGCCCCTCCGTGGGCCAGGGCACCGCCGTCACACGCGTCCGCCTCCGCGACGGCCTCGCGTGCGACATCACCGAAGGCCCCTGGACCCTCACCGCGGGCATGACGGAGAAATACGGCGGCACCAACGCCGGCCCGAACCCCGGCGTGCTGGGCCGCGCCGCGCTCGGCTCGTGCCTCGCGCTGGGCTACGGAATGTGGGCCGCCCGGCTTGGCGTACCCATCACGTCGCTGGACGTCGAGATCCAGGCCGACTACGACGTGCGCGGCGAGCTCGCCGTGGACGACTCGGTCCGTCCCGGCTACACCGCCATGCGCTACATCGTCAGGGTCGCGAGCCCGGCGCCCGAGGAGGACGTCCGGCGTGTCATCGACACCGCGGACCGCTACAGTTCGTGGCGAGACGACATCGCGAACCCGGTGCCGCTCACGCGTGAGCTCCAGATCTCGAAGGCAGAATAAGGAGGACGGCCATGGACCCCGCCCTGCAGCGGCGCATCCAGCGCTACGGATGGGACCGCGCGGCCGACACCTACGAGCACTCGTGGGCGGAGCAGCTGAAGCCCGCGCAGCGGCGGCTGCTCCAGATGGCCGCGATCAAACCCGGTGAGCGGGTCATCGACATCGCCTGCGGCACGGGGCTCGTGACCTTCGCCGCCGCCGACCTCGTGATGACCAGCGGCCAGGTCCTCGCCACCGATATCTCCGAGCGCATGATCGAGCACGTGGCCGATCAGGCGGCCGCCCGCGGCGCCGCGCACGTCAGCACCAGGCGCCTGGGAGCGGAGAAGCTGGACGAGGTGCCGGACGAATCGTACGACGTGGCGCTCTGCGCGCTCGGCCTGATGTACGTGCCCGACGTGCCGTCGGCCCTCGCCGAAATGCGTCGCGTGCTGCGCCCCGGCGGGCGCGCGGCCGCCGCCGTCTGGGGCGCCCGGGCGCGCTGCGGCTGGGCCGACATCTTCCCCATCGTCGAGAGCCGTGTGAAGAGCGACGTGTGCCCGATGTTCTTCCAGCTCGGCACCGGACCGTCGCTGCAGCTGGCCCTCGAGGCGGCGGGCTTTCAGAACGTCGCCTCGGAGCGCCTGACGACGACGCTGCACTACGACACCGCGGACGAGGCCGCGGATGCCGCGTTCGCGGGCGGGCCCGTGGCGATGGCCTATTCCCGCTTCGACGAGGACACGCGTCGATCGGCCAGGGCCGACTACATCGCGTCCATCGCGCCGTACCGCATCGGGCACGGCTACGCGATTCCCGGGGAGTTCGTGGTCGCGAGGGGCGAGCGCGGCTGAGCGCGTCGCGCTCGCTGTCGAGAACCGGGAACAGGGAGCCGGGAGCCGGGAGCCGAAAGAGCACGTCGGGCGGGCAATCGCGACGGGAGGCGGGAGTGATGAAGAACTTCGTCGGGAAGGCTGTCACGGCCGTAGCGCTCACGACCGCGATAGCGGCCCTGCTTGGCGCCGCCGGCGTGCGATCGCAGGAGCCTTCGCGCCTCGCCCTCGTCGGCGGGATGCTCCTCGACGGCTACGACGCCCCGCCCATCCACCACGCCGCCATCCTCGTCGAGGGCGACCGCATCGTCCGCGCGGGGCCACGGAGCGAGGTGACCATCCCACCGGGCACGCGCGTCATCGACACGAGCGGCCGGACGATGATGCCGGGGATGATCGAGCTGCACGCGCACCTCGTGCTGCTTGGACACGGCGACTACGGGCGCTGGTTTCCCTGGATGGACCAGCAGGGCCGCGCTCGCATGCTGCCTCAGGTGATGGAGATCGCGGCGCGGCAGTTGCTGATGGCGGGCATCACTTCGGCCGTGGACCTCGGCGCGCCACTCGCCGAGAGTCTCGCGATTCGCGACCGCATCGCGAAGGCCGAGATCCCCGGCCCCCGGATGTCGGTGAGCGGCCCGTGGCTCACGCGCAACGTCGCGATCTTCCCCGAGGACTACCAGGTCAAGGTGACCAGCCCCGCGCAGGCGGCCGCCGAGGTCGACCGGCTCGCCTCTGCCGGCGTGGACGTCATCAAGGCACACGCGGGCCTCACGCGCGACGACTACAAGGCCATTGCCAACGCCGCCCACAAGCGCGGCATGCGCGTGCACGCGCACCTGTACGCGGAGCGGGACGTGTGGAACGCGCTCGACGGCGGCATCGACGTGCTGACCCACGCCGGCTCGGCGGGCACCGCGCCGCCCTACAGCCCGGACCTCGTCACCAGCATCGTCAACGCGGGACGGCCCGTGGTCATCACGGCCGCGCACCGCAGCTGGATCTACCCGGACACGGCGGCCTTTCCTGAGCGCCTGCAGGACCCGCAGCTGAAGCAGGACTTCCCCACGCCCGTCTACGACGAGATCCAGCGGTCGCTCCAGAACTGGCGGGCCCTCGGCTATTTCTCGCGCACGGACCGCGAAGTGTTCTTCCGCGAGCGCGGCCTGAAGCAGTTCATCGAGGCCGGCGCCGTCATGGGGATGGGCACCGACTCCGGCACGCCGATGAACTTCCACACCGAGGCGCTGTGGCGAGAGGCCAAGGCGCACGTGGACATGGGGATGCCGCCGCAGCGCGCGATCTCCGCACTCACGCGCGTTGGCGCGACCATCCTGGGCAAGCAGCGCGAGCTCGGCACCATCGAGCCAGGCAAGCTCGCCGATGTGATTGTCGTCCACGGCAACCCGCTGTTCGACATCACCGCTTTGGCGCACGTCGAGACGGTCGTCAAGGGTGGACGAGTGTACAAGGGGCCGGGAGCCACCAGTGACGCGTCGGGAGCGAAGTAAGGACGCGTCGGGAGGGAAACAGGAAGGCGTCGGGATGGGAGGGCGGCCATGACGACACCACTGGCGAGCGGTTTGCTGACACTAGCCCTGCTGGGGACCGCCGCGACTGCGTTCGATCGCAGATCTCCCGGCGGTGCTGTCATCACTCCCGACGGTTACCTTGCTCCCGACGCGCTTCCCCTCCCGACATCCAGTGCCGATCAGCCCTCCCCTCCCGACTCCCGACTCCCGGCTCCCGACGTGGGCCAATGGCCCCATTACGCCGCCGACGCCGCCGCCACCCACTACTCGCCGCTGGACCAGATCACGCCCGCCAACGTGAGCCGGCTGCGAGTCGTGTGGGAGTGGAAGCCCAACGAGATTCCCTACGAGCAGTACGGCACCAGGCCTGGCGCGTTCCAGAACACGCCCCTGATGATCGACGGCGTGCTCTACGTCAGCACGCCCTACAACCAGGCGGCTGCGCTCGATGCCGAGACCGGGCGCGAGCTGTGGCGCTACAACCCGGAGTCCTACAAGGACGGCCAACCGGCGAGCGGCCAGGGGTTCGTCCATCGCGGCGTGGCGGCGTGGAGGGACGGAGACCACCTCCGCATCTTCCTCAACACGCGGCACCGACTCATCGCGCTCGATGCGAAGACAGGCCGGCCCGTCACCACGTTCGGGAAGGACGGCGAGATCGACCTCACCGAGGGCCTGGTCTGGAACGTCAACAAGAAGCACTACGCCCAGACCTCGCCGCCCGTGGTCTACAAGAACATCGTGATCCTCGGCAACGGCGTCGGGGATCGGCTGTCCTACAAGCAGGATCCGCCGGGCGACGTCCGCGCGTTCGATGCGCGAACGGGCCGGCAGGTGTGGACGTTCCACACCATCCCGCAGCGCGGCGAGTTCGGCAACAACACGTGGGACAACGGATCGTGGCGCTTCACGGGGCACACCAACGTCTGGCCGCCGTTCAGCCTGGACGAGGCGCGCGGCCTCGTCTACCTGCCCGTCTCTACGCCCAGCAACGACTACTACGGCGGCCGGCGACCCGGTCAGAACCTCTTTGCCGAGTCGATCGTCTGCCTCGACGCGGCCACGGGGAAGCGCAAGTGGCACTTCCAGTTCGTGCACCACGGGCTCTGGGACTACGACCCGCCCGCCGCGCCCATCCTGGCCACCATCACGGTGGACGGCAGGCGCATCGATGCCGTCGTGCAGCTCACCAAGCAGGGCTTCGCGTTCGTCTTCGATCGCGTCACGGGCCGTCCGGTGTGGCCCATCGAGGAGCGCCGCGTGCCGCAGAGCGATGTGCCGGGCGAAACGGCGTGGCCGACGCAGCCCTTCCCGACGCGCCCGCCCGCCTTCGAGGCGCAAGGCGTCACCCTGGACGATGCATTCGACCTGACGCCGGAGTTGAAGGCGGCGGCACAGACGGAGATGAAGAAGTACCGGATGGGGCCGCTCTACACGCCGCCCTCTGCAGAAGGCACCATCGTCCGCCCAGGCGTGTGGGGCGGTGCCAACTGGGGCGGCGGCGCGTTCGATCCCGAGACGGGGCGGCTCTACCTCAAGAGCGCGCAGAGCCTCGCCGTCTTCTCGATCCAGAAGTTCAACCCGGCAGACGTCCCGCCGGAGCGCAAGGGCGAGGTGGACGCCGAGTACGTCCAGCGGAGCCTGCCCCCGGTGTTCATGAACGGCGTCCCGCTGACGAAGCCGCCCTACGCGCACCTCGTGGCCCTCAACCTGAACAAGGGCGAGATCGCGTGGAAAGTTCCCTTCGGCGATCAACCGGAGCTGCGCAAGCACCCCGCGCTCGCCGGCGTCACTTTGCCCGAGCGGCTCGGCGCGCCCGGGCCTGCCGGCGCCATCGTCACGAAGGGCGGGCTGGTGTTGATCGGAAGCGGCGACACGTTCCTCTACGCGTTCGACAAGGCCACGGGGCGTGAGATTTGGCGGGCCCCGCTCGCCGAGGCCGCGCAGGCAACGCCGATGACGTTCATGGGGAAGTCGGGGCGGCAGTTCGTGGTGATCGCCACTGGGCGTGCGGACAAGACCGCTCTCGTCGCGTTCGCGCTGGAGTAGTCGCCGGAGGGCCTGGAGCAGTTGCCGGAGACAGTGGAGAGGGCGGTGGGGATTCGGGCGCTACCACCGGCTCGTCGCCCGCGCGAGCGACAAGCCTTGCAGCCCCGCGTCCACGCGGCGTCCCAGGCCGAGCTCTCCCCGGACGGCGTTCTCCCGCTGGATGGCGCACGCCTGGCTGGCGCGCTCGCCCTCGGCAGGGTCCGCGCAGCGGCCGGCCAGGGTGCCGGACAGCAGATACGGCAGGGCGTGGCCGTAGACCTCGTGGATCAGGATGCGATCCAGGTCCGCATCGTGCTCGCCAGGGAGCGAGCCCATCCGGGCGTGGACGTCCGCGATGAGCGGCAAGTTGACCACCACGACCACGGCGTTGATGCGGACGCCGTCGTGCGCGATGGGCATGGCTTCGGCGAGGAGGCCGGAGTCGATTCCCGCCTTGGCCCGCCCCTCCACCGCGGAGGGGTGCACCTGGTCGGGCGTCAGCACGATCACGCGACGGCCGAGCTTACCGGCGGCCTCCACGGCCTCGCGCCACAAGGCACTGCCCGCCGCGATGCGATCCAGCCGGGCCCGCAACGTCGGGTGAGTGGCCTGCAGCGGCTCGCCCATTGACGCAACGGCCCGGCCCGGCGCGGCCCCCTGCCCCAGCGTCGGCACCGACGCCATGACGAGTCCCAGGGCCACGAGTGCGAGACGGGCTCTCCAGCCTGACATTACGCGCCTACCATCGTCGTGCAACGACGAAGTAACGGTAACATTTCGTGCATGTTACTTCCATGCGCTTTTCGGCCGATCCAGGGCTGTGAATCAGCCGCGGCGGGCCGGATACCGGCGCATAATTGAACGGATCAGTTCACCCCCGGGAGGCACGGTTTTGGCGAAATCACAGAAGAAGGAAGCCGCGGCCGCCACGCTGGCGGACCAGGTGGCCGAGTTCATCGGCAAGACGATGGGCGAGTTGCTGAACAGGAAGGACGCGCTGGCGAAGCAGATGGCGGAGGTCGACAGCCAGATCTCGGAAGTGGGCAAGCGCGTGTCGAAGCAGTTCGGCGCGTACCTGCCGGCCACCACCAGGCGCGCGCGCGTCAAGAAGGCCGTTTCGAAGAAGACGCGCGTGGCGAAGCGCGCGGTCCGCGAGATCTCCGAGGAGACACGCGCGAAGATGGCCGAGGCCGCGCGGAAGCGCTGGGCAAAGACCCGCGGGAAGAAGGCGTAGCGGCAATGCGGACCTTCGTCTTCGGGGTGGCCGTTCTCGCCGCCCTTGGTACCCCTCTCACCGCCAGCGCGCAGCAGCCGCCGGCTGCGGGCGCGTCCACGGACAAGCCGTTCGTCGCGGGCACGCCGCTCAAGCTCACACCGAACACGAAGGTCTACGGCAGCTTCCGCTTCGCCGAGAGCGTCTCGTACGACGCGGAGCGGGATCTGTACGTGGCCGTCAACGCCGGCATGCCGCAGGAGGTGGCGCCGAACGACGGCTACGTCTCGCTGGTGAACCCGGACGGTTCGGTGCACACGCTGAAGTGGATCGGCGTCAACCGCAACGGGCTCACGCTCAACCATCCGCTGGGCAGCCACATCGCCAACGGGATGCTCTACGTGGCCGACATCGACACCATCCGCTGGTTCGACATGAAGACGGGCGAGCCGCGCGGGAGCGTCCCGGTGCAGGGGGCCACGCGCATCAACGACATCGAGGTGGCAAAGGACGGCACCATCTACGCCACGCAGACCACGCAGCCGGGCAGCGGCGTCTACCGCATCTCACCCCAGGGGCAGACCACGGTCTTCGCCAGCGGCGCGCCGATCAACCTTCCGAACGGCATCACCTTCGACGCGAAGGGCAACATCGTCGTCGTGAATATCGGCTCGGCTGACGTGCTCACCTACTCACCGGATGGCAAGCTCCTGGCCACGGAGCAGTCCACGCACGCCGGCAACGACGGCATCGTGGTCCTGGCCGACGGGACGAAGTACGTGAGCAGCGTGCGCGAGGGCTTCGTGGCACGCATCCGCCCAGGGCAGAAGGCCGAGGTCGTGGCCTCGGGCATCCCGAGCGCGGCGTCGATGACCTACGACTCGAAGCGGAACCGGCTGGTGATCCCGATGAACGACGGGAACGCGATCGCGATTGTGGAGTTGAACCAGCCCTGAGCGGGAGGCTGCGGTGGTAAGCCATCTCGCCGTAGCTCACGGTAGTGAGCCTGGGCGGATGGCGCGCCCTGCACGACTCGAGCCCGCTGACACCTCGCGGAGCGAGGGGTCGCGTGAACTGGAGTTGCGCAGCGGAAAGCCAACCCGTGAGAACGGGTTGGCGCGCCCTGCACGACTCGAACGTGCGACCTCCTGGTTCGTAGCCAGACGCTCTATCCAACAGAGCTAAGGGCGCGAAGACTTCTGATCTTAGCACAGGAACCTCCAGGGCCGGCAAGCCGCGCGCACATCGAGGCACGACGTCGCGGGTCGGTGTGGCTGGCCGGCCGCACGCCCGGCTCCAAGCCCGGAAAAACCGTGCTGCGGCGCGTTGACTCTGCAAGGCGTGGGGGCCCCCAACCCCACGCGCGACCCCCGCCTCCGCACGCTTTTTCGGCACAACCTGCTCGGGCTTTCCGCAGGGCGTGCCGCCGGCCAGCCACACCGACCCGCACGGTGCACAGCCACTAGACGAATCGCCCGCCCCGGCGAGGACGGAGCGACACCGGCACCCTGCGGACAGGCCGTCCACGATTCACGCAGCCAGCACCGCAGGCAGGACGGCCGCGAGGCTTTGATGCCGAGCGGGTCGCGAATACCGATCCGGAGGTGCTGGATGCCGGCCTGGGAGCCGGGTGCTGGTGGCGCTCCGTCCTCGCCGGGGCCATCGCGCGCCCGGTCGGGTCGCACTCAGCGCGTCAACCCATGCCCCGCCGGGAACAGCCCCGGCAGCGAGATGGGCAGCTTCCCCGTGATCGGCGCCTCGCCGGCCAGGGCGCGGACGGCGCTCGCCTCCGCCAAGTCCGAGAAGTCGTAGGTGAGCAGCATGACCGGCACGTCCGGCACCGTGCCCGCGACGTAGGGGTTGCCGAAGAACACCGTGGCCATCGGCTGCGAGCGCTGCTTCGTGGTGCGGGCCAGGTCCTGCAGCAGGCGCACGACGCCCGGGCCGAGATCCTGCCGGCCGCTGCCCGAGGCCGCACGCACGAACACGCCGGCGATCACCGCATCGAAACGCCCGGCCATCGCGCGCACCAGATCCAGCTCGTTCTGCGTCGAGCGGTCCGAGACTTCGACCGCCTCGGTCGCGGCCCAGCGTTTCTTCAGCTCCGGAATGATGGTCCGGCTCGGCGCCGCGATGCGCCAGCCCGAGGGGTAGTCCAGCACCGAAAGGTACAGGACGCTCGCCCCCGGGGGCAGGCGCAGGGGCACGCGGTTCGCCTCGTCCTTGATCAGCGTGACCGCCTTCTCCGCAATCGCGCGCGCCACGGCCTGGTGCTGCCGGCTGCCGACGATGGTGGGCACGGATTCCATCGAGACCGTACGTGTGCGATGGAGCCCGAGGCGCGCCTTGGCGTCGAGGATCCGCTTCACGGACGCCTCGACCTGCGCGCGCTCGATCTGCCCGCCCTCGACCGCCGCCTTCAGCGCCCGGAACGCCGCGGCCGGATCCGGTGTGTCCAGCACCAGGTCCGCACCCGCCGCCACCGCCTTCACCGCTGCCTCGCCCGGCGGCATCATGCGCGTGATGGCGTCCATCTTCATCGAGTCGGTGACGATGAGGCCGGGGAAGGCAAGCTCCCGGCGCAGGAGGTTCGTGATGACGGGCCGGCTGAACGTCGCGGGACCTTTCTCCGGATCGAGCTCCGGCAGCTCGATGTGCGCCACCATCGCCGCCGCGGCGCCCGCCGCCATCCCCGCCCTGAACGGCGGCAGCTCTGTGGTGTTCAGCCGCTCGCGCGGATGGCCGATCAGCGGCAGGCCCAGATGGCTGTCCACGTCGGTATCGCCATGGCCCGGGAAGTGCTTGAGCGTGGCCAGCATCCCGCCCGCCGCAAGGCCGCGAGTGAACGCGGTCGCCAGCGCGCCGACGCGCGCCGGATCCTCCCCGAACGAGCGCGTGTTGATGACGGGGTTGCGCGGGTTGTTGTTCACGTCGGCCACGGGCGCGAAGTTCACGTGCACGCCCATGGCGCGGCCCTCGATGGCGGTGAGCCGCC
>JADZCN010000080.1 GCA_020851565.1 Acidobacteriota bacterium | reverse complement strand
CCCCGACGCGCCGCAGGCGCGCGCACGCGGCGGAGCCGCGCCTGCCGCCGAGCGGCCCAGGCGCCGACGGCGCGCCCCGATGGGCCTCGCCGCTTCGCGGCTCGGTGGGCGGCGCGTCGCGCCGTGGGCCTGCGGTGGGGATCCCCCGCGCCGAAGGCGCGCTTACGCGGTCGCTGCGCCTGCCGCCCGAGCGGCCCAGGCGCCGACGGCGCGCCCCGATGGGCCTCGCCGCTTCGCGGCTCGGTAGGCGGCCCTTTGGGCCGTGGGCCTGCGGTGGGGATCCCCCCCGCGCCGAAGGCGCGCTGACGCGGCGCAGCCGCGCCTGCCGCCGAGCGGCCCACGCGCCGACGGCGCGCCCCGACGGGCCTCGCCGCTAGCGCGGCTCGGTGGGCGGCGCGTCGCGCCGTGGGCCTGCGGTGGGGATCCCCCCGCGCCGAAGGCGCGCTGACGCGGTCGCCGCGCCTGCCGCCGAGCGGCCCACTCGCCGACGGCGCGCCCCGATGGGCCTCGCCGCTCGCCGCGGCTCGGTGGGCGGCGCATCGCGCCGTGGGCCTGCGGTGGGGATCCCCGACGCGCCGAAGGCGCGCTGACGCGGCGCAGCCGCGCCTGCCGCCGAGCGGCCCAGGCGCCGACGGCGCGCCCTCCTCACAGCGTCAGGTTCAGCCACACGAACGCCACGTGCGCGTGCGAGCGCTCGCTTGCCGGGGCCTTCGACGTGTTCCAGATGTAGCCGAACTCCAGGCCGGTCTTCGCGTTCAGCTGCCGCAGCAGTCCCGCAAACAGGCGATTCTGATCGACGCCTTGCCACGGCCCGCCGCCGGTCTCGTCGAAGGTGACCAACAGCTCGTTCCACGTCGCGAGTGACCACGATCGGCTGTCGTTCAGGGGCCGCACGGCGCGGCCCATCGTGCGCAGACGGTGCGAGCTGTCGCTCCAGCCGTCCTGGAAGCGCTGTTCGAGCCGGACGCGCAGCGAGGGTGTCCACTGTCCCGCCACGGGGAACGTGGCCGAGAGCTGCTGCCAGATGCGGTGCTCGTGCGTGACGCCGGGGCCGGGCGGCTTGGCGACCCACGCGTAGCCACCCCAGAGCGTGGCGCGCTCGTGCAACTGCCGGCCGACCGCCGCGCGCGTGATGACCTGGAACGATTCCGACATGTCCTGGTGCCAGCGCGGCTGCTCTTCGAGGTGCAGCCGCCAGTGCTCGGACACCCGGACCGTGGCCACTACCTGTGCCCACAGTTGCGCGTCCACCGAGCCCTGCGCTGCCGCCACCGCGGGCAGAGCCAGCACCGCCATCCATCCCCAGACCATCGCCTTGTGCATGCCCACCCAGTATGCCCCGGCACACCGCGTGGTATATCTCCGCCATGCCGCTCATCACGCTCGACACGCTGCCCGTCCGCGACCTCTTTCCGGGCCTGCGCGCCCGCCTCATCCACACCGATCGCGTGACGCACTCCTGGGTGGACATCGACCCGGGCGCGTCCTTCCCCGAACACCATCATCCCCACGAGCAGATCGTCACCGTCGTCGAGGGGGAGCTCGAAATCACCGTCGGGGGCGACACCCATGTGCTCACGCCGGGGAAGGTGTTCGTCATCCCGCCTCACACTCCACACGCGGGGCGCGCGCTGACGAGGTGCCGCGTGCTCGACACCTTCGCGCCGGTGAGGGAGGACTACAGATAGAGTCGGGAGTCGGGAGTCGGGAGGCGGGAGGCGGGAGGCGGGAACCGGGAACCGGGATCGGGAGGCGGGAGCCGGACAAGCGTTGCCGGGAGGGGAACGGACCACGCCGGGAGGGAACGGCGCGCGGAGGCGAATTGCGGTCGGGAGCCAATCGTGGAAGCCGGAGCCTCGCGGCGGTTGGGAACCCCAGAACCCCAGAACCCCAGAACCCCAGAACCCCAGAACCCCAGAACCCGAGAACCCGTGTCGTATACTCGCCTCCACTGTTGTTCTGCAAGGAGGCGCGCGTGCGTGCACGGTTGATTGTGGTGTCGGTCCTCGTGGTGGGAGTCGGAGCAGGCAGCCTGGTGATGGGACAGGCGCCGGGGACGTCGCGGTTGAACCCCGTCATCGAGCTGCTGGAGCAGAAGAAGCCCGTCTTCGGGCTCTATGCGCCGTCGAACCGGCGCTTCCCGCCTCGGCCTGGCGCGCCGGCGCCCGCCGCGCCCGAAGCGCCGCCGAAGTCCCAGGCGGAGCTCGCGAAGGAAGCCCTCGCCTATGCGAAGAGCGACTTCGTCTTCGACGGCAGCATGGAAGGCAATTTCGATCGCGGCTACGCCACGTTCGCCGAGTTCGTGAAAGGCGCCGGGCAGATCGGCATCTTCACGAAGACCCCCGTGCACCGGCTGCACCATCCCCTCATCGTGAAGGCGCCGGAGATCGCGCCCGATCCCGTGAAGGTCGGCGAGCAGATCGGCCGGCAGCTGAACCTCGGTGTCAGCGGCGTGATGTTCGTGTCGGTGGAGAGCGCCGAGGAGGTCCGCCAGGGGCTCACCGCCCTGCGCTTCAAGTCGAAGGGCGGCACGCGCAGTGAAGACGTGGGTGACGCGCCGGCGCTCTGGGGCCTGAGCGAGGCCGAGTACAAGGCCAGGGCCGACCTGTGGCCCCTCAATCCCCGTGGAGAGCTCATCAACTGGACCATCGTCGAGAGCAAGGCGGGCCTCGCGAAGGTGCGCGAGATTGCCGCGGTGAAGGGCATCGGCGTGCTGTGGCCCGGGGCGGGCACCCTCCGCCAGGTCTTCTCGACGACCGACGCCAGCGGCCAGCGCAAGGTGGACGAAGCCGCCTGGGAGGCCGCCATCCAGCAGGTGCTCACGGCCTGCAAGGAATTCAACGTGCCCTGTGGCTATCCGGCCAGCGCCGCCGACATCGAGATGCGCATGAAGCAGGGCTTCAGCGTCTTCGTGATGAACTGGGGCGACGCGGGCTTCAAGACCGTCGACATCGGCCGACAGGCCGCGGGCCGCTAGCCGCCCGCTCGCCGCGGATCGACGCCACTCACACCCGGCGCCTGCGGGGCGCCGGGCCCGCCTGCCGCGCCGTCCTGCTGCGCGGCCCCGCCTTCATCAGGTCGATCAGCGCCCGGACCGTCTGGTGCGCCTCCACCGGGTGCCGCATCGGCCGGTCGCCGTCGATCTCGTACACGTTCTGGCGACCGCTGCGGTGCCGCGTCAGGTAGCCGGCCTCTTCGAGGTCCGAGACGATGCCCTGGACGGCGCGCTCGGTCACGCCGACCCGCTCGGCGACGTCGCGCAACCGCAACTCGGGCTCCTGGACCAGGCACAACAGCACGTGGCCATGGTTGGTGAGGAACGTCCACCGGGACGCGCCGGGCTCGTGTGGCGTCATAGGAGCTGTGAAAAGGATACGCCAGATTCACGAAATGTAATATACGAATTATATTTCGTATATTATGATTCGCATGTCACCGGTCCGGCCCCCCTCCAGCGACGGCGCCCGCCGCCTCTGGCCCGTCGTCGAGTTCCTGGCGCGGGTACACGGCGTCGAGTTCGACGGCCGCGTGCTCGAGCAGGCGATGCGCCGGCTGCCGGCCGGCCTGGTGACCGACGCGCCGCTCGAGGCCGTGCGCGCGCTCGCCGCCGAGGCCGGCATCGCCACGGCGCTCGTCCGCCGGCCGCTCGCCGATGTCCTCGCCGACGCCGATCCCTCGTACCCGTGGCTGGCGCTCCGGACCGTCGATGGGCAGCCACAGGCGCTGGCGGTACTCGAGGCCGCGCGCGGCGGCGCCCGCGTCGTGGTGCCCGGCGCCGGTCCCCGCACCGGCCGCTGGTCGGGCGCCAGCCTGCGCCAGTGGCTGGGCATCCCCGACGATGGCACCGCGGTCGACTGGCTGCTGGCCGAGCCGGCAGCGCCCCTGTCGGCAATGCGGACGCGCGAGGGCCAGCCGCGGCTCGAGCCGCTCGTCCGCCTGCGGGCGCTGCTCGAGGGCGAGCGCCGCACGCTCTGGGTGGCCGTCGTCTACTCGGCCGTCATCGGACTGCTGTCGCTGGTGCTGCCCGTCGCGGTCCAGTCGCTGGTCAACACCATCGCCTTCGGCGCGGTGCTCCAGCCGCTGGTCGTGCTGACGCTGTTCGTGTTCGTGGCGCTCGGCTTCTCGACCGCGCTCAACGCCATGCGGGCCTTCGTGGTCGAGATCATCCAGCGCAGCATCTTCGCGCGCGTGGCCACCGACGTGACCTGGCGGCTCATCCGGGTGCGCGCCGACGCTTTCGACCGCTATCACGGCCCAGAGCTCGTCAACCGCTTCTTCGACACGGTCACCGTCCAGAAGTCGGCCTCGCTGCTCCTCATCGACGGGCTGAGCATCCTCATGCAGACCTTGATCGGCATGATCCTGCTGGCCATCTACCACCCGTGGCTGGCGGCGTTCGACGTGCTGCTGGTCGTGGCGATGCTGGGCATCATCTTCGCGCTCGGCCGCGGGGCGATCGCCACGAGCATCCGCGAGTCGAAGGCCAAGTACGCGCTCGAGGCGTGGCTCGAGCAGCTGGCGACGCACCTGGTGACGTTCAAATCCCCCGGCGGGCCCGAATACGCCGTCCAGCGGTCGCAGCGCCTGCTCGAGGACTACCTGACCTACCGGTCGAAGCACTTCCGCATCCTGGTGCGGCAGATCGTCGGCTCGTTCGCGCTGCAGGCCATCGCCAGCTCGGCCCTGCTCGGCATCGGCGGCTGGCTGGTCATCGATCGCCAGCTCACGCTCGGGCAGCTGGTCGCCGCCGAGCTCATCGTCGCCGGGATGCTGAGCGCCTTCACCAAGTTCGGCAAGCAGCTCGAGGTCTTCTACGACCTGTCCGCGGCCATCGACAAGCTGGGAGATCTGGTCGACCTGCCGCTCGAGCGCGCGGGTGGTGAGGGACTGCCGCACGGCAGCGGGCCGGCCGCCTTGTCCGTCCGCGACCTCGCGGTGCAGTACGACGATGCCGACGGGCCGTCGCTGACGGTGCGGGGGTGGGAAGTGGCGGCGGGCGAGCGCGTGGGGGTCACCGGCCCGAACGGGTCGGGCAAGAGCACCCTCGCCGACGTGCTGTTCGGCCTGCGGACCCCGCGGGCCGGCAGCGTGCGCATCGACGGCGTCGATCTCCGCGACCTGCCGCTCGCCGCGCTGCGGCGCAGCGTCGCCCTGGTCCGGGACATCGAGCTCTTCCCGGGCACGATTGTCGACAACGTGCGGCTGGGCCGCGAAGAGTTGACACACGCCGACGTGAGCGACGCCCTGTCCGCCGTCGGGCTGCTCGACGAACTGCTCGAGCTGCCCGACGGGCTCGACACCGCGCTGCACCCGCACGGGCGCCCGCTCTCGTACCGGCAGGCCAGCCGCCTGATGATCGCACGCGCCATCGCCGGCCGCCCGCGGCTGGTCATCCTCGACGGCGCCCTCGATCAGATCGACCGGCACGACGAGCAGGAGCAGCTCGGGCAGGCGCTGTTCGGAGCGGACGCGCCGTGGACCGTCATCTGCATAACGGAGCGGGCCGACCTGCTGGCGCGCTGCACGCGCGTCGTCACCCTCGCGGGCGGCGAGATGCACGAGGAGGGACGAGCGTGAGCGGACGGTCGGCGTGGCACATGGATCAGCGCCTCGCCCTGCACAACGTGCAGGCGCCCCGCGTGGTTCGCGTCCTGGCGCGGTTGCTGGTGATCCTCCTGGTGGTGACCGTCGCCGCGCTCACCCTCACCCCCTGGCAGCAGAACATCGCCGGCTCGGGCCGCGTGGTCGCGTTCAGCCCCGGCGAGCGCCTCCAGCACGTCGAGGCGCCGGTCGACGGCCGCATCGCCCGCTGGCACGTGGTCGAGGGCAGCCAGGTCCGGCGTGGCGACCCGATTGTCGACCTGTCCGACATCGACGCGTCCATCATGGAACGGCTCCGCCAGGAGCGTGATGCGGTGACGCGGACGATCCACGAGAGCGAGACACGCACCCGCGCGCTGGACGATCGCATCATCGGGCTCGTCGAGACCCTCGAGAGCAGCGTCACCGCGGCCGGGCTGCGCGAGGAGATGGCGCGCGACCGCGTGGTGGCGGCCGAGCAGGGGCTGACCGCCGCGCGGGCCGCGAAGGTGACGGCGGACCTCAATCTCCAGCGGCAACGGGCGCTGATGGCCAAGGGCCTCACCTCGACCCGCAACGTCGAGCTCGCCGAGCTCGAGTCGGCCACGCGCCATGCCGAGGTGGACCGCGCGACGGCCACGCTCAACGCGTCCCGGGCCGAGGCCGCATCGCTGGCGGCCGAGCTCGTTCGCACCCGCGCCGACGCGAAGGCACGGATCGACGAGGCCAGGGCATCGCTGGCCTCGGCGAACAGTGACGTGGCCAAGGCCCGGGCCGAGCTCGCCAAGCTCGACGTCCGCATCGCCCGCCAGGAGACGCAGCGGGTCCTGGCCCCTGTCGATGGGACCGTGCAGCGCGTGCTGGCGCGGCAGAGTGGGGAGCTGCTGAAGGCCGGCGCGCCGCTGGCGCAGCTGGTCCCCGCCTCGAGCCGGGACGTCGTCGAGCTGTGGGTGGACGGCAACGACATGCCGATGGTCCTGCCGGGACATCCCGTGCGGCTGCAGTTCGAAGGCTGGCCGGCACTGCAGTTCAGCGGCTGGCCGTCGATTGCCGTCGGCACCTTCGGTGGGAGGGTGATCCTGGTGGATCCCGCCGACAACGGCCTGGGCACGTTCCGGGTGCTGGTCGAGCCGGACCCGGAGGACGAACCGTGGCCCTCGCAGCGGTTCCTGCGGCAGGGCGTGCAGGCCAACGGCTGGGTCCTGCTCAACATCGTTCCGCTCGGCTACGAGCTGTGGCGGCAGTTCAACGGCTTTCCCCCGGTGCTCTCGCCGAGCGAGCCCGGCGAGTCGGTGTACGCCCCGGCGGTCACCTCGTCGGTGGCGTCCCCCGCGCCGGCCAAAGGCGGTGGGAAGTGAGCGGAAGGGCATGGCTCGGCGTCGTGGGGCTGCTGCTGACTGGCCCGGTCCTGGCGGCCCAGCCCGCGACCAGCCCCGGGTCGACGCCGCTGACCGTCGAGGAGCTGCTGGGCTCGGTCAACCGGGCGCTGCCACTCCTCGAGCAGGCCCGCCAGGACGTGGCGCTCGCGCAGGGCGCGCTCGTCGAGGCCCAGGGCGGCTTCGACTTGAAGCTCGAGGCTGACGTCATGAGCGTTCGCGGCTTCTACGACAACCACCGCGCCAAGGGCATGCTCGAGCAGCCGCTGGCACCGCTCGGCATGACCGCCTACGGCGGTTACCGCGTCGGCCGCGGCAGCTTCGCCGCCTACGACACCAAGGCGCAGACGCTGTCGAACGGCGAGGTCACCGCCGGGCTCATCCTGCCGCTGCTGCGCGACCGGGCCATCGATCCGCGGCGCGCCGGCCGCAGCGTTGCGGAACTGGGCGTCGGTGTTGCCGAGCGCGGCCTCGACAAGGCGCGGCTGACGTATTTCAAGGAGGCGCTCGCCGTCTATTGGGAGTGGGTCGCGGCCGGCCAGCAGCGCCGGATCGCGCAAGCCCTGCTCGACATCGCCGTTGCCCGCGACCAGCAGCTCGCCGACGCCGTCGCGCTCGGCCAGACCGCACCGGTCGAACGCACCGACAACCGGCGTGCCATCCTCCAGCGCCAGTCGGCGCTGGCCGGTGCGCAGCGTCAGCTCGAGCTGCAGGCCATCGACGTGTCGCTGTTCCTCCGCGACCCGGCCGGCAATCCCGTGCGCCCCGGCGGCAACCGCCTGCCTGATCTGCCACGACCGTCGGTTGGCCAGCGCGAGCCCGACGAAGCCGAGGAGATCCGCGTCGCGCTCGAGCGCCGGCCCGAGGCGACAGCCATCCGCCTCAAGCGGCAGCAGCAGGAAGTGGAGCTCCGCCTCGCCGAGAACACCCTGCTGCCGGAGATGGAGCTGTTCGCGCAGTCGTCCCGCGACTTCGGGACCGGCCTGCCGAGCCGCGTCGCCTCGGTCCTCGAGACCGGCCTGACCTTCGAGCTGCCGTTCCAGCGACGCAAGGCGACCGGCAAGTCGCTGCAGGCGCGCGCCAGACTGGCGACGCTCGACCAGGAGCTGCGCTGGGCCGAGGACCAGATCCGCGCCGACGTCCAGGACGCGCTGAGCGCCCTGCGTGCCGCGCAGGCCGTGCTCGAGGTCGTCACCGAGGAGGTGGCGGTGACCCGCGAGCTCGAGGCCCTCGAACGCGACCGCTTCGAGCTCGGCGAGTCCACGCAGTTCCTGGTCAACCTGCGCGAGCTGGCCACGGCCGATGCGGCGTTGCGCGAGGCCAGGGCACTGGCCGAGTATCAGAAGGCCCTCGTGAGCGTTGAGAGTGCGACCGGGCGCCTGGTCGATCGCGTGCCCACGCCCTAGCGAGGATGCCGGAGGCGCAGCCGCCCGCCACAGGCGCTATCTGCCCGTCACCGCACGCAGCACGTCGGCCAGCACGGCCACCCCTTCGCGGATCTCCTGCTCGGTGAGGCACGCGTAGCCGAGCATGAGCCCCGCGCGGCGCGGCGGGCGCAGGTAGTACGGCATCACGGGATACACGCCCACGCCGCGGTCGAGCGCGAGGCGCTGCACCGCATCGAACCGGTTGCTCTGCATCCCACGCGGCTACAGGACCACGTGCAGCCCGGCATTCTCACCCGACACCGTCGCCTCGTCGCCCAGCGCCTCCTTCAGTGCCTCGAGCGGCACCGCGCGGCGCGCCGCGTTCCGCGCCCGTGCTCGCCGGAGATGGCGCTCGAAGTGCCCGGCCGTGATGAAGTCGGTCAGCACCTCCTGCTCGAGGGTCGGCGCATGCCCGTCGGTGAGGAACTTCAGCCCCGCGATTGGCCCGACGAGCGACTCCGGCACGACGAGATAGCCAATGCGCAGCGAGGGGTACAGGACCTTGGAGAAGGTGCCCACGTAGAGCACGCGCCCGTCGAGGTCCAGCCCCTGGACCGCCTCGACAGGGTTGCCCCCGTACCGGAACTCGCTCTCGTAATCGTCCTCCACGACGTGGGCCCCGACCGCCCCGGCCCATTGCAGGAGCTCGAGCCGGCGCGCCAACGGCAGGATGCCGCCGAGGGGGAACTGGTGCGAGGGCGTCACATAGGCCAGCCTGACCCGGTCGCGACGCGGCAGTCGTGAGACGTCGATGCCGCTCGCGTCCACGGGCACCGGCACAGGCCGGGCGCCCGCGGCGACAAAGGCCTGTCGCGCGGCTTGATAGCCGGGCTCCTCCACGACGACGCGATCGCCAGGGTCGATGAAGAGGCGGGCGATCAGATCGAAGGCCTGCTGGGCGCCGCTGACAATCACGACACGATCGGCCGTGGCATTGACGCCCCGGGCCCGCTTGACGTAGTCCGCCACGGCGTGCCGAAGCGGCTCGAAGCCGAGCGACCGCCCGTACCCGAGCGTGCGGACCGACACCGAACCGGCCCGGCGTGCCAGGAGGCGCGCCCAGAGCGACTGTGGGAAATCCTGGACGGCCGGGAGTCCGTACCGGAAGTCGCAGGCAAGCCCGGCCCGGATCCGTGCGCCCGGGGGCGGCAGGGGAGCGATGGCATTGACGCGTTCGGCGTGGACCGACAGAGCGGCGCGCGCCCGGCCCGGCGCCGCGATGGCCGGCGTCCGTGGGCGGCGAGCCGGCACCGCGTCGGGCAGGGCCCGTGACACGAAGGTGCCCGAACCCGCACGCCCTTCCACGTATCCCTCCGCCATCAGGTGCTCGAAGGCGACCAGGACGACGTTGCGCGACAGGCCGAGGTCCGCGGACAGGACACGCGTGGACGGCAGGCGGGCGCCGGGCACGATCCGGCCATCCAGAATGGCGCGCCGAAGGCCGCGATACAGCCGTTCGGTCAAGGGACCGTCGCCGTCGAGCGTCACGAGCGTGTGCGACCCTGCCGGTCGCCGGGAAAGTGGCTCCACGCGCAGCAGAGAAAGTGGTCCCTCGCGCCGGCCATTAGGCTTGGCCTGGGGCAATTGTGCTCCTGGAGGACCTGCCATGACCGACCCCTCGCTCTGCCGGAGCCTCATGGCCGCGGTGACCCTCGCGGCCCTCGCCACGCCAGCCCTTGCCGATGGACAGGCGGTGCCCTCCACCTGCAAGCCCGTCCACGCCGACATGGTCGAGATGCGGACCACAAACGGCTGCAAGCCCGCCGACACGTTCTGCTTCCTCGGGGAGGTGACGGCAACCACGGGCTTCGCGGCACGACCTACTTCAAGGGCGACAGCCGCGGGGAACCGCCGGCCCCTTCACCCAACTTCGTTCCCTACAGCGGCGTGTTCGAGTACCGCACCGCACGCGGTGTCCTGGTGATGCGCGAGACAGGGATCACCAACCAATCCACGGGGCTGCCTGAGAGTGGGGCCGTGACGGCCTACCAGCGGATCGTGGAGGGCACCGGCGAGTTCGCCAGCGCGTCCGGCTACTTCTTCGTCAGCGGTTTCAACCGCGGCGGCGTCGTCATCACGACGGTGACCGGGGAGATCTGCACGCCTTGAGCAACTGAAGTGAGAAGTGAGAAGTCTGACGCGCGGATGGCTGCCTGTTCCGCCCCGGCTTCTCACTCGCTGCCGCTGGATGCCGGGTCGCCCGCGGGGTTCCGGGCAGTGACCTGCCGGAACGGCGTCAGATGATCCCGATGTCGCGTGGGGCTTTGCGAAATCGGCGTGTCCGCCTCCGGCCATGTTCTTGCAGCCACCGGCAGCAGGAGTCACGATGTCCGCGCCCTGGGTCCAGCTGAGCCTGAAGATTGTCGCCATCGTGATCGCCCTGGGCGTGGTCGCGCTCGGGGTGGCAGGCTTTCGCTGGAAGTCCGCGACCGATGCCATGCGGGGGCGCCTCAGGGCTGGGGCCCGTCCTCTCCCCGCGGCCATCTACAGCGAGCGGGAACTCGACGGGCTCCCGCCGCCGGTCACGCGCTACTTCAGGGCGGCCCTGAAGGATGGGCAGCCCATCATCACGCACGCTCGTGTCACCTGGGCTGGCGAGTTCAACATGGGGCAGCCCGGGACAGACAAGTGGGCGGCGTTCACGGCCACCCAGGATTTCGTGCCCATGGCGCCGGGCATGGTGTGGGATGCGCGCATCCGCATGGCCCCTGGTCTGGCCGTGCACGTTCGCGACGGCTTCGTCGGGGGTGAAGGTTCGATGCACGGCGCCGTCCTCGGACTGGTGACCGTCGTGGACAAGGCCGGCACGCCCGACATGGCCACGGCGTCGCTGCAGCGCTACCTGGGCGAGGCCGTCTGGTTGCCGACCGCGCTCCTGCCCAGCCAGGGCGTGATGTGGACGGCCATCGACGACTCGCGCGCACGAGCCTCCATCACCGGTGGGGCCGCGGCCGCGTCGGTCGAATTCCGCTTCGGCGCCGATGGCCTCGTGGAATCGGTCTTCGTGCCCGATCGCCTCTATGACGACGGGAAGAACCCCCCGTCGGCGCATCCGTGGCAGGCCCGCAACCTGAGGCATGTCCCGATGCACGGCATGATGGTGCCCGCCGACTCCGTTGTCGAGTGGCTTCTGCCTCAGGGTGTGTACGCCTACTGGCGCGGGCGCCCCGTCTCCATCGAGTACGACTATGCGCACTAGCAGGGCGAGGAATACGAGCGCGCGGATTCTCGCGGGCGTGGCGGCTGTCGGCGCGGCGGCTGGTCTGGCATTTCTCGCGAGGACGTGGTTTCGGTACGGCCGAGTGGGCGGCCGGTTCGCGGACCCGCTGATCGATCGGTTCATGCCGGTGTGCGAGGTGGCCGAGCGGCACGAGATCCGCGTGGCGGCACCGGCAGAGGTGACCTATGCAGCGGCGATGGACCTGGACCTCCGGCGCTCTCGCGTGGTCCAGGCCATCTTCAGGGCGCGCGAAGTGCTGCTTCGCGCCCAGCCCGCGAGCGTCGAGGTGCAGACGCGCAGCTTCATCGACGAGATGCGGGCCATCGGGTGGGGCGTGCTGGCCGAGGTGCCGGGCCGGGCCATCGTCATGGGCGCATACACGCAGCCGTGGCACGCTGACGTGGTGTTTCACAGCCTGCCGCCGGCCGAGTTCGCCGCGTTCAACGACCCGGGCTACGTGAAGATCGTCTGGACACTCGCGGCCGAGCCACGCGGTTCAGGGTCGTCGGTCTTCCGCACCGACACGCGCGTGGCCACCACGGACGCGGAGGCGCGGCGGCGGTTCCGACCCTACTGGACGGTGTTCGCCGCGGGCATCCTGCTCATCCGGCATCGCGCCCTGGCCCTGGTCAAGGCGGAGGCGGAGCGGCGCTACGCCGCCGGTGCCCGGGCCCTCAGCTCTTCAGCTCCTTGAACATCGCGAGCAGCATTCGTGCCGCCACTGGTGCATCCACCGCGTGCGGCACGTTGGCCGGCATGCGGACCACGGTGCCCGGCGTGGCCTTCACCGGCGTGCCGCCGATGGTCAGCGTCAGCTCGCCCTCGAGGACGAGCACGAGCGCGTCGTAGGGCGTGGCGTGCTCGCTCAGGCCCTGCCCCTGGTCGAACGCGAAGAGCGTGAGGTTGCCGCCGCTCGTCTTCGCGAGGATGCGGCTGGCAATGCCCTGCTCGGTGGGCGTGATCAGGCTGGCGAGCGGCAGGGCCTCAGCGGCCGTGATGCTGGACACGAAAACCTCCTTCGTAGATGACCGGTGCGCCGCTTCTGACGGCGCCCGGCCGGGGCAGGTTGTGCTCGATGAGCGGCACGTGGGGATCCGGCGCGAACCCCGCGGCAGCCATCTCGCCGACGAGTTCCGCCTCGGTGAGGAAGCACTGCGGGCCGCCGGAGAAATCCGTGAAGACGAAACGCTCGCCCTCGACCGGCCTGGCCTCCGGCAACAGGGTATGCCGGGAGAACGTGAAGACGAAACACAACGCACCGCGCTTTGCCACCCGCGCGGCCTCGCGGACTGCCGCGCGGAAGACCTCTGATGACGGGGCGAGGTTCCAGATGCCGTGCGCCACGATCAGGTCGGCCGAGTGGCTTCGCAGGGGAAGCGGTTCCATCGGGGCCAGGACGACGTCCAGCGCGAGCCTGTCGCGCGCGGCGCGCTCGGCGGCCGCGGCGGCCATGGGCCATGAGAGGTCGAGGCCGATTACCTCCCAGCCCAGCCGTGCCAGCGGGACGGCGTTGCGTCCAGCCCCGCAGCCGATGTCGATGGCCAGTCCGCGCGTCAGGCGCTCCAGCTCATCGGCCGCCACGCGCATCAGGCGATCGTTGGGGGGCGACTTGCTGAACCCGGCGACCGTCTGGGGCTGGCTCCAGGACGATCCGGCAAGAGGATCCATCGCGCCATCGTGCCATGGCCTCCCGTGAGGTGCCTATGATGGCCGTCAGCCCGGCGGGAAGGTCGCCGGCTTTCCGGCATTGGGAAGCGGATGGGCCAGATCCGCAGCTTCTGCCAGGATTTTACAGGGACTGTCCCCGACTCGTTCGCGGTTCGGCCGGCGGGATTCTTGCACGTGCGTCCGGCAAGGACAGCCATGGACGTCATCCCCCAACCCCCAAACCCCTGGGACATCGATCCCGATGATTTCTCCCGGGACGGGAGCGACGCCGACCGGCTTCGCTTCCTCGTCCGCTACGCGCTGCTGGCGCCCTCCACCCGGAACACGCAGCCGTGGCGGTTCCGCGTGAACGCCGACGGAGTGGAACTCCACCTCGATCTGTCTCGATGGCAGCGGATTGCCGACGCCGACCAGCGCGACATGTTGGCCCAGGTGCGCGCGGGCCAGGTGGTGGAACGGCTCTACCTGGCGGCCACGCTCCGCGGCCTTGCGCTGCAGCCCGTGAGCCAGATCCTCGAGGCGGTCGACACGCGAGACGAGGTGGGCGCGCTGGTGGGGCATGCGGTCGTGCCCATCCAGCCCTTCCGCCTCGGGCACGCCTCCTCATCGCGCACGCACACGCCGCGCCGCCCGCTGGACGAGGTCCTGCTGTGAGCTCCGCGTCTCCGTCCCCGGTCCCGGAGTCCCGGCCCGCCTCCGTGAAGGAGAGTGGCGTCATCGTGCGGAGCGCGCCGCTGCGCGGCGCGAGCGTGGCCCTGCGCGTGCTGGCCCTCTGTGCGGCAGTCGCCACGCTTCACTTCGCGGCGCCGCTCCTGCTGCCCGTGGTCCTGGCCATCCTGCTGTTCTACGCGCTCAACCCGATCGTCAACCTGTTCACGCGCTGGTGGGTTCCCCGCGCGCTGGCGTCGGTGCTGGTCGTGGCCGCGCTGGTCACGGGTATCGGCGCGGGCGCGGTCGCGCTCTGGCCGCAGGTGGACGCCGTCGTGGCCAAGATCCCCGATGGCGCCGCGAAGCTGCGGACGACGTTCAGGCGCGCGCGCGGTGGCGCGCCGGACTCGGCGCTCGAGCGCGTGCAGGCGGCGGCGAAGGCCATCGATTCGGCCGCCGCGGAGGCCAAGGGGCCCGCCGAGCGCCGGCCGGGGGTCACGCGCGTCGAGATCGAGCAGCCCATCCGCGTGTCCGACTGGCTGGTCACCGGCGGCATCGGCGCCATCGGCTTGATGGGCCAGATGGTGACCATCCTGTTCCTCACCATCTTCCTGCTGAACGAAGACGATTCGTTCAAGCGGAAGCTCGTGCGGCAGATGGAGTCGCGTGGCTCGAAGCGGGTGACGGTCAGCATCCTCAACGACATCGCGCGGCGCATCCAGAGCTTCCTCTGGGTGCAATTGATCACGTCATCGCTGGTCGCTATCGTGACGGGGCTGGTGCTCTGGTGGCTCGGCGTCGAGCAGCCGGCCGCGTGGGGGCTCTTAGCCGGGCTGATGAACCTGGTGCCCTACTTCGGCGCGCTGGTCGTGGCGGTCGTGCTGGCCGCCGTGGGCTTCCTCCAGTTCGGGACCCTTGAAGGGGCGGCCCTGGTGGCCGGGGCGTCGCTGGCCATTACCACCATCGAGGGCATGTTCATCACGCCGCACTTCATCAGCCGGGCGGCCTCGCTGAACCACGTCGCCATCTTCCTCGCCATCGCGTTCTGGAGCTGGGCGTGGGGCGCCCCGGGCATGCTGCTCGCGGTGCCACTGTTGATGGCCATCAAGGCGGTATGCGATCACGTCGAGGGCCTGAAGGGGTTCGGCGAGTTCCTTGGCGAGTGAGGGCGCCCTCCGGCACCCGATCACGTATGATCGAAGGCTTTGGAGCGATCCCGTGGCCAACATCCTTCAGAACCTTCCCGCCGGCGAGAAAGTCGGCATCGCCTTCTCCGGCGGCCTCGACACCAGCGCCGCCCTGCACTGGATGCGCGCGAAGGGCGCCATCCCGTACGCCTACACGGCGAATCTCGGGCAGCCCGACGAGAAGGACTACGACGACATCCCGAAGAAGGCGATGGCCTACGGCGCCGAGAAGGCACGGCTCGTCGAATGCCGCCCGCAGCTGGTGGCCGAGGGCCTGGCGGCCATCCAGTGTGGCGCGTTCCACGTCTCCACGGCGGGCGCGACCTACTTCAACACCACGCCACTCGGCCGCGCCGTCACCGGCACGATGCTCGTCGTCGCCATGCGTGAAGACGACGTGAACATCTGGGGCGATGGCAGCACCTTCAAGGGCAACGACATCGAGCGGTTCTACCGCTACGGCCTGCTGGCGAACCCCAACCTGCGCATCTACAAGCCGTGGCTCGACCAGCGGTTCATCGACGAGCTGGGCGGGCGCAAGGAGATGTCGGAGTACATGATCGCCCACGGCTTCGAGTACAAGATGAGCGTCGAGAAGGCGTACTCGACCGACTCGAACATCCTGGGCGCCACGCACGAGGCCAAGGACCTCGAGTTCCTCAACAAGGGCATCGCCATCGT
>JADZCN010000079.1 GCA_020851565.1 Acidobacteriota bacterium | reverse complement strand
GGATGAAGGCCGGCCAGAACTTCGTCGTCCGGCGCCGCTTCCGCTACGGCGACAAGAGCGCGCCGGCCAAGCACGCGACCTTCGGCGAGCACACGGCCGGGCTCGTGCAGGTGGTGGACACCACGCCTGAGACATCGGTCGTGGTGGTGGTGTACGCCTGCGGCGAGTTCATGGCAGGCGACGCGCTCGAGCCGTTCGACCCCATGCCCGTGGTGGCCGCACAGGCCGAGGGCGCGCCGCAGTTCGACGACCCCGCGCGCATTGTCTTCGGCGAGCTGGGGCGCGTCACCAGCGGGCCGCAGCAGCTCATGGTCATCGATCGCGGCTTCAACCAGGGCGTATCGCGAGGCCAGCGGCTCACGATCTTCCGCCGCGCGATGGGCGACCGCGGACCGACCACGGCCGTTGGAGATGCCATCGTCGTGGTGACGCGGCCGCAGTCGGCGACGATCCGGATCGAGCGCGTCTCCGACGTCGTCGAGGTCGGGGACCTCGTGGCACTGCACAGGTAGGTCGCTGCGCAAGTCCTGCGCGCAGTCCAGCGCAAGGGAGTCGGGCGTCCTTGGACGACCGCAGGCCCGGGAAAGTTCCAACCGCCCTCCGGCGGGTGTCTTCGAAAAGTCCGTGGCGTGTTTCTCCTCCGTTTGTCGATTAGACAAGTGGAGGAAACCCGCACATGTCACAGACCGCAGTCCAGGAACCGAAGAAAGAGCGCGGACCGCTCAACGGCGTCGACACGCCAACCCTGTTCGCCACCATCAACGCTGTGAAGGACAACCCGGGCCTGGCGAAGTTCCAGTTCCGGGCGAAGAACACGTGGGTCTCGGGGACGCACACCCGGGGCACCATCGAGACCTTCTACGGCGCCGGCAGCGAGCACACGCACAAGCGCACGTTCACCATGGAGGCGGATCACCCCGCGGTCCTGGTGGGCGCCGACAACGCGCCGCTGCCCGTGGAGATCGTGCTCTACGGCCTGGCCGCCTGCATCGCCGGCTCGATCGGCAACATCGCGGCCGCCCGCGGCGTGAAGCTCACCGAGGTCGAGGCGTCGGTCGAGGGCGACATGGACGTCCGCGGCATCCTCGGCCTGTCGGACGAGGTCCGCAACGGCTATCAGAACATCCGCGCGAACTTCACCATCAAGGGCGACGCCCCCGAGGAGAAGCTCCGCCAGATCGTCGAGCAGGCGAAGGCCCGCTCCGCGGTGTTCGACATCATCACCAACAAGACGCCGGTCGAGTTCGGCATCACGGTCGGCTGATCCCCATGAACCACACCGACTGCGTCGTCATCGGTGCCGGCCAGGCCGGCCTGGCGATGAGCCGCTGCCTCACCGATCGGGGCGTGGATCACGTCGTGATCGAACGCGGTCGGGTGGCCGAGCGGTGGCGGAGCGAGCGCTGGGACTCCCTGCGCTTGCTCACCCCCAACTGGCAGAGCCGCCTCCCCGGCTTCTGCTACGACGGTCCCGATCCTGACGGCTACATGTCGATGCCCGAGGTCGTGGACTATTTCGAGCGCTACGCCGCGTCCTTCAGCGCGCCCGTCCGTTCGGGCGTCGCGGTTCAATCGTTGAGGCGTGATGGCAGCCGGTTCCTCGTCGGCACGAGCATGGGCGACTGGCGTGCACGCGTGGTGATCGTGGCGACGGGCCACTCGGACACGCCCCGGGTGCCGGACGTGGCCAGTCGGTTCCCCCGGGACATCACGCACGTCGTGCCCACCGAGTACCGGCGGCCGGAGCTGCTGCCCGAGGGCGGCGTCCTCATCGTCGGCGCCTCGTCCACGGGCATCCAGCTCGCCGATGAACTGCAGCGCGCCGGCCGGGCCGCGACCATCGCGGTGGGCCAGCACCTGCGCATGCCGCGCGCCTACCGGGGGCGGGACATCTTGTGGTGGCTCGACCGGATGGGCCTCTTCGGCGAGACGGTGGACCAGGTGTACGACCTGGAGGTCTCGCGTGAGCAGCCCTCGCTCCAGCTGGTGGGCCATCCGGATCACATCACGCTGGACCTGCTGGGGCTGCGCGCGCGCGGCGTTCGCGTGGTCGGGCGGCTGCTGGACGCCTGCGACGGCGTCGCGCGTTTCGACGACGATCTCGTGGCGACGACCGCCGCCGCCGACTTCAAGCTGGCGAGCCTCCTGAGCCGCATCGATCGCTTCATCGCGCGCGAAGGCATCGACGCCGTGCCCGCCGCGCCCTTCGAGCCGCACTGCCTCTGCTTCATCGAGGCGGAGACCTCGCTGCCGCTCGAGGACGCCGGCATCTGCTCGGTGATCTGGGCCACCGGATTCAAGCGGCGCTACCCGTGGCTGCAGGTGCCCGTGCTCGACGACTACGGCGAGATCCGTCACAGCGGCGGAATTACCTCGGAGCCCGGCCTCTACGCCCTCGGCCTGCACTTCATGCGCCGCCGCAACTCCGCCTTCATCGACGGCGTGGGCGACGATGCGCGGGCCCTGGCCGAGCACGTCACGAGCTATCTCGCAGGCCGGACGGCCGCCGTGGCCTGACAGGACGACACGCACATGATGACCTCGACCACACTCCGGTCCCGATACGACGCCGTCATCGTCGGCGCGCGCCCCGCCGGCGCGGGCACCGCGCTGCTGCTGTCGCGCCACGGCCTCCGCGTGCTCATGGTGGATCGCGGCCGCTACGGAGCCGACACCCTCTCCACGCACGCACTGATGCGCGGCGGTGTCCTGCAACTGGCAAGGTGGGGCGTGCTGCCCCGTATCCAGGCCGCGGGGACCCCGCCGGTCCGCCGGGCGACGTTTCTCTACAGCGGCGAGCCCATCTCGGTGCCCATCAAGCCCAGGGACGGCGTGGACGCGCTCTATGCGCCGCGCCGCACCGTGCTGGACCGCGCCATCGTGGACGTGGCGCTCGAGGCCGGCGCCCACGCGGCGTACGGCACCCGGCTGGCCGGACTGCTCCGCGACGCCAGCGGGCGTGTGCGCGGCGTGATCGTCTCCGGAGACGATGGACAGACCCTGGAGATCGCTGCGGACGTGGTCGTGGGCGCCGATGGCCTCCGGTCCACCGTGGCCAGCCTGGTGAACGCGGCCATCACCCACGCCGGGCGATGGGCCGCGGCCAACGTGTTCGGATACTGGTCGGGGCTGCCGGTGGATGGCTATCGGTGGTACTACCACCCGGGCCTGAGTGTCGGCGCCATTCCCACCAACGACGGCCTCACCTGCCTCTTCGTGTCCGCGCCAGCACGCCGCTTCGCCGAGATCTTCCGCGACGACGTGGCCGCTGGATACCAGCGCGTCCTGGAGGAGTCCGGCGCGGATCTCGTGCCCGCGATGAAGAACGCGATGCTGATCGGAACGCTGCACGGATTCCCCGGCCAGCCCGGGTTCTTCCGCCGCAGCGCGGGCCCCGGCTGGGCGCTGGTGGGCGATGCGGCATACTTCAAGGACCCGATCACCGCGCACGGCATCACCGACGCGCTGATCGATGCCGAGTACCTGGCTCGAGCCCTCGCCACGGGCACGGACCAGGCGCTCGAGGCATACGACGCCGGGCGGAACGAGAGGGCCCGGGGACTGTTCGAGGTCACGGACCGCATCGCGTCGTTCGAGTGGACCCTGGACGAGGCGCGGAAGGAGCACAAGCTCCTGTCCGAGGCGATGGCGGCCGAGGTGAAGGCGCTGAACGCCATGGCGATGGAGGGGGCATCGGTATGAGCCTGCGGGTGGGACAGACGGCGACGAGGCAGCTGACGCTGACCGCGGATCACGTGCGCAAGTACTCCGAGATCTCCGGCGACTACAATCCGCTCCACTACGACGAGGCGTTTGCCGCCGGCACGAAGTTCGGGCGCCTCGTGGTGCAGGGCGGGCTGACCACGGGACTACTCCACGCGCTCGTAGCGACCGACTTGCCCGGCCCCGGTACCGTCTTCCTGAGCCAGAACTGGAAGTTCACGGCGCCGGTCTACATCGGTGACACCATCACCGCGCACGCCGAGGTCCTGAAGGTGCACCAGGCCAAGCCGGTCTCGCAGCTCGCCGTCCGTGTCACGCGTCAGACGGGTGAAACGGTGCTCGAGGGCGAAGCGTGGTGCTACCGGTTCACGCCCGGCGCGTGATTCACCCCACGGCGGCTTCCGCCGCCCACGGCCCGAAGGGCCGCCCACGCGCAGCGCCCACCGAATCGCAAAGCGGCGAGGCCCACCGTGAGGCCCACGGCCCGGAGGGCCGCCTACGCGGAGCGCCCACCGCGCGAAGCGCGGCCCCTCCGGCCCGGTGGGCCGCCCACGCGAAGCGCCCGTTCGGAACAACCCCCTCCCCGCTCTCGTCCTAGCCCCCGTGGACGATCTCAAGGTTTCGCTCCGGCTGCTGCTCAAATCTCCCGGCTTCTCACTCGCCGCCATCATCGTGCTGGCGCTCGGCATCGGCCTCAACGCCGCGATGTTCAGCGTGGTCTACGCGTTCACCATGGCCGGCCGCCCGTTTCCGGAGCCGGACCGCATCGTTCAGCTGTATTCGCGCGATGCCCGGACCACGAACGACTACCGGGCGTTCTCCTACCCGATCTACCAGGAGCTGGCCGGGCGGGCGGACCTGTTCTCGGGTCTCCTCGCGCACAATCCCACCATCGTGGGCATCGGCGAGGGCGAGCAGTCGCGACGCGCCTTCTCCGTGCTGGCCAGCGCGAACTACTTCGACGTGCTCGGCGTCGCGCTGCTCCAGGGCCGCACGTTCACCGCGGAAGAGGACCGGCCGGGCCAGGACATCCCGGTGGCCATCGCCAGCTACGCCTACTGGAAGCGCACGGGGTTCGATCCCGGGTTGATCGGAACGACCGTGCGCGTCAACGAGCGCCCGTTCACCATTGTTGGCATCACCCCGGAGGGCTTCACGGGAACCATGAGCGTGTTCGGGCCGGAGCTCTTCTTCCCGCTCGGGGTATTCCACACGCTCGCCAACGACTTCCAGGGCGAGGGCGCGCGGTCGCTGCAACGCGCGGACGCCTACAACCTGTTCCTCGTCGGGCGCCTCAAAGACGGGGTTGCCGCTTCGGCGGCGTCGGTGGGGCTGGAGCTGTTCGGCAAGAGCCTGGCCCAGGCGTTCCCCGCGGAGCACGAGCACCAGGTGCTGTCGCTGGCGCCGCTCCCGAAGTTCTCCACGGGCACGACGCCGGCGAACGAGACCGTCCTGGGCACGCTCGGCGCCTTGATGATGGGCCTGACCGGTGCCGTGCTGCTGACCGTGTGCCTGAACCTCGCGTCGATGCTGCTGGCGCGGGGCCGCGCGCGGCGCAAGGAGTTCGCCGTGCGCCTGGCGCTCGGCGGAGGGCGCGGGCGCATCATCCGGCAACTGCTGGTGGAGGGCCTGCTGCTCTCACTGGTGGGCGGCTCACTGGGCGTGGCGCTTGGCCTCTACGCCATCGACTTCCTGACCACATCGCTGTCCAGCATGGTGCCCATCACGCTGACGCTCGGAAGCATGGCCTCGCCGGCGCTGGTGGGCGGATCCATCGGCTTCTGCCTGCTCGCCACGATTGGCTTCGCGCTGGGACCGGCGCTGAAGCACTCGCAGGCGGACATCCTCACCGACCTGAAGGTGCAGACGGGCGACGACCCGGCACCGCGGCGCTGGCGTTTCGTCCCGCGCAACCCACTGGTGGCTGCGCAGGTGGCGCTCTCGCTGTGCCTGCTCATCGCGGCGGGCCTCTTCCTCCGCATGGCGCTCATCGCGGCCAGCACCGACTTCGGCTTCCGCGCGGACGACACCGTGCTGGCGGAGGTGGACAGCCGCCTCGGCGGGCTGGACGAGGCGCAGAGCCTGGACGCCTACGCCCGGATCGAGGAGCGGCTCGCCTCGCTGCCGGGCATGGAGTCGGCGAGCATTGGCGCCATCGCGCCGATGGGCATGATCAGCATGGGCAAGACGGTGCAGCGCGCGGGGGTGAGCCCTCCGCCCGGGTCGAAGCCATCCACGCCCGAGGCGGGCCAGAGCTTCGGCGCTCCCTGGAACGCCATCGGCGCCGCCTATTTCAACGCGATGGGCGTGCCGGTGCTGCAGGGCCGCTCCTTCACGCAGGCGGAGGCCTTCGGCAAGGGCGCACCGCTGGTGGCCATGCTCGACGAGACGCTCGCGCGCAAGCTGTGGCCGGACGGATCGGCGCTGGGCCAGCGGATTCAGTGGGCGGCTGAGGAGGGCGGCAAGCCCAGCGAGCCCATGGAGGTCGTGGGCATCGTCGCCGCCACGCGGCTCGGCCTGTTCGAACGCGAGCCGCGCGGCAACGTCTACGTGCCCTTCGCCCAGGGCTTCATGAGCAACGCGTTCTTCCACGTCCGGCCGGCGGTGCCGACGAGCGGCCTCGAGAACACCGTGCGTCGTGAGCTGCGGGCGACGGCGCCAGGCGTGCCGATCTTCGGCGTGCGCACGTTCGCGTCGCACCTCGAGAACGCCGCGGAGTACTGGATGCTGCGGCTCTCGACATCTCTCTTCGCGTTCTTCGGCGTCATGGCGATGGTCGTCGCCCTGGTGGGCATCTACGGGGTTACGTCCTACGCCGTGGCGCGGCGCACGCGCGAGATCGGTGTGCGCATGGCCGTGGGCGCCCGGCCAGCGGCGGTCTTGCGGATGATTCTCTCCGAGAGCCTTCGGACCACGACGACCGGCGTGGCCGTGGGGTGGCTGCTGGGCCTGGGTATCGGCCGAGTGCTGGCCAGCACCTTCGTGGACATGCAGGCCTTCGAGCCCTGGACCTTCGCGCTGGTGCCTCTGGGCTTCCTCGCGGCCTCGATCGCGGCCACGTCGATGCCGGCCCGGCGCGCGACCGAGGTGAACCCGGTGACGGCGCTGCGCAGCGAGTAGGGGACAGTCCCCGTCTCTGATTGTCTCCGGGGACAGTCCCTGTAAGGGCTAACGCCCAGGCAGCTGCTCGATCCGCCGCTGGAGCGCGCCCAGCTCCTGCGCCGAGGCGCGGAGCTCGTCGCGGGTCGTGCCCAGTCGCAGCTGCTCCGCACGCACGAAGCGGGTGTAGGGCGCGATGGCGTCGCGCACGCGGCCGACGCTGCGCTCCAGCTCGCGATCGAACTGCGCGGTGAGCGACCCGACCAGCTGCGTGCGCATCCCCTCGATCTTCTCGCGCATCGCCGCCTTCGCCTGCTTCCGCCTCACGGGAATCACGAACAGCCCGATGACGGCCAACGCACCCGCCGCCAGGATGCCGGTCACGTCGGCGAACGTGGTCGTCGCCAGCGCCGTGACCGCAGCGCCCAGCCCGATCGCCCCCACTTCCGCCAGCGCCGTGCCGGCCACGGCCATCCGGACCGATTCGGCCATCGTCTCGCTCTCGCGCGCGATGTCGTAGCTCTCGACGGTCCGCTCGGCCGCCCGGCCCACGGTCTCGAGCAGCTGCGCCCGGTCGTACTCGAAGCGGCTGTCGATGGCGCCCGCCAGACGGTCGACGTGCGTGGTGCGGCGCGCCTGGATGCGCTCCATCACGCCCTGCCATTGGCGCAGGTCGCTGGCGACCATCCAGTCGATGATGTCGCCCACCTGCCGCTCGATGAGCTGCGGCATGTCCTGGATGACGTCCCGCTCGAACTCGGCCTTCAGCCGGCTCTTGTTCATCAGGTCGAAGACCCGCCCCAGGCGCAGCGTGTCGTCGAAGAAGGCCACGCCGCGCCGCCCGAACGCGTGGAGGATGTTGTCCACCGACGACAGGCGGTGGCGGAACTCCCGCGCCATGTCTTCCCGGTAGATGGCCAGCTGCCCCTCGATGTCGTCCATCGCCCGCACGTCGTCCTTCAACACGTGCAGGTCGGCCTCGACCATGCCCAGGTATCGCTCGCCGAGGCGCAGACCGACGCCGACGGGATTCAGCAGCTTCAGGCGGACGCGCTCCCGCTCGTCGAGCGTCGACGCGATGTACCCCTCGAGCGCGGCGAAGGCCCCCGCGCCGGGCGCGCCACCGGACGCGCCCGCCTCCTCCGGAATCACCCCGGCCAGCTTGGCCCTGAGCGCGGCACGCGCCGAGACCAGGAACACCTGCGGCTCCGTGCCCAGCAGGTCCGCGGCGCTCTGCCGGACGAACTGCTCGACGCTGGCCCGGTCCTCAGCCGTCTCCAGGATGTCCGACTTGTTGACCACGACGACGATCTTCTTGCCCCACTCGCGGATGGCCTCCATGAACCCGCGCTCGGTTTCCGTGAAGGGGCGGTCGGCGGAGGTGACGAACAGGACGAAGTCGGCGCGCGGCACGAAGTCGGTGGTGATGGCCTCGTGCTCGCGGAAGATGGCGTTGGTGCCGGGCGTGTCCACGATGTGGATGTCCCGGAGCATGGCGGCCGGCGCCGTGACCACGTCCACCGCCGTCTCCGCCACGCTGTGCGTGACAGCCGGGCCGTAGGTGAGGATCTGGATCCGTCGCGTGGTGGGCGTCGCGCCCTCCTCGAGCACGCGCTGCCCGGCCAGGGCGTTGATGAAGGTGCTCTTGCCCGAGTTGAACTCCCCCACCACGACGAGGAGGAACAGCTCGTCGAGGCGCCGGATGGAGTGTGCCAGCGCCTCCTGGTCCTCGGTGCTGCCCTCGAAGCGCGCAAGCGTCCGCTGCAGGCGGCCCAGGACGGCACGCTCGTCCGCCAGCAGCGCATGTTCGTCGCGGGTCAGGACGTGATCGATCATCGGTGGGGCCCGGGCCGATTGTACGCGGGCCAGTCGTCGACGCCTTCACCCGCACGGCGCGTCAATGCGCGTCTCTCCAGTCGAAGAAGCGCTCGACAGCAGGCGTCACGCGCGGCGCCTCCGAGCGCGTGAGGCGCGTCCCGGGCGCCGGCGGCGCCATGCGCGAGAAGAACGCAATCGCGTTGTCCACGTTCCTCTTCCGGATCTCCTCGTTCGGCTCCATCGACCAGACACCCCGCTCCTGCGAGTTGCCGACCACGATGCCATCGCTCCGGGGGTTGATGCTCGCGTTGCTGTCATCCGGCAGCCGGGCCGACGCCCGGTAGTCCACCTCCGGCTGCGGCACCAGCACGGTCAGCTGTCCCTTCACGGGCACCAGTTCCTTGTCATCGAAGAGCGAGAACGACCCCAGCCCCGTGCAGTTGACGATGACGGGCTCGGGAAGCGCGGCCAGCTCGCGGCGCGACTCGAAGCGGCGGATGACGAGGCGCCCGCCGAATGCGAGGAAGTCCCGCACGAGCGCATCCAGGTAGATGGACGGCTCGATGGCCAGGTTCGACTGTCGGATCGCGTACTGCGTCGGGAACGGGTGCTCGCCCGGGCCAAGCACCTCGCGATCCCGCCCGGTGCGCAGCGGCTCGGGCAGCAGGTCGCCGTCACCCCCGCCCCGCGGGCGCGGATTCGGATCGTCGGTGGCGTTGTAGCTGTCGATCCAGTAGACGCCGTAGCGGGGCCCGACCATCAGCTGCAGCTGCCGGTAGGACACCTCCGCCGCGGTGCGGAACTGCGCATCCCACGCCGGCGTGCGCCGCTCGGGCTCGATGAGGCCCGACGTGGGCGTGTAGCCCGCCCACGACATGTTGGACGTCGTGTCGGGCGGCACGGTGGCCGCGTAGATGGTGACGTCGTAGCCGCGGCGCTGCAGCTGGCGCGCCGTGGAGAGTCCGGGTGAGCCACAGCCGATGACGGCCGCACGACGCACGCCGGCGGGATCCGCCAGGTCTCCCACGAGCGTGCCGCATCCCCACGCCAGCGACATGCCGGCCCCGCCATGCCCGTAGTTGTGGATGAGCACCTTCTCGTCCAGCTTGTCCGCGCGCAGGACGAAGCCGCCGTCCCGGTGCGGGCGCAGGCCCACCGTGGTCCGAATCACGCGGTCCCACGACACGCGCACCGGCGCCAGGTTCACGCGAGGGCGAGGGGGCCGCGCCGCCGCCACGCGGGGCGGTCCCGCGGCCCGACACCCGCCGATGCCCATGACGACCAGCGCCGCCGCGCCGGACTTGACCATCGTCCGCCTGTCCATCGCTCTCCTCACATCCAGATCTGCGCGATCACGCGCCGGAAATTCCCTCCGAGGGCTCCACGGATGTCCGCATCGGCATAGCCGCGGCGGATGAGCCCCTCGGTGAGGTCGAAGACCCGCTTCGGGTGGTCCACGCCCTCGATGTCGATCTTCTCGCGAAAGCCGTAGCTGTCCTTGTAGCCGGCGCGCATGGCCTGGTTCTCGTCGGCCGTCATGTCATCGTAGCCGTCCAAGTCCATGTCGCTGCCGAGGCCGAGGTGCTCCACGCCCACCAGCTTCCGCACGTGATCGTAGTGGTCCAGCATGTGCTCGATGGTCGTGGGCTCGTCGTGCTTCACGAACATCCGCACGCCGGTGATGCCCATGACGCTGCCCGCCTTCGCCATCGCACGAATCGCCTCGTCTGTCTTGCACCGGGGGTGCCCCGGCACCAGCGCGCGGCAGTTCGAGTGGGTGATGAGCACGGGGCGCTTCGAGACCTCGAAGGCGTCCAGCGTGGTGCGGTCGCCGCAGTGCGACACGTCCACCGCCATGCCCACCTTGTTCATGCGCTCCACGACGGCGACGCCGTAATCGGACAGGCCCTCGTCTCGCCGCTCGGTGGAGCCGTTGCCAATCATGTTCCTGGAGTTGTAGGTGAGCTGCGAGATCCGCTGCCCCAGCGCATGGAAGAAATCCACGTCGTCCAGGCGCGTGAAGTGCTTCTGGAGCCAGGTGCTCGCGCCAATCTTGAACGGGCCCAGCATGTCCACGACCGTGGCGCCGCCGACCAGGTCCACGGCGCGCGTGGAGTACTCGACCGCGCGCCGCCCGGCGAAGGCGCGGACGCGGCCGAGATTCAGAAAGGGGGCCGCCGCGATGGTGGCCCCCGTGGCGAGGAAGTGACGGCGCTGCATGCGGGCCAAACGCTATCACGCAACGGGCGGTAACATCACTGTCCACACACCCTGGAGGCGCTCGCATGACCCGCTCCGTCCCCGTCCGTGCCGCTCTCGTCATGGCGCTCGCCGGCCTCGCCTGGGCCGTCCCCTCTGCCCGGCAGCCACGCGCGCTCCAACCGCCAGACTACGGCCGCTGGGAGCAGCTCGTCCCCCAGCGCACGCCGCTCTCACCGGATGGCCGGTGGCTCGTCTACGGCATTACAAGGGCAAACCGCCAGAACGAGCTCCGCGTGCAGTCGAGCGATGGCGGCGCGACCACGGCCCTGCCCTTCGGCGAGCAGCCGGCCTTCTCGGACGACTCGAAGTGGCTGGCCTGGTCGATCGGGTTCTCCGAGGAGCAGGAGGCAAAGCTGCGGAAGGACAAGAAGCCGCTGCACAAGCAGCTGGGGCTGCTCGAGCTCGCCACCGGCAAGCAGCTGGCGCTGAACGGCGTGGAGTCGTTTGCCTTCAGCCCCTCCGGCACCCACCTCGCCATGCGCCGTTACGCACCGGAGCCGGCCGGGGCCGCCGCGCCCCCCGCGGCGGGCGGGTCGGATGAGACCATCGCGCCCGGCACCACGCTGGTGGTGCGCGAGCTGGCCACCGGACGCGATACGACGTTCGGGAACGTCTCCGAGATCGCCTGGCAGGACGAGGGATCTATGCTTGCCTTCGCAGTCACCGTCGAAGGCGGCGTCGGCAACAGCGTACAGCTCTTCGACACCGCCACGGGCACGCTGCGCGCCCTGGACTCCTCATCCTCCACCTACAGCGGCCTGGCCTGGCGCAAGGACTCGGCCTCTCTGGCCGTGCTGCGGTCGCACGCGGACGACACGCGCGACGGCCCCACGCACGTCGTGCTGGCGTGGCCGGACGTGGCAAGCCTCCCCGGCCAGGTGCGGAAGCTGGACGCGGTGAAGAGCGGCCTCGACGCCAGCCTTCGCATCGTCCGCTTCCGCGCGCCACAGTGGTCCGAGGACGGCGCGCGGCTCTACGTGGGCGTGGCCCCGTGGCCCGAGAAGCCGGCACGGCCCGCGGACACAGCGATATCCCGCCGCGTCGCCGCGACCAGCGACAACCCTGACGAACTACCGGACGTGCAGGTCTGGCACCCGAAGGACACGACGGTGATGGCACGCCAGAAGATCGACGCGCGGCGCGAGCGGCAGCGCTCGATGCTGGCCGCGTGGTGGGTAGATGAGGGGCGCCTCGTCCGCATCGCCAACGCGATCGGCGAGGAGGCGACACCCATCCCCCATCAACCGCGTGCGCTCGTCGTGGACACGAACGCCTACGCGATGGAGCGCAGCATCGGACGCGTCTACGCCGACGCCTGGGTGGTGGACCTGAAGACGGGTGCGCGCGGCGCGACCATCGCGCGCATCGAGGATCGCTACCTCCGGCCCAGCCCCGCCGGGCAGTATCTCCTCCTTCTCAAGGATGGCCACTACTGGACGGTCAACCTGGCAACCGGGCAGCAGGTGAACATCACGGCCTCCGTGAAGGCGTCGTTCGTGGACACGGAGTCGGACGACACAGGGCCGCACAAGCCGGCTTTCGGCGTCGCGGGATGGACGCGCGAGGATCGGGCCGTGCTGCTCTACGACAAGCGGGACATCTGGGAGGTGCGGCCCGACGGGACGGGCGCCGTGCGGCTCACCGACGGCGCCCCCGGCGACGTGCGCCATCGCTACGCGCGGCTGGATCCGGACGAGGAGTTCATCGACCGGGAGAAGCTGCTCGTCGTGTCCACCTTCGGCCTGCGCTCGAAGAAGTCCGGCTACGCGCGGATCGCGCCGGGCGCGCCATCGGGCTCGTCCGTGACCTCGCTCACCTGGCTCGACAAGCGCGTGGACCGGCTCGCGAAGGCGAAGAAGGCCGACCGCTACGCGTACGTCGTGCAGGCCTTCGACGATTCGCCCGACTACTACGTCGGCGGCGAGTCACTGGCGGATGCGAAGCAGGTGTCGGCCACCAACCCCTTCATGCCGGAGTACGCCTGGGGCCGCGCCGAGGTCGTGGACTACAAGAGCGCGCAGGGACGCGCGCTGCAGGCATCGGTCTTCTACCCCGCCGGGTACGAGCCCGGGAAGCGGTACCCGATGGTGGTCTACATGTACGAGAAGCTCTCGGACGGCGTGCACCAGTTCTCGATGCCGGACGAGCGCCAGTACTACAACCCGGCGGCCTTCACCACGCGCGGCTACGTCTACCTGCAGCCCGATATCGTCTTCCGCCCGCGCGAGCCGGGCGTGTCCGTGGTGGAGTCCGTGGTGCCCGCCGTCCAGAAGCTCGTGCAGATGGGCGTAGCGGATGCCGCGAGGGTGGGCATCGTCGGGCACTCCTGGGGCGGGTTCGACACGGTGTATCTGGCGACGCACACGGACGTGTTCGCGGCGGGAGTGGCCGGCGCGCCCATCACCAACCTGGTGAGCAACTACGGCAACCACCACTGGTCCAGCGGCATCGCCGAGACCGACCACATCGAGACCGGCCAGCAGCGGATGGCCGTGCCGCTCTACGAGGATCTGCAGGCCTACATTCGCAACTCCGCCGTCTTCCGCGCGCACACGATGAAGACGCCGCTGCTCGTGGCCTTCGGCGACAACGACGGGACGGTGCACTGGCACCAGGGCGTGGAGCTGTACAACATCGCGCGGCGGGCCGGGAAGACCGTGGTGCTGCTGCAGTACGGAGGAGAGGACCACGGACTCAGGAAGAAGGCGAACCAGATCGACTATCACCACCGCATCTTCGAATGGTTCGATCACTACCTCACGGGCGCGCCCGCGGCGCCGTGGATCACGGGCGGCGAGCGCTTCCTGGATCGCGAGCGCGACCTGCAGCGGCGCAAGCTGCCGGCGAAGCCAGCGGCAACGGCCACCGCGCCGCAGGGCCGCCCGTGAAGGGGGCCCTCGCTCTGCTTGGCGACATGGCAGCGCGCGTGTCAGAGTGAGGCATCCCGGGACCCACTTGGCCGGGGCCCGGGAGCGTGCGGATGCGGATCGGGGTGATCGGCGCGGGCCTGCTCGGCGCAGGCGTGGCGCTGGAACTGGCAGCGCGAGGACACGATGTCGACGTGTTCGAGCGGGAGGGGGCGTGCCTCTCGCAGGCATCACGCCAGAACGAAGGCAAGGTCCACCTCGGCTTCGTGTACGGGCACGACCGCTCGCTGGCCACGGCGCGGCTCATGGCGCGTGGGGCCTACTCGTTCGCGCCCATCGTCCGCCGATGGCTGGACCTCGACACGCTGCCCCTGGACGTGTCGGCGCCCTTCCACTACCTGGTGCATCGCGACAGCCTGTGCTCGAGCGAGGAGCTCGCGGCGTTCTACGCGCAGGTGGTGGACATCGCCGCCCACGAATCCGGTCGGCCGGGCGCCAGCTACCTCGAAGTGCCGGGCGCGCCGTGCTGCAGGCGCCTGACGGCGGGCGAGCGCGCCCGCGTGGCCGGGGACGGCATCGTGGACGCCTACCTCACCTCCGAGCTGGCAGTCGATCCCGCGCCGCTCGCGTCGCTCGTCCGCCAGCGCCTCTCCGAGGATCCGAGGGTCGCCGTTCACCTGCGGACCACCGCCACGAGCGTCACCATCAGCACCGACGAGGTCCGGCTGGAGATGGCCGGGCCCGACGGCGTCCGCGACGACGCCTTCGATCATGTCGTCAATGCCTCGTGGGACGATCTGCTCCGACTGGACCGAACCGCGGGTGTTGACCCGCGGGGCCCGTGGTCGTACCGGTTGAAGCGCTACCTGCGCGTGCGCGCGGTCGGTGACACCGCCCTTCCTGCCGCCACCATCGTCCTCGGCGCCTTCGGCGATATCGTGCCGTACGGCGGGGGCGATCTCTTCCTGTCGTGGTACCCGGCCGGTTGCACGGGCCTCACGACCGCCCTCCGTCACCCGGAGGTCGGACATCGCCTGGGGAGCGACGGCGAGGCGTGCCTGCGAGCCGCCATCCACGCGCCGCTGGCGGGGCTCGTGCCGGCGCTGGCCGGCCTGCCGGACGAGGCCATCGAGGGCGCGGCGGTCGAGGGTGGCATCATCCTCGCGCAGGGCACGACCGATGTGACCGACCACGAAAGCGGCCTGCACGCGCGCTCCGACGTGGGGCCCCGCTCGTTCGGGCGGTATCACACCGTGGATACGGGCAAGTGGACCGTCGCCCCGCTCTTCGCACGTGCGCTTGCCCGCCGCATTGCGGGGGCCGCGTGAAGGGCGCAGCCACGCCACTGGTCTACGTCGCCGTGCCGGTGTGGCGCGGCGAGGACCTCGTCGAGGAGACGCTGCGCTCGCTCGTGGCCCAGACGTGGACGGAGTGGTGTGCCGTCATCTCCATCGATGGCGCCGACGAGGCGTCCGCCGCACGATGCCGATCGTTTCTCTCCGATCCGCGCATCACGATGGTGGTTCAGCCGCAGCGGCTCGGCTGGGCCGGCAACCTGAACTGGCTGATGGCGCGCGCGGACGGAGACTTCTTCGTCTACTGGCAGCAGGACGACCTGTGCTCGCCCGACTACCTGTCCACGCTCGTCGAGTACGCGGCGCGGCATCCCGAGGCGGCGTGCTCCTATGCGGACGTGCAGTGGTTCGGCGCCCGCGACGAGCGCGTGCACACGCCCTCGGTGACCGGCTTCGCACTCGAACGCGTGCTCACGCAGCTGGAGTCCATGAGCTTCCTGCCGTTCCGTGGACTGATTCGGCACGACGCCCTGGCGGCGGCCGGACCGCTGCGGCTCGAGGGCCCCGAGGCGGCCTTCGAAGATCTCGTCTGGGTCGTCCGCCTCGCACGGGCCGGAGAGCTGCACGCGGTCGCGGGACCGGTGTACTACAAGCGGGCACACCCCGGGAACACGCACGCAAGCTGGATGCGCTGGCCCGGGGAGCGCCGGCGAGCGGCGTGGATCGAGTGTGCGATGGGCATGCTGCAGGCCGCGCTGCCGACCGCGCCGAGGGACGAGTGGCCGCGCCTGCTCGAGGTGGTCGTCGGGCGCTTCTCACTTGCCAGGCCGGGACGCTCGCTCGTCTACGACCCCGCGGCGGAAGGTCCCGCCGAAGGGGCGGTCTTCGCCGCGGACCTCGTCGCCGAAGCCGGGCGGCGCTTCGGTGTGCGCCCCGCGCCCGACGCGTTGGAGCACGGGCGCGACACGGCCAGGCTCCTGCGGCGAGCCCTGGGCCGGGACGCCACGCTCGGGACGATCGGTGCCGCCCTCATCGAAGGCGCCACCATCGGCTTCGGCGCCGACATGCCCGGCATCGAACTGCTTGGGCCCGGGTGGTCCGCGCCGGAAGCGTGGGGAACCTGGAGCGCGGCTCCCACCGCCACGCTGAGGCTGCCGCCGCTTCAAGGGGCCTCTTCCTGGCTTGTGACCCTTGAAGGGACACCGTTCGTCGCCGGGCTTGCACCGGGAGAACGCCGCCGCGTGAGCGTCCACGCGGGGGGTGGCCTGGTGGAGGCCACGGTCGCCCCAGGCACCGACGCCCTGACGCTGGCCGTGGATGTGGACGAAGGGTCGGCCCGTGCGGGAGCGACCCTCACGTTCGCGTTCCCCGATGCCGCCTCCCCGTCGGCGCTCGGTCTGAGCGAGGACACCCGCCCGCTGGGCATAGGGTTGATGACGCTCCGGGCAACGCCACGTCGCTAGGGGCCTGGCGCGCCGGTCAGGCCGCGCGTCTCTCAGCGCGCCGCGAGCGGCACCTCCACCCAGAACCACCCGCGAAGGTCGCCAGCGGCGAAACCCACGGCCTGGTCATCGGGATACGACGTGCGAAGGACATCGCCAATGGCGGCGTCCACCTTCTCACGCGGCCCATGGCAGGTCTCGCACATCGCCATCTGGCCAATCGGCCGCAACACGCCGACGCGATCCCCCAGGTCGAACACCGCCGGCGTGGCACCGGTGATGGGACGGCCGGCGTTCGACGCCACGGTGCCGGCGGCCCACGCTCGCGGGGCATTACGCGGGTTGCGAATCTTGTGGCTGGTCCGGCCAATGGCCAGGCCCTGCGCCTTCCCGACCGAGGCGGTCAGTTGCTGTGCCTCGTCACGGCACACCGTCACCGCTGCCTTCGGCCCGCCGCGGCCCAGTTCCTCCTTCAGGCGCGAGATGAGCGTGAGCTGAAGTTGGCGGACCGCGGCGTCGGCCCGGTCCACCGCCGCAGCCACCTGAGGAGTGGGGGCGGACATGTCGATCGCCTTTGCCACCTGGGCAGAGGGCGGGGCTTGTGACCACAGGGGGGCTGACACCGTGGCGAGCACGGCCGCCAGGATGAAGCGAGCGTTGGTGCGCATACGGACAGCTTACGCCTGGCCCGGGCGGCGAGGGCGTGGATTAGACTGCCGTGATGCGCCACCGACTTCTCCTGGCCGCGCTGGCTGTCTCGTGCGCGGCGCTGCTCTCCGCCCAGCAACCGCCCGCTGACGCACCCAACCCGGTCCGCGCCGCGTACACGAAGTACGAGCACATGATCCCGATGCGCGACGGAGTGAAGCTCTTCACGTCCGTGTACGTGCCGAAGACGTGCGACACGCCGTACCCGATCGTCATGCAGCGCACGCCGTACTCCGTGGCGCCGTACGGCATCGACAACTACCGCACCACGATCGGCCCCTCCGAGCACTTCCTGAAGGAGGGCATCATCGCCGTCTACCAGGACGTGCGCGGGCGCTACCTCTCCGAGGGCGAGTGGGTGGAAGTGCGGCCGCACAACCCGAAGAAGGGGCCCCGCGACATCGACGAGAGCACCGACACGTGGGACACGATCGACTGGCTGGTGAAGCACGTGCCCTGCAACAACGGCCGCGTGGGTATGTGGGGCATCTCCTACCCGGGCTTCTACGTCTCGGCCGGCATGATCGACGCGCATCCGGCGCTGAAGGCCGTGTCGCCGCAGGCGCCGGTCACCGACTACTACCTCGGCGACGACTCGTTTCACAACGGCGCATTCATGCTGGCGGCGAACTTCGGCTTCTACGCCAGCTTCAAGCCGCGGCCAGACCCCACGCGTCCCCTGCCCTCCGTGCCCTTCGACTACGGCACGCCGAGCGGGTACGAGTTCTACCGGCAGCTGGGGCCGCTCTGGGCAGGGGCGGAGCGTCACGGCGTGCTGGCCAATCCGTACTACCGGCTGAACCTAGAGCACACCACGTACGACGATTTCTGGAAGGCGCGATCCATCTGGAAGCACTTCAAGGGCATCGCGCCCGCGGTGCTGACGGTCGGGGGGTGGTACGACGCCGAGGATCTCGCCGGGCCGCTGCTGACCTATCGCACGATCCGTGCGGAGAGCCCGTCGACGAAGAACCACCTCGTGATGGGGCCGTGGACGCACGGCAGCTGGTCGCGTGACACCGGCCGCGCGGTCGGCAATCTCGATTTCGGGCAGGACACCTCCGCCTGGTACCGCGAGCACGTCGAGTTTCCCTTCTTCATGCAGCACTTGAAGGACAAGGGCAAGGGCGTAGCTCCCGTCACCATGTACGAGACGGGCACGAACCGCTGGCGGACGTTCGACGCCTGGCCCCCCGGTGCCGCGAAGCAGACGATGTACCTTGGCGCAGGTGGTGCGCTGACGACGACCGCGCCGGGCGACGCCGAGGCCTACGACCAGTACCTGAGCGACCCCAACCGGCCCGTACCGTACGTGGGCCACGTGCAGATGGGCATGCAGCGCGACTACATGACCGAAGACCAGCGCTTCGCGGCCACGCGGCCCGACGTGCTCGTGTATGCCACGGCGCCGCTCGAGGAGGACCTGACCGTGCACGGCCCCATCTCGGTGGACCTGCACGTCTCCACCTCGGGCACCGACTCCGACTTCGTCGTCAAGGTGATCGATGTCTTCCCCGCCGACTACCCCACGCCCGAGTGGAAGGGGCCGATGCCCGAGCCGGCCAACCGCGTGCGCATGGGCGGGTATCAGCAGCTCGTCCGCGGCGAGCCGTTCCGCGGGAAGTTCCGTCAGAGCTTCGAGAAGCCGGTGCCGTTCGTGCCCGACCAGCCGGATCGCATCCGCTTCGACCTGCCCGACATGGCGCACACGTTCCGGCGCGGCCACCGGCTGATGGTGCAGGTCCAGAGCTCGTGGTTCCCGCTGACGGATCGCAACCCACAAGTCTTCACCGACATCCCGAAGGCGAGGCCGGAGGACTTCAAGGCGGCCACCCAGCGCGTCTATCGGAGCAAGGCACGGCCATCGTCCATCACGCTGCCGCTGGGAAGCCAGTAGTGCGGGGGCGGCTAGACTGAGGGGATGGACACCCGCGAAGGCATCGAGCTGGGCCTGGACACTTTCGGAGACGTCACGCTCGGCCCCGACAGCCGTCCCCTCTCACAGGCGCAGGTGCTGCGGCACGTCGTCGAGGAGGCGGTGCTGGCCGATCGGCTCGGTCTCGCCTTCTTCGGCGTCGGCGAGCACCATCGCCCGGACTTCGCCGTCTCGGCGCCCGAGGTGCTGCTGGCGGCCATCGCCGGGCGCACCGAGCGCATTCACCTCGGCTCGGCCGTCACGGTGCTGAGCACCGACGATCCCGTGCGGGTGTTCCAGCGCTTCTCCACGCTGAACGCGGTGTCGAACGGCCGCGCGGAGGTGATTCTCGGCCGGGGCTCCTTCACCGAGTCGTTCCCGCTCTTCGGCTACGACCTGTCCCGGTACGACCTGCTCTTCGAGGAGAAGCTGGAGCTGTTCTCCGAGCTCCTCGCGCAGGAGCCGGTGACGTGGGAAGGCCGCACGAGGGCGTCGCTCACGAATCAGCGGGTGTACCCGCCGGTCGAGAGCGGGCGGCTGCGCGCCTGGGTGGGCGTGGGCGGCAGCCCGGAGTCGGTCATCCGCGCCGCGCGCCACGACCTCCCGCTGATGCTCGCCATCATCGGCGGCAGCCCCATGCGTTTCAAGCCCTACGTGGACCTCTACCATCGAGCGCTCGGGCAGTTCGGCCATTCCGCGCATCCGGTGGGCGCGCACTCCCCGGGGCACGTGGCCGCGACCGACGAGCAGGCCCGCGAGGACGTGTGGCCGCACTACCAGGCCATGATGACGCGCATCGGCGCCGAGCGTGGCTGGCCGCCCGTCACCCGCGCGCAGTTCGAGCGCGAGGCGGGGCCGGATGGGGCGCTCTACGTGGGCTCGCCCGAGACGGTGGCCGCAAAGATCGTGGCCACGGTCAAGGCGCTCGGACTGTCGCGCTTCGACATGAAGTACAGCAACGGCACGCTCCCGCACGACAGGCTCATGACGAGCATCGAGCTCTACGCCACGAGAGTGGCGCCCCTCGTGCGCGACGCGCTGGGCGCGGCCGTCAGCTGAGCTCGAACGTCAGCTCGCCGAGTTTCTCCACGCTGCAGGCGATCCGGTCGCCCGGCTTCAGCCACACCTGCTTCTCCTTCGGCATGCCCTGGATCACTCCCTGCGGGGTGCCCGTATAGATGACGTCCCCGGGCTTCAGCGTGAAGTGGTGCGAGATGTAGCTGATCATCGTCCGGGTGCTGAAGATGAAGTCGGCGGTCGTGGACGACTGGCGCGTCTCGCCGTTGACGCGACACTCGAGCGTGAGCGCGTCGGGATCGACCTGGTCCGCGGTGACCATGTAGGGACCGATCGGCGCGAAGCCGTCGATGGCCTTGCCCACCATCCACTGCCCGCCGCGCTCGTATTGCAGGTCGCGCGCCGTGAAGTCGTTGCCGGTGGCATAGCCGGCCACGTAGGTGAGCGCATCGGCGTCGCTCACGCGGTACGCGGTGGCTCCCATCACGATGACGAGCTCCACCTCGTAGTCGAAGTTCGTGGCCAGATCCACCGGCAGCTTCACGGTGCCCTTGTGCCGGTTGAGCGACGCGTTGAACTTGTTGAACAACACCGGATACGACGGAACGGGCGAGCCGATCTCCTCGGCGTGCTTCCGGTAGTTGAGGCCCACGCAGATGATCTTGTCGGGCCGGCTGACCAGCGGGCCGTACTCGAGGCCTTCTTCCGGCCTGAACGCGGCCTGCGCCTCGCTGCCGCGGAGCGCCGCCTCCACGACGGCCTGCACGCTGGGGCCGTCCTCCTGCTGCAGCATCTCGTCCATCGTGGCGGGCGCGTACATCCGGAGCAGCGATGCCGCCCGCGCCACGTCCAGGATGCCCTTGTCCGTCTTCGCACCGAGCCGTTCCTGCGCTTGCTCACGGAAGGACAGCAGCGTCAGGCCCTTTGCAAGCCCCCGGTCCAGCGTCCGCGCAGGGGGCGCGGTCGAGCCCGGCGCCGTCGGCGTGCATCCCGCCGCCGCGCCCGCCACCGCCAGCGTCCCCATCGCGCCGGCGTTCTTCAGGAACCCTCGTCGATTCGTCCGCACAATCACCAGCTCCAATCACTCAATGCCCCAATCACCAATCACCCAATGAGTCGCTCAATCGCCAATCGGCAATCGCTCAATGGGCAGACGCTGCGCAGCCCCCTACTGCGGCGCCGCCGGCGGCTGCGTAGCGGCGGCCAGGTCGAACCCCGTGAGCTCGGCCAGCCGGAGGGGCGACAGCACCTCCTCGTACCGCTTCCCGGCAATCTCCCACGTCGGATACGTGTTGATGCGCGCCTCGCGGCACTCGGCGGTCTGCGGGGAGCCCTGCCGGGCGCCCATGCTGCACTCGATGTACGGCAGGCGTTTGGCCGCCGCCCCGAAGAGCGCCTTCTGGTCCTGGCAGTGCGGGCACCAGTCCGCGCCGTACATCTTCGCGCCGCTCTCCGCGAGGTGGACGGCGAGCGCGCGCAGCGTCGGGTCCTCCACGGCGGGCGGCTTCCCCACCAGGCCGATGTAGTTCAGGTGCAGGAACGCGATGATGCCCACCGCGACCGGCCCGCGAATGCGCAGCCACCGCTGCCACGAAAAGCCTGGAATCCCCTCCGGCCGCTGGAAGGTGACCACGGCGAAGATGGCGGCCATCAGGGCCAGCGAGGTCAGGCAATACGGGCAGGTCGCGCCCAGCATGGTTACCGACACCGTGGTGAGGTAGGCGCTGTAGAGCACCCCGAAGAACGACAGTGTCCAGGCCAGGCGCCACTGCCGCGCGGCGCTCGCCAGGAACGCGGTGGCGGCAAGCGCGAAATAGGTGAGCAGTCCCCAGAATGCCGTCGGCAGGCCCATGAGCGTGGCCCATCGGCTCGACAGCACGAGATCGCACCCGCTGCCCGTGCTGCACCCCTGCACCGAGCCGCCCGACCAGCTCGTCCACGACAGGTACCCCGCCAGCGCGACGCCAATCAGGCTGAGCGCCAGCAGAGGCCAGTTCGGCGTCGAGCCGAAGACGGCGTGCGCGGCGCCCGGTGCGTTCCGTGGTGGTTCCTTCCTGGCTTTGGCTTTCCGACCCATGCGCCAGAGTCTACTACTCCAACCGCGGTCGCGGCCGACACCGGCGAAGGCGCCCGGTGTAAGCTGAATCGGCCCGGCGGACGGCAACGCATCCCGGGCATGACGACGCGAGGAGGCAGACGTGCAACGAACGGTGATGGTACTGACGCTGAGCGCAGCCCTGATGGGGACTGGCCTCGCCGGGGCCCAGACCCTGCCCGTGCCCGGTGTCGAGGCCGCGCGCGATGTGCCCGGCGCACACGAAATGCCGAACCCCAACATCGAGCACAAGGTCGTCTTCGACCTCGCCACGGCGAACCCGAAGGACGCCGTGGTACACCCGATGCTGCAGGCCGTCGCGCGCTACGTGAACACGCTCGCGAAGACAGGGGTGCCGGCCGCCAATCGCAAGGTGGCCCTCGTCTTCCACCAGGGCTCCACCGACTACATCCTCAGGAACGACGCCTACAAGGCCAGGCACGAGGGCCAGGACAATCCCAACCTGCCCATGATCCAGGCCCTCAAACAGGCCGGCGTGGACTTCCGCGTCTGCGGCCAGGCGGCCATGGCCCGGAAGATCGACCCGAAGGACATCACACCCGAGGTGCAGCTGGATCTCTGGGCGCTCACCACGATCATCGCGCTGCAGCAGCAGGGCTACGTCCTCGTGGCGCCGTAGCAGCTTTTCGCGTTTGACGATTCACTTTTCCCTTCGTACTTCTCCTTGGTACTTCTCACTTCTCACTTCTCCTCATGAAACTCCTCGTCCTCCCGGCCGCCGCTCTCCTGGCGGCCGGCTGCACCTCCAGCACGCCGCAACCCACCGTCCGCACGCGCCTCGGATACACGCAGTCGTCGTCCGCAGCCAGCGCCTCGCTCGAGCAGCGCTTCCAGGCGACGGTGAAGGCCGACTCGATGTCGGCGCTGCACGAGCAGCTGACCGCGCGCCCGCACCCGGCCGGATCGCCGGGAACCGCTGAGCTCGTCAAGCACCTGCAGCAGACCCTTGCGGGCTTCGGCTTCGAAGTCGAGACGCACGAGTACCAGGTGCTGCTCTCGACCCCGCGCAAGGTCGAGGTCACGATGACCGCGCCCGCGAGGCGCCGGCTGAGCGTGGACGAGCCCGCCATCGAGGCCGACGCCACGTCGTCTCACCCCGAACTCGGTGGCGGATACATCTCCTATTCGGCGTCGGGAACGGCATCGGGCCAGGTGGTGTACGTCAACTACGGCCTTCCACCGGACTACGCCGAGCTCGAGAAGCTTGGCGTCTCGGTGAAGAACCGCATCGTGGTCGCGCGCTACGGGCGCAGCCATCGCGCCGTGAAGGCACACACGGCCCAGCAGGCAGGAGCACGAGCGCTCATTCTCTACAGCGACCCGGCCGACGATGGGGCGGCGAAGGGCCCCGCGTGGCCCGAGGGCTACTGGCGAGGCGAGCACATGCTGCAGCGCGGCAACGCCAAGTACAGCTGGTATTGGCACGGCGATGCGCTCACGCCCGGCGTGGCGGCCACCGCTGACGCGGCGCGCATCGACGCACGGACGGCGCCGACGCTCCCGAAGATTCCCGTCGTAGCCCTCAGCTGGGGCGAGGCGCAGCACCTGCTCTCGTCGCTCCGTGGTCCGGAGGCGCCGGCATCGTTCCGTGGAGGCCTGCCCTTCACCTACCACGTCGGCCCGGGTGCGACCGCGGTCACCGTCACGGTGGACATGGATCAACGGCTCGGCCCGATCTACGACGTGGTCGCGTCGCTCCGCGGCACCGCGACGCCGGAGCGCACCATCCTCTTCGGCACGCATCACGACGCGTGGACGTTCGGCGGCGTGGATCCCGGTACCGGGGCCACGGCGCTGCTCGAAGTGGCGAAAGGCCTGGGCGAGCTGGCGAAGACGGGATGGCGCCCGACGCGCACCATCGCGTTCGCGTTCTGGGACGCCGAGGAGCTGGGCCTCGTGGGCTCCACCGAGTACGCCGAGGATCTCCGCGACCGTCTCAAGGACCAGCTCGTGATGTACGTGAACATCGACATGTACATGAAGGGCCGTTTCGATCCGGGGGGCGTGCCGTCGCTCCGCGCCTTCGTCGCGGACGTGGTCAAGGACGTCCCCGGCGGCGCCGGCTCCGTTTACGACGGCTGGCAGGCCTCGGAGTGGGCGCGGAAGCCCGCCGCCGCGCGACAGGGCGAACAAGCGGCGTTCGAACCGGACCTGAAGCCGCTCGGCAGCGGCGCGGACTTCGTGCCGTTCCAGGACCACCTGGGCGTGCCCACGCTGGCCATCGAGTTCATCGGCGAGAACGGGTACGGCTTCGGCACCTATCACTCGAACTACGACTCGCGCGCGTACGCGGAGAAGATCGCCGACCCGGGCTTCGCCCAGGGCGTCACGATGGCCCAGGTCCTGGGCACTCTGGCGCTCAGGATGAGCGAGGCCGACGTGCTGCCCTTCCGCTTCTCGCACTACGCGACGAAGCTGGGCGAGGCGGTGACCGCAGCCGAGGGCTGGGCCCGCGACGCCGGCGTCTCCGTGGACGTCGCACCGCTCCGCCAGCGCGCCGAGGCGGTCGGAAAGACGGCCCTGGCCCTCGAGGCCGCCGTCGATCGACGGCTCGCCGCCGGTGATATCCCGCGCGACGCGCTGCCCGCGTTGAACGATCGCCTCGCGCGCATGGAGCAGCAGCTGGCCGACGATGACGGCGCGCCGGAGTCGAAGTGGTACCGGCACGTGTTCTACGGCTGGAACATCTACTCGATGTACGACGGCCAGCCATTCCCCGGCCTGGGCGAGGCACTGCGGCTGAAGGACCAGGCGCGCGTGACGCGCGAACTGGGTCGAATCGAGCGCGCGCTGGACCGGATGGCTGAAGAGCTGGCCGCGGCGCAGGCCCTGGTCCGCTGAGTCCAGGCTCCGACGGCCGAGATCCAAACGCGCGATCCGGCGTCATACTGATGGAGGGGGTTGGCTGTGTTTCCCCGAAGTCAGTGGCCTTTCCGATGGAAGGCCGCGGAGGCCGATCAGGTCTGGTCGGCCGCTACCGGTCAGCTGGCGCGCTCGCTGACCGTCGCATCGAAGACTGCGCGGAACCGGGTCCGGCACGCCCGGCTGTGGTTACTCCTCAATCCGTTCCGCTGGCTGGCGGCGCTGGGGCTGGTCTTCATCTGGCTGGTCGCCATCGAGGTCCAGACCTCCTGGCTGCAGTCCGGGCTGCTGGCCGCGGCGGGACGCCGCATCGCCTACCCGGTGGGGCCTGGCCCCAGCCCGTCCGTTCGCTATCCCACTGACGGCCCCTACGACGTCCGGCTTGGCTACACCCGCCAGCCTCAGTTCGTTCATCGCCTGCAGGGGCAGGGATTCAAGGTGGCGCACCAGGCCCGCTGGTCCCCAACCGCAGAGGCCGTGGTCGACGGAGGCCTGTTCCCCATTTACGCCGAGAAGGGCCAGGCGGGGCTGCAGGTGCTGGACCGCAACAACCGCCCGCTCTACGTCGCTCGGCACCCCGGGCGAATCTACGCCCACTTCGAGGACATCCCGCCCGTCATCGTCGAGTCGCTGCTGTTCGCGGAGAACCGCGAGCTGCTGCAGACGCGCATGACGCGGCGGAACCCGGCCATCGAGTACCCGCGCCTGGCCAACGCGGTGCTGGACGTCACGCGTCGGCTGCTGGATCCGGGGCACCCGATGAGCGGCGGCAGCACACTGGCCACACAGCTGGAGAAGGTGCGTCACTCCCCCGAGGGACGGACCAGCTCGATGGTCGAGAAGGGCCGCCAGATGCTCTCCGCGTCCTTGCGCGCCTACCGGCAGGGAGAAGAGACGCTGGCGGCACGACATCTCATCGTGCGCGACTACGTCAATGCCCTGCCGCTCGGGGCCATCGCCGGGTACGGCGAGGTGACCGGCCTGGCCGACGGCCTGTGGGCCTGGTACGGCTCGGAGGTGGACGAGGTGAACCGGCTGCTGGCCGGCGCGGCGGCCACTGGAACGAGCGACCCGATGCTCGAGGCCCGTGCGCGGGCCTACCGGCAGGCGCTCAGCCTGCTCCTGGCGGCGCGGCAGCCCACGACGTATCTGGTCCGGGACCCCGACGCCCTGAACGCGCGCGTGGACAGCTACCTGCGCCTCCTGTCGGGGGCCGGCATCATCCCTGCGGCGCTCGGTGATGCCGCACTCGCCACCCGCCTCGAACCGCGGGCGCGCGTGCTCCTGCCGGCGCCGTCGTTTGCCGAGCGCAAGGGCGTGGACGGCGTCCGGTTGGAACTGGCATCGACGCTGGGAGTGTCGAGCACCTACGATCTGGATCGGCTGGACGTCACGGTGCGCGCGACGCTCGACGGGTCCGTGAGTGCCGCGGTGTCACGCGCGCTGCGCGAGGCCACCGATCCCGCGGCGGCCCGCAAGGCCGGGCTCACCGGCTCCCGGCTTCTCGGGACGGCCGGCCCCGAGCGGGTCATCTACAGCCTCACGCTCTACGAGCGCGGTGACGACGGGAACCTGCTGCGGGTGCAGGCGGACAACTACGATCAGCCGCTCAGCATCAACGAGGGCACGCGCCTCGAGCTGGGCTCCACGGCCAAGCTGCGGACGCTGGTGACCTACCTCGAGATCGTCGAGCAGTTGCACGCGAAGTACGCGGGCATGTCTACCGAGGCGCTCCGGGCCGAGCGCATCCACGCGCGGGATCGCCTGCGCGCGTGGGCCGTGAGCTATCTCGCCAGGGCCGGTGACCGTGGCCTGGCTCCGATGATCGACGCAGCACTGGACCGGCGCTACTCCGCCAGCCCGGCCGAGTCGTTCTTCACGGGCGGCGGCGTGCACCGCTTCAACAACTTCGACCGCAGGCACGACGGGGCGACGCTGACGGTGCGCCAGGCGCTCCGCGATTCGGTCAACCTCGTGTTCATCCGCCTGATGCGCGACCTGGTCGCGCATTACACGTTCGAGAACCCTGAGTGGGCAGGTGTGCTCCTGGATCCCGCACACCCGGCACGTCCCGCTTACCTGGCCCGCTTCGCGGATCGAGAGGGGCGTGAGTTCCTGCGCCGGTTCCACCAGCAGCATGGCGGTTCCACGCCGGACGAGGCGCTGGCGGTGCTCGGCCGTCGCGCGGCCGGCAACCCCGCGCGCCTCGCCGCGATCTTCCGCGCCGTCAGGCCAGAAGCCAGGGTGGAGGCACTCGAGGCCTTCCTGCGCTCCCACGCGAAGGGCCGGGCCCTGAGTGCGGCACGCGTGCATGCTCTCTTTGCCCGGTCCGATCCTGCCCGGTGGAACTGGCAGGATCTGGGCCACCTGGCGCGCGTGCACCCGCTGGAGCTCTGGCTGGTGCGGTTTCTCCACCAGCGTCATGGGGCCAGCCTCTCCGAGGCGATCGAGGCGAGCGCGGCCGAGCGCCAGGAAGCCTACCAGTGGCTGTTCAGGACGTCGAGCGCGGGCGCCCGGCAGCGCGCGGTGGCGATGCTGCTGGAGGAAGCGGCATTCGGCCGGATCCACGAATCGTGGCAGCGCCAGGGGTATCCGTTCGCGTCGCTCGTGCCCTCTTACGCAACGGCGATTGGGAGCTCCGGCGACAACCCCGCGGCTCTCTCCGAGCTGCTGGGCATCATCCAGAACGACGGCCTCCGCCTGCCGGCGGTGCGCATCGTCGAGGTGCAATTCGGCGAGGGCTCGCCCTACGACACGCGGCTGACACGCGCGAGGCCCGAGGGCGCACGCGTGCTCTCGCGCGCCGTCGCAGCCGCGCTCCGGCGCGAGCTGGTCGGCGTCGTCGAACACGGCACGGGCCGGCGTCTGGCGGGCGGGATCACCCTGCCGGACGGGACGGCGCTGGCGATCGGCGGCAAGACGGGCACGGGCGACAACCGATTCATCACGAGCGGGCCCGACGGCCGGCGCGCGCGCGTGGTGAACCGCACGGCCACGTTCGCCTTCACGATCGGGGACAGGCATTTCGGCACGCTTGTCGCGTTCGTGCCCGGCGCGGAGGCGGGCCGCTACGACTTCACCAGCGCGCTGCCGGTACAGCTGCTCAAGGAGATGCTGCCGGCGCTGATGCCGCTCTTCGTGACCTGACGAGCCTTCGAGCCTTGGCATGCCGGTCCGGCCGCGGCGCAGAGCCGTGCGGGCACCGGGCCCGAACGGTCGACGCGACTGCACCGGGCCGCCGTCAGAACCGCACGCGCAGCGCAAACTGCCAGCTGCGCGGATCACCCACCGCCGTCACCTGGTTGAAGGAAGCCGAGGGGCTCGTCGGATAGGCGCCGGTGCCGAAGTTCGTGTTGCGGGCGACCTCGTTCACGGCGTTCGTGAGGTTGAACACCTCCGCGATGGCCTCGAGCTGGGTGACGCTCCCCAGCCGGAATGCCCGGCTCAGGCGGAGGCCCACGCTCAGGAACTCGTCGCCCACGCCGGCATTGCGAGGGATGAACTCGCCGTTCAGTACGGGTCGGCCCGCCGTCCCCTGGATGGTGGTCACGCCCGACGTGATGTTGAAGGGCGGGGCCGAATAGGCCTGCAGCATCGTGCTCACCTGGAAGCCGTGCGTGAACCGCTCCCACGTCGTGGTCGCAGGCGACATCGGCGTGTTGACGCCGCCAGACAGCACGAACAGGTGCCGCCGGTCGTTGTCGGCCCGGCTCCAGTCCTTCGAGAGGTCGAACGGGTCGATCGGCCCGCTGAAGAAGAACTCGCCGACGTTGTTCATCGCCTTCGACAGGGTGTAACTGGCCCGGTAGTAGCCCCACGAGGAGGGCCGCTGGCTGAACGAGACGAGCAGCGCATGGTAGCTGGACTCGCCAGCCGATGAGTACCGGCTGTCGTTGGCGTAGGCGGATATGGGCCGGCAGCCGTTGTTCGTTCCCGAGGGCAGGCACGACGGCACGTTCTGGTTGATCGCCATCAGCAGGCCCTGGCCACGCAGGTACGAGTAGCCCACGCTCATCGTCCCGAGGCCGACCTGCTGCTCGACCTCGAGGCTTGCCTGGCGCGAGTAGGCGTTCTGCAGGTCGCGCTGCATGGTGGAGAGGCTCACCAGTGTCACGGAGGGCACGGGTGCGGGCAGGATGTCCGGGAATACGGGGGCCCCCGCCTGCCCCGGTGACAGGCTGATGCCGACCTGGCGGAGGTTCGAGAGGTCCGTCGTGTTCCCGGCCGACAGCAACGCATTGGCGAGCGCGCGCAGCGGCACGCGGTCGAAGTAGAGGCCGGCGCTGCCCCGCACGACCAGGCGGCGCGATTCGAACGGCGTCCACGCGAAGCCGGCGCGCGGCGCCACGTTGTTCGTGTCCGTGTCGATCGTGTCGAGGAACTGGAGGTCGTAGCGCAGGCCGAGGTTCAGCGTCAGCGTGGGCGTGGCGCTCCACTCGTCCTGCACGAAGAGCCCGACGTTGGCGTTGCCCTGATCGACGGCCGTCTCGCCAAAGGTCTGGGTGAAGCCGGCGTTGTTGTAGGCGCCGTTCAGGAAGTTGGCCAGGGACGAGAAGGCGTACGACCCGCGAACCGCACGGGGGAACGTGATGCGGTCGTCGTTGTAGATGACGTCAAGGCCGGCCCTGAGCGCATGGCCGCCGCGCTGCTGCGAGATCGTGTTGACGGCCTGGAACATCCGGTTCCGCCGGCCCTGGGGGCTCGAGGGGAACGTGCCGAACGACGCGACGCCGGCAATGCTGACCGCCGGGCCGAGCGGATCGGTGGGCAGCGCCCGGAGGTCGCCGTGCGTGAACTGCACGCGCGTCTCGTTGACCGTGCGCGATCCGATGGTCAGGGTGTTGCCGAAGGCAATCGCCTGGTCACGGTTGTCGAGCCCCGCCGAAGCCGATGGCGCGCTCAGCCCGCCCGCGCCGCGCGAGTTCTCGGAGTACACGTCGTACAGGCTGTAGCGGACGCTGAGCTGATCACGCCCGCTGAAGGCGTGATCGATCTTACCGAGCGCTATGACCGCCTCCACCGGGCTCTGGTAGAGGCCGGTGGTGACGGGAGCGCCCCGGTAACCCGTGGCGGCCAGGCGCGCGTTGATGGCCTGCACGTTGGCCGGGCTGATCGTCGCGAGGCCCGACTGGTCGAGCAACCGGTGCTCGGCGTTCGCGAAATAGAACGTCCGCCCGCGCGCGATGGGCCCGCCGAGGCTGGCGCCGTACTGCTTCTGCGACATGGGCAGCGTCGTGCCCGACAGTGCGTTGGCCGCGTTGAACCGGTCGTCGCGGAAGAAGCCGTAGACGGTGCCCCGCAGGTCGTTCGTGCCGCTGCGCGTCGCCACGTTCACGTAGCCGCCCAGCGCGCGCCCGAGCTCGGCCTGGCCGCCCGACGTGACCACCTGGAACTGCTCGACGGCATCCACACCGTACGGCACGCCGCTCAGCCCCGCCGCATCGTCGTTGGCCGAGAGGCCGTCCACGATGAAGCTGTTCGAGAGGTTCCGCTGGCTGCCCACCGAGAGGCCGACGCCGGGCACCGCAGACGTCTCGGCGAAGAGCTGCGTGCTGTTGATGTTCGGCGGCGCCACGCCGGGTGCCAGGAGCGCGACGTCGAGGAAGTTGCGCCCATTGAGCGGCAGGTGGCGAACCTCCTGTTCGGGCACCGTGGCGGCAATCTGGCTGCGCGCCGACTCGAGGACGGGCGCCTCCGCGCTGACCGTGACGGCTGCCTCGACGCCCTCGAGGGCGAGCTCGAAGGGAATCTCGTAGGCTCCGCCGATCGTGACCCCGAACCGTCGCGTCGAGGGCATGAAGCCTGGCCGGGTCACGACAACCTCGTAAGGCCCGACGCGCAGGTAGGGGAAGCGGAACCGCCCCGCCTCGTCTGACACGATCGCGGCCGTGACCCCGGTGTCGAGGTGCCGCGTCGTGACCGTGGCGCCCGCGACGGCGGCCCCCTGCGGGTCGGTCACGCGGCCGCTGATGCTCGCGTAGTTGATGGCCTCCTGGGCATGGGCCGGCAGGGCCACCCAGAGGCCGGCGGCCAGGATGAGGACAAGGCGCCACATGACCCCGCGAGTCTAGTGACTGCGCGGGGCCGTTGCGATGCGGTGAATTGTCGCAGCCTTACTTGCCCAGCGCGGCGACGCCGGCGGACGCCACCTGCGCGTCCTGCTGCGAGGTGACGCCGCTCACGCCCACGGCGCCGATGATGCGGCCGTCCACGGTCACCGGCACGCCACCCTCGAGCGGGACGATGCCCTCGACGGCCAGCATCACGGTGCGCCCGCCGGCGACGGCGTCTTCGAGCGCCTTGGTCGGGCGCTTCATCCGCGCCGCCGTCCGTGCCTTGCCGATGGCGATGTCGATGCTGCCCACCTGCGTGTCGTCCAGCTTCTGGAACGCGATGAGGTTGCCCGACTCGTCTACCACGGCGATGGCGACGTTCCAGTTGTTCTTCCGCGCCTCGGCCTCGGCCGCGGCGAGGATGCGCTTGGCGCCTTCGAGCGTGATGATCTTCCGGTCGGCCAGCGTCAGGGTCTTCATGATGGGTATCGTAATGCGGTCGGTTCCTCCGGCCGGTTACGCTCGCTCCATGAGTCCCGGCTGGCGGTCGAGGCGACCGCGGTCGCAGGACGGCCGGCCGGCGCCGGCCAGATCAGGTCGGCAAAGCCCTGCGTGACCGGCCACCACAGCCGCGTCAGACCGAGGGCCGCCGCCAGGTAGAGCGGCAGCACCGGCCACATCCACGCGGAGAGGGGAACGCCGAGTGTGAGGGCCGTACCCACCACGAAACGCAGCGCATCCTGCACGACGAGAAGGCCCAGCGAAACGCCGCCCGCCCAGACCAGCATGCGGTGGACGGTTCCCGGCAATGCACCGGCCAGGAGCCACAGCCCCACCATCGCCGGCGGCACCGCGAGCGAGGGCCCCACGGCCAGCGTCAGGTTGACCGGCAGCAGGTGCCCCGCGCTGATCCAGCCGGCCACGAGCAACAAAGCAAGCGCGCCGACGAACCGGATGCCCGCGCCCCGCGTCCGCACGCCGGCCTCCGCTCGAGCCTTCAACCAGGGCGCGACCACCATGCCGAGGGCTGGAGATACGAGGTGGAACGGCAGGAAGGACGTGAGCGCGGAGACGGGGTCGAATGTCCCCATCGGCACCCCGTGCAGGACCGCTGCCCGGCACGCAAGCATTGCGAGCGTGCACGCCACGAGAAACCCGGCGGCGCCGAGGCGTGCCAGCATCCAACGCATCAGCGGGTACGCGAGGTAGAACTGGGCGACGAGCGCGATGTACCACAGCGAGGGTGAGACCACCTGGACGCTTGCGGGCGACTGGAAGCGGCCGACGAGCGTCGCGGATCGGACGACATCCTCGGGGACGAACAGGTAGGGGCTCCCGGCCAGCCGGGATCCCGACTGCGCTTCATCGGCGAACGGCGTGCCCAGGACCGCGGCACGCAGGGCCGCACACGCCATGATCACCGCCGCGACGGCCAGGGTGCCGAGCCAGTAGCCGGGCAGGATGGCGCGCGCGCGCCGGGCCAGCAGCGGGACGGCCGGAAGCGGCCGGCCGAGCGACAGGACCAGCCCCGTCACGAACAGCAGGAGGTCGAGGCGAAACCCGGGCAGGAACAGGATGCCGGTCACGGCGCCGCCGAGCGTGCCGAAGACATCGCCGGTCGAGAGCCGGGCCCACAGGGCGGGCGGTCCGACCTCGGCGCCGGGCAGGCCACGGACATCGGCCGCGAAGTGCATGGTCGCGACCCACAGAATGGTCAGCCCGCGCAGAGCGTCAAGCGCGCGCAGCCGGGGGGAGGGGCTGCTCATCGATACGGCGAGGGCATCTTCTGCCACCTGGGCGCCGGTGGCAAGTCATCAAGTGTCACGGCGCCGGGTGAGGCGCAGGTCCGTGCAGGTCTGCACGCTCCCGGGAGGCGGCCGGCGGTCTACTTCTTGAGACTCTTGAGCGGCACGAAGGTGGTGGTCACCTTCCGTTTCGGACGACCGAAGAACTTGCGCGCAAGGTAGTAGACCGCGCCTCCGACGACCAGGACCACGCCGGCGTCCTGCCAGGTCATCCGAGCCCCCATCCAAGCCGGCTGCCCACCTGGTACACGAGGAGCGACGCGGTGTAGGCCAGGATCGTCATGTAGGCCACCATGAACAGCGGCCATCGCCACCCGCCGGACTCCCGCTTCACGACCGCCACGGTGCTCATGCACTGGCAGGCGAGCACGAAGAACACCATCAGCGAGATGCCGGCGAGCGGGGTCATCAGTGTCGAGCCGTCGGGCCACGTGGCGCCCCGGAGAACCTCGCGCAGCGGCTCGTTGGTCTCGTCCGCGTCGGAGATGTCGAAGACGACACCCAGCGTGCCGACGAACACCTCGCGCGCGGCGAAAGCGCCGAGGATGCCGACCCCGATCCGCCAGTCGAAGCCAAGCGGCGCGATGACCGGCTCCATGAGGTGCCCGATGCGCCCCGCCACGCTGTGGCGGAGCTGGGCGCCGCTCTCGCGGCTATCGATCTCGGCCAGGCGTGTCTCGCGCGCCTCGTCCGGGAGCGACTCGGTCGCGACCGCCGCGCGCTCGGCGTCGGCCTGCGCGGACACGGCATCGCTCTTCGGGTAGGAGAGCAGCGCCCACAGCACGATCGTGAGCGCGAGGATCACGGTGCCGGCATCCACCAGGAACGTCTTCACGCGCTGCCACACGCCCCTGAGCAGCACGCTCACCACCGGCATCCGGTAAGGCGGAAGCTCCAGGACCAGCGCGGGCACCGGCCCTTTGAGCACCGTACGCCGAAGGACCGCCGCCGCCACGAGGGCCGCGACCACTGACAGGGCGTACATCGAGAACAGCGCGACCGCGCCGGCGCTGAGGAACCCGACGCTCGCGCCGGGGCGGAACACCGTCGCCGTCACCAGCACGTAGACCGGGAGCCTGGCGCTGCACGACGTCAGTGGAAGGACCAGCATGGTCAGCAGGCGGTCGGTGCGGCTCTCGAGCGTGCGCGTCGCCATCACGGCCGGCACCGCGCAGGAAAAACCGGACAGCATCGGCACGAAGGCCTTGCCGTGCAGGCCGACGGCCCGCATCACGCGGTCGATGACGAACGCGGCCCGCGCGAGGTAGCCCAGGTCCTCGAGCAGGCCGATGAAGAGGAACAGCAGCGCGATCTGCGGGACGAACACGACCACGTTGCCCACGCCGGCGATGACGCCGTCGATGACGAGGCTGGTGAGCGGCCCCGGCGGCATGACGGCGCCCACCCACGACTGCACGGCCGCGATGGCCTCCTCGATGGCGGCGATCGCCGGCTCGGACCAGCTGAAGAGCGCCTGGAACACCACCATCATGACGGCGGCAAACGCGAGGGCGCCGCCTACCTTGTGCGTGAGCACGGCGTCCACGCGGTCGGTCAAGCTCCGGCGGC
>JADZCN010000078.1 GCA_020851565.1 Acidobacteriota bacterium | reverse complement strand
GGCGATCACCTTGCCCTGCTGCGGCTTCTCCTTGGCCGAGTCGGGGATGATGATGCCGCCAACCTTCTGCTCTTCTTCCTCGATGCGCTGCACGAGGATGCGGTCGTGAAGCGGTCTCAACGCCATCTTCGTTACTCCGTCCTGCTGGGGTTCACTTGCGAATCTCAAGGGCGCGCGGCGCGGCGCCGGCGCCCGTGGCTGAACGTGATTGTCTGGGGGTCCATCGTGCTTGCTAGCACTCGACCCCCTGCGAGGCTAGCAGTCAGTAATGACGACTGCTAAGTGTAGGAAGGCGGCGCGGGCCTTGTCAAGGGCCACGCGGGTTCGCCGCTGAGTGGGCGTTCCTGCCGCCCGCGTGGGGGGCAGGCCAGCCGTCCTACGCGGCGTGGCCGCGCCGACCGGTCGAACGGCCGGCCCACGGCGCGAAGCGCCGCCCACCGGCCCGAGGGGCGGCCTCCGCGCGTCAGCGCGGCCTGATCTTCAGTTCCTTGATCTTCCGCGTGAGCGTGTTGCGGTGCACGCCCAGGGTGTCGGCCGCACGGCAGAGGTTGCCGTCGCTCTGCTGGACCACGCGGGTGATGAAGCGCTTCTCGAACTCGCGCTGGGCATCCTGGAAGCGAATGCCCTTGTCGACCATTTCGGCGACGAGCTGATCGAGCGTCTCACGCACGGAGGGCCACCCGCAGGGCAGTCGAGGCGGTCATCGGGCCGAGGCCGTCAGGTCGGCGCCCGTCAGGCGGCGATAGGCGTCGAGATACTTCTCACGCGTGCGCGCGACGACGTCCGGCGGCAGCGACGGCACCGGCGGCTGCTTGTTCCACTGGATGGACTCGAGGTAGTCGCGCACGTACTGCTTGTCGAAGCTTGGCTGCGGTCCACCGGGCGCATACTGATCCGCGGGCCAGTAGCGGGACGAGTCGGGCGTCATCAGCTCGTCGATGAGCAGCAGCTCGCCGCCGTCGGTCAGGCCGAACTCGAACTTCGTGTCGGCCAGGATGATGCCGCACGACGCCGCGTGGGCGACGCCGTAGTCGTAGAGCGCCAGCGTGAGGGCCTTGAGTCGCGCGATCAGCGCGACGCCGACGACCGCGGCGGCCTGCGCCTCGCTGATGTTCTCGTCGTGGCCCGACTCCGCCTTGGTGGCGGGCGTGAAGATCGCCGCCGGGAGCCGATCGGACTCCCGCAGCCCCGGGGGCAGCGGGATGCCGCAAATCTGCCCGGTGGCCTTGTAGTCCTTCCATCCCGAACCGGAGATGTACCCCCGGGCCACGCACTCGACGGGCAGCGGCGTCGTGCGGCGCACCAGCATCGAGCGCCCCTCGAGCACGGCGGCATGTGCGCGCGCCGCCGCCGGATACTCGGCCACATTGGTGCTGACCAGGTGATTGGCCACGAGGTGCCGCGTCCGCGCGAACCAGAAGGCCGACAACTGCGTGAGGATGCGGCCCTTGTCCGGAATGCCCGACCCCAGCACGTAGTCGAACGCGGAGATCCGATCGGTGGCGACGATAAGGAGGGCGTCGTCCACGGCGTACACGTCGCGCACCTTGCCGCGGCGGACCAGGCTGAGCCCTTCGAACGACGTATCCAGGATGGGGGTGGCAGCGCTCACGGAGGAACCCCGATCCTAGCGAGCCGGTGCCGCCGGCGCAAGACACAGATTGGGACGCCGAGGGGCCGCGGAGCCGACGCGGAGGCCGCAGATGGGACGCCGACGGGCCGCGGAGCCGACGCGGAGGCCGCAGATGGGACGCCGACGGGCCGCAGAGAGGACGCCGACGGGCCGCAGATGGGACGCAGAGGGCGCAGATGGGACGCAGACGGGCCGCAGATGGGACGCAGAGGCCGCAGACAGGACGCAGAGGGCGCAGATGGGCCGCAGACAGGACGCAGAGGGGCGCAGATGTGACGCAGATGGCCACCGATGGGACGCAGCGGGCCGGCAGGTAGGACGCAGAGGGAACGCCGCAGGGGCGCCGCGGATTGGACGCAGACGACGCAGGTGACCAGGCTCGGCAGAAGTCGTGCCAGGCACAGCAGGTGGATCCTGGCGTTCCGTCCTCGAGCCGTTCTGATCTGTCCGCCATCTGCGCCATCTGCGGCAGCTGCGTTATCTGCGTGCCATCTGTGTCCTATCTGTGTCCGCTCATTGGTGTTCGGTGGATTGACCGATCCCGGCTGGCGACGGGGCGTCTGCGTATAACATGTCTGTGTCTTGCGCGCCGCCTTCCGCACGATGACCGCCGTGGCCCTCGGTGTCGGCCTCCTGGCGGTATTTCTCAGGAACGCCGACCTGGCCCGGGTCTGGGAGGCCATGCGCGCGGCCCGGCTCGATCTGCTGGCCGCGGCCATGGTCCTGATTCTCATCACCTACGTGGTTCGGGCCGAGCGGTGGCAGTACCTGCTGGCGCCCCTCGGCCAGACACGATTCGGGGTGGCGTTCCGGGCGACCGTGATTGGCTTCGCGGCCTCGGCCGTGCTGCCCGCGCGTGCCGGCGAGGTGATCCGGCCCTACCTGCTCGCCCGCCGCGAGGGTCTGAGCGCAACCGCGGCGTTTGCGACGATCGTTGTCGAGCGCGTCCTCGACCTGGTGGCGGTGCTCGTCCTGCTGGCCACCTATTTCGTGGCCTTCGACCCGGGGATGGGCTCGCGCGACTCGGCGTTGTTCTCGGCGGTCCGGTTGGGAGGCCTCGTGATGGCGCCGGCGTCCGTGGTCGCGCTGGTCGTGATGTACGTCCTGGCGGGGCATCCGCAGTGGCTGCAGGCATGGTTGCGGGGGGCCGAGCGCGTGCTGCCGGGACGGCTGCCGTCGATCCTCGCCCGGGTGCTGCGGATGTTGTCGGAGGGGTTCGGCGTGCTCCGCAGCCCCGAACGGCTCGTGGCGAGCCTCGGCTGGTCGCTGGTACTGTGGCTGGTGATCTGTGCCGAGACGTGGGTGGTGGCCCGCGCCTTCGCGATCGACATGCCCTTTGTCGGGTCCTGGCTGATGCTGGCGCTGCTGGTCGTCGGTGTCGCCGTCCCGACGCCGGGCGGCGTGGGCGGGTTCCACGAAGCCTTCCGTCTCGGGGCGACCTCGTTCTTCGGCGCCGACAACGATGCCGCCGTCGGCGCGGCCATCCTGCTGCACGCGGTGTCGTTCGTGCCGGTCACCCTCCTGGGCCTGTGGTACGCGGCCCGCGAGGGGCTCGACCTGAAGGGGCTGACGCAGATGACCAACAGGGCGAATCCCGCCGAGGTGAAAGCATGAAGTGTCCCTACTGTGGCCACCTGGGCGACAAGGTGGTCGACTCGCGGGAGAGCCGCGAAGGCGACGTGATTCGGCGCCGCCGGCAGTGCCTGAACGAGGAGTGTCATCGTCGCTTCACCAGCTACGAGCGGATCGACGAGATCCCGTACATGGTGGTGAAGAAGGACGGGACCCGCGAACGCTTCGAGCGGCAGAAGCTGATCGCCGGCCTGCTGAAGGCGTGCGAGAAGCGGCCGGTGAGCGTGGCGGCCATCGAGGACGTGGCCGATCGGGTCGAGGCGATGCTGCAGGAGCGCGCCGAGAAGGAGATCTCGACGCAGGAGGTCGGCGCCTTCGTGATGGAGGAGCTGAAGAAGCTCGACAAGGTGGCCTATGTCCGCTTTGCATCCGTCTACCGGCATTTCCGCGACATCGGGGAGTTCATGTCGGAGTTGAAGGACCTGCTCAACTCGAAGGAGTAGCGAGAGGGCTGTGGCTGCGACGCGACCGTCGGGGGTGGTGCGGGCGGTGACGCCGTCGGCTGCCGGCGACGCGGCGAGCCGCCGGCCGTTCCGCGACAACCCGCGCCTCATCCTCGCGGGCATCGTGATGCTCCTGGCGGCCCTGGTCGGGCTGCTCGTGGTGGAGGAGCGGACATCGGCGCTGGCGCCCGACTTCCTCGCCGAGGTCGTGCTCTACGCGCTCTCGGCGACGAACCTCACGATGCTGCTCGCGCTGGTGTTCCTGCTGGCGCGCAACGTCATCAAGTCCATCGTCGAAGGGCGTCGCGGGCTGCCCTTCGCGCGCTTCCGCTCGAAGCTCGTCCTGGCCATGCTGGGCATGACGGTCATCCCGGCCGTGCTCGTCCTGCTGGTCGGCAGCCGGGTGGTGCTCACCGCCGTGGATCGGTGGTTCAACACGCCGGTGGACGAGATCCTGGCCTCGGCCAACAGCATCGCGGCCGACTACTACCAGGATCGACAGCGGATGGTGGCCGAGCAGGCCGCGCGCATCGCGAAGGGGCTGGCCGCCACGGATCTGTCCGCGGCGGACGTCGCCGCGATGCGACGCGTGGTGACGCCGGAGGTGAGCGGCCCGCGCCCGGCGCTCGTGCAGGTCTATCGCGTGGAGACCGGTGCCAACGGCCTGGCCGTCATGCCGGTGGTGGACGTCGCGGCACCGTCCATTCCGCAGGGCTGGGCGCGGGCGTCGGCGGATCGGCTCGCCAGCCAGGCGGCCACCGGCGCCGAGCCGACGCCCTGGATGCTCGAGCCGCTCGCGGCCGGCGGCGAGCTGCTTCGGGTTGCACACCCGGTGACGCGTGGCGGCACGCTGACCGGGGTGGTCGTCGCGTCCGAGTACCTGGCCGGCAGCCTGGCGGAGCGCTCGCGGCGGATGACGCAGGCCTACGAAGACTACACGCAGCTGCGCGTCCTCCGGCAGCCGCTGGCGGGCGTCTACATCTCGTTCTTCGTGATGGTCACCCTGTTCATTCTCGTGGGGTCCACCTGGCTCGGGCTCTACCTCGCGAAGCGCATCACGCGGCCCGTTCAGGCACTGTCGGAGGCGGCCAGGGAAATCGGCGCCGGCCACTACGATCACCGCATCGAGCACCAGGGCGCGGACGAGTTCGCGGCGATGATCGATGCGTTCAACGCGATGGCGGCCGAAGTGGCGTCCAGCCGCCGGCGCCTCGAGCGCGCCAGCCTCGACCTCGCGCGCAAGCACCAGGAGGGCGAGAGCCGTCGTCGCTACATCGAGGCCGTCGTCGAGCGCATCGCCACCGGGGTCGTGTCGATCGATCGAATCGGCCGCATCGGCACGATCAACTCGGCGGCCGCGCGCCTGCTGGAGCTCGACGCTGGCGCCGTGGGCCGGCCCGCCGTCGACGTCTTCGGCCGTGCCGACCTCGCGCCGGTGAACGAGCTGATCGGCCAGTCGGCACGGGCGCGCACCGACTCGCTGGCGCAGGAGATCGCCCTCGTCCGCGACGGGCGCGAGCGGCACCTCGCGGCCGTGGCCACGCGCGTGCCGGGGGCCGAGGGCGGCTACGACGGCACCGTGCTGGTGGTCGACGACGTGACACCGCTCATCCGCGCGCAGAAGGTGGCGGCGTGGCGCGAGGTGGCGCGGCGTCTCGCCCACGAGATCAAGAACCCGCTGACGCCCATCCAGCTGTCCGCCGAACGGCTCCGGCGCAAGCTCACGACCCTGGAGCCTCCACTGCAGGATCTCGTGCAGGAGTGCACGACGACCATCATCGGCGAGGTCGAGTCGCTGAAGGGCCTCGTGGACGAGTTCTCGCAGTTCGCCCGCATGCCGGCGCCGCGCGCCGTGCCGACCAACCTGTCGGCGCTGGTCAACGAGACGCTGTCGCTCTACGACGGGCTGTTCACGTCGGTGCGGTTCGAGCGCCGGTTCGATCCGGCCGTGACGGACGTGCGGGTGGATCCCGAGCAGATCAAGCGCGTGCTCGTCAACCTCATCGACAACGCCATCGAGGCGATGGACCGCCGAGGCAACATTCTCGTCGAGACCGCGCGCGACCAGCCGAACGGCTTCGTCCGCATCGTGGTGGCCGACGACGGGCCGGGGATCCCGGACGGCGAGCGCGAGAAGCTGTTCCTGCCGTACTACTCGACGAAGGGACGGGGGAGCGGCCTGGGCCTCGCCATCGTGCGGCGCATTGTCGCCGAGCACGGCGGTTCGGTGGACGTGGCCGACAACGTGCCGCGGGGCACGCGGTTTACGATAGAACTGCCGTGCTGAGACGACCCGGACACACGAAGGGTGCAAAGGACCACCGGAAGGCCGTTCCCGTGAGGAGTGGATGGCAGCCATCCTGGTCGTAGACGACGAGCCGGGCGTGCGCTCGTCGGTGGCGGGGGTGCTGCGTGACGAGGGCTTCGAGGTGGACGCGGCCAGCACGGGTGAGGAGTGTCTCGAGCGCGTGGCGGGGCGCGCCTACGACGTCATCCTGCTCGACATCTGGCTGCCCGGCATCGACGGGCTCACCACCCTGCAGCGGCTCGGCGAGCGCCGGGTGGATGCCCAGGTGGTCATCATCTCCGGCCACGGCAACATCGAATCCGCGGTCCGCGCCATCAAGATGGGCGCCTTCGACTTCATCGAGAAGCCGCTCTCGCTGGAAAAGACGGTGCTCGTCGTCCGCAACGCCCTGCGCCGGCGGGATCTCGAGACCGAGAACCGGGCGCTCCGCGCGCGCGTGGATCGCCAGGACACCATGGTGGGTGAGAGCCCGGCGATGGCGAGGCTGCGCGAGCAGGTGGCCATGGCGGCGCCGACCAACGGGCGCGTGCTCATCCTCGGTGAGAACGGGACCGGCAAGGAGCTGGTGGCACGGACGATTCACCAGCTGAGCCGGCGCCGCCTGGGGCCGTTCGTGGAGGTCAACTGCGCGGCCATCCCGGAAGAGCTGATCGAAACCGAGCTGTTCGGCCACGTGAAGGGCGCCTTCACCGGCTCGGTCGCCGACAAGCCCGGCCGCTTCGAGCAGGCCCACGGAGGCACCATCTTCCTCGACGAGATCGGGGACATGAGCCTGAAGACGCAGGCCAAGGTGCTGCGCGTGCTGCAGGAGCAGGTCATGGAGCGGGTCGGGGGGACGCAGCGCATCAAGGTGGACGTGCGGGTGCTGGCGGCAACCAACAAGGATCTCGTCGCCGAGATCCGGGCCGGCCGCTTTCGCGAGGATCTGTACTTCCGGTTGAACGTGATCCCGATCTTCGTGCCGCCCCTGCGCGACCGGCCCGACGACATCCCGCTGCTGGCCGAGCACTTCATGGCCGTCGTGGCCTCGGAGTACGGCCGGCGCCCCAAGCGGCTGGTGCCCGAGGCACTGGCGCGCCTGCAGCAGTATCACTGGCCCGGCAACGTGCGCGAGCTCCGCAACACCATCGAGCGGCTCATCATCATGGTGGAGGGCGACACCATCACCGCCCAGGATCTCGCCTTTCTGGGCCGCGATGCGGGGACGCCCGCCGAGCCGCTTGTGCCCGCGACCGGCCGGCTCGCCGAGGCGCGCGACCAGTTCGAGAAGGACTACATCCTGCGCGCCCTGGCCGCCGCGCAGGGCAACATGTCGAAGACGGCCGAGATGCTGGGCGTGGAGCGTTCGAACCTCTACAAGAAGATGAAGGCGTTCGGCATCGCGCCGCGCAGGGAAGAGGGATAGGGCCTATTCCTCCCGCAGCTTGTTCTCCAGTACCTGGCTGGCGGTGAAGCCTTCCAGCTGCAGGTAGTACTCGGCCGCCTGCAACAGGGCGGCTTGCGGGACCAGGCCCACGATCTCGCTTTCGAGCACGCTGACGCCGTAGCGCGCTGCCTCGCGCTTCACGAGCTCGAAGACCCGATAGACGGGTGTCTTCTCGTAGTTCGTCAGGTTCATCGACACCTGGACGATGTTGCGGTCGTCGAGCGGGATGCCCATCGCCTTCACGAACCGGAGGCCGCCGCTGCTCATGCGCGCGGCGCTGGCAATCTTCTTCGCCACGTCCAGGCGGTCGGTGGCGAGGTTGATGTTGTAGGCGATGAGCGGCATGCGCGCGCCGATGACGCTGGCGCCGGCGGTCGGATGAGGCATGGCCGGACCGAAGTCGGGCGCCCAGCCGGGTTGCGCCATCTTGTCCGCCAGGCCCTCGAACTCCCCCCGGCGGATGTCCTCGAGGCTCCGCCGGTGTGGGGCCGTGGCCGCCTCCTCGTACAGGTACACCGGTATCGACTGGCGTGTGGCCACGTCCTCGGCCACCGCCCGGGCCAGTGCCACGCAGTCGGCCATGGTCGCCCCCTCGATGGGGATGAAGGGCACGACGTCCACGGCCCCGAGGCGCGGATGCGCGCCCCGGTGCTCCCGGAGGTCGATGGCGTCCACCGCCCGCGCGAAGAGCACGGGGATGCCGATCCGCAGGGCGTCGGCATCGCCGGCCAGGGTCAGCACACTTCGGTTGTGGGTGGCGTCGGATTGCACGTCCAGCACTCGGAGCCCCGGAACTGCACGCAGGGTCTCGGCAATGCCCTCGACGACCTCGGGCCGGGCGCCCTCGCTGATATTCGGAACGCATTCGATGATGGCCATGTCCTCTGCTTCTACCACAGACGGCCGCCACGGTTGGGCTTCGGGATCCTCCGGCGGGGGCAGGCTGTCCAGCTGCGGTGATGAACCGATATTCATCAGGGATGACCGGTTGTCCTTGGAGGATGAAATGACTCGCATGGGTAAGATGGGCCTGCTCGTCCTGGTGCTCGCGTTCGTGGCGCGGCTGGCGGCGGCGCAGCCCGCGCAGATAGGCACGATCACGGGCGCGGTGACCGACAACACGGGCGGTGTCATGCCCGGGGTGTCGGTCACCATTACCAGCCAGGAACGTGGTGTCACCCGCACGACCGTGACCGACGACGCCGGCAAGTTCCTCTTTCCGGCGGTGCCGATCGGCAACTACACAATCACGGCGCAGCTCATGGGCTTCGAGACGGCGCTGCTCACCGACAACCTGGTGGAGACGGAGAAGACGACCGCGGTCACCATCGAGCTGCGCGTCGGCCAGCTCACCGAGACGGTCACCGTCACCGGGGAGACGCCCATCGTGGACATGACGAACGTGGCGGCGAACACGCGCGTGCGTAACGACCAGTTCGAGAAGCTGCCCATCGGGCGCAGCTACCAGTCGCTCCTTGGCACGGTGCCCGGCGTCGTGGGCACGGGCAACGTCAACGCGCTCGGGGCGCTCAGCAGCAACAACCAGTTCCTCATCGACAGCGTGGACACGACGGACCCGACGACGGGCACGTTCGGGACGAACCTCAACTTCGAGGCCATCCAGGAAGTGTCGATCTACACCTCGGGCGCGTCGGCCGAGTACGGGCGCGCGCTTGGCGCCATCGTCAACGTGGTGACCAAGTCGGGCACGAACACCTTCGAGGGCTCCTTCAAGTACATCTTCGTCAACGACCAGTGGGACAAGCAGAACTCGACGGTGAACCAGGTGACCGGCGCCTCGCTCGAACGCGTCAAGTTCGACCAGGTCAACCCGAACTACGCGTTCACGGGCGGCGGGCCCATCTGGCGGAACCGGGCCTGGTTCTTCACCACCTACGAGCGGCAGGAGGCCACCTCTCCGCAGCGCCAGACGGTGGGCACGTTCCCCGAGGACTACCAGCAGGTGACCACGTCGGACTTCTTCAACATCCGCGGCACGGTGCAGCTGAACTCGTCGAACAACGTCTGGGTGAAGTACTACCGGTCGCCCACCGGAGGCTTCGTGATCGACTACTGGGGCAACACGGCGGGCGAGCGTGCCGCGCTCACCGCGCAGACCCAGGGCGCCGAGAACTGGGCGGCCCAGTGGAGCGGCGTGCTCCGGAACAACTGGACGATGGAGGCGGCGTTTGCGGACTACACCTCCCGCATCGACGTCACGACGTTCCAGGCCGGGCGTCTGCTGAGCAACGCGCCGATCTTCAGCCAGGCCGACAACCGCTACTACAACGGCGCCACCTTCGACGGCTTCGTGGATCGGCCGCGGCGCCAGTTCAACGCTGCCAGCACCTGGTATCTCACGCAGGGCGAGCGGAGCCACAGCATCAAGGCGGGCGTGGACTACCAGACCGTCGAGTCGGGCGCGCGCTTCGACTACCCGAACCGGCAGCTCTTCATCGCCAGCAACTTCAACCAGCAGAGCGGAGCCATCACCCCGGATATCAGGCGCGACTACGAGTCGGGGGACTCGACCTCGTCGGGGGAGAACCTCGCCCTCTACGTCCGGGACAAGTTCCAGGTCACGCCCCGGCTCTTCGTGGAAGCCGGCGTGAGGTACGAGCGACAGAGCGGCGAGAGCGACCTTGGCGCAACCACGGTGGATGCGTCGACCTTCTCGCCCCGGCTGTCGGGCAGCTACGACATCGCCGGGGACGGGAAGAGCCTCGTGCAGGGCAGCTACGGCCGCTACTACGCCGGCGTCATCCAGAGTTTCTCGGATGGGTTCGCGGGCATTCCGCAGCAGACCAACTACGACGCCTACGTGTGGGACGGCACGGACTACGTGTTCAGCAACTCCGTGCGGCTGGGCGCGTCGTCGTTCCGGCCGAACGAGGACCTGAGGCCGTACTTCATGGACGAGTACACCATCGGCTACCAGCAGCAGTTCGGCCGCGCGCTGGCCGCCGGCGTGCGCTTCATCTCGCGCTCGTGGGGCGACCTCATCGACGACGTCCGGACGTTCAACGCCGACGGGGCGCTCCTGCGGGAGGTGGTGAACTACGACGCGGCCGAACGCACGTACCGCGGCATCCAGTTCACGTTCGAGCGGCGCTTCGCCAACAACTGGAGCGCGGGCGCCAGCTACACCTACTCGCGGACCCGGGGCAACCACTTCGAGAACACGTTCACCTCGCTCGGCGACTACCTGGACGCGCAGTGCCGCACGACGGTCGACCTGACGGTCGGCAGCGGAGGCATCATTCCGTGCGCCGAGGTGCAGAACGGCGCGAACAAGTACGGAGCGCCCGGCTACGACCGCCCGCACAACCTGAAGTTCCAGGGCAGCTACGTGAAGCCCCTCGGGCCGACGAACCTGGTCATCGGGGGCGTGGCCGAGTCGATTTCGAAGACGCGCTACGAGCGCTCGCGAAGCGTGAACGTCCTGCGCCCCGGCACGCTGACCAACGCGGGCCCGACGGCCACGTACTTCTACGAGGAGCGCGGCGCCAGCCCCGTCGACGGGATGGCATGGTTCCTGGACTCCGCGGTGGAGCTCACCTGGCGGATCGCCCGGAGTTACCAGGCGGGATTCAAGGCCGAGGTGTTCAACCTCACCAACCAGGAGATGCAGCTGACGACGAGCAACACCGCGTGGTGCGGCAGTGGCGCCGGCGCGGGCTGCGCGGCGGCGCGGGAGAACTTCCTGAAGGCGACCGCGCGTGGCCAGTTCCAGCAGCCACGGCGGTTCCGCTTCTCGGCCATCTTCCGGTTCTAGGCAGTGCGCACGGGTGCGGGCGGGCGCTGACACGCCCCGCACCTGATCGCATCCGCGCGCACCTGATCGGACCCGCGCTAAGTGCTATACTGTGCAGCACTTAGCCATGGCCGATCCGCTGTCGTCCCCACCGCCCCAGGCCGGCGCACCCGGCGCCGTCGGCGAGGACGCACGCATCGAGCACCTGCTCGTCACCGGCCTGGACCATTACTTCGCCGGCGAGTTCGAAACGGCCATCAACCTCTGGACGCGGGTGCTCTTCCTCGATCGCAACCACGATCGGGCTCGTGCCTACATCGAACGTGCGCGCAGTGCACAGGCCGAGCGCCAGCGGCAGACCGAAGCGCTGGTCCACCAGGGCCTGGACGCGTTCGATCGTGGCGACGTGGACGAGGCGCGGGTGCTGCTGAGGGACGCGCTGGACAGGGGCGCGCCTCACGACCTCGCGCTCGGTGTGCTCGGGCGCATCGATCGTCTCGACGTGGCCGGCGCCCCCAGGCCCGACGCGGGTCACGACTCGCGGCGGCGCCGCCAGGCATCGCGTGCCACGGAGGCCGCTCAACCGGGTGCGTCGGGCAGCCCGGTTCGATTCTGGCTGCTGACCATCGTCGCGCTTGCGACCACTGGCGCCGTCGGGTGGTGGGCCTGGACCACCGACACCGTGCCCTCGCTCTGGCCCTCCCCGGAGGCCGTGCCGGTCGTCGCCTTTCCGGAATCCGAAGACGCACTACCGACGCCGTCGACGGCGGAGACATATCTGAGAAGGGGTGAGGATCTCTTCGCCAGCGGGCGCCTGCGAGACGCGCTCGACGAGCTCAATCGCGTGCCATCCGGCGACCCTCTCCGGACCCGCGCCGATGCCATGCGTGCGCGGATTCAGCGCGAACTGCTCGCGCTGGCGCCTGAGGCACCGGACGCGCCCATGTCGGCTCCGGCCGATGCAGGACCGCCACGCGAATGAGGTGTCCCAAGTGCGGCTACCTCGGTTTCGAGGCGACGGATCGGTGCCGGAATTGCGGCTACGACTTCTCCCTCTCCTCGCCGCTCTCGACGGGTGAGCTTCCGCTGCGGCCCTCCTCGGCTGAGGGCCCCCTCGAAGATCTCGAACTCGGCGGTTCTGCACCGGCGGCGCCGGCGGGCGTGGACACCGAGGCTTCGGGATTCGGCAGGCGCGTGCCCCGGCAGCCAGTCGCAGGCCCGGTGTCCGCCGCCGCGGCGCTGCCCGCGCCAGCCGTCGTGGCACCGGCGGATGCCGCGCCAATTGGCAGCGACAGCGCCGAGGATCTGCCGTTGTTCGCGCCGCGTCCGGCGGGGACTCCGCTGGCGGTGCGCAGGCCGGGCGCCGAGGTGCCGAGGGCCCGTCGCACGACGACCAGGCCGATGCGCGTCGAGGAGCCGGTCCTCCCTCTCGTTGCCGAGGTCCCGGCAGAAGAGGAGGCGCCGGCCGCCGCCAGCGGGCGCGCCGCCCGAACGACCGCCCCCGAAGCGGCCGGCATCGCGGCCCGGCTTGTCGCGGCGCTCGTGGACGCCGCCCTGCTCGTCGGGATCGACGCGGCGGTGTTCTGGCTCACGCTGAGGATCGCGGGCCTCGAACCCACGGCGGCGGGAGCCGGCTCGATTCGCCTGGCGCCGATGGCCGCGTTCTTCATGGTGCTCGCATTTCTCTATCTCGTCGGGTTCACGGTGGGTGGTGGCCAGACGATCGGCAAGATGCTCACCGGCATCCGCGTCACGGGCGACGACGGGCACAGCGTCGATCTCACGGGCGCCGTGGTGCGCGCTCTCGGATGTCTCGTCTCCGCGCTCACACTCGGCGTGCTCTACATACCCGCGCTCGTGGGCGCCGATCGGAGGGCGGTCCACGACCGCATGGCGGGCACGCGGGTGGTGAGCGGGTGAACCGGCTGGCGCTGGCGGTCTCGACATTCGGCTACGTCGGCTTCTTCCCGGTGGCCCCCGGAACGGCGGGGTCCGCGGCCGCGCTGGTGCTGTACGCGCTCGTGCGATGGGTCGGCGCGCCGGCCTTCGAATTGGGAGCCATCCTCATCGTTTTCGCCGCCGGTGTCTGGGCGGCGGGGCACAGTGAACCCCTGCTCGGCGGAAAGGATCCGGGTCCCGTGGTGATCGACGAGGTGCTGGGCATGCTTGTCACCCTCGCATTCCTGCCGCTGTCGCTGACGGGTGTCGCGGCCGGCTTCTTCCTTTTTCGGGCCTTCGATGTCCTCAAGCCGTACCCCGCGCGCCGGCTCGAGGATGCGCCGGGCGGCTGGGGCGTGATGCTGGACGATGCGATGGCGGGCGCGTACGGCCAGCTCGCCATGCGCCTGCTGGTGTGGCTGCTGCCCGGATGGATGGTCGCATGACGGCCGTGTCGAAAGCGGTGATCCTCGCGGTCGGCAGCGAGATGCTGTCACCGACCCGCCAGGATACGAACTCGCTCTACATCACCGACGTGTTGAACCAGCTCGGCATCGCGGTGGCCTACAAGTCCGTCGTGGCCGACAACCTGGCCGAGCTCCAGGCGCAGATCCATCACGCCGTGTCCAGGCACCACGTGCTCATCATCACGGGTGGCCTCGGTCCCACCGACGACGACCTGACGCGTGAGGCGGTGGCAGGGCAGTTGGGCCTGCCGCTCCGCGAGGACGCGGGCCTCGTCGACGTGATTCGCGCGCGCTTCGCGGCGCGCGGCATCCCCATGCCGGAGGTGAACCGCCGCCAGGCGCAGGTGCCGGAGGGCGCCACGGTGCTGCACAACCCGCGGGGAAGCGCGCCGGGGCTGTTGATCGATTGGGCGGGCGCCGTGATTGCGGCGCTGCCGGGCCCGCCGCGCGAGATGCAGCCGATGATGAACGGCCCGGTGCGCGAGCGGCTTGCCGCGTTCGCGGGCGGCGTCCGCCTCATGCGACGCATCCTTCGCGTCGCGGGCCGGTCGGAATCGCGTGTCGAGGAATTGGCGCAGCCGGTCTACTCGGCCTGGCTGAAGGAGGCGCCGCCCATCGAGACGACCATCCTGGCGACACCCGGCTTCATCGAGCTGCACCTGAGTACGCAGGTCACGCGGGAAGCCGAGGGAGCCGCCGCGCTCGCAGCGGCAGTCGGCCAGCTCGAAGGCCGCCTCGGGGCGGACATCGTGAGCACGGACGGCCAGACCGTCGAGCAGGTCGTTGGCGACATGCTGCGCGCGAGAACCTGGCGGATTGCCCTGGCCGAGTCGTGCACCGGGGGACTGGCGGCGTCGCGCCTGACCGATGTGGCCGGCAGTTCCGACTACGTGGAGCGTGGCTACGTGGTGTACAGCAATCGGGCGAAAACCGAACTGCTCGGCGTGCCCGACGCGCTCATCGCCGAGCATGGCGCGGTGAGCGAGCCGGTCGCGCGTGCCATGGCGGACGGGGCGCTCGCGCACGCGGCAGCGGACGTGGCCGTGGCCATCACCGGCATCGCGGGGCCAGGTGGCGGCACCGAGGACAAGCCGGTCGGCACCGTCTGGATGGCGGTCGCGCTGGCCTCCCCACGGGAGACGCGGACGCTTCGGTGCCGCTTCCTCGGCAGTCGCGAGCTGATCAAGACCTTCGCGGCGGTCACGGCCCTCGACCTGGTGCGCCGGCGGCTGCTGGACGCGGACTGGGACCTCGACTGGGCCAGGCGTTAGCCGATGCGGCTCTTTGTCGCGGTGACGGTCGGAGACGAAGTCCGGGCCGCCGTGACCGCGGCCCGGCGGACCATCGAGCAGCAGCTGTCCGCCATCGGCGGGCCGCCGCCGCGCCTCGTGTGGGTGGCGCCGTCGGCACTGCACGTGACGCTGCGCTTCCTGGGCGAGGTGCCGGACGATCGCGTGCCTGCCATCGTGGAGGCGGTCCAGGAGCCGTTTGTGTTGGCGCCCTTCCAGGTGGCGTGGCTCGGGCTTGGGGCATTCCCGTCGACGCGCCGGCCGCGGGCCATCTGGGTGGGCGTCAGGGAGGGGGCGGCGGCGTTGGGCCTGCTCGAGGCCGAGCTCGCACGCCGGTTCGGCACGCTGCTGCCGGGGGAGCGGCCCGACGCGGCGACGCCGTTTCATCCGCACCTCACGATTGCGCGCGTGAAGACCGAACGCCCGGGGGTTGATTGGCCGGCGGTCCTCCAGGCCGCGAAGATCGACGAGGTGCGCTCGCGCGTGGACCACGTGGCGCTGCTGCGGAGCCGCGGCCTGCCCGGCGGCGTGGGCTACGAAGAGATCGGGCGGGGGCGGCTCGACGGATGACGGTTCGACGGTAAGATCGGAGGAACCGTGCTTGCTGCCCTTGTCGGCTACATCGTGGGCTCGCTCCCGCTGGGTTTCCTCATCACCCGCGGCCGCCGGGGCATCGACCTGCGCCGCGTCGGCAGCGGCAACGTCGGTGCGGCGAATGTCTACAGGAGTGCCGGCCGCTCGCTGGGCGTCATGGTGATGCTCGTGGACGTCGCCAAGGGTGCCAGCGGCGTGCTGCTGGCCCGCCTCGTGGAAGGCGGGGCTGGCGAGGCGACCGCCCTGGCTGGACTGGGTGCGGTGGTGGGCCATGTCTATCCGATCTGGCTGCGCTTCGTGGGCGGCAAGGGCGTGGCCGTGGCCTGCGGGGTGTTCGCCCTCCTCGCCCCGCTGGCCACCATCATCGCGGCGTCGGTCTTCGTCCTGGCCACCTGGATGACCCGTTATGTCTCGCTCGGTTCCGTGCTGGCCACGCTGGCGCTGCCCGCCGTCGAATGGACGCGCGTGGGTCCGGAGCCGGTGACGCTGACAGCCACGGCGGTCTCGGCCCTGGTGCTGTTTCGGCACCGGGGGAACCTGGCCCGAATTCTTCAAGGCACCGAGCGGCGGCTCGGACAGCGCGCCGCGGTGAACCCCTAGCGGGCGGCCAGGCCGCCGCGGCGGGCCGCACAGGTATCTGACCTCGATGGAACAAGTGACAGTCATCGGCTCGGGCAGTTGGGGCACCGCGCTCGCGGTCCACCTGAGCCACGTCGGGCACGCCGTCACGCTCTGGGCGCGTGACGCGGCACTGGCGGCTGAAATGGGCGCGCGCCGCGCGAATCCGGTGTACCTCCCGGACATCACGTTCCCGCCGTCGCTCCGGAGCACGGCCAGCCTGGAGGAGGCGCTCTCCGGCGCCGGCGTCGTGGTCGTGGCCGTGCCCTCGCACGGCGTGCGGGCGGTGGCGCGGCAGATGGCGCCTCGGCTGGTGCCCGGAGCGCTGGTCGTCTCCGCGACCAAGGGCATCGAAGAGGGTTCGCTCCTCAGGATGTCCGAGGTGCTGTCGGCGGAACTGCCGGCGGCCGGGGACGTCGCCGTCGTGTCGGGGCCGAGCTTCGCGCTCGAACTGGCGCGCGGGCTGCCGACGGCCGTGGTGGTCGCGTCGGCCGCGCATCGGTCCGTCGAGCGGGTCCAGGCGGAGTTCCGCTCGCCGTCGCTGCGGCTCTATGGGACCCCGGACGTGGCCGGCGTCGAGATCGGGGGGGCGCTCAAGAACACGATCGCCATCGCGGCCGGCGTTGTCGAGGGACTTGGACAAGGGCACAACGCGCTTGCGGCGCTCATCACGCGGGGCCTCGCTGAGGTCACGCGACTGGCGGTGGCGATGGGCGGCCAGCGCGAGACGCTCGCGGGCCTGGCGGGCCTCGGCGACCTGGTACTCACGTGCACGGGGGGGCTCAGCCGCAATCGCCACGTCGGGGCGGAGCTGGCGCGCGGGCGGTCGCTCGGCGACGTGCTCGCGAGCACGAAGATGGTGGCGGAGGGCGTGCGGACCACGAATGCCGCGCTGGCGCTCGGGGTGCGATTCGGCGTGGAGCTGCCGATTGCGGAGCAGGTCTCCGAGGTGTTGTCCGGACGCAAGGATCCGCCCACCGCCCTCCGCGAATTGATGGGACGCCGGCAGAAGGCCGAGCTCAGCTAGATCGGGACGTCATTCCATGGGTTTGTTCGACAGGCTGAAACAGGGGCTCACGCGGACGGCGCAGCAGATTGCCGATCGCTTCGACGAGCTGGTCAAGGGCAGCGATGCGCCGGAACAGCGGACGCGCGCCATCGAGCCGGACACGCTCGACGGGCTCGAGGAAGTGCTGCTGATGGCGGACGTCGGCGTGGCCGCGTCGAGGAGCATCGTAGAGGCGGTCGCCCGGCGCCAGCGACACGGCGAGTCGCTTCGGCAGCTCGTGCGGGACGAGATCCTGCGCGTTTTGCAGTCTGCCGAGACCGCGGGCGCCCGGCCCGTGCCCGCAGGCGGCCCGCGGGTCGTGCTGGTCGTCGGGGTCAACGGGACGGGCAAGACCACGACCGTGGGCAAACTCGCGAACCAGATGAAGCAGGAAGGGCTGGCGCCGCTCATCTGCGCGGCGGACACGTTCCGGGCCGCCGCCGTGGACCAGTTGCAGGTGTGGGCCGATCGCGCCGGTGTGGATATCGTGCGCGCGCGCGAGGGTTCCGATCCCGCGGCCGTGGTCTTCGATGCGATGACCGCCGGCAAGACACGTGGCCGTGACGTGATCCTGGTCGACACCGCCGGTCGCCTGCACACGCGACAGAACCTGATGCAGGAGCTCGAGAAGATCCGCCGCGTGGCCAGCCGCGAGATTCCCGGCGCGCCCCACGAGACGCTCCTCGTCCTGGATGCGACGGTGGGGCAGAACGCGCTGGCGCAGGCGCGCGAGTTCATGGCCGTGGCCGGCGTGACCGGTATCGTTCTCACCAAGCTCGACGGCACCGCCAAGGGCGGGATGGCCGTCGCAATCGCGCACGACCTCGGCCTCCCCATCCGATACGTGGGCGTCGGCGAGGGCATCGACGACCTGCTCCCGTTCCATGCGGAGGAGTACGTGGACGCGCTCTTCCAGGAGAAGTGGTGACCGACGAGGACCTGATGCGGCGGGCGCTGTTCCACGCCGGGCGCGCGGCGGGCGCCACGACGCCCAACCCCCTGGTCGGAGCCGTCGTCGTGTCATCCGACGGGGTCATCGTCGGGCAGGGGAGGCACCCACGCGCGGGAGATCCCCACGCCGAGGTCCTCGCGCTGGACGAAGCGGGAGACCGTGCCAGGGGCGGAACGCTGTTCGTCACGCTCGAGCCGTGCTGCCATCATGGGAGAACGCCTCCCTGCACCGAGCGGATCATCGAAAGCGGTGTCGCCCGGGTTGTCGTCGCCATGGTGGATCCGAACCCCGTCGTGCACGGCCGGGGCATCGCCGATCTGCGGGCAGCCGGCATCCAGGTGGACGTGGGCCTGCTCGAAGCGGAGGCGCGCCGGCTGAATCGACCGTTCGTGACGGTCCAGACCCGGGGCCGCCCCGAGGTGATCATCAAGGCCGCCACCAGTGCCGATGGCCGAATCGCCGCGCGGCCGGGAGAGCGGACCGCGATCAGTTCGCCCGAGTCGGCCCGCCGCACGCAGCGCTTGAGGGCCCTGGTCGATGCCGTGGCCGTGGGCTCGGGCACGGTCCTGGCCGACGACCCGCTGCTGACCTCCCGCGACATGGTCCGCTCGCGGCCGCTGGCGCGGGTGGTGTTCGATCGACGGCTGCGCACGCCGCCCGGTGCCCGACTGTTTTCGACACTGGGTGAGGGCCCCGTCATCATCCTGACCACGAACGCGACGCTCGCGCGCGAGCCGGCCCGGGCGCGTGCCCTGCAGGAGGCCGGCGCCACCCTGTCCGGCGGCGGTGACGACATCGAGCGCGCGATCCGCGCGCTCGTGGCGTTCGAGATCTCGTCCGTGCTGGTGGAGGGCGGCGCGTTGGTGCACCGCGCGCTGCTCGACGCGGACCTCGTGGACACGGCGCACATCATCGTGGCGCCGGAGAGGCTGGGTGCCGGCGGGGTGCTCCTCTTCGGCACGGGGGAGATTGGGATCGGTGGGCTGACGCCCCGCAGCATCGAGCGAGTGGGGCCCGACACCTGGATGGAGTTCGATGTTCACGGGGATCGTTGAAGGCACGGGCACCGTGGCGGACGTGCGGACGGTGTCCGGCGGGCTGCGCATGCGCATCGAAACCGCCCTGGCGCCGCTGCTCGCCCCGGGCGCCAGCCTCGCGGTCAACGGCGTGTGCCTCACCGTCGTCGTCACCGACGGCGCGCACATCGTTGCCGACATCGGTCCCGAGACCGCCCGGGTGACCACGCTCGGGGGGCTGCGGCGTGGCCGGCGCGTGAACCTCGAGCGCCCCCTGCGTGCGGATGGCCGGCTGGACGGGCACTTCGTGCTCGGGCACGTGGACGGGGTAGGTGTCGTGACCGAGGTGCGGGGCGAGGCCGAGTCGCACTGGGTGACCATCCAGTTCCCGGCCACCCTCGCGGCGTACTTCATCCGCAAAGGGTCGGTGGCCGTTGACGGGGTGAGCCTGACCGTGGCGGGCCTGGGCGAACGGGAGTTCGACATCCAGGTCATTCCGTACACCTGGCAGCACACGACGCTCCGTGACCTCCGCCCGGCCGACAAAGTGAACCTCGAGTGCGACATGATAGGGAAGTACGTCGTGCGGGTCCTCGAGGCGCAAAAACCATGACACAGAGACGAGCGGGCACGTCCCGGATGCGGATTGCGCGGGGCGCCAGCCGGCGCGGTCCCTTCGCACCAATCGAAGACGCCATCGCCGCCTTCAAGCGGGGCGCGATGCTGATCGTCGTGGACGATGAGGACCGGGAGAACGAAGGCGACCTGACCATCGCGGCCGAGAAGGTGACGCCCGAGGCCATCAACTTCATGATGACCTACGGGCGCGGGCTGATCTGCATGCCGATGACGGGTGCCCGCCTCGACGAGCTCCAGATTCCGCTGCAGGTGCCGGCGCAGCAGAACTCCACGCAATTCGAGACCGCGTTCTGCGTCGGCATCGAGGCCCGCAAGGGCACGACGACGGGGATCTCGGCGACCGACCGCGCGCGAACGGTGGCCGTGGCCATCGCGCCGCGCACGCGGCCGGAGGACCTCGCGCGGCCCGGCCACGTGTTCCCCCTCCGTGCGCGCGATGGCGGCGTGCTGGTGCGCGCCGGCCAGACCGAGGCCGCGGTGGACCTGGCGCGCATCGCCGGCTTGTATCCCGCCGGCGTGATCTGCGAGATTGCCAGCCGGGACGGCAGCATGGCGCGCGTGCCGGAGCTCGCCAAGTTCGCGAAGCGGCACAAGCTGCTCATGATCACGGTGGCGGACCTGATCCGGTACCGCATGCGGACGGAGGGGCTCGTTCGGAAAGTGGCCGAGGCGGATCTGCCGACCGAGCACGGGCCCTTCCGCATCCACGGATTCGAGAGCGTCATCGACGGCCAGACACACGTGGCGCTGGTGTGCGGGGACATCGGGGGCGGCGAGAACGTCCTGGTGCGCGTGCACTCCAAGTGCCTGACCGGGGACGTCTTCCACTCGGCCCGCTGCGACTGCGGCCCGCAGCTGCACGCGGCGATGAGCCGCATCGCCCAGGAAGGTCGGGGTATCCTCCTGTATCTGAACCAGGAGGGGCGGGGGATCGGCCTTGCCAACAAGCTCCGCGCCTACGCCCTGCAGGACCAGGGCCTCGACACCGTCGAGGCCAACGAGCGCCTGGGGTTCAAGGCCGACCAGCGTGATTACGGGATCGGGGCCCAGATCCTGCGGAGCCTGGGCGTCCGGACCATGCGCCTGCTGACGAACAACCCGCGCAAGTTCGTGGGCCTGCAGGGGTACGGGCTCGCGGTCGCCTCCACGCTCCCGCTGGAGATCCCGGCCTCCGAGACGACGCGCCGCTACCTGAAGGTGAAGAAGGACAAGCTGGGGCACCGGCTGAAGTCGGTTTGACGGACACCCTGAAACTCAACTAGGATAAGGGTTTGCGCCTGATGGGAAACCCGTGTTCGATCAACTGAGCCAGCGGCTGCAGGACGTCTTCCAGTCCATCCGCGGGGAGACGCGCCTCACGGAAGGGACGGTCGAGAACGCGCTCCGGGAAATCCGGATGGCGCTGCTCGAGGCCGACGTCAATTTCAAGGTCGTCAAGGCCTTCGTGGATCGCGTGCGCGATCGCGCGATGGACCAGACGGTCCTGAAGAGCCTCACGCCGAGCCAGCAGGTCGTCAAGATCGTCCGCGACGAGCTGCTCGCGCTCTTCGGTGACGCGAAGGGCGGGCTGGTCGAGACGGCCGCGCGGCCGCGCGTCATCCTGATGCTGGGGCTGCAGGGCTCCGGCAAGACGACCACCACGGGCAAGCTCGCGAAGTGGCTCGCCAAGCAGGGCCGGCACCCGATCGTGGTGTCCACCGACGTGCGGCGCCCGGCGGCCATCCAGCAGCTTTCGGTCGTGGCGGAGAATGCGGGCGTGCGCGTGCACGATCCCGCGGGCCAGATGGACCCGGTCGCGCGCGCGAAGGGCGCGCTGGCCGAAGCCCGCGCGGTGGGCAACGACGTCGTCATCGTGGACACCGCGGGCCGCCTGCACATCGACGACGAGCTGATGCAGGAGCTCGTGGCGATCACGCAGGCCGTGGAGCCGAGCGACCTGCTGTACGTCGCCGACGCGATGACGGGGCAGGACGCCATCAAGAGCGCCGGCGAGTTCAACCGGCAGATCGGCGTCACCGGCGTCGTGCTGAGCAAGGCCGACGGCGACGCGCGGGGCGGCGCGGCGCTCTCGGTGGTGTCGGTCGTCGGCGTGCCCATCGCGTTCGTGGGCAGCGGCGAGCGGCTGGAGGATCTCGAGCCCTTCTATGCCGACCGCTTCGTGTCGCGCCTGCTGGGCATGGGCGACGTGCTGTCGCTCATCGAGAAGGCCGAGGAAGCGGTCGACGCGACCGAGGCCGGGCGCCTCGAGGAGAAGATCCGGAAGGGCGGCTTCACGCTCGAGGACTTCCGGGACCAGCTGCGCACGCTGAAGAAGATGGGGCCGCTCGAGAACATCCTCGGGATGCTGCCCGGCATGGGTGCCATGAAGCAGCTCGCCGAGCAGAAGCCCGACGAGCGGCAGCTGCGGCGGGTCGAGGCGATCATCAACTCGATGACGCCGGAGGAGCGCAAGTACGCCGAGCTGCTCGACGGCAGCCGGCGCAAGCGTGTCGCGCGGGGCAGCGGGACGGCGGTCGAGGACGTGAACCGGCTGCTCAAGCAGTTCGGCGAGATGCAGCGGATGCTGAAGATGGTGGGCCAGATGACGGGCGAGCCCATCGCCGCGCCGCCGAGGAAGAAGAAGAAGAGTCCGTTCAGTCTGATGAAGTGAGGCGAGAGAACATGCTGAGTATTCGGATGCGTCGCACGGGGTCGAAGAAGCGGCCGTACTATCGCGTGGTCGTCACCGAGGGGCGCACCCCGCGCGAGGGAAGCTTTCTCGAGGTGATCGGGTTCTACAACCCGCGGATGAAGCCGGCCGTGGTCGAGATCGACAAGGCCCGCGTGGAGCACTGGATCTCGAAGGGCGCCCGCCCCTCGGACTCGGTGCGTACGCTGCTGGCGCGTCACCTCACGAAGGATCGTGGAGTGGTCGCCGAGCCGGTGACCGCGGCGCCGGTGGCGCCGCCCGCGTAGGGGCGCCGTCGTGGCAGCGGACTTGAAGGGCCTCGTCGAAGCCGTGGCCCGCGCGCTGGCCGATGAACCGGATGCCGTGCAGGTCCGCGAGACCGAGCGGCGCGGCCAGACGGTCTACGAGCTGGAGCTGGCGCCGGGCGATCTCGGGCGCGTCATCGGCCGCCAGGGACGAACCGCAGCGGCCATCAGGACGTTGTTGGCAGCTGCCGCCGAGGCCGAGGGCAAGCGGGTCACCCTCGACATCAGGGACTGATCGCGGGGTGTCGGGCGTCGGGAACCGGGAGTCGCCTCTCGACGAGGCTCGGGGCGAGCCTGAGCCAGTCGAAGGCTCGGGAGTCGGGAAGCCGCCGGACTGGGACGACCTGATTCTCGTGGGCATCGTGGCGCGGACGCATGGCAACAAGGGACAGGTAATCGTGAACCCCCACACCGACTTCATCGAGGATCGGTTTCGCGTGGGGGCTCGATTCGAGACCCGACTCTCCGACGGCACGCGGACGACCTCCGAGGTGACGGCGGCGCGGATACACCAGGGGCGGCCGGTCATCGGGCTGGCGGGCGTGACCTCGATTGGCGAGGCCGAGCGGTATGCCGGCGCGGAATTGCGGATCGATGCCGCCGAGCAGCAGGCGCTGCCCGAGGGGCACTACTATCACCACGAGCTGATTGGCTGTCAGGTGGTGACCGCTGACGGGGATCTGGTGGGGCGGGTGATCGCCGTGGAGGGTGAGGGCCAGAGCCGGCTGGTGGTCGACGGCCCGGGACGCCGGCACGAGATTCCGCTGGCGGACGAGATTTGCACGGTGGACGTGACCGCTCGCCGCATCACGGTGCGGCCGCCGCCGGGGCTGCTGGAACTGTAGGCGCCGGATGCGTTTCGACATCGTCACGATCTTTCCGGGGATGGTCGAGGCCGGCCTCGCGGAAGGCGTGGTGGGCCGCGCGCGAGGGCGCGGCGTGCTGGACATCGCGGTGCACAACCTCCGCGATTTCACGACCGACCGGCACCACGTCGTGGACGATGTGCCGTTCGGCGGCGGACCCGGCATGGTGATGAAGCCGGAGCCGTTTTTCGCGGCGATGGACGCCATCATCGCCCGACGGGGGCAGCCGGGCGCGGTGGTGCTGTTGACGCCCGCGGGCCGGCGCTTCACGCAGGTTGAAGCGCGGCGGCTGGCGGGCCTGGGGCACGTCGTGGCGCTCTGCGGGCGCTACGAGGGTGTGGACGAGCGGGTCCGCGAGCGATGGGCGACCGACGAGGTGTCCATCGGCGACTATGTGCTGTCGGGCGGCGAGCGGCCCGCGCTCGTGCTGGTCGATGCGGTGGCGCGGCTGGTGCCCGGGGTCGTCGGCGACGACCAGTCGGTCGAGGCCGATTCGTTCGGACGCGGGTTGCTTGACTACCCGCATTACACGCGCCCCGCGGTGTTCGCGGGGATGGCGGTGCCCGAGGTGCTGACCTCGGGGCACCACGGCGAGATTCGCCGCTGGCGCCGGCAGCAGGCGCTCAGGCGAACACTCGAGCGGCGGCCCGAGTTGCTGGAGACCGCCGAGCTCGACGACGAGGAACGACGCTGGCTGCACGAGTGGGCCGGCACGGGCGAACGCCCCGAGTAGGGACGGACGGTTGAGAAGGGAGCCAGAGGTCATGACCGCGATGGAGATGGTGGAGAAGGCGCAGCTCGTCGAGCGGCCGCGGATGAAGCCGGGCGACACGGTGCGGGTGCACGTGCGCGTCAAGGAAGGCGACAAGGAACGCATCCAGGTGTTCGAGGGCGTGGTGATCAACCTGCGCCGCGGCGGCATCCGCTCGACGTTCACCGTCCGCAAGGTGTCGTTCGGCCAGGGCGTCGAGCGCATCTTCCCGACGCACTCGCCGACCATCCAGAAAGTGGACGTCGTGCGCTCGGCCAAGGTCCGCCGCGCCAAGCTGTACTTCCTGCGCGAGCTGAAGGGCAAGGCCGCCCGCATGAAGGAAGTCAAGAAGAGCTAGGGTGTCCCGGACCGTCGCGCGGCGGACGATCGAGAACGTCCTCCGGCGATACGGGTTCGTCCATATCGCCGGCGTGGACGAGGTGGGTCGGGGGTGCCTGGCTGGCCCGGTCATGGCCGGGGCCGTGATCCTTCACCCCCACCGCCACATCCCGGGCCTGGCCGACTCGAAGCTGCTCACCCCGGCCGCCCGGGCGCGCTTATTTGATGAAATTGCGCGCAATGCTGTCGCCTGGGCGGTGGCCTCGGTTGATCCGCCCGAGATTGATCGTATTAACATCCACCACGCCACGCTGCGCGCCATGCAGCAGGCCGTCCTGGCGCTTTCCCCCTTGCCGGACGCGGTGCTGGTGGACGCGTTCCGCATTCCCGACCTCCTGATGGCCCAGCGCGGCGTCGTGGGAGGGGATCGGCGGGCGGCGGCCATCGCCGCAGCCTCCATCATGGCCAAGGTCACGCGCGACCGGCTGATGGCGTCGCTGCACACCACTGATCCTCGGTACGGGTTCGACCGACATAAGGGATATGCCACCGCTGACCACCTGGCTGCGGTGGCAAGGTTCGGCTATTCCGTGCAGCATCGGCGGTCGTTCAGGACGCCGACGCTGTTTGATACGATTGCCTGAGGGCCACCACCGTGCCGCCGTTCGATCGTGAAGGGGCGCTCAAGAGCGCCGAGAAGGCGTTGAGGCAGGGCCGCATCGACGCGGCCATCGCCGAGTACGTCAAGGTCGTCGAAGCACAGCCCCGGGACTGGAACAGCGCCAACGCCCTCGGCGATCTCTTCGTCCGGGCGGGCCAGACCGACAAGGGCATCGCGCAGTACCTGCGCATCGCGGACCACCTGGCTTCGGAAGGCTTCTACCCGAAGGCCGCCGCCCTCTACAAGAAAATCGTCAAGTTCAAGCCCGGTGAGGAAGCGGCGCTGCTCCAACTGGCGGAGATCGCCGCACGGCAGGGCCTGCTGGCCGATGCCAAGCAGTACTTCCAGCAGCTCTCGGATCGGCGCAAGGCACGCGGAGACCAGCGCGGCGCGGCCGAGATGAGCATCCGGCTGGGCACGCTGGACCCCGAGGACCTCGACGCGCGGCTCCTGGCCGCGCGGGCTGCGGCCGACATCGGCGACTTCACCACCGCCCTCAGCGAGTTCCGCGATGTGGCCGGGCGGCTGTCCGATGCCGGCCGGGCCGACGAGCACATCAACGTGCTCGCGGAGGTGGCCGCCCTCGACCCGTCCGACACGGCCGCCGCGACGACGCTGGCGCAGGCCTTCGTCGGGCGCGGCGATCTCGCGCGTGCGCGGCAGTTCCTGACGCCGGAAACCGCCGGGGCGAACGCGGCCCTGTGGCTCGCCCTGGGCGAGTGCGCCCTCACCGAGGGGCGCCTGGACGAAGGCCGTGCGGCAGTGATGCGGGCGCTCACCCTCGACGCGTCGTGCCGCGAGGCGGCCGTCGTGCTGGGGTGCCGCCTGGCCGAGTCCTCGCCCGAGGCCGGCTACCACGTCATCGACGCCGTTGCCGACACGGCGCTGCAGGCCGGGGATTACGCGGCGGCCGCCGCGGCGCTCCACGAGTTCGTCACGCGTGTCCGCTTCCACCTCGTCGCGCTGATGCGCCTCGTCGAGATCTGCGTCGACGGTCAGCTCGAGGCCACGATGTACGAAGCCCAGGCCCAGCTGGCTGACGCGTACCTGGAGGTGGGCCGCGGCCTCGAGGCGCGGATCATCAGCGAGGACCTCGTCGCGCGCGAGCCCTGGAACCGGGCCAATATCGAGCGATTCCGCAAGTCGCTCGTCATGCTTGGTGAGGCCGATCCCGACGCCATCATCGCCGCCCGCCTCAGCGGCGAGAGCCCGTTCATGGCCGCCGACTTCATCGACCTGAACGAAGGGACCGACTTCAAGCCGGCGACCGGGCCGGCGACCCCCAAGGCCGCTGCGCCGGATGCGCCCGCGCCCGCGAAGGGTGGGGATCGCGCGGCACGGACGCGGTCCGAGGGAGCGCGCAACGCCAGCGCGGTGATGCCCGAGCAGGCTACGGGAGTCGAGCCGGCGGCCGAGGACGCTGCGGCCGAACAGTACCGGCTGGCGTTGACCTACCAGGACATGGGGATGACGGAGGACGCGATCTCGGCCCTGGAAATCGCGGCCCGTTCGCCCCGCCAGCGCTTCGACGCGGCGTCCATGCTGGGACGGCTCTATCTCGAACAGCAGCAGCCGGCCAGGGCCATCGAGTGGTTCGAGCGGGCCGCCGAAGCCCCGGCGCCGACGGCGGATGCCGGCCGCGCGCTGCTCTACGACCTGGCTTCCACGCTCGAAACCGCGGGGGAGAGCTCGCGGGCCCTGGCTGTGTTCGTGGAGCTCGAGGCCGAGTCCGGTGGATACCGGGACGTCGGCAATCGCATCGACTCGCTGTCGCGGGCGAAGGCCAGAGGTTGACGTCTGTTCCGTCGGCTCCTTCTGATCGCCCTGCTCCTCGAGGTCGGGCTGCTGCTTCTCGTCGTTCCATGGTCCGTGTTCTGGGAGCGGAACTACTTCGGTGACCTCGTCCCCGCGGTCCACGCGGTCATCACGAACAACTACCTGCGCGGGGCGATTTCGGGCCTCGGGCTCGTGAACATCTGGTTCGCGCTGTCGGACCTGGCGGGTGTCGTGGGACGCCGGGCCGACAACGCGGCCGTGCCGGGACCGGATGCCTGACCTCCACGCGGTCTGGCCGCGGGTGGTGCTCGTGACCGACCGGCGACGCCTAGCGCGCGCAGCCGGGACGGGAGAAGACGGCTGGCGGACCGCCATGGTCGAGCAGATTCGGGGCGCGGTCGCGGGTGGAGTGGACCTCATCCAGGTGCGCGAGCCGGACATGGAGGCCGGCCCGCTGTCGCGGTTCCTGCGGACGGTTTTCGTGGAGGTCCCGGGGAGCCAGGGGCGCATCGTCGTGAACGACCGGCTGGACGTCGCGCTGGCGGTCGGGGCGGCGGGCGTACACCTGCCGGAGCGGGGACTCGGCGTGGACGAGGTGAGGCGGCTCGCCGGCACCGGGGACGCCTGGGTGACGGGCCGGTCGGTGCACTCGGCGGAGGGCGCGCGGCAGTCGGGCGGCGCGTCGTACCTCATGGCAGGGACGGTCCAGGATACCGCGTCGAAGCCCGAAGGATGGCGTCTGCTGGGGTGGGACGGCCTTGAGGCGGTAGTGGCGGCGTCGGGCGGCATCCCGGTGGTGGCGATTGGCGGCCTGACGGCGGCGGACGTGCCCCGGCTGGTCGCGTGCGGAGCGACGGGCATGGCCGCCATCGGGTGGTTCATTCCCGATGACGGACGGGAGGTGCGGGAATTCGTGCAGGAACGTGTCGCGGCCGCGCAGATCGCGTTTGACAGGGTCTGACGCGTTTCCTAAACTCGGGGAAGCTTGTCGCCACACGGCGACCGGCCTCCCCCCTACAGACGGATACTCTGGTGGCGACCTTAGCGCAGCGTCCACTATGCGTGGCCGAGCGCCTCAGGGAGGCGCGCGAGGCACGGGGCTTGTCGTATCGGCAGATCGCCGACGCGACGAAGCTGTCGACGCGCGTGGTCTCCGCGCTCGAGGACGGGCGCGTGGACGTGCTCCCGCATGGGATCTATCGCAGATCGATCGTCCGGGCCGTCTCCTGCGAAGTCGGCCTCGACCCGGAGCAGGTGCTGCGCGCCTTCCTTGCCGAATGTCCTGACGAGCTGCCGATGCCGGGGCAGGCCACCGCCGCGCCAGATCCCTCGGCCGCCCCGGCCCGGCCCCGGTGGCGTCGGGCGCTGGCCTTAATCGGAGCCGTCGTCCCGCTCCTGGCTGGCGTGGCGTACTTCGGGAGCCGGCCCACGGCACGCGCGCCTGAACCGCCGCCCGCGTTATCCGCCTCGGGCAATGTGGAGGCCTGGCGCCCGGAGATCGTACCCGCGGGCGGGTTCACGGAGGCGCCACCACTCGGAGTCCGGCCCGTCAGCATGCTGATCACCGTGTCGGCTCCCTGCGAGCTTCGCGTGCACGCCGACGGCCGGCAGGTGATCGCGGGCAGGCTGGAGGCGGGGGAGCGCCTCGAGGTGGCCTTCGCGGACACCGTCGAACTGTGGGGTGACAACGCCGGGGCCGTGCAGTTCAGCATCAACGGCCGGGCGGGCCGGCTCTTCGGGGGCCCCGGCGAGCCCCTGTCCGCGCGCATCGGGCGCGACGACTACGACATCTTCCTCGCGAGACATTGATGGAAGCCGGCCTCAGGACACCCCTGCTGGATTTCTTCCGGCGAGGGGATGCCGCGCGGGACGTGCGCCTGCTGGCGGCCCAGGGCGCCATCGCGCCGCGCCCGCTGGAGCAGCTCGCGCTGCTGATGCACCTCACCTCCGACAGCGACCCCGAGGTCCGCGGCACCGCCGAACAGACCCTGCGGAAGGTTCCCGCCGACGTCGTGGCCGGCCTGACGGCCCGCGCCGACGCATCCACCGAGCTCCGCGAGTTCTTCAGCGCGCGCGGCATTCCGCCCGCGCCGGCTCCGGGGCAGGAGGGCGACACGCCGCTGGTGGACGAGGACGACACCGACTACGGGAGCGACGAGGCGACACCCGAGGCGAAGGCCGATACCGCCAAGCGCGTCAGCGACATGACCGTGCCCGAGAAGGTGAAGGCCGCCATGAAGGGGACGCGCGAGATGCGCGCCATCCTGATCCGGGACCCGAACCGGATGGTCGCCTCGGCGGTCCTCAGCTGTCCGAAGATCACCGAACAGGAAGTCGAAACCTACGCGCGGATGGCCAACGTGTCGGACGAGATCCTGCGGACCATCGGCCATACGCGCGCGTGGATCAAGAACTACGCGATCACGCAGGCGCTGACGAAGAACCCGAAGACGCCGTTGGCCCTGTCGCTCACCTTGATCCACCGCCTGAACGACCGCGACCTCCGCGGCCTGTCGATCGACCGGAACGTGCCGGAGCCGTTGCGGATTGCCGCCCGGAAGAAGGTCGTGCTGGGCGCGCAGTAACGCTCCACTCCGAGCGCATCTGCGAGAGCCCGTCCATGAAGACGGCCACCCGCTCGCGCTCCTCTTCGGTGGGCAGCGCCTTCAGCAGCTCGATGGCGCGCGCGAGGTCCTTCTGGATGGTGGCTTTCGTCGCGCCGTAGTAGAGGCGCTTGATCTCGGCAGCAGGGTCCACGGGGAAGGAGTATAAGTCAGCGCGCGCGCTTGAGGGCCCTCCGGAACGTCTTCAGCGGCTGCGCGTTCAGCACGTCCTCGCGCGTCGCCCAGGCCCGGCGCGCGACGAGAATGCCCCACCGCACGCCGTCCAGTTCCGCGGTCGAGTGCGCGTCGGATGAAATCACCAGCTTCACCCCGCGATCCCGCGCCAGGCGCGCATGGCTGTCCGACAGGTCCAGCCGGTCCGGCAGGGAGTTGATCTCGAGCGCCACTCCGTTGGCCGCGGCGGCGTCCACGACCTTCTCGATGTTCACCCGCGACGCGGGACGGCGGAGCAGCAGGCGGTTGGTCGGGTGGCCGATCACGTCGACGTGCGGATGCTCGATGGCGCGGACGATCCGCGCCGTCATCTCGTCCTCGGACTGCGCCAGGCTCGAGTGAACCGACGCGATGACCAGATCGAGCTCGGCGAGGCAGTCGTCCGCCAGGTCCATGCGGCCATCGGCCAGGATGTCGCACTCGATGCCGGCCAGCAGGGTGAGCCCGCGGTGGCGCCCGTTGATGGCGCGCACGCGCTCGGCGTGCGCCAGGGCGCGAGCCTCGTCCAGCCCATTGGCCATCGCGAGCGCCTGGCTGTGATCGGTGATGGCGATGTACTCCAGACCGCGCGCGGCCGCCGCTGCGGCCATGGCCTCGAGCGTGTCGCGCCCATCCGTGGCGGTGGTGTGCATGTGGATGTCGCCGCGCAGATCGTCCGCCTCGATGAGCCGCGGGAGCCGGTTGTCGAGGGCGGCCTCGATCTCGCCGCGTTGCTCCCGCAATTCGGGCGGGATCCAGGCCATGCCGAGCTTGCGGTAGATCTCCTCCTCGGTCGTGCCGGCAAGCCGCTTCTCGCCCTTCACCTGGATCAGCCCGTACTCGTTCAGGCGCCAGCCGCGCTCGAGCGCGCGGTCCCTGAGGGCGATGTTGTGCGCCTTCGAGCCGGTGAAATACTGCATGGCGGCGCCGCGTTCGTGCGCGGCCACGGCGCGCAGGTCGGCCTGCAGCCCGCCGCGCAGCAGCACGGATGCCTTCGTCTCGCCACGTCCGAGCACCCGCTCGACGAGCGGGTAGGTGGTGAAGAGCTCGAGGACCGACGCGTCGGCGCCCACCGCGAGGATGTCCACGTCGCCGCAGGTCTCGGCGCCGCGGCGGAGGCTCCCGACGGGGATGACGTCCAGCCCCGGCCGCTCGTGGCGCAGCCAGTCGATGAGGGCCGTCACGACCCTGGTCGCCTCGGCCAGCAGGTGTCGTCCTGAGTGCTGCTGGCGCTCGTCCAGCGCTTTCAGGATGAGTGCCTCCTTGCGCGCGCCCATGCCCTTGAGCCCGCGGATGCGCCCGCCCCGCGCGGCCGTTTCGAGGTCGGCCAGGCTCTTCACACCCAGCTCGCGATACAGCATTGCCACGGTCTTGGGGCCCACGCCCTGCAGGGCCAGCACTTCCAGGAGCGACGCCGGAAACTCCTTCAACAGTTCCTGGCGGACCGTGCAGTCACCTGTGGTGGCGATCTCGACAATACGCTGCGCGAGGTCCTTGCCGATGCCGGACCACTCGCGGAGCGCGGCGGCGTCCATGGTGGCAACGGCCTCCGCGGCATGGCCCACGATGTCGGCCGCATTCCGGTACGCGCGGATCTTGAACGGATTGTCGCCCTTGATCTCCAGCAGGTCCGCGATCTCGGTGAGCACGCGGGCGATGGCGGTGTTATCCCAGGCGGAGGCCATCGGTCTCGATCGTGAAGTCGAGCAGGCGCGCGCCCCCGGCGGCGAGGGCTTGCCGGACGGCGCTTGTTCGGGCCGGCGGCGCCATCACGACGAGGCACCCCCCGCCGCCCGCCCCGCAGACCTTGGCGGCCTGCCCGCCGGCGGCCGTCGCGCGCGCGATCAGGGCGTCGATGGTCGTCGTGGTCACGCCGGGGGCGAGCCGCTTGCGGTTCTCCCACTCGGTCGCCAGCTGCCTGGCCACTTCGTCCCAGTGCCCGGCGACGAGCGCGGCACGCATCCCCACCGCCGTGTCGCGGATGCGCTCGAAGCAATCGAACACGTGCGTGTCGCCGTCGATGTGGCGCTTGGTGATCTCCCAGTTGTTGGTCCCGGAATTCCGCGGCTCGCCCGTGTAGCAGAGCACGAGCCGGCGCTGCAGCTCCGACGGGTCCACGTCGAGGCCGACGCGTGTGACGGCGCCGGGGCCGAGCTCCACGGCAGCCACGCCGCCGTAGAGGGCCGGGCGGTAGTCCTGAAGGCCCGTCGGGACGTTGATCACCTGGGCCTCGATGTCCCTGGCGATCTCGAGCAGCGTTTCTGGCGGCGCCAGGCGGCCGGTCCAGGCGTTGAGCGCCCCGCACACCGCGATGTTCAGCGCGGACGATCCGGCGATGCCGGCGCCCGCCGGGGACTCGCCGCGCGTCGTCAAGGTGATGCCGCGCGCCGAGAAGTGATGGGCGAGCCGTCCGAGCAGGGGCAGTGTCGGATCCGTCCGGAGCTGGTCGTCGGCCGGGAGCACCACCTCGCGTGCCGTATCGATCGACACGAGCGCGACCCGGTCGTCGTCTCGCGGCTCGATGTGCGCGTGGGCACGCAGGCTGATGGCGGCGTTGAGCGTCTGCGCGCCGGGATGAAAGAGGTAGAGCGGCCAGATGTCGATGGTGCCGCCCGCCAGGTCGATGCGGGTCGGCGCGGAGGCCGTGATGCGCACGGCGCCAATTATAATTCCCTGTAGTCACATGCCCCTCGCCACCCGCCGCGACGTCGGACAGCTCCTCATTGGCAGCTTGCCGGGCGTTTCCATTCCTCCAGAGCTCCGCTCGATCGCACGCGAATTCGACCTCGGGGGCGTCATCCTCTTCTCCCGCAACATCGAGGCCCCGGAGCAGGTGAGCGAAATGGCCGCCGAGGCCGAGGCGCTCGGGCGCGATATGCCCGCCTGGGTGAGCGTGGACCAGGAAGGCGGGCGGGTCGCGCGACTGAAGGATCCATTCACCGTGTGGCCGCCGATGGCCACGCTGGGCCGCGCGGGCTCGGAGGACCTGGCGGAGCGGTTCGGCCGCGCGCTCGCCGCGGAGCTCGCCGCCGTCGGCGTGACGCTCGACTACGCCCCGGTACTCGACATCCACACCAACCCGAGCAACCCGGTCATCGGCGACCGCGCCCTGGCCGACACCGCCAGCGAGGTGTCTCGGCTGGGCCGCGTGCTGGTGCGCGCGCTTCAGGCGTCGGGCATTGCCGCCTGCGGCAAGCACTTCCCGGGCCACGGCGACACCAGCACCGACTCCCACGTCGAGCTGCCACTGGTGGAGCACCCGCCGGATCGGCTGCGCGCCGTGGAGTTCGAGCCGTTTCGCGCCGCCATCGCGGAACAGGTGGCCTTCATCATGACCGCGCACGTGCTGGTGCCCTCGCTCGACGAGCAGCGCCCGGCCACGCTGTCGCCGGCCATCGTGGAGGGCGTCCTCAGGCGAGAGCTCGGCTTCGAGGGAGTGATCCTGAGCGACGACCTCGAGATGAAGGCTGTCAGCGCACGGTCTCCGGTCCCGGCAGCCGCGGTCGAGGCCATCCAGGCGGGGTGCGATGCCGTCCTCGTGTGCGGAGGCAGCGTGGATCTGCAGGCCGAGACGCTCGAAGCCCTCGTCCGCGCCGTGGAGAGCGGGGCCATCACCGCGGCGCGCCTCGACGATGCCTGGCGGAGGCTGAAGCGGGCGAAGGAGCGGTTTCTCGGCGGCGGAAGGCGCTCGGCCCGCGAGCGCCATCGCACGCTGAAGACCGTGCTGGGGCGCGACGAGCACCGGGCGGTCGCCGACGAAATGGCAGCGTTCCTGTGATCCACCCCCGCCGGCTCAGCCCTGGAGACCGCATCGCGCTGGTGGCCCCCGCCAGTGGCTTCAAGCCCGCCGAGCTCGAGGCCGGTGTACGGGAGCTTGCCCGCCTGGGCTTCGAGGCCGTGTACGACGAAGCCATCTTCGAGCGCACATGGTTCGAGGCCGGCCCGCCCGACGTGAGGGCGCGGATCCTCCGCCAGGCCTGGCGCGATCCGTCCATCGCCGCGCTGCTCGCCGTTCGCGGCGGTTACGGCAGCCAGCAGCTGCTTCCGCTGCTCGAGCCCGAGGAGATGAAGGCCGCGGCCAAGCTGCTGATCGGCTACAGCGACATCACCGCCCTGCTGTGCTGGTCGTGCGCCCACGGCGTGGTCTCACTGCACGGCCCCATGGTCGAGGGTCGGCTGGCCTCGGGTCCGGCGGCCTACGACGAAGCGACCTTCCTGCGCGCGGCGATGGTGGCCGAGCCGCTGGGCGAGCTGGCGCCGCCCAGCCTCGAAGCGTTCGCTCCCGGCGAGGCGAGCGGCATCGTTGTGGGCGGCACGCTCTCCCAGATCGTGTCGCTGCTCGGGACCCCGTGGGCGTTCGAGGTGCCGCGCGGCGCCATCCTGTTCCTGGAGGACGTAGGCGAGCGGCCGTACCGCATCCACCGGATGCTCACGCAGCTGGCGCAGAGCGGCATGCTGGCACGGGCCGGGGCGCTGGTCTTCGGCGAGTTTCCCAGGTGCGACGAGCCGGGCGGGGACCCGGCCATCAGGGACGTGCTGCGCGAGTTCACGCGCGGGTTCCCGGGACCCGTGCTCTTCGGGTTCCCGTCCGGCCACACATCGGGCCCGACCTGGACGCTCCCCATCGGCGTGCGCGGGCGGGTGCGGGCCACGCTGCCGGCGGTGATCATCGACGAGGCAGCGGTGTCCTAGTGGAGCCTATCGACGCGATGCGGATTCACCTGATCGGCGCGTGCGGGACCGCGATGGGCACGCTCGCCGCGCTGCTGAAGCAACAGGGACACGGTGTCAGCGGATCGGACGAGCACGTCTATCCGCCGATGAGTGACTTCCTCAGGGCCGAGGGCATCACCCTCCTCGAGGGATACCGCGAGGCGCACGTGGCCGGGCCGCTGGACCTCGTCATCGTCGGCAACGCCATCTCGCGCGGCAACACCGAGCTCGAGGCCGTCCTCGACCGAAAGCTCCGCTACACGTCGATGCCCGAGGCGATCCGGGACTTCTTCCTGTGGGGCGCCACCTCGATCGTGATCGCCGGGACGCACGGCAAGACCACCACGACCTCACTGGCGGGCTGGCTGCTGACACATGGCGGCGTGGATCCCACCGTGCTGGTGGGCGGCATCGCCCGCAACTTCGGAGCGGGCGGTGCCAGCTACCGCGTGGGTAAGGGCCGGGCCTTCGTCATCGAGGGAGACGAGTACGACAGCGCCTACTTCGACAAGACCGCGAAGTTCCTGAAGTACCTCCCCGACATCGCGGTGGTGAACAACATCGAATTCGATCACGCAGACATCTATGAGGACCTGGATGCGGTGCGGCTCGCGTTCCGGCGGCTGGTGAACCTGGTGCCGCGGCGCGGCCTCACGCTGCTTGGCGCCGACAGCGCGGATGCGGCGGCGCTGGCGCCGCTGGCGCGAAGCCGCGTGCAGACGTTCGGGCTGTTCGAGGGGGCCGACTGGCGTGCGGCAGACACAGGCCCCGTCGAGCCCGCGCAGGACAGCTCGGGGGGCGGTGTCCCGGTTGCTGCGACGCGTTTCCGCCTGATTGGGCACGGCGACGACCTCGGTGAGTTCACGCTGCCGATGGCGGGCGAGCACAACGTGCGGAACGCGCTCGCGGCCCTCGCGATCGGGGTGGAGTTGGGTGTGCCGCTCGAGCGCCTGCGGGAGGGCCTGGCTGCCTTCCTCGGCGTGAAGCGGCGCCTCGAGGTGGTGGGCGAGCGGCACGGGGTGACCGTGTACGACGACTTCGCGCATCATCCGACCGCGGTGGCTGAGACGCTGCGGGCAGTGCGGGCACTCGCGCCGGGGCGCCGCGTGTGGGCCATCTTCGAGCCGCGCTCGGCCTCGTCGTGCCGGCGGGTCTTCCAGCACGATTTCGCGCGAGCCTTCGGCGGGGCCGATCAGGTGGTCCTGGCATCCGTGTTCCGGTCGAGCCTGCCGGAGAGCGAGCGCCTGTCGGAGCCGGAACTGGTCAGGGACCTCACCCTCGCCGGCGTGGCCGCCCGCCATCTGCCGGACGTGGACACCATCGTCTCGGCAGTGGCCGCGGAGGCGCGGCCGGGCGATCTGGTGGTCATCATGTCGAACGGCGGATTTGGCGGGATTCACCACAAGCTCCTGCAGGCCCTTTGATGCGGATTCGCCATGCCGGCGACGCGATGCTGCTGGTCGAGCTCGAGCAGGTGATCGACCCGGTGGTCAACCAGCGCGCGATCGAGCTGGGACGGCTGCTGCGCGCACGGGATGTTCCCGGCGTTCGGGACATCGTGCCGGGATACTGCTCCCTGGGTATTCACTTCGATCCGCTCCGCACCGATCTGGTCGCACTCGAACGGGCCATCAGGGAGGATGCGAGCGTGGCCGGCAGGGTCGTGAGCCTGCCCGAGCCGGTGGTTCACGAGATCCCGGTCGTCTACGGTGGGGCCGTTGGCCCGGATCTGCAGGCCGTCGCCGACTTCGCGGGCTGTTCTCCGGCCGAAGTCATCGAGCGCCACGCGGCTGTTACGTACCGCGTGTACATGCTGGGCTTCGTTCCGGGGTTTGCCTACCTGGGACGGGTGAATGCCAGCATCGCGGCACCGCGCCGGCGCGTGCCGCGCGACGTCGTGCCGGCCGGGTCGCTGGGGATTGCCGGCGAGCAGACCGGCGTGTACCCGGCCGCAACGCCCGGCGGCTGGCAGATCATCGGTCGCACGTCCGTGGTCATGTTCGACGCGGCGCGGACGCCGGCGAGCCTGCTGGCGCCTGGCGACCTCGTGCACTTCGTGCCCCGATGAAGGCCACCGGGTTTCTTCGCGTCGTGCGGGCGGGCCTGCTGACGACCGTGCAGGACCTCGGCCGCTGGTCCCACCAGCTCGAGGCCGTGCCGGTGGCGGGCGTGATGGACGTCTACTCGCATCGCCTGGCGAATCACCTCGTGGGCAACGCTCAGGAGGCGGCGACGCTCGAGGTGACCCTGATCGGGCCCGAGCTCGAGGTGGAGGCTGACACCGTCATGGCCGTGGCGGGCGCCGACTTCGACCTGACGTGTGGCAACGTGGCCGTCGCCTCGGGGACCACCTTCGCGGCGCGGCGGGGCGAGGTGCTTCGGTTCGGCCGCCGGCATCTGGGGGCGCGCGCGTATCTCGCCGTGGCGGGAGGCGGCATCCTCACCCCGCCGGTCCTCGGCAGCCGTGCCACCCACACCGTCACCCACATGGGCGGGCTCGGCGGCCGCGCGCTGGTGGCGGGCGATGTGGTTCCGGTGGCGCCAAAGGCCACGTGCGCGCCGAACCGGGCGCGGGGGCTCACGCTTCCGACGGGCGGGCGCGCCCGCCTGCGGGTGATGCCCGGGCCCCAGGACGACTGGTTCGGGCCCGACGCCTGGCACGCCCTGACGAGCGTCAGCTTCCGCATCTCGCCCAGGTCGAACCGGATGGGATATCGTCTCGAGGGGCCACCGCTCGCGCATGCCCGGTCAGGCGAGCCGATTTCCGAGCCGGTGACGATGGGGGCGCTTCAGGTGCCCGCGGCCGGCGAGCCCATCCTGCTGATGGCGGATCGCCAGACGGCGGGCGGCTATCCGAAGATGGGCCACGTCATCACCGCGGACCTCTGCCTGGCCGCACAGTTGACGCCCGGCGAGTTCATCGAGTTCGACCGCTGCACCTACCGGGAGGCGGTCGCGGCCCTGATTGCGAGAGAACGGGAGTTGATGGCCCAGATGACGCATCCTCGGGAAGGCCGGATCGTCCGATGAATGCCGACGCGCCGCTCGTGACGGGCCTGATCGCCCGGTTCGGCGTCGAGCGCGTGCGGGTGAACGCCCCGCTTGCGCCATTCACGACGTTCAAGGTCGGCGGTCCCGCTGACGTCCTGCTCGAGACGAAGACCGGAGAGGAACTGCTGGACGCGGTGCGCGTCGCCCGGGCGCACGGCGCGCCGGTGACGCTGCTTGGTGGCGGCTCGAACGTCCTGGTGGCGGACGCCGGCGTGCGCGGCCTCGTCATCCGCCCCCGCGGCGGCGACATCAGCATGGTGGGCGACCGCCTGGTTCGCGCCGACGCGGCCGTCACGATCAACGGCCTGGTCCGATGGACGATCAACCGCGGGCTGGCGGGACTGGAAGCCTGGGCGGGCACCCCCGGCACCGTCGGCGGTGCCGTCTACGGCAACGCCCACTGGAAGCAGATGAACATCGGGGACCTGGTGGACAGCGTGCGCCTCGCAAAGCCAGACGGCACGCTGCTGCAGGTGCCGGCGGAGCGCATGGAGTTCGGCTACGACGACAGCCGGCTGAAACGCACAGGCGAGGTGGTCCTCTGGGCCGCCTTTCGCGTGGCCCCGGGCGCCGATCCTGATGCCCTGCGGCGGACGGCCCGCGAATCGCTGGCCTTCCGCAAGCGGACGCAACCGCTCGAGTCGCCGAGTGCCGGCTGCATCTTCATGAACCCGGACCCGGCTCGTGACAAGGTTCCGGCCGGCATTCCGCCGTCGGCAGGGGCGATGGTCGACCGGGCCGGGCTCAAGGGCGCCGCCGAAGGCGGGGCGCGGGTCTCGACGACCCACGCCAACTTCATCGTCAACACCGGATCGGCGAGTGCCGCGGACATCGCGCGGCTGATCGACCGCTGCACGCAGGCCGTGCGCGACCAGTTCGGCGTGGCGCTCCGGGAGGAAATCATCCGCCTGGGGTTCTGATTCTCGACTCCCGACTTCCGACTTCCGATCATGTCCACTCTACTCATCCAGGGCGGCCGTTCCCTCAACGGGCGCGTCGACGTCGAAGGCAACAAGAACGCGGCGTTGCCGCTGATGGCCGCCTGCCTGCTCACCGACCAGCCCTGCGTCCTCACGAACGTGCCGCGCATTGCGGACGTCGAGGTGATGGCCCGCCTGCTCCTCGACCTCGGCGCCGAGGTCGAAGGCATCGGCAGCACCACGCTCCGCATCGAGTGCCGGGAGGTGTCCAGCCACGAGCCGGATCGGGCGCTCGTGGGACGGCTGCGCGGCTCGGTCCTTCTGCTGGGACCGCTCCTGGCGCGGCGGGGCGCGGCGCACGTGGCGCCGCCGGGCGGGGACTTCCCGGCGCGGCGAACCATCCGCACGCACATCGAGGCGCTCACGGCGATGGGGGCGCACATGGTGGAGGGCGCCGGCCACTGCCTCGAGGCCCCCAACGGTCTCGCGCCGGCGTCCATCTACCTGGACGAAGCCTCCGTGACGGGCACGGAAACGGCGCTGCTGGCAGCGGCGGCAGCGCCCGGCGTGTCGGAGATTCGTCACGCCGCCTGCGAGCCGCACGTCGTCGAGCTCTGCCAGTTCCTGAAGGGCATGGGAGTGGGCATCACGGGCGAGGGCTCACACACCATCCGCGTCGAAGGCGGCATGCGCCTGTCCGGTGCGGAGAAGCGGCTGGATGGTGACTACATCGAGGCCGGCAGCTGGGCGGTGGTGGGCGCCATCACCGGCGGGGAAGTGGACATCGGCGGCACCCGCCCGGTGGACATGGAAGTGGTCGCCAGCGTGCTGCGCAAGATGCGCGTCGAGTGCCGCCAGGACGGCGACGTCTTCAGCGTGCGCCGAAGCACGCTGGTGGGCGCCGGCCGCATCACGACCGGCCTCTGGCCAGGCTTCCCGAGCGACCTGGTCAGCCTGGTGACCGTGCTGGCCACGCAGGCCGACGGCGCCACGCTCGTGCACGACTGGTTGTACGAGCTGCGCCTCTTCGCGCTGGAACAGCTGAGCGGCATGGGCGCGGACCTCTTCCTCTGCGACCCGCACCGCATCATCGTCACCGGGCCGCGCAAGCTGCGCGGGAAGTCGCTCGACAGCCGCGACATCCGTTCCGGCATGGCGCTCATCGCCGCTGCGCTCGCCGCCGAGGGGCAGAGCCGCGTAGAGCCGCTCGAGACCGTGGAACGCGGCTACAGCCGCCTCGTCGAGCGCCTGCAGGCGCTCGGGGCCGACGTCAGCAAGGTGTGAGACCCGCCTCAGCGTCCCGGTGGGGGTTTCACCGGCTTTGCCGGCGCCTGCGTCGGCGGTACCGTGGGCGCCAGCACCGGGCCTTCCGGGGTCGCAACCGCATCGCCGCCGGGCGGCTGCACGCCTGGCGGGCGGGCAGGCTGGGGCACCGGCAGCGGAGGCAGGTCGCCCCCGGCCGAGGCGCCGTCACGGCCGACGCGGAACGGCGCAAGATCTTCCTCGGTCAGGTCCAGCACGCGGACGATGCGCGGCGTGAGCGTGAGGATGATGTCGGTTTCCTGCGTCTGCTTCCGGTTGTAGGCGAACATCCGCCCAATCACCGGAATGTCGCTCAGCCCCGGGACGCCGGCCAGCGTGCGCCGCTCCTCGTCGCGGATCAGGCCCGCCAGCATGTTCGTCTCACCGTCCTTCAACCGGATGACGGTGTTGATTGATCGGTTGCCGAACGTCGGGAGGCCACCGAAGCCGCTCCCTGAGATGCTGCTCAACTCGATCTTCACCGCCAGCGACACCGCGTCGTCGTGGTGCGTGCGGGGCGTGAGATCGATGTTGACGCCGATGTTCTCGTAGTTGAACGACGTGATGGGTTGCGTCTGCACGCCGCCAGTGGCGATGGGCGCGAACGTCGTGACGGGTACGGGCACGCGCTCGCCGAAGCGGGCCTGCGCGGCAACGCCCTCCGTTGTGCGCAGTTGTGGGTTCGCCAGCACGCGCGTGGCGCTGTCGGTCTTCAGCAGCCGGTAGTAGAGTGCCGGCAGGTTCGTCAGGAAGACGTCGGACTGGGTGAGGGTCGTGAGGTCCCGCAGCGTGAGACCATCGCGGTTGACGTCGGCCTGGCCGTCGATCCCGGTGGGCGAGGCTGCCGGCGATGCGAGCTGGAGCCCGAACTCGTTGAGGTGCGTCCGGTCCACCTCCAGCAGCTCCACGTCGATGACGACCTCGGGACGCGCCTTGTCCAGGGCCGTGATGATGCGGCCGGCCGCGGCGATCCGTTGCGGCGTGTCCTTGATGGTGATGGCGTTGGTGGCCGACATCGCAGCCAGGCGCCGCGCGTCCACCACGATGCGCAGGACGTCGATGGTCTCCTTCAGGTCGGCGTTGCTCAGGTAGAACGTACGCACCACCTCTTCCTCGTACTCGCGGCGCTTGGCCTGCGTGTCGGGAATGATGGTGACGGTGCCGGGCGTGGTCACCTTCCAGAACGTGCGCGTCGCCATCGTGACCGAGTTGAGCGCCTGGTCGAGCGGCGCCTTCCGCAGGTCCACCGAGACCGGCTGGTCCCTGTAGGTCGGGTCGAAGACGACGCTGATGTCCGCGAACTTGCCGATGGACGCGAAGACATCGCGCGCGTTGGCCTCGCGGAACACCAGGGAGTCTGGAAGCGAGACGCCCGTGGGCAGTTCCGCGCCGGGCAGCGGCGCGACGAGGCTCTGGTCGATGAGCGCTTCGAGACGGGTCTTGCCGTCTTCACGCACCGCGATCTGCGTGCGCAGCTGGGTGCGCGTGTCCCGGAGGGCTGCCTGGATCTCGCCGTTGGCAGGGCTCATCTCGGACGCGATCTGGTACTCGATGAGCGCCTCTTCGAGCTTCCCGGTGGCCGCCAGGCGGCGGCCGCGCGCGAAATGGTCCTGCGCCGCCCGGATGCGTGCGCGCTCGAGGCCGAAGCGGGCGTCCTTGTTGTCCGGATCCAGCCTGAGGAGGCGCGTGTACTCCGCCACGGCGCTGTCGTAGTCCTGGCGCGTCTCCGCATTGCGCGCGTTGGTAAGGGCGCGGGATGTGGCGCAGCCGGACAGGGCCAGCGCGAGGGCCAGGACGGCCGCCACACGGACGAGGAGGCGGTCAGCGTGAGCGAGCGCCATTGGTGACGACATCGACGCCACGGGGAATGCGGAACTGGAACGTATTATCGGCCAGCCGCTGGTTTTCCTTGAGGTTCGACAGGTTGAAGGCCGATTTGCCGCCCTGGCGGTCCGCGGCGACGAGGTAGCGGATCTGCAGCGTCGTTGCATCCACCCCGATCCCGAACCACTCGTAGTCCGGATCCGGCTTCCGGGGCACGAGCTTCAGCGTGCGCAGGCCCTGTGCGGCTCCGGGTAAATCCGTGAACTCGGCGGTGAAATCCCGCGCGATGTCGGCCCGGCCAGCGAGGAACAGGGCCGGCGTCGTCGCATCGTCCGGACCCGGCGCCGGGCTGACGATGACCTGCTTGTCGGCGACGAGGTAGGTGTAGACGCGAGTGCCGTCCGAGACGAACTCCTTCCGCTCGGGCCGGGTGTAGACGAAGCGGAACAGCCCTGGCTGCTTGACGGCCAGGGTTCCGCTCTCCGTGGTCTTGGTGCGCAGGACGCCGCCCTCGTAGGTCTGGACGAACGTGCCCTCGAAATTCCGGATCGTCCTGTAGCGCGCCTGGACCCGTTCGGCCAATGCGGCGGCGTCCGTGGTTTGCCCCAGGCCCGGGAGGGTCAACGCCAGCACGGCCGTCGCGACGAGCAGGGACCGCATGATTTCAATCTTAGTGTGAAACGTCCCAGCCACGTGTGTCACTTCGATGACGCTCGACTCTCGCTCTCGCGTTCGGCCTGGCGCTCTTCCGCACCACGGCTCGGTGACCATCAACCTCGTGTGCGACGAGTTCGCCGGAGAGGTGACCGTCTCGGACACGCACATGACGGCCCTCTTCGTCCCGGGCGGCGTGTTGGTCGCCCTGGACGATCCGGAGCCGTGAGTGCGTGGGGGAGGCCCCGAAACAGGTCGAGGCGCCGGAATGGGTCCGGCGCCTCGGGCAAATCGGGTGGAACGTTGGGACTGCCTGCGCGCGTCGCGCGCCGGTGGGCAGACCTTCGCGTGAACCAGGAGCGAAGGTTGGTGGACGGCAGGAGGCTCGAACTCCCGACCTCCGCGTTGCGAACGCGGCGCTCTCCCAGCTGAGCTAGCCGCCCACAGGTACAACCTCTACATATTACACCAGGGTGCGGGCGGGTGCGAACAGGTGCGGGCAGGTGCGAACGGGTGCGGGCAGGTTTGGGCGGGTTTCGAACCTCTGTGCTTTGAACCTCTGTGCTTTGAACCTATGTGCTTTGAACCTCTGTGCTTTGAACCTCAGTCCTTGAATCGTCTGTGCGAACGCCGGTGCTTTCCCCCACGAAATACATCGGCCGCTCCTTGGCCTCGCGCGCGGCGCGGCCCAGGTAGGCGCCGACAATCCCCAGGTTGAGGAGCACCAGGCCGCCAATGCCGGCCACTGCGCAGATGGCGACCCAGCTTTCGCTGACCGTCGCTCCGCCGAATGCTTGCACGGCCAGCCAGATCCCCCACACCGCCGCTGCTACGCAGAGCAGCCCGCCGATGGCGCCCGACATCACCAGCGGGATGTCCGAATAGCCGATGACGACCGAGGCGGCGACCCTGGCGGATCTTCCCAGGGTATAGGTGCTCTTCCCGTGCCGGCGGGGGCGGTGCGTAACGTCCACGTAGGCCGTCGAGACACCCATGAGCGCCATGATGGCGTTCACGTTTCGCGTGCGCTCGCGGTGCTGGCGGAAGTACTCCACGGCGCGGCGCGTGAGCAGGCGGTAGTTGCCGACGCGGTAGTCGTAGTGCACGTTGAAGAGCAGCGAGATGAACGCGTAGAACAGCCGCGCGAGCAGGCGCTTGAGCCAGCCGT
>JADZCN010000077.1 GCA_020851565.1 Acidobacteriota bacterium | reverse complement strand
GGTTGAAGGCCTTGCTGGGGGGCTTGAAGGCGAAGACGAAGGCCTTCGGACGGCCAGCCTTCGGGGCCTGGGTGGCCTTTCGGAGCTGCTCGCGCGTAGCGCCGCCCTGGCTGGCAATCTTCTCGACGAGGGCCAGCATCTTCTGCGGGTCGCCCTGGCGGACGATCTGCAGCAGGAGCGACTTGTTATGGATGCCCGCCAGGCGGCAGACCTTCCGGACATCGGCCGGGATGGCGTTCAGGGTCAGGGATTCGGTGATGGACGTGCGGGACTTCCCCAGGCGCTTGGCCAGGTCCTCGTGCGTGTACCCGCAGCGCTGGCCCAGGCTCTGGAGGGCCTCGGACTCTTCGAACGGCGTCAGGTCCTTGCGCTGGATGTTCTCGACGAGCGCCAGTTCGAGCATTTCGGTGTCGTCGACGTCCCGGATGACAACGGGCAACTGCGTGAGCCCGGACTGGACGGCGGCGTGATAGCGCCGCTCACCGGCAACGATCTGATACCGGGAGCCCTTCTGGCGCACGACCAGCGGCTCGATGATCCCTTTTTCGGCGACCGACGAGATGAGCTCGGAGAGGTCGCCCATGGCCTGCCGGGGCTGGTCAGGGTTGGGGTCCACGCTCTCGATGGGGACCATGCGTCCCACCGGGGTGCCGGAGGGAGCGGCCAGGGTTTCGACGTAATGCGCGTCGTGGCGCATACGCAGCGTCTCGGGCAGGCCTCGCTTAGACACGGTCCATCACCTCCTCGCACAGGCTGTAGTACTCGGTGGCGCCGCTCGACTCCGGGGCGAACGTGAAGATCGATTCGCGATAGGCCGGGCTCTCTTCCAGGCGCACGCTCTTGCTGATCACGGTCCGGAACACCTTGTCGCCGAACACCTTGCGAATCTGCTCCTGGATGTCACGGCCGAGCGCGGTGCGCTTGTCGTGCATCGTGATGACGACACCGAGGATCTGGAGCTCCGGATTCGGGCGCTGCCGCACCTTCTCGAAGGTCTCGAGGAGGTCGTCGGTGCCTTCGAGGGCGAAATAGGACGACTGGATGGGAATCAGCAAGTGCGTGGACGCGACCAAGGCGTTCACGGTGAGCAGGCCGAGAGCCGGCGGGCAGTCGATGATGACGTGGTCGTAGCCCGGCAGGACGACCGCGAGCTCGTCCTTCAGGCGGAACGGCGCGTCCAGCTCACCCACCATGCGCGCTTCCAGCTTGGCCAGCGCAATGCGGGCCGGCGCGACCGAGAGGTGCGGCAGCGTCGTGGGCACGATGACGTCGGCGAGGTGGACCTGGGGATCCACGAAGACGTCGTACATGCTCCTTTCGAAGGCGCGCACGTCGATGAACGACATGCTGCTGTTACCCTGCGGATCGAGGTCGATGAGCAGGGTCTTCCGGCCGCGCAGCGCGAGGGCTGCCGCAAGGTTGATGGCCGTCGTCGTCTTGCCGACGCCACCCTTTTGGTTGGCAATAGCGAGAATCATCGCGCAGGAGCGTGCGGGTTCAACGCATTGTAGGAACCCCCGCGCGTGCCGTCAAGGAAGACGGATGTCGGCCGCGGAGATTTCGCGCGACCGTTCATGCTAAGTCACATATTTACAGGCAGTTGCGCAGATTGTCGGCCGGCCGACACTACGACGACGGATTCCGGAGGGCAACCGTCGATGCAGAACCCCAGAACCCCAGAACCCCAGAACCCCAGAACCCCAGAACCTGAGAACCCGAGAACCCGAGAACCGCACGGAAGGGCTACATCTTGTACTTCCCCATGTCGTCCGGGTCCAGCGACTCGAGCCACTGCTGCAGCCGATCGCTGTCCTGTTTCTCGTTGGTGAAGTCCACGGTCTTGGCGTTGTCGATGACCTTCTCCTCCACCAGAATCGGCGCGCGGGTGCGGAGGGCCAGGGCGATGGCATCGCTCGGGCGCGCGTCGATGGCCACCGGGCCGCCCGGCGTCTGCAGATGGATCAGCGCGTAGAAGGTGTTCTCCTTCAGGTCGCACACGACGATCTTCTCCACCACGGCCTGGAGGTCCTGGATCACGTTCCTGAGCAGATCGTGCGTCATCGGACGCGGCGTCTGGATGTTCTCGATCTGCAGGGCGATGGCATTGGCCTCGAACACGCCGACCCAGATGGGCAGCACCTTCTGCCCCTCCGGGTCGCGCAGGATGATGATCGGCATGTTCGTGATGGGATCCACCATCAGCCCCTTGATGTTCATCTCGATCATGGCCGCACCCTCAGTCCTGCACGGCGATAGCCGCCGCCGAAATCTCACCGGCCGGCGCCACGCCCGCGCCGTCCGCCAGCTCGCCCCATACGCTGTTCGGGCCCGCGCGGCGGATGGTCACGGGAACGAGGCGCCCGACCATCGCCGGATCGCCCGGGAAGTTCACGACCGTGTTTCCGCTCGTGCGTCCCGACAGCTCCCATGCGCGCCGGCGACTCGTGTGATCCACGAGGACCTCGACCGTCCGGCCGACCGCCAGCTCGTGAAGGTCCCACTGGATGCGCCGCTGCATCTGCTGCAGCGCCACGATCCGCAGCGTCTTCTCGTCCTCCCCCACATCGTCCGGCATCCGCCTGGAGGCCAGCGTGTTCGGCCGCTCGGAGTACTTGAACGAGAACATGCTGTGGTACCGCACGGCTTCGGTGAGTGACAGTGTCTGCTCGAAATCCGCGTCCGTCTCTCCCGGGAAGCCAACAATCATATCGGTCGATAACTGGACGTTCGGGATAGCCTCGCGGATCTTCTGCACGGTGTCCAGGTAATGCTCGCGCGTGTAGCGGCGACGCATCATGCCCAGCACCCGCGTCGAGCCGGACTGGACGGGCAGGTGCAGATGCTTGCATACCTTGGGCAGGTCCCGAACGGCGGCGATGAGGCGATCCGACGTGTGCCGGGGATGCGGGCTCGCGAACCGGATGCGGTCGATGCCGGGTATCTCGTGCACGGCTTCGAGCAGTCCCGGGAAATCGCACGCGGAATCGTCCGGCGCGTGATAGTGGTTCACGATCTGGCCGAGCAGCTGCACCTCCCTGCGCCCCGTCGCCGCGGCTTCGCGCACCTCCTGGAGAATCTCGGCCTTCGGCCTCATGCGCTCGTGCCCTCGTGTATAAGGGACGACGCAGAACGCGCAGAAGTCGTTGCAGCCCTCGATGATGGTGACGTAGGCCTTCACCGGGTCCGCGCGCCGGGTGATGCCCAGCGGGAACGACGGCTCGTCGTACGGCGTGGTGATGTCAATGGCTGGGAACGCGCGCGATTCGGCCTGCTGCTGCACGAGCGTCGGGAGCATCTTCACCCGCTGCGTCCCGACAATGAGGTCGATGATGCCCGGCGAGCGGGCGAGGAGCTTCTCCCCTTCCTGCTGCGCCACGCACCCGGTGACGGCCACGACGGGATCGCGACCCGTCTCGCGGGCCATCTCGCGGATCTCGCCGAGGCGGGTGTACAGCTTCTCCTCGGCGCGCTCGCGCACGCTGCAGGTGTTGACGATGACCACGTCCGCGTCGCGGTCGGAGTCCGCCGGGTCGTAGCCCGATTGCTCGAGCAGGCCGGCCATCCGCTCCGAGTCGTGGACGTTCATCTGGCAGCCGTAGGTCTCGATGAAGTACTTCACTTTCGCTTTCGCTCCCGCGGACTTTCGCCTTTCGCTTTTGCCCGACTTTCACCTTTCGCCTGCGCGGCGTCCAGCAACTCTTGTGCGCCGGCGCGGGCGTGTGCGCCCGCATCGGCGCCCCCCATCATGCGCGCCAGCTCGTCCACGCGCTCTGCCCCGTCGAGCCGGGTGACGCTCGTCACCGTTCGCCGCCCGCGCGTCTGCTTCTGGATGGCGAAGTGCGTGCGCCCGCACGCGGCAACCTGGGGCAGGTGCGTGATGCAGAGCACCTGGTGGCGCTCCCCGAGCGCCGCGAGCTTCTGGCCGACCACGGTAGCCACTCGCCCACCGATGCCGGCGTCCACCTCGTCGAAGATGAGCGTCCGCGCCGCGCCCCGCGCCGGGGCCCGGCCGATGGCCAACGACTTCAGGGCGAGCATGACACGCGAGAGCTCACCCCCCGAGGCGATGCGGGCCAGGGGCCGCGGATCTTCCCCGACGTTGGCGGACAGAAAGAACTCGGCCTGGTCGATGCCGCGATCGGTCCACTGCGCCTCGTCGGCGGCCGTGGTCAGCCGCACTTCGAAGCGCGCGCGATCCATGGCCAGGTCCGACAGCTCGGCTTCCATCGCGCGGGCGAGGCGATCGGCCTCCCGCGACCGACGGGCGGAGAGGTCCCGAGCGAGCTCGAGATACGACGCGGAGGCGCGGGCCAGATCGCGCTCCAGGTCTGCGAGGCTCGAGGAGCCGCCCACCAGCGCGGCGTGCTCCAGCGCGAGCGCGTCGCGCCGGCCCATGACATCGGCCAGTGTGGGGCCGTGCTTTCGCTTGAGGCGCTCGAGCAGCGCCAGCCGGTCCTCCACTTCCTGGAGGCGCCCCGGCGAGGCATCGATCCCTTCGGCGAAATCACGCAGCGTGAACGCGAGGTCCTCGAGCTGGGCCTTCATGCCGTCGCGCGCTTCCATGTACGGCACGAACCGCGCGTCGAACGTGGCCAGCTCCCCGACACGCTTCCAGACGTGATCCAGCCCCGTGAGCGCGGCGTGTTCGGCCTCGTACAGTTCCGCGTACCCCTCCCGGCACAGGCGCTGCACACGGTCCGCGCTTCGGAGGATTTGGCGGTCCGCTGCCAGCGTCTCGTCTTCGCCGGGCTGGAGGGCGGCCTTCTGGAGCTCACCCAGCTGGAACTCCACGAGCTCGAGCCTGGCGCCGCGCTCGCGATCGTCCATGCGAAGGCGGTCGATCTGCTGGCGGATGGCCTGGACACGGGCAAATGCCCCACCCGTCTGCTCGCGCAGCGTGTCCAGCTGTGCCCAGTCGTCGAGGACCAGCAGGTGCTGGGACGGATCGAGCAGCTGCTGGTGTTCGTGCTGGCCGTGCAGCTCGACGAGCTGGTTCGAGAGATCCTTCAGCGCTGCGGCCGTCGCGAGCGCACCGTTGATGAACGCGCGGCTTCGGCCCTGGCCGGTGATCTCGCGCCGGACGACGATCTCGTGACCGTCGGCGCCGTCGAAGATGGCCTCGACCGTCGCAAGGTCCTCGCCGGTCCTGAGCAGGTCCTGGGTGGCGCGCCCGCCGAGCAGCAGGCCGACGGCCTCGACCAGGATTGACTTTCCGGCCCCGGTCTCACCGGTCAGGATATTGAACGATGGTTCAAATTCAACGGCCACCGACTCGATGACCGCGAGGTTGCGGATGGCGAGGTAGCGGATCATGCCTGGCCCTCACTCCCCGCGCCGGGAGACAGGAAAGCGGGCGGAAACCCCATCCTATCATGGGTTTGACAGAATTTCGCGCGGCGTGCTACGGTTGCACGGAACCGCGCTTCTTCCCAGCAGCGCACTCCCCAATCGAACGGATTCGGAGGGCTTGTTGCCGACGCCTGGGTCGTTTGTCCTGGCACTGCAGCAACTTGAAGGCAGTGCTTCGTCTACTCAGGCCGCCGCGGGAGATGTGGTTGGGCTCGTTGCCCAAGCGAGTCCCATATCCCAGGCGGTCCTCGTCATCCTGCTGCTGTTCTCGGTGGTGGCCTGGGCCATCATCGCGGTGAAGCTGGCTGCCTTCCGGAAGGTGGATCGGCAGACCGCGCAGTTCATCCAGGTCTTCCGCGGCGCGGCCAAGTTCTCCGACGTGCAGTCGGTGTGCGCGTCGCTGGCCGCGAGCCCGCTGGTCGGGATGTTCCTGGCCGGCTACGCGGAGCTGAACGCGCAGCTGCGGCAGTCCCCCACCGCGGCCGGCAGTCCGGGCACCTCGGCGCCGCGTCCAACCTTGAAGAGCCTGGCGGCCGTGGACCGTGCGCTGCTGCGCGCCTCGTCTGCCGAGGTGAACAAGCTCGAGAAGCGCGTGACGTTCCTGGCGACGACCGCCAGCATCACGCCGTTCATCGGCTTGTTCGGGACGGTGTGGGGCATCATGTCGGCCTTTACCAGCATCGGCGCGCAGGGCTCGACGGACCTCTCGGTGGTCGCGCCCGGCATCGCGGAGGCGCTCATCGCCACCGCCGCGGGCCTCTTCGCGGCCATCCCCGCCGTCTATTTCTACAACCACCTGACGACGCGGGTGAAGGTCTACGCGACCGAGATGGACGACTTCGCGCTGGAGTTCCTGAACATCTCGGAAAGGAACTTCACCTAGTGCCGAAGGTCATGCCACAGCCCGAGGCCGGGGGCGGGCGCCAGCGCGGCCGGCGCGTGTCCACGTCGCTGTCGGAGATCAACGTGATCCCGCTGGTGGACGTGATGCTCGTGCTGCTCATCATCTTCATGGTGGCGGCACCGATGATGCAGAAGGGGGTCGAAGTGAACCTCCCCGTCGCGCAGCGCGCGGACAAGATGTCCGAGACCCGGATGTACATCACCGTGCCGGTGTCGTACCGGAAGGACGGCCGGGTGTTCATGGACGACGAGGCCGTGCCGCGGGACGTATTGTCGGAGCGGATGCGGCAGCTGATGGCCACCCGCGAGCAGAAGGAAGTCTTTCTGCGCGGCGACGGGACGGTCCAGCTGCAGGAGCTCATGGAGGTCATGGACAGCCTCAAGGCCGGCGGTGTCGAACGGGTCGGCATCGTGACCATGCCCGCGCCGCTGCCACGGGGGCGCCGGTAGCCATGGACGCCGTGTCCGCCGTTCTCCGCCAGCGCGCGCACGAAACCGAGCCCCTCGGCCGGGTGATCGGCTGGTCGCTGCTCGTGCACGTGGTGCTCACGGTGCTGCTCGCCGTGGTACCGGCGAGCTGGCTGGGAGCACGGCTGGCGGAAGAGCCGGCGGTCGTGATGCAGATCAGCCTCGGCGGCGCCGTCGGGCCCCGCGACGGCGGGTTGTCCACGCTTGGCGGTCGCCCGGTGCAGCAGGCGCAGCCCGTCGAGACGAAGAAGACCATCGAGCCGGTGCGCCCGCCCGCGGCGAAGGCACCTGAGATGGTGGAGCGCACGAAGACGGCGCCGAAGAAGCAGGCGGCGACCGCCAAGGTCGAGGCGAAGGATCCGCGGAGCCGCACGCCGACCAAGGGCGCCGAGGTGCAGGCAGGCAACGCCGTGGCGCAGACGGCCGGGCGCGGCCAGGGATTTGGCCTGTCGGCCGGGGGCGGCGGCACCGGCGGGTACCTGGATGTCGCCAACTTCTGCTGCCCGGACTACCTCGCCACGATGGTGGATCTCATCACGCGCAACTGGAGCTCGAAGCAGGGCGCGGATGGCACGACGCTGATGAAGTTCGTGATCGAGCGGGACGGGCGGCTCACGAACATCCAGGTGGAGCGGTCGAGCGGGACGCCGGCGCTCGACTACTACTCGCAGCGGGCGTTGTCGCTGACGCGCCAGATGCCGCCGCTACCGGCCGCCTACACGGGCGAACGGCTGACGGTGCACCTCAACTTCGACTATGTCCGGTAGGACCAGACTGATGACACGTTTCCCGATCGAAGCATGCTCCAGGGCTGCAGGGCGCGACAGCGGACGTCGGCCGCTGGCCGCGGGCGCGCTCCTGCTGCTGGGAGCGGTCGCGCTGGCGGCGCAGCAGCCACCCACGCCACCCTCGCCCCCCGCCTCACAGCAGCAGCCGAGCGAGGTGGAAGTGCGGATTACCGGAGAGCCCGGGACCCCGCCGCGCCTCGCGGTGCCCGACCTGCTGGCGCTGTCGCCGGACAAGGAGGTGCAGGAGGCGGCGAAGGTCATCGGCCAGGTGCTGTGGGACGACATGGACTTCGAGCGCGAGTTCTACATGATCCCGCGCGACACGTACAGGTCGATCCCGCCGGCGGCGTCCATTGCCGAGGTCCCGTTCGATCGCTGGCGCGAACTCGGCGCCGACGGCGTCGTGATCGGCACGGTGCAGCGCGCCGCCACGGGCATCCGCGTGGAGATGCGCCTCTACAACGTGCGCGCGCGGCAGCAGGCCTACGGGCGCGAGTACACGGGCGCGGCGGCGAACCCGCGCATCTACGCGCACACGATGGCCGACGAGATTCACCAGTCGCAGCGGGGCATGCGTGGCGTGGCGCGGACGAAGCTCGCCTTCTCGTCGGATCGGAACCGCGAGCGCGTGACCGGCACCGTCGAGCAGCGCGACGTGAAGGAGATCTACATCGCGGACTACGACGGCGCCAACCAGCGCCGCATCACGATCAACCGCGCGCTGAACATCACGCCGAACTGGTCGCCGGACGGCCGCTCGATCGCCTACACGTCCTATCGCAAGACGCTGCCGGACATCCTCATCGCCAACATCTACATCGGGACGATGGAGGAGCCGGCCCGCGGCGTGGGACAGAACTTCCTGCCGGTGTTCTCCCCCGACGGCAAGCAGATCGCGTTCATGTCGAACCGCGACGGCAACTCGGAGATCTACGTGATGAACCGGGACGGCTCAGGCGTGCGCCGGCTGACCAATAACCCGGCTATCGACTCGACGCCGACCTGGTCGCCCACCGGTACCCAGATCGCCTTCACGTCGGACCGCACCGGCTCGCCGCAGATCTACGTTGTCGGCGCGGATGGCACCGGGCTCCGCCGCCTCACCTACGAATCGTATGCGGACCGCGCGACGTGGTCCCCGGCGCCGTACAACGAGATCGCGTTCGCTGCACGGACCGGCCCCGGCTACGACATCAAGATCCTGAGCCTCGCCGACGGCGTGACGCGGCAGATCACGTTCGGCGAGGGGACCAACGAGAGCCCGGCGTGGTCGCCGAACGGGCGCCACCTGGCGTTCATGTCCACGCGCGCGGGCCGCAGCCAGATCTTCACGGTGGATCGCGACGGTCGCAACGTGCGGCAGATCACGCGCGAGGGGAACAACTTCACGCCGAACTGGTCCCAATAACGCAGATTACGCAGATTACGCAGATGGCGCAGATAGAGGCGGACGAGCGGATGAGGAGAGCGGAGAGAAATATGATGAAGCGGACTCGACTGATGACACTGGCCGCGGCGGTGGTGCTGCTGGCCATGGCAACCGCGTGCGCCAAGAAGACCGCACCCGTGGAGCGGCCGATGCCGCCGCCGGGCGATACGTCGGCGGTCACGCCGGAGCCACCGAGCCCGCCGCGTCCGGTGGACGAGCCGATCCCGGTGCCGCCCGAACCGGACTCGATTTCGGCGGGCGATCTGCCGGGCGACCTCGATGCCCTGAACCGCTCGGGCATCCTCAAGCCGGTGCTCTTCGAGCTCGACAGCTCCGAGGTGGGGCCGGAGAGCCAGCAGGTGCTGCAGGAGAACGCCCAGGTGCTCAGGAAGTACCCGCAGATGCAGGTGACCATCGAGGGGCACTGCGACGAGCGGGGCACGGCGGAGTACAACCTCGCGCTTGGCGAGCGGCGCGCGCTGGCCGCGCGCTCGTATCTCGTGTCGCTGGGCATCCCGGCCGAGCGCCTCCGCACGGTGAGCTACGGGAAGGAGTTCCCGTTCGATCCGGGGCACAACGAGGAGGCGTGGTCGAAGAACCGCCGCGCGCACTTCGTGATCACGGCCAGGTAAGCGGGTAACATGGTGGGCATGACACGGCACACTTCCGTCTGCGCCCTCGCCGTGGCCGCGCTGTGGGTCACTGCGGGCCCGGCCGCCGCGCAGTCGCGGCGTGAGATGCAGATGATGGCCGACATCCGCATGCTGCAGGAGCAGACGCAGCAGCTGCAGCAGCAGCTGGCCGCGGCGCTCGCGCAGATTGGCGAGACGCTCAAGCAGCTGTCAGCCCGCACCGACGATCAGAACGCGGCCACCCGGAAGGGCTTCGCCGACCAGAAGCTCACCGTGGACCAGGTGGGAAGCGACCTGCGCGTCGTGAAGGAGCGCGTGGACGAGACGAACGTCCGCATCACGTCGCTCTCGCAGGAAATCGAGGCGTTGCGCCTCGCGATCCCCTCCTATCCCCCGCCTACGCCGACCATCGACCCGAACGCTCCCGCGGCCGAGCCTGGGGCGGCCGTGGCCGGCGGCGTGCCCCCGGCGACTGGCACTGCGCCGGCGCCTGCACCCGGCGAGCCGGGGGGCACAGCGCCTCCGCCCGTGGCGCCAGTCGCCCCCGGTATCTCGCCGCAGCGGCTGTACGACACCGCCTGGACCGACTACACGGCCGGCCAGTGGACGCTCTGCATCGAGGGATTCGGCACGTATCTCCGCAGCTTCCCCCGCAGCGAAGCCGCTGACGATGCGCAGTTCTACATCGGCGAGTGCAACTTCGCGGATGGGAAGTACGCGAACGCGATGGACGCCTACAATCGCGTGATCGCCAGCTATCCAAAGGGCGACAAGGTGCCGGATGCGTACTACAAGCGAGGCATGACGTTCGAGCGTCTCGGTCAGTTGGACCAGGCGCGCGAGTCGTGGGAAACCCTGCTCAAGACCTTCCCCGATGCCGAGGTCGCGCGCCTGGCCAAGCAGAACATCGATCGCCTGGCGCGCGCCAAGCCAGATTAATTAGGGGATTTGATCGGATTCCGCAGACAACCAGGGCCGCAGATTACGCAGATGGCACAGATGATCCAAATTCCTTGATGCCCATCTGCGAAATCTGTGTAATCTGCGGCTGATCTGAGTCCATCGGCGTCTGCGTCATCCACAACCAATCCGCGGCATCGCAAACGGAGAGGAATCCATTATGGGAAGCGTGAACAAAGTACTGCTGGTTGGCAACCTGGGACGGGACGCGGAGGTGCGCTACACGCCTGGCGGCGCACCGGTGGCGAGCTTCAGCATCGCGACCACCGAGAACTGGACGTCGAAGGACGGCGAGAAGCACGAGCAGACCGAGTGGCACCGCATCGTGCTGTGGGGCAAGCAGGCCGAGACCCTGCAGCCGTACCTCACCAAGGGCAAGCAGATCTTCGTCGAGGGCCGGCTCCAGACCCGCCAGTGGGAGAAGGACGGCCAGAAGCACTACACCACCGAGATCAAGGCCGATCGCATCGTCCTGCTCGGTGGCGGGGGGCGCGGCGCGGACCGCGGCGATCGCGGCGAGATGGGCGGCTACCAGGATCCGATGAAGGAGCCGGCGGCCGTCACCGACGACGACATTCCGTTCTAGACGGGATTCTCAAGTCACAATCGGGAGGGGATCTCGGTCGGGAGTACCTCTGCGACGGGACACGGCGTTTCGCTGATTCCGGCGCGCAGGGATCCCGACGCGGTATCCCTTCCCGGCGCGGTTCCCTCCCGACGGGCGAAGGCCCTCCCGACACGATCCATGCTTTCCCGACGCGATCGCTAGCTGCGGCCGTACCGATCCTCGAGCCGCACGACGTCGTCGGTCTCCGGGGTGGAGACCTCGAAGATGTCGCTGTCCTCGAGCGCTGTCATGCGGTGCACGGTCGGCGGGGTGACGTGAACGGCGTCGCCCGGGCCCATCTCGCGCTGCCTGAGCGCGTCGCCCTCTTGCATCTCGAAGAGGATCTTCCCGCTGTGGACGTAGATCGTCTCGTCCTTCCGGTTGTGATACTGCAGGCTCAGGGCGTGACCCTTGTTCACGTGAATCAGCTTGCCCACGTAGCGGTCGGTCTTCGCCCACCACAGCTCGTAGCCCCAGGGCTTCTCCACTCGATGCATACCGCGCTCTCCATCTCCTCCGCGCCACGGAGGGCGCGGAACATGCCTTCGTACGCGCGCGGCTAGCGCCGCGACGACTCCCCTGTCGACGCCGCCAGGGCGTCGAACAGGTACTGCTCCACTTCCGCTGCCGTGGACAACCGCAATGCGTGCCTGGCCAGGCGCCGCACCTCTTCAACGCGCAGCTCCTCGATCACGCGGCGCACGAGCGGGATGGCGCCCGGCGTCATGCTGAACGCGGTGAGCCCGAGGCCCACGAGCAACCCCACCATCGCGGGGTCGGAGGCCATCTCGCCGCACAGCGACACGGGAACCCGGTGCCGCCGCGCCGCGCGGCTGACCACCCGGATCAGGCGGAGGACCGCCGGATGGAGCGGCTCGTAGAGATCCGACAGGCGATCGTCCGTCCGATCCACGGCCAGCGTGTACTGGATGAGGTCGTTCGTACCGATGGTGAAGAAGTCCACCTCGCGGGCCAGCATGTCGCTGATGAGCGCCGCGGCGGGCGTTTCGATCATGGCGCCGAGCGGCACGGGCGCCGCACCGAGGTCGTGGCAAATCCCCTCGAAGATGGCGCGCGCCTGTCGCATCTCCTCGACCCCGGTGACGAACGGGAACATGATGCGCAGTGGCCCGCGAGCCGACGCCCGGACCAGCGCGCGGAGCTGCGTGCCGAGCACCTCGGGATGCGCCAGGCCCAGGCGCAGCCCGCGCAGGCCGGGGCGCGCGCGGCTGCGTTCCGGCGCGCGGCCGAGACCCGTGTGCCGCTCGTCCAGGTCGAAGGTCCGGATCGTGACCGGCCGCGGAGCCACCTGCTCGACCAGGCTGCAATAGGCGTGGTACTGCACGTCCTCGGTGGCGCTCTCGAGGGTGCGTCCCGACAGGAGGAACTCGGAGCGATAGAGGCCGATACCCTCCGCGCCGAACTCCTGGAGGAACGGCAGATCCTCGACGAGCTCGATGTTCGCGTCGATGCGGATGCGCACGCCATCGGCGGTGGAGACGGGTGCCTGGACCGAGGGCGCCCGGGCCGCGCCGCGCCGTGAGCGGGTCGCCCGGCGGCGCGCGGCGTCAATGGCCGATGGCTCCGGGTCCACGGCCACCTCGCCGGTCGTGCCGTCGAGGACGATGGGCGTCCCCGCCGCGATGCGGCTGGAGAGATCGTGAAGGCCGACGACGGCCGGGACCTTGAGCGAGCGGGCCAGGATGGCCGTGTGGTAGGTGCGGCTCCCGGCGTCGGTGGCGAACCCCTGGACGCGCGTCCAGTCCAGCTGGGCGGCGAGCGAGGCCGTCAGCTCGTCGGCCACCAGGATGGACGGCCCGTCGATCTCGCTGAGCAACTCCCGCAGGCCGACGCCACGGTGGCGGAGGTTCATCCTGAGGCGCCCCGAGACGTCGGCGATGTCGGTCTCGCGTTCCCGCAGGTACGGATCCTCCATCGCCGTGAAGTGCTGTCGCACTTCCTCGTAGGCGCGGTGCACGGCCCACGCCGCGTTCACGCGCTCGTCGCGCACGATCTGCCGGGCGCGGCCGACCAGGAGCGGGTCGTCGAGCATCAGGAGCTGCGCGTCGAAGAGCGGTGCCATGTCGCGCGCGGGCCCCGAGGCGAGCCGCGCGCGGATATCCTGCAGCTGGCGGCGCGACTGCTCCACCGCGTGCTCGATGGCCGCGAGCTCGCGATCCACCCGCTCCGGCGGGATGGGGAACCGCACGACCTCCGAGGGCTGGGCGAGCACCACTGCGCGCCCCACGGCCACGCCCGGTGAGACGCCGATGCCGGTCAGGCGCTCCACGTGTCCTCCCCGAACCCCGACGAGACCAGGCCCGCCAGGGTGTCCACGGCCGCCTCCTCGTCCGGGCCGTCGGCCGAGATCACGATCGTCGTCCCCTGCGCCGCCGCGAGCAGCAGGACGCCCATGATGCTCTTGCCATCCATGGTGCGGCTGTCGCGCCTGACCAGGATGCGCGAGTGGAACCGCGTGGCGGCGTGCACGAACTTCGCCGCGGCCCGGGCATGCAGGCCGAGGCGGTTCGGCACCACGACATTGCGGGAGGTCATCCCGCCGAGCCCGTCGCACCGGAGGAACCCGGGGACGAGCCCTCCAGCAGGTCGGTGGCCACCCAGATGGCGCTGCGGCCGTGCTCGCACAGCTGCCGCGCGACGTCGGCGAGGGCGCCGCCCTCGCGGAGGCTGGCCGCCTTGATCAACATCGGGAGGTTGACGCCCGTGACGACCTCGACCTGGTCCTTCGCCAGGAAGGTCATCGCGAGGTTGCAGGGGGTGCCGCCGAACATGTCGGTGGCGATCAGCACGCCCTCGTCCGCGCGCTTCACGCGGGCGATCGCCGCCTGGATGTCGTCGCGCGCATCCTGGACGTCCTCGTGCCAGCCGATCGAGACGGCCGTGAACTGCGGGAGGTCCCCGACAATCGTCTCCGCCGCGTTGACCAGCTCAGTGGCCAGCTGGCCGTGTGTGACGACCACGATGCCAATCATGCCTGCCTCCCCATGTCGCGGTGGCGCACCTTCGTCGTGACGTTCTTGAGGCCCGCCAGCTCGCGCTTGAGCGCCTCGGCGATGAACACCGAGCGGTGCCGCCCCCCGGTGCACCCCACCGCGACCGTGAGATAGGCCTTGCCCTCCTCCACGTATTGCGGCACGAGGAACCGCAGGAACGAGGCGAGGCGCGCGAGGAGGCGCCCGGTCATCGGCTGGCGCCGCATGTAGGCCGCCACCGCGCGGTCGCGCCCGGTCTTGGGCCGCAGCGTCGGGACCCAGTGCGGGTTCTTCAGGAACCGCACGTCGAAGACGAGGTCGGCCTCGGGCGGCACGCCGTAGTGGAAGCCGAAGCTCAGGAAGGTCAGGACCAGGGTCGAGGCCTGCCGGCGGCCGGCGACGATGTGGAGCAGCCGCTGCCTGAGCTCGTGCACGTTCATCGACGAGGTGTCGATGACCGTGTCGGCCATGCCGCGGATGGCGCGCAGCGTCGCCCGCTCCTCGGCCAGGCCCTCGGTCACGGGCCGGTCGGGCGCCAGGGGGTGCGGGCGCCTGGTCTCGGAGAACCGCCGGACGAGCTCGGCCTGGCTGGCCTCGAGGAAGATGAGGAACGGCGAGGTCTCGCGCGACTGCCGCAACACGCGGAAGACGCGCGGGAAATCGCTGACGAAGCGGGGCTCGCGCACGTCGATGACCACGGCGATGCGGTCGTGCTCGTTGCCGTGCTTGCGCGCGAACTCGGCCATGAACGGCAGCAGCGTGACCGGCAGGTTGTCGACGCAGTAGTAGCCGAGGTCCTCCAGCGCGCGGATCGCCTGCGACTTGCCGGCGCCGGACAGACCGGTCAGCACGACGAACCGCGTGGAGCGGGCCGCGTGTCCCCGGGCAGACCGCCTCATGGCACGTCTCCCACGTCGCCCTCGTCGTCATCGTGATCGTCGTCGAGGGATCCCGGCGCGGACACCAGCGACGCGTCGAGTCGCGCGGCCAGCCGGCGGGCGGCGTTGATGCCGCGCGCGCGCAGGAGCTGGTTGCGGGCGGCGACCTCCACGAGCGTGGCCAGGTTCCGCCCCGGCGCGACGGGCATGCGGACGAGCGGGATCTTCAGGCCCAGCAGGTCGAGGTGCTCCTCGTCCAGGCCGAGTCGATCGTACTCGCGCGTGTCGTCCCACCGCTCGAGCTGCACGACCAGCTCGATGCGCTTCGACGTGCGCGTCGACGCCACCCCGAACAGGTCGCGGATGTTGATGAGGCCGAGCCCCCGCACCTCCATGTGGTGCCGTGTCAGGTCCGGGCAGCTGCCGATGACGATGGATTCCGCGCGGCGGCGGATCTCGACGGTGTCGTCGGCGACGAGCCGGTGGCCGCGGCAGACGAGATCCAGCGCGCACTCGCTCTTGCCGATGCCGCTCTCCCCGGCGAGAAGGACGCCGAGGCCCAGGATGTCGAGCAGCACGCCGTGGATGATCTCGCGGACGGCGAGCCGATCCTCGAGCAGCGCCGTGATCTTGCCGATGGCGGCCGCAGTGGGCACGGTCGTCCCGAGCAGCGGGAGGCCCGCGCGATTCGCCTCGGTCACGACGTCCTCGGGGACGGCGGCGCCGCTGGTCACGAGAAGGCACGGCACGTTCTGCTCGAACGCCTTGGCGAGGGCGAACTGGCGCGCGACGGGCGGCAGCGACTCGAGGAAGCGGATCTCGCTCTCCCCGAAGATGAGGACGCGCCCGGGCTGCAGGTACTCGTGGAAGCCGGCCAGCGCGAGCCCGGTCTTCTGGATGTAGGGGCTCGTGATGCGCCGGTCGAGGCCCGCCGATCCGGCGAGCAGCTCCACCGGCAGGCCGATAGCCTCGGGGCGCGCCCCCAGCAGCCCTTTGACGGTGACGGCCGGAACCGTCGTCATCGGCGCACGCGCTAGAAGAGGACCTTCCGCTGGTTGGACGTCGGAATCTTCAGCTCTTCGCGGTACTTGGCGATGGTGCGCCGCGCGAGGATGAGGCCCT
>JADZCN010000076.1 GCA_020851565.1 Acidobacteriota bacterium | reverse complement strand
GCTCGCGGCGGAGCGCGGCCTCGCTCTGGGCGACGTAGACGCCCTCGATGATCTCGCCCGACGGGGTGCCGAGGCGGCAGCGGAACTCCATCCCTAAAAGGTTGTCCTACAAGATGTTACACGAAAACGGGCGAAACCAGCCGCCCGGGCCCACCTGGTTAGACCGAGCCGGGCCGTGGAAAGTCGAGCCCTGCCCCTATCGGTCCGCGCCGAAAGCGCCTGCTATCGGCCTACCCGCTGGAGAATGCGGGCGACGTAGCTGCGCGTCTCGGCGAACGGCGGCACACCGCCGTACCGGCGGACCGTGGCTTCGCCGGCGTTGTAGGCCGCCAGTGCCAGGCCCAGATCGAACCGGCTGAGCAGATCCTTCAGGTGGCGGACCCCCGCTTCGACGTTCGTTCTCGGGTCGTAAGGGTCGCGCACCGCGTACTGCCGGGCCGTGGCCGGCATCAGCTGCATGAGCCCCTTGGCCCCTTTCCGCGATCGGGCGCGCGGCTGGTAGTTCGACTCGGCTTCGATCACGGCGTGCACGATGCGGGCATCCACGCCGTGCGCGGCCGCCGCAGTGGCGATGATGTCTGCAAACGGCCTCGAGGCGAGGGCGGTGTCGGGAACCCCCGGCGGCGTGACGGGCGCCGCCTCGACTGGCGCCGGCGCGGCCGGCGCCGGGTACGGCACCTCGTCTGGATCCACGCGCGCGACCAGGCCCGTCGGGAAGCTTGCCTCGCCCCCGTCGCGCAGCGTCACCGTGAGCCGGTCGCCGTCAATCCGCGTCGCCGCCACCGACATCGTGCGCCCCGTCGTGAACACCACGATGTCGGCGAATGCCAGCGACGGAACGGCGAGAAGGCAGAAGGCAACAGCCAAGAGGGGGAAGGCAGAAGGTGCTAGGCGGAACGGGAGTTGGACGAGGGACGTGCGTTCGCCCGTCATCCCCTGGTTCCCGACTGCGCCCCTGGTGAACCCCATCTATCCTCTGTTGCCTTCTGCCTTGTGTGTTGCTTTCTGCCTTGGGCTTGGGCGTTCCGTATTCCCCTACTGCACCGAGGCGTGGAACACCCGCCCCCCCAGCTCGCGGGAATCGCCCGCCGCCCCTCCGGGCTCGAGCGCCGGGACGAAGGTCTTATCGGCGATGAAGCGCAGTTCCACCATGTCGGCCGATCCCATCTGGGCGGCGGTAATCGGGACCTTCTGCACGGCGGGACCATCCCGGCGGAGCGGCACGGTGCCCAGGACCTGGTCGCCCAGGCGGACTTCCAGCTGCTGCGCGGCATTGGCGCTACCGCTCGGGTTGTCGGCCTCGACGTAGAGGACGACGTCGCGCGCCGGGTTCCGGAACGCCACGGTGGCCTCCTTCTTCGTCCACTGCCACTCCACGCGCGACACGCCTTCGGTCACCGTTTCGGCCGGGTGCCACCCGTCCTTGAAGACGACGAACACGTTCTCGGTCTGCGGAAGGAGCTCGAAGTTGGCCACGACGTACGAGCGGTCGCCGCGATCCTCGTTGGAGAGCTTCAGGCGCTCGCCGGAATCGGGCGAGTAGAGGCCGGCTACGACCCTCGCCGCGCCGACGTAGGGATGCCGCCCGACGAACATGGTGCGCGTGTACTCGATGGTCTGGCCCGGTTTCCATTCGGCGGTCGGCGTGGGCGGGTCGTGGTCGTCCGCCCACATCAACTCGTCGTTGGCATCGAGGAAGTGCGCGAACACCTTGCGCGCCCCCAGGGCGGGCGCGTCGGGTGCCACGGTGAAGGTGTAGGTGACTTCGACCGGGCTGAGGAGGGCCACCCGCGGGCGCGAGAGCGAGACGTCCAGTCGGCCCACCGCCGGCGTGTTGTCGGCGCCACCGGTGCAGGCGGTGGTGACCACGGCGATCGCGGCGATCGCCCACGCGCCGAGAAGAAGCGGCTGTCTTCGTTGCATGGCGAACGCATCGAGAATATCATGCGGGTCACTCGATGGACATCACACGCGACGCGCTCGGCATGGTGGAAACACGCGGGTTCATCGGCTCGGTCGAGGCGGCCGATGCCATGGTGAAGGCCGCCAACGTCGTGCTCGTGGGCACCGAGTACATCGGCGCCGGCTACGTGACCGTGCTGGTGCGGGGCGACGTGGGCGCCGTGAAGGCGGCTACCGACGCGGGCGCCGCCGCCGCGCGCCGCGTGGGCGAGCTCATCTCGGTGCACGTCATCCCCCGTCCGCACGCCGAGGTCGAACGCATCCTGCCGAAGGGATAGCGCGTGGCCACCGGGGCTCCGGCACAGACCGACAAGGACCTCGCCTCCATTGCCGAGGCGCGTGCGCTCGCCCGCCGCGCGCGTGCCGCGCAGGCCCTCCTCGCGGAATATTCCCAGGCGCAGATCGACGCCATCGTCGATGCCATGGCGGCTGCCGTCACGCCCCATGCCGACACCCTGGCGCGGCTGGCCGTCGAGGAGACCGGCTACGGTGTCGTCGCCGACAAGGTCCAGAAAAATCTCTTCGCCTCCGAGCAGGTCCACGCCTTCATCAAGCCCATGGCCACCGTCGGGGTGGTCCGGCGCGACGAGGCGAAGAGGATCGTCGAGATTGCCGAGCCCTTCGGCGTGGTGGCCGCCATCGTGCCGTCCACCAACCCGACGTCCACGGCCATCTACAAGCTGCTCATCTCAATCAAGGCCCGGTGCGCGGTCGTGCTGAGCCCGCACCCATCCGCGGCGCGCTGCATCACGCGCACCGCGGAGATCATGCACGAGGCCGCCAGGCGCGCCGGCCTGCCCGATGGCGCCATCGGCTGGATGACGACGGTCACGCTCGAGGGCACCCAGGAGCTCATGAAGGCTCGCGAGGTCTCGGTGATTCTCGCCACGGGCGGCATGGGGCTGGTGCGGGCGGCCTACAGCGCCGGCAAACCCGCGTACGGTGTCGGCCCGGGCAATGCGCCCTGCTACATCGAGTCGTCGGCGGACGTCTCGAAGGCCGCTCGCGACATCGTCACGGGGAAGAGCTTCGACAACGGCGTCCTCTGTTCCTCGCCCAACTCGGTCGTCGTCGAGCGCGCGATCGACGAGGAGGCGCGGCGGGCCTTCGCCGCCCACGGGGGGCACTTCCTGTCCGCCGCGCAGGGCGAGGCCCTCGCGAAGCTGCTCATCACGCCGCAGCGCCTGCCCAACCCGGCCCTGGTCGGCAAGTCGGCGGCCTACATCGCGGAGAAACTGGGCGCCATCGTGCCTCCAGGCACGCGGGCGCTCCTGGTCGAACTGGCGGGCGTCGGCCGCGACTTCCCCCTCTCCATCGAGAAGCTCTGCCCGGTCCTTTCCTACTACGTGGTCAGCGACTGGCGCGAGGGATGCGAACGCTGCAAGCAGATCCTCCGCTACGGCGGCATGGGTCACACCATGTCCATCCACTCTCGCAACGAGGCGGTCATCCTGGAGTTCGGGCTTCACAAGCCCGCCTTCCGCATTGTCGTCAACACGCCGACGACGCACGGATCAATCGGGCTGACGACCGGGCTCGACCCGGCGATGACCCTGGGGTGTGGCGGGTTCGGCGGGAATATCACCTCGGACAACATCACGCCGCGCCACCTGCTGAACATCAAGCGCGTCGCCTACGGTATCCGGGAGGTCGCCGCGAACGGACCCGACAGGCCGGTCGCCGGCCTTCGCCCCGAGCCGCTTCCGGTCTCGGGCAGCCCGGTGGGCAACGCCGGCACCGCGAGCCAGCCGCCCCTGCCGAGGCCGCCAGCCAGGCCCGTGCCGGAGCCCGTCTCGGCCTCGACACTTTCGTCCCGCATCGACCAATTCCTGGCGGCGAGGGGTGTCGCACGACCGGGAGGCGGCTCGGGCGCCACCTCCGCCGCCTCGAGTCCGCCGGTTCCCGCGCTCACCCCGCCGCCAGCCCCGGCCAGCGCCCAGGCGCCCGCCGCACCGGTCCCTTTCGTCTGCGAAGACGATGTCCGGGCGGCCATCAGGGACGGCCGGAAGATCCTCGTCGGCGAGCGCACGATCATCACGCCGGCTGCACGGGACGCGGGCGAGGCGGCCCGGGTGTTCACCTGGGAAGGATGGCGTTTGTAAAGGCTTGATAGCGCGTGGGTTGACCCGCCGAAAGAGGCCGTGCTACGCTCCCGGCTTCGACAGTCGGGGTGGAATGGCCAGCCAGATTCTTCGGCGATCGCTCGGGTGCGCGTTCACCGCGCTGCTGCTGACGGGTTGCGCAGGCAACTCGGCCCAGAAGGGTGTGCAGGTCCAGCCGGTCGCGCCTGCGCCGGCGGCCGGCCTTCCGGTGGCGACCGCCTCACTGTCCGATCCCGTCGAAACCCTCATCGCGCAGGCCAACCTCTACTTCGAGCGCGGCCAGCAGCAGTTGACCCTCGGTCATCTCGAGCAGGCCCGCCAGGAGTTCGACCGAGCCCTCGACACGCTGCTCGAGAGCGCGGACGGAGCCCGGTCCCACCCGCGCATTCGGGCCCACTTCGACGGGCTCGTGGACCGGATTAGCGTCGTCGAGCAATCCGCGCTGGCCCAGGGAGACGGGTTCACCGAAACCCGTACCGAGCCGGCTTCGATCGACCAGCTGCTCGCCATCGAGAGCTTCGACACGACCCCACCGCAACTGGCCACGGTTGAAGCGGTGGCGGCGGACCTCGAGGCAAACACCCCCGACATCCCCATCCCGAACAACAACCGCGTGCTCTCCTGGGTCGAAGCGTTCCAGGGGCGGTTGCGCGAGTTCCTCGAAGAGGGGCTGGCGCGCGGCGCGCAATACCTGCCGATGATCCAGAGCGTGTTCAGGGCCGAGGGGCTGCCACTGGATCTGGCCTATGTCCCGCTCATCGAGAGCGCGTTCAAGCCCGCCGCGCTCTCCCGCGCGAAGGCGCGCGGCGTCTGGCAGTTCATGCGCGGCACGGCCATCGAGAACGGGCTCAAGGCCGACTGGTACATCGACGAGCGCGCGGACCCGGAGAAGGCGACGGTCGCAGCGGCCAAGTACCTGAAGACCCTGCACGGCATGTTCGACGACTGGCACCTGGCGCTGGCGTCGTACAACGGCGGCCCGGGCCGCATGCAGCGGGCCCTCAGGACGAGCCGCAAGGCCGACTTCTGGTCGCTCACCTCGACCACCCGCTACCTGCCGCGCGAGACGCGCAACTACGTCCCGATGATCCTGGCGGCCATCATCATCGCCAAGAACCCGGCGCAGTACGGGTTCGACGTCGCGCCGCACGAGCCGACACCCACCGAAACGGTGACGCTGCCGGCCGCGGTGGACCTGCGCCGCGTGGCCGAGTGGGCCGAGGTCCCGGTGGACGACATCCAGCGGCTCAACCCCGAGTTCCGGCGGTGGACCACCCCGATTCGCGAGGGGGACTACGAGCTGGAGGTCCCCGAGGGGACTGCGGAGAAGGTCAGGGCGGGCCTGGCGGCCTCGGCGCCCCACCAGTTGAACGCGCTGCAGTGGCACACCGTCAAGGCAGGCGAATCGCTCTCCACCATCGCGCGCAAGCTGCGCGTCAGCCGCAACGACCTGGCCGAAGCCAACTACCTCCGCGTCAACTCGCGCGTGCGCGCCGGCCAGCGGCTGGTCGTCCCGCGCATGCCGACCGCGGCGCTGCTGGCCCGGGCGGCCAACGCCAGCGAGGCGGCGGCTCCGACGGTGGTGGCGGTTGCCGCGACCAGCGAGTCCGACGAGATGCCCGCCACCATCTATCGGGTGCGCCCGGGCGATACGCTCTATGCCATCGCGCGCCGTCACGGCACGACGGTGGACCAGCTGAAAGCGTGGAACAACCTCAAGGGCTCGGCGCTCAGCATCGGCAAGCGGCTGGTTGTCCAGCCATCCCGGCCCGCAAACGCGCAGCAGTAGCGCGCCCACAAGTCCGCGCCGCTCCGGATCGCGGCCGCGTCCCCTGAGCACCACGTGGCAGCAAACGCGCGCCTGCCGTCACCCGCGGCTCGCAACTCCTGCGATCCCTGAGCCGGTCCCGCCGACCCTCTCGCTGAATTCTTCGTGAACCCGCCCCTGCAATCGAGGGCACGGCAGTTGCTCGCTTCGCCCGGCATGCTCGCCAGCCTCGAGAGCGCGGCCGTCATCGGTGTACAGGCCAGCCCGGTTCACATCGAGGTGGACCTCTGTTTCGGACTTCCCCGCTTCCAGCTCGTGGGCCTGCCCGACACCAGCGTCAAGGAAAGCCGCGACCGCGTGCACGCCGCCATTCGCAATTCGGGCTTCGAGTTCCCCCAGCATCGCATTGTCATCAACATGGCGCCGGCCGACGTGCGCAAGGCGGGGTCGTCGTTCGACCTGCCCATCGCACTCGGCGTGCTGGCCGCCAGCGGCGTCGTCCTCACGCGCGACATTCGCGACGTGGTGATCGTCGGCGAGTTGTCGCTGGATGGCACCATTCACCCGGCGCGCGGCGTCCTGCCCATCGCGGTGGCGGCGCGCCAGCAGGGGGCCGCTGCGCTGCTGCTCCCCGCCGGCAACGCGGTCGAGGCATCGGTGGTGAGCGGCCTCAGGCTGCTGCCGGTGCGGACGCTGGCCGAGGCGGTTGGCACCCTCAACCAGGCCCGTGAGGAATGGCCCGGGCCGCCGATGCCGGACTCGGGGCCGCGGGCGGCCTGCGACAGCGGCCTCGACCTCGCGGACCTGCGCGGCCAGGCCTTCGCGCGCCGCGCGCTCGAAGTGGCGGCCGCGGGCGGACACAATCTGCTGATGATCGGCCCGCCCGGCGCCGGCAAGACGATGCTCGCGCGGCGCCTGCCGGGCATCCTGCCGCCGCTCGGGTTCGAGGAAGCCCTCGAGGCCACGGCCATCCACTCCGTAGCGGGCCTCATTCCCCCGGGGGGCGGCCTGCTCACGGAGCGCCCATTCCGCGCGCCGCACCACACCATTTCTGACGCGGCGCTCGTCGGCGGCGGAGCACAGCCCCGCCCCGGCGAGGTGAGCCTGGCGCATCACGGCGTGCTGTTCCTCGACGAGATGCCGGAGTTCGAGCGGCGCGTGCTCGACGCGCTGCGCCAGCCCATCGAGGAGGGGCGCATCACGGTGTCCCGGTCCGCACGGTCGGTGGTCTTCCCCGCCCGGTTCATGCTGGTGGCGGCGATGAACCCGTGCCCGTGCGGATACGCCGGCAGCGCCACCCGGGCGTGCCGCTGCACGCCGCCACAGGTGGATCGCTACCGCGCGCGCATTTCCGGCCCGCTTCGAGATCGGCTCGATCTCATCGTCGAGGTGGAGCCCGTACCCGTCGGCGCACTCGCCGGCGATAATCCGGGCGAGTCGTCGGGGGCCGTGCGGGAGCGCGTGCTCGAAGCCCGGGAGCGGCAGGCCCGCCGGCAATCGCAGTTGAATGCGCGTCTGCCGGCGCGAAGTGTTCAGAAGGCGTGCGCCCTCGACAGTGGTGGTCAGGCGCTGCTGGAGCGCTCGGCCGAGCGCCTGTCCCTCTCGGCGCGTGCGTACCACCGGGTGCTGCGCGTGGCCCGCACCATTGCCGACCTGGATGGTGCGGCCCGCATCGTCGAGGCCCACCTGGCCGAGGCCCTACAGTACCGGTTCGTCGAGTAGGCCCGGCTCGATCAAAAGGCGAAGACCTTTACAGGGTTGCAGTTTTCTGTTCAGCCGGTTGGATCGCCGTGCTACCCTTCATGGGTTGCCGGTGCGCGGTCTCTAGAGAACCGGCTCCCCGGCTGGCGCCTCTTGGGGCCGGGACCGATACACACTCGCGAATGCTGTCGAATCGCTACACGATCGTCATCGCCGACAGGCGCACGGGAGTCGTGCGCCGTTTCACGATCGGGCTGCGGCCGCTGTTGTCGGTCGTGGGCACCGTGCTCACCCTGCCCATCCTCATCGGGCTGGGGGCGGCGTGGAAGGCGAAGGCCGAGGTAGCCGACCTCTACGCCACGCAGGCCGCGCTGGAGCTCGAGAACAGCAGCTTCCGCGGCGCCACCGAGGCGCTCACCGGCCAGATCACCGCGCTGCAGGCCGCCGTGTCCGACCTCGGCGGCCGCGCCGCGCTGGATCCGGCGCTGCAGTCGGCGATGGACAAGCTGCCCGCCATCGTGAAGAACCGCGCGATGGGAGGCGCCTCCAGCGACTCGACCCTCGCGGCGCTCACGCCGGCCCTCTCCTCGCCTGAAGACACGTTCGGGCTGCTGCGTGATCTGCTGCAGGGCATCGAAAGCCGGCTGCGGCTGGTGCGATCGGACGTGGATCGGCGGAACGCGCTCGCCGCGGCCACCCCCTCCATCTGGCCCGCGCACGGTTGGCTGTCGTCGCGCACGGGCGGCCGCACCGATCCGTTCACGGGCGAGGCGGACTACCATCCCGGCCTGGACATCTCGGCCGACCGCGGCACCCCGGTGTACGCCACGGCGGACGGCACGGTGACGCAGGCGTCGTTCTCGGGCGCCTATGGCAACCTGGTGGTCATCGATCACCAGTTCGGCCTCGAGTCGCGCTACGGCCACCTCTCGGCCTTCCGCACCCAGCGGGGTCAGACGGTGAAGAAGGGTGACCTCATCGGCCTGGTCGGGGCCACGGGACGCGCCACCGGGCCGCACCTGCACTACGAGGTCCGCGTCAACGGCCGGATCCTCAACCCCCTGCAGTTCCTGCTCAACTCCCGCCGCAGCAGCAACGCGAACTGACAAGCCTGTATACTTGTAGGAATAGGCACCCCGCCTTCACTCCTACATGTTTGGTCAGCTTCTCGCCAAGGTCATTGGCACCCAGAACGATCGCGAGCTGAAGCGCCTGCGCCCGCT
>JADZCN010000075.1 GCA_020851565.1 Acidobacteriota bacterium | reverse complement strand
TTCAGCTTCGCGTTCTCGATCTCGAGCTCGCGGAGCCGCTTGACGTCCGATACCGAGGCGCCGCCGTACTTGCTCCGCCACTTGAAGAACGTCGCCTTGCTGACGCCGTGCTTCCGCAGCAGGTCCGCCACGGCCACGCCGCTCTCGGCGTCCTTGAGGATGGCGACGATCTGCGTCTCGCTGAATTTCGACTTCCGCATGACCGCTCCTGACGCGGAGCAGTCTACCTTCGGTGGTCCACTGACCGGGGAAGCTTACGATGCGCCACAGCCAGGATCCTCAACTCCTCGGCGGTCTCAAGGTAGACAACGTGATAGGGGAATCGCTTGACCGCGAGTCGACGCACGGGTAGGTCGGGGGGTACGCGTGGAACCGCGGCACCGAGACGAGGAAACTCAAGAATCCGGCCAATGGTCGCATCGACCTCGTCGAAGAACTCCAGGCCGAGCCCTTCGCGCCGCCCTTCGTACCACACACCTGCCTGCTGATACTCGGTGTCGGCCTCGGGTTCGAAGTGAACGCGGAGCCTCACCGTTGGCGCAGAGCCGCCTCAGCGCGGGCGCGAACGTCCTGCCAAGATGCCCCAACCGGACCTCCACCAAGCACACGGCGGGCACGCCGCTCAATCTCGGCCGCCCAGGCGGCTTCGACTTCGGCCGGATCCTCGCTGCCGTCGTCAAGACTGGCGAGAAGTTCGGCCGCCACATCGGCGCGCTCGTCGACCGGCAGGGCCAGGGCTTCCCGCAGGAGTTCTTGGGCCCGAAAGGTCATGGCGCCATTCTAGACCCCAACACTCAGCCCAACAAGCGGTTGCAGCCGACGGCGGCCGGTGCGATCCTGAGCCGCCGCGGCTGAACCGCAGGCGGTTAGCAGACAAGGTATACGCGCAAGGAGCACGGCGTTGCCCAAGCTCGCAGCGAGCGAAGTGCCCGAAATCGCGCTGGCTCTTACAATGCTGGCCAGCACCCCGAGGCAGATCGCCCGGATCGCTCGTGGACATGACGACCGGCGGCTTCACCGCCAGCCAGGGGCAGGGGCATGGTCGGCCAGGGACATCGTGGCGCACCTGCGAGCCTGCGCGGACGTGTGGGGGCGTAGCATCGAGCGGATGATCAAGGAGGATCGCCCGACCATTCGGTATGTGTCACCCCGCGGCTGGATCAAGAGAACAGACTATCTCGATCAGGATTTTCGGGGCTCCGTCCACGCATTCTCTGAGGCGCGCACCGCATTGCTCGCCATGTTGCGCACCCTCGATTCGGCCGGCTGGCGTCGACGAGCGACGTTCACGGGAACCACGTCGGGGCGCGACGCGACCGTCCTCAGCTATGCGATGCGCATCGCTGAGCACGAAGTGCAGCATCTCGACCAACTGCGACGGACGCTCGGAGAATGAAAGGGTCGACATTGAGCGGGCGGGGAGTGGAACACCAGTGCGTCACGATCAGGCGATTCGTCAGCGGGGGCATGAGCATGGAGAGCACCGGGTCCCGTGTCACCATCCACATGGTCGCAAGCCTCGACGGTTTCATCGCGCGGAAAGACGGACGCGTGGACTGGCTGGAGACCTCGGACCACTTCGATGGCGCGGACACCATGACCCCGGAGGTCGTTGCGGCGTTCCTGAAGACGATCGACTGCTACGTCATGGGCTCGCGGACCTATGAGACCGCTTTCGATTTCGAGGCCAGGGGCCTGGGGTGGGCCTACGGCGACACGCCAACCTTCGTCCTCACTCGTCGCGAGCTGCGCAAGACCAGGGACTCCGTCGAGTTCTACTCGGGTGACCTGGCGCGCCTGGTCAACGAGCGACTGAAACCGCACTTCCGCGGCATCTGGTTCGTCGGAGGTGGCCAGGTCTCTGGCGAATGCCTTCGCCTCGGGCTGGCCGATGAAGTTCGCTACTCGATCATGCCCGTCCTGATTGGGGATGGCATCTCGTTCTTCGACGGGCTCGACAAGGACATCGCCCTGCACCTTGCGGAAGTGAAGGCATACGCCAGCGGCATGGTGGCGCTTCGCTACGAGGTGCGACGATAGGTTCCCTGCCGAAGCCCCGACACGTCTCCACCGCGGCGGCATCCAATCCCGATGTGGTCCGACAGTCTCAGTCGGGCTGCCACCTGGAGATGCCCGCGTGATCGAACCCGCTACGCTCCTCACCTTCATGCTCGCCGGCGCCGCCATCATCGTCGCGCCGGGACCCGCCCAGGCGCTGGTCCTGGCCCGGACACTATCGGACGGCCGCCGCGCGGGACTGCTCACAGCGGTGGGCCTGAACGTCGGCACGCTCGTCCACGCGGCCGCCGCCGGGCTCGGCGCGTCGGCCATCCTCGCGACCTCGGCGCTGGCATTCGACACAGTCAAGTTCGTGGGCGCCGCCTATCTCGTCCTCCTCGGCGTGCAGGCGTGGCGGCAAGGCAGCCGGCCGCAGGAGGCTCCACCCGTCTCGTCGCAGCAGGCGCTCGCGCGCGCCGTCACCACCGGCATCCTCAACCCGAAGGTGGCGGTCTTCTTCCTCGCGTTCCTGCCCCAGTTCGTGAATCCCGCGCACGGGTCCATCCTCGCGCAATGCCTTTTCCTGGGGACGGTGCTGGCCGCGATGGATGTCGTGTACGAGGGCGGGCTCGTGTGGCTCTCGGGCACACTGTCCTCGGCGCTCCGTCACCCGCGCGTGCGCCGCTGGCAGCACCGCTTCACGGGCGCCGTGCTGGTCGGCCTCGGTGCTCGCCTGGCGCTGATGGAGCGCAGGTAGGGTGCGGGCGGGTGCGAACGGGTGCGGGCAGGTGCGAACGGGGTGAGGGCGAACGATGATAGGCTGACGCCGTTCCGACATCACGTCGTCCCCATAGCCCAGGAGGCTAGTCGTGAAGTCTTCGCGCATCTCGCGCCGGCGGGCGCTTGCCGCCGGCACGGCCGGCATCGTTGGTGCGGCGCTCCCGGCGTCGGCCCGGCAGAATCCTGATACGACGAAAGTGCAGGGCCCGCCCGGCAGGGAAGTCGGGGCACGGTCGCCCTTCGAGAAACCCGTGCGCACGGCGTTCAGCCCGGCCCGCACGGCGACGTTCACGCCGCTGCAGGATCTGGACGGCATCATCACGCCGTCGGACCTCCACTTCGAGCGGCATCACGGCGGCGTGCCGGCCGTGGACCCGCAGCAGTACTCGCTGCTCATCCACGGCATGGTGGAGCGTCCGACCATCTTCACGCTTGCCGAGTTGAAGCGATTTCCCGGCAGGTCGATGATCCGCTTCATCGAGTGCTCGGGCAATGGTGGCCGCGCCTATCGCCTCACCACGCCCACCGCCGAGCTGACGCCCCAGCAGACCGACGGCCTGACCAGCACGAGCGAGTGGACCGGCGTGCCGCTGGCCACGCTGCTGCGCGAGGTCGGCGCATCACCGAAGGCACGCTGGCTGTTGGCGGAAGGCATGGACGCGGCGGTGATGACGCGCAGCGTCCCCATCGAGATGGCCAACGACGATGCGCTCATCGCGTACGGGCAGAACGGCGAAGCGCTGAGGCCCGAGCAGGGGTATCCCGTGCGCCTCATGCTGCCGGGCGTCGAGGGCAATGCCAGCGTGAAGTGGCTGCGCCGCATCGAGGTGGCGGACCAGCCGTTCATGACGCGCGAGGAGACGTCGAAGTACACCGATCCGCTCCCGGACGGAACCGCGCGCATGTTCAGCCTCGTCATGGACGCGAAGTCGCTCATCACGGAGCCGTCGTATCCCGACAAGCTGGAAGGGCACGGCTGGCTCGAAGTGCGAGGACTGGCCTGGAGCGGGCGTGGCCGCATCACGCGGGTGGAGGTGAGCACTGACGGTGGCAAGTCGTGGCAGAACGCCACGCTGGACGAGCCGGTGCTGCCGAAGTGTCACACCCGCTTCCGCCTGCCGTGGCAGTGGAACGGCGGGGAAGCCGTGTTGATGAGCCGCGCCACCGACGAGACCGGCTACGTGCAGCCGACGACGGCTGAGTTGATGAAGGTGCGGGGGCCGAACACGCAGTATCACTTCAACAACATCCGGGCGTGGCAGGTGGGCGCGGATGGCGTTGTGCGGCTGGCGGGAGGTGCAGCATGACGTGCGCGACTCGCATCGCGTTCACGCTGGCGCTTGCGACAACGGCGCTTGTGGCCGGCACGCTGGCGCAGTCGCAGCCACCGGCCCGCTACGGCCTGGGCCGGCCCGCGACAGGCGACGAGATCCGCGCGCGCGATATCGACGTCATGCCCGACGGCCGCGGCCTGCCACCGGGGCGCGGCACAGTCGCAGAGGGCGCCGCTGTGTATGCCGCCAGGTGCGCGTCCTGCCACGGCAAGGACGGCGAAGGCGCGTCGGCCGAGCGGCTCGTGGGCCGAAACGAGGGCGACAGCTTCGCCTTCGCGACGAACCCGAAGCTGGTGCGGACCGTCGGCAGCTACTGGCCGTACGCCACCACGCTCTTTGACTACACCCAGCGCGCGATGCCGTTCCAGCGGCCCGGCACGCTGGTGCCGAACGAAACGTACGCGGTTGTCGCGTATCTGCTGTTCCAGAACGGCATCGTGAAGGAGGATGCCGTGATGGACCAGGCGACGCTGCCGAAGGTGGTGATGCCGGCGCACGGCAGGTTCGTGGTGGACGACCGGAAGGGGGGGAGGGCGATCAAGTAGGTTCAAAGTACGGACGTTCAAGACACCAAGGTTCAAAGCACGACGGGTTCCAGGCACGGATGTGCCAATGCGCACAAGAGTCAGGCACCAACCAGAGTGCGGAGGTTTGAACGCCGCAGGATGAACCGGTACCTCGAGCCCGTCGCGCCTCGAACCACCGTGCTTTGAACCTGCCGTGCTTTGAACCCCCGTGCTTTGAACCCCCGTGCTTTGAACCCCCGTGCTTTGCCCCCCCGTGCTTTGAACCCCCGTGCTTTGCCCCCCCGTGCTTACCTGTTCGAGATCAGCACCACCCGCGTGATGTCGCGCGACAGGTCGGGCTCGAGCAGCGTCCGCAGCCGGATGCCCGCCTCGTTGAAGTACGGGAACTCAGCCAGCCGGCGCAGTGGGATCTTCAGATCCCGTTCCATGCGGTCGACGGCTTCGGCCGGCGCCACCACGAGCACACGGTTCGGGCTCCCCAGGAAGGCCGACAACTGGTCATCGCCGATCAGGTCCATGGTCCTGAAGCGCGTGTAGAAGACGAGGTTCCGCACGAAGACGTCGTAGGTCCCGACCTCTTCGTTGGCCGTTCGCGCGCTGACCACGGCGCGCGCCACCTGCTGGACGGTGTCGTCGCCCGTGCCCGAGAGCGCCCCGTACTGCAGCGCGGGGAACGTGACGGCCGCCGCCAGCGCCAGCACGACCGGCGTCTGGCGCCAGGCGCCCGAGACGCCCGTCCAGACCACGGCCAGCCCCGCCACGGCGATCGTTGCCGCCGCGGCCATGGTGAACGACGGCGCCACGTTGATGAGTAGCGGCTGCGCCCGCCACAGCAGCGCGGCGAGCAGCATGAGCAAGCCGCCGGCGCCGAGCGCGCCGAGCGCAATCGTCAGCGGGCGGCGCAGGCGGACGCGCGCGCCGTCCAGGCTCCGCCAGTCGCGCGTCCGCTCAAGGATGGACGCCGAGAGCAGGATGGCCAGGGGCGGCAGCACGGGCAGGATGTAGCGCGGTTGCTTGCCCACCGACAGCGAGTAGAAAAGAAGGGGCAGCGCCGCCCACAGCAGCAGCCGCAGGTCGATGGTCCCGATGTCCTTGCGCCGGGTGAGGAACCGCCACACCGGATGCACCCAGACCAGCATCAGCGGGGTCCAGGGCAGGAGACCGCCGAGCATCACCGGCAGGTAGTACCACCACGGCCGCGGATCGTTGAAGCGGTCCGTGGCAAAGCGCTCCAGGTTGTCGCCGAGAAAGAACCCTTCGAGATAGGCGTCGCCGTGACGCAGCCACATGGCGGCGTACCAGGGCAGGGCCAACACGACGAACAGCACGGCCCCTGCGACGATGTCCGCGAGGCGAAGGTTCAGGGATCTGCGCTCCATCAGCACGACGGGCACCAGGACGAGGACCGGGATGACGACCCCGACCGGGCCCTTCGTCAGGAAGCCGAGCGCCATGGCAGCGGCCGACAGCAGGACCCATCGCCGGGGCTGCCTGACCTGCTCCAGGGTGGCCACCCATCCGGCCCAGATGGCCAACGTGATGAAGAACGTGAGTGGCAGGTCCGGCAGTGCCATCCGGCCGATGAAGAAGTAGCCGAAGCTCGTGGCGGCAATCGCGCCCGCCAGCAATGCCACGCCATCGTCGAACCAGCGCCGCGCGCAGGCCGCGGTGACGAGCACCAGGCCGATGCCCGAGAGGGCCGCCCACAGCCGTGCGCCGGCCTCGCCGGGCCCCCCGGTGATGGCATAAGTGGCCGCGGTCAGCCAGTAGTAGAGGATGGGCTTCTGGAACCGGGTCTCGTGGTTGTAGAAGGGGGTCACCCAGTCGCCCGACTCCACCATTTCCCGGGCCGCTTCGGCGTAGAAGGCCTCGTCGGCATCGGTGATGGCGCCGCGTCCGAGGCCCACCAGGAAGGTGAGGGCGGCCAGGAGCAGCAATGGCAGGGTGAGCCCACGCACGGAACCCCCATTCTAGCCCCGGGGACAGTTCTGCTATACTCACCCGGTCACCGATTCGCCTCCCTCGTCGTTCATGCGCGGGGTTCGACCTTTCGAGCCGCACGACCCCGGCACCTCCTGAAGCCTTAGACCAGACAAATCTCCGAACGACAGAGCCGAACGGGCCACAGCACCCGCGAACCTCAGAACCTCAGAACCTCCGAACTCCGAACCTCAAGCTCCCGGAACCCGAGAACCCCCGAACCCGAGAACCACGATCTATGCCCAGCCACAAGCGAGGATCCCACCGCCAGCAGCCCCCGCCGCAGCCCGACGTCGCCAACGAGGTGATCGAGCTCCAGGCCGCCGAAAGCAAGGACGGCAAGAAGGGCCTCAACATTACCGAGCTCAAGGAGATGAGCATCCAGAAGCTCACCCAGGTAGCCAAGGACCTCGCGGTCGCCGGCGCCACCGGGATGCGCAAGCAGGAGCTCATCTTCCAGATCCTGAAGGCGCAGACCGAGCAGAGCGGCTTCATCTTCTCGGAGGGCGTGCTGGAGGTGCTGCCGGACGGGTTCGGGTTCCTGCGGGCGCCGGACTACAACTACCTGCCGGGACCGGACGACATCTACGTCTCGCCCTCGCAGATCCGGAAGTTCGACCTGCAGACCGGCGACACCGTGTCAGGGCAGATTCGGGCGCCGAAGGAAGGGGAGCGCTACTTCGCCCTGATCTAGGTCGAGGCCGTGAACTTCGAGGCCCCCGACCAGGCCCGCGAGAAGCTCTTCTTCGAGAACCTCACCCCGCTCTATCCCCAGGAACGCCTCAAGCTCGAGACCGAGGCCGAGAACCTCTCGGCGCGCGTCATGGACCTGATGACGCCCATCGGCAAGGGCCAGCGCGGCCTCATCGTCGCGCCGCCGCGCACCGGCAAGACGATGCTGCTGCAGAACATCGCGCAGTCGGTGGCGAAGAACCACCCGGAGATCTACCTCATCGTGCTGCTCATCGACGAGCGGCCGGAAGAGGTGACCGACATGCAGCGCTCCGTGGACGGCGAGGTGATCTCCTCCACGTTCGACGAGCCGGCGCAGCGGCACGTGCAGGTGGCCGAAATGGTCATCGAGAAGGCCAAGCGCCTGGTGGAGCACAAGAAGGACGTGCTCATCCTGCTCGACTCCATCACGCGCCTCGCGCGCGCCTACAACACGGTGATCCCGCCGTCGGGCAAGGTGCTCTCCGGCGGTCTCGACAGCAACGCGCTCCAGAAGCCGAAGCGCTTCTTCGGCGCCGCGCGCAACATCGAGGAAGGCGGCTCGCTCACCATCATCGCCACGGCGCTCATCGACACCGGCTCCCGCATGGACGACGTGATCTTCGAGGAGTTCAAGGGCACCGGCAACATGGAGATCAACCTGGACCGGAAGCTCGCCGACAAGCGCGTGTTCCCGGCCATCGACATCCTGAAGAGCGGCACGCGCAAGGAAGAGCTCCTCATCCCGAAGGAGGACCTGCAGCGCGTGTACGTGCTCCGCCGGGTGCTCAACCCGCTGTCGCCCGTCGAGGCGATGGAGCTGCTGCTCGACAAGATGGCGAAGACGAAGAGCAATGCCGACTTCCTGGCGGCCATGCAGAAGGGTTAGGGATGATCACGATCAAGGTGCGTCAGAACGGGTCGTTGCTGGTCGAGGGCGAGGATGTGCGCCTCGTCGACTGGAACGGCAACGAGTACGTCCTCAACAAGAAGCCCTTCGCGCTCTGCCGCTGCGGGCACTCCAAGCGGAAGCCCTTCTGCGATGCGTCGCACAAGGAGTGCAACTTCCAGGCCGACGAGGCCGCCCCGGGTCCGAACGCGCCCCCCACGCCCTGAAGAAGAGACCACGAAGACACGAAGGGAATCACGAAGCACACGAAGACCTGACCGATCAGGCGGACCGGGGCTTCCCGGGGAGAGCCCGAGTGTTCTCTCTGAATGGAGTTCCTCGTGTCCTTCGTGATGCCCTTCGTGTCTTCGTGGTTTCTTTCCGCTACGGGGTTCTGAGCGCCGTCGTCGGATCCAGATCCGCGGCTTTGCGCGCGGGGAGGTAGCCGGCCACCAGGGCCGTGAGGCCGAGGGCGACCACCATCACGGCGACGGGCAGGGGCTCGAGCGACACGAGGCCGAACAGGGCCGACGACATCAGCTTCCCCAGCGCCACGGCCAGGACCGTGCCCACGGCCAGCCCGAGTCCCGTGATGACCAGCGCCTGGCGGATGTTCAGCGCAATCACCTGCCACCGGGTGGCGCCGAGCGCCATCCGCACGCCGATTTCCTGCGTGCGGCGGGCGGCAAGGTAGGCGATGAGGCTGTAGACGCCCATGAGCGCCAGCAGCAGCGCAATGCCCCCCATCGCCGCCAGCGCGCGTGCCAGGTAGTTGACCCCGCCGACCTTGTCGGCGACCACCCGTTCCATGGATCGCAGCTGGAGGACCGGCTGATCGGGATCGGCGGCGGTCACCGCGCGGCGCAGCTCGCCGGCGACGTGGAGCGGGTCCCCCGTCGTTCGCACCACGATCGACATCGTCAGCGACGGGTCCTGCGCGTAGGGCCGATAGAACGTCGGCCGGCGCTGGTTCATGAACCAGTCGTGCATGATGTCCCCGGACACTCCTACGACCTCGACCCACGGCGCCTCGGGCGCAATCCGGAACCGCCGGCCGATGGCGGGCTGTCCGGGCCAGTAGCGATCCGCGAAGCTCCGGCTGACCACCGCGACCGGCCGGCTCTCCGCCCGGTCCGCGTCCGTCAGGCCGCGCCCCTCGAGCACGGGAATCCGCATCGCCTCGAAGTAGGCGGGCGTCGCCCGCTGGAAGTCGGCCTGCCGAACCTCGGCCGGCGTGAGCTCCACGCCCTCCGGGTGGATGGGGCGTGACGAGCTCGTCCCGGCATACGGCAGGAAGCTGACGACGCCCAGCGACTCGACCGCCGGCATGCCACGCAGGCGGCCCAGCACGCGCGCGACGAACTGGCGCCTGGCCTCCGGGTCGGCATAGGGCCGCTCGGGCAGGGTGAGGCTGGCCGTCATGACGTGCTGCTTGTCGAAGCCCAGCACGCCGTTGACCGCGGCGTCCACGGCGCCGAGGATCAGCACCGAGCCGACGACGAGGGCGAGCGTCAGCGCCACCTGGCCGGCAGCGAGCGCCGTGCCGAGCCACCGCCGGCTGCGGCCGACGGTCGTGGTGCGCCCGCCCTGGCGCAGGCTGTCGGAGAGCGCCGCTCTCGAGGCCTGCACGGCCGGCATCAGGGAGAAGAACAACGTCGCCGCGGCCCCCAGCAACGCCGTGACGCCGAGCACGGCCCAGTCCACGTGCATGAACTCGTAGCCCGCCACCCAGCGGAGCACGCTCGGCGGCAGGCCGCGGCGCATGCCCTCGACGCCGAGCGCGGCCAGCGGAAGCGCCAGCGCGATGGAGAGCACCGCCAGCCAGGCGCCTTCGAACATCACCTGCAGCCCGAGCCGCCAGCGACCTGCGCCGAGCGCGAGGCGCACCGCGAACTCCTGCTGCCGTTCGGTGCCGCGCGCCATCAGCAGGTTCGCGATGTTGGCCGAGGCGATCAGCAGCAGCAGCAGGGCCGCGGCCTGCCAGATGCCCAGGAACGGGCCGGCGCCAGCATCGCGCATGCCCTGGATGAAGCCCGTCACCGACACCTCGCGCGTCGCGTGGGTCTCCGGGAACGCCTGCCGCTGCCGCGCGACGATGGCCTCCATTTCGGCACGCGCCGTGCCCACGCTCTGGCCGGCGCCCAGGCGGGCCACCACCAGCAACCAGCCGCGCCGGCGCTCCTGCCATTCCTCTTCGGTATAGGCCAGCGGAGCCCACACCTCGGCCCCGTAAGGGATGGACGGGCCCGGCTGCATGATCCCGACCACCTCGTGCGGCTCGCCGTTCAGGCGGATGTGACGGCCCACTATCGTGGGGTCACCGCCGAACCGCCGCATCCAGAGCCCGTGGGAGAGGATCACGCGCCGGTCACCGCCCGGGACGGTCTCCTCGTCGAGGAACGTCCGCCCCAGCGCTGGTGTGGCCCCGATGGCGCGGAAGAACGCCGGGGTGACGCGGAACCCGGCCAGCTGCTCCGGCTCGTCGATCTCCGAGAGGTTCGGATCCCAGAAGTCCGCCGCCGCGAACTCCGTCAGGGTCGTGCTGGCGTCCACCCATTCGCGATAATCCGCGGGCGCCACCGAGGAGCGGTCGGCGAGCGGATCGTTCTCCGGGGCCGACGCGACGACGACCAGGCGATCGACCCCGGCGAAGCGGAAGGGCCGCAGGTAGAGCGCGTCCGCCAGGTTGAAGATCGTGGCGTTGGCCGCCAGGGCGAGCGCCAGCGTCAGGATGACCGCGCCCGACAGCGCCGGGCGCGCGACCAGCGCGCGGAGGGCATGCCGGCCGTCGCTCAGCCACGTCCACCCGCTGCGCCCGTCCATGTCGGGATCGGGCACCGACATCGGCCGCCGCGGCGCGGCCATCGGGATGAGCCGGCTGGTGGAGAAGCGGAGCGTGAGGCCGCAGGCCTGGCGCCAGTACCACCGGCGTGCCGCGGCTGCGCCGTGCCGGCGTGACATCTCGACGAACTCCTCGTGCAGGTCACCAGAGACGGCATCACGCCACTCGGGATTCGCGATCGACCGGCGGAGCATTGACTCCGCGAAGGCGGGGGGCAGGTGCGGCGCGCTCATGGCTGCTCCAGGACCGCCTCGAGGCCCTTGGTCAGGCTGGCAAAGGCCGCGTGCGTGCTCTTCAACGCGCGCAGGCCAAGCGGAGTGACCGAGAAGTAGCGGCGGGCGCGCCCGCCACGCTCCGGCGTCGGGTCGCCCATGCGGGATCGCAGGCACCCCTTGGCCTCGAGCCGCTCGAGCGCGGTATAGAGCGCGCCACGCGCCACGGGCCGTCCGGTGCGGTCCTCGATCAGCTCGCGCATCGGTACCGCGTAGGCCTCGTCACCCAGGCGGACGACTGCCAGCAATACGGCGTATTCGAACTCCCCCAGGTAGGGTGTCTTCGGCGGCATTCGCGACTCCGTTGTTGTCGGGGGATCCTGTCGCGATGGCCCTCCCGGCGGGGTTCCCCTCCCGTCGCGTGGTTCCGTCCCGACACGATCGCAGATGTCTGCAATGCAGACAAAATACCCTACGTGGGGCGCGAGGAGAAGGTTCCTTCAAAGGGACCGCGCGGCCCGGCCTACGGGGCGCGCTCGAAGGTCAGCCGCAGGACGACCGGCGATGCGAGGGGAGCGCCGTTCACCCGCGGGGGCTCGGCCCGCCATCGGGCCAGCACCTCGACGGCGGCCTGGGCGAGCTCGGGCGGGCCGCCGAGTGCCGTGGCTTCGCGGAAGCGGCCGGTGTGGTCCACGATCGCCTGCACGGCAACCCACGCGCCGATGCCCGCGTCGCCGGCTGGCCGCGTCGGCATCGGCGACTCGAGGAGCTTCGCTCCCGAAGACGTCAGCTCGAGGCTGCGCTCTTCGGTGGTGCCCGAGCAGGCGTCAGGGTAGGTCACCTTCACGGTGAGACCCGCACGCGGGCCGTCCAGCTGGAACAGCCCAACGACGCTGCCCGTCGGCGCCTGCAGACCGGGCACGAGCCGCGCTATCTCCTCGGCGCGCGTGTGCAGCGACTCGGCCGGCATCTGCCGGCCGCGTGGATCCTCGAGAACGATGGCGCCGGCGGTCCGGGCGCCGCCCTCGCACGCCCGGGGGAACGCCACGATGACGGAGTGAGGGCGCGACACCGCCTCGGGCACCTCGCCCGCCACGAACGGGGCGCCGGCCTGCCGGGCCGCGTGCGCGGCCCTGGCCACCAGCCTGTAGTGATCGAAGGCGACGCCGGCGGCGCCACCGCCGAGCTCGATGGGCGTGGGCGCGAAGTCCGGGGCCGCCGCGTCGGCCAGCGCGAGGCGCTGCAACTGGTCCGCCGCCATGAAGGGGTCCGGCGGGGGCAGCCCGAGGTTGAACGCCTGCCCGCACACGAACCCGCGCGGCGCGCGCAAGTCGGTGTAGTGATACCAGTCCAGGAACAACGTCTCGGCCTTTTCGAGTCCCTCGTAGGTCACGTCGTACCGGTCGATGATGGTCTCGCCATCGGGCGAGTCCACCCCCGGCAGCCGCTTGAAGGTCACCGGTTGCCCCTGCGGCCCGCGCAGCGATTCCAGGTACCGGCGCTGGCGAGCGGCGCCGTAGAGCGGGCTGCCTCCGACCCTCGCAGGGTTCTCGGGCGTGCGGGCATAATCCGCTTCAACTGCGACGGCACAGAGAGGGGCCGGTTGGGAAGGAGGCGGCGTCGCCTGGCCGGCGACGGCCGCGGCCGGCTGCAGGAGCAGGCCGGCCGCGAGTGTCAGGAACGAGAGCATCCGAAAGCAGCGTTCGGGGTGCGGCATGCGTCAGGAAGCCTGGGGCGCCGGCTCCGCGGAGAGTATCTCACGCAGCTCATCGCCCTCCATGACTTCCTTCTCGAGCAGCCGGCGAGTGACGCGCTCCAGCATGTCGCGCTGCTCCCGCAGGATGCGCCGCGCGGCCTCGTGGGCACCCGTCACCAGCGCCTTCACCTCGTCGTCGATGAGGCGGGCGGTGTCCTCGCTGTAGGGCCCGCGCTCGGCTGGCATCGGCACGTCCAGGAAGCGGCTGCGCCGTCCCTGGTCGAAATGGACGACGCCGACGCGGTCGCTCATGCCCCATTCGGTGACCATCGCGCGCGCCAGGTCGGTCGCCCGCTGCAGGTCGTTCTGCGCGCCGGTGGAGATCGCGCCCAGCGCCACCTCCTCCGCGGAACGACCGCCCAGCAGGACCGTCATCTGGTTGACGAGGTCATCCTTCTGCATCAGGTACCGGTCCTCGGTGGGCAGCTGCATCGTGTAGCCGAGCGCGCCGAACCCGCGCGCCACGATGGAGATCTTGTGCACCGGGTCCATGCCCGGCAGCGCGCTCGCGACGATGGCGTGCCCCGACTCGTGGTAGGCGATGATCTCCCGCTCCTTCTGGTTGATCACGCGCTTCTTCTCGAGGCCGGCGATGAGGCGGTCGATGGCCTCGTCGAATTCCGCCATGCCCACCGCCGTCTTGTCCCGCCGCGCGGCGAGCAGCGCCGCCTCGTTCACGAGGTTGGCCAGGTCCGCACCCGCGAAACCCGCCGTCCGCGCCGCGATCTTCTGCAGGTCCACCTCCGGCGCGAGCTTCACGGTCTTGACGTGAATCCGCAGCACGGCTTCACGTCCCTTGATGTCGGGCTTGTCCACCAGCACTTGTCGGTCGAAGCGACCCGGGCGGAGCAGGGCCGGGTCCAGCACCTCTGGCCGGTTCGTGGCGGCCATGATGATGATGGCCTTGCGCGGATCGAAGCCGTCCATCTCGGCCAGCAGCTGGTTGAGCGTCTGCTCGCGCTCCTCGTGGCTCCCCATCGGGCTCTGGACGCGCACCTTGCCGAGCGCGTCGAGCTCGTCGATGAAGACGATGCACGGCGCCTTGGCCTCGGCCTGGGAGAAGAGATCCCGCACGCGCGCGGCGCCGACGCCGACGAACATCTCCACGAACTCGGAGCCGGAGAGGCTGAAGAAGGGCACCTTGGCCTCGCCGGCGACGGCGCGGGCCAGCAGCGTCTTGCCGGTGCCGGGAGGGCCGACGAGCAGCACGCCCTTCGGGATCTTGCCACCCAGGTTCGTGTACTTCTTCGGGTTCTTGAGGAACTCGACGATCTCGCGCAGCTCCTCGGCGGCCTCGTCCACGCCGGCGACGTCCTGGAAGCTGACCTTCACGTCGTCTTCCGCGAAGATCTTCGCCTTGCTGCGGGCAAACGACATCACGCCGCCTTCCGCGCCGCCGATACGCCGGAAGAAGAACGTCCAGAGCGCAATCAGCAGGAGGATGGGCACCACCCAGCCGAGGATCTCCGGCAGCCACCGGCTGACCAGCTCGCCGGAGTACTTCACGCCGGCCTGGTCCAGGTCCTCCACCAGCTTCGGGTCGTCGATGCGGGTCGTGGAGAACGCCGCGCCACCCTCGTCCGCCGACTTCAGCACGCCGCGGATGTGCGTGTCGCCCACGGCCACCTCGGCCACCTGCCCGCCACGAACGAGCGCCTTGAACTCGCTGTACGGAATCTGGCGCCCGCCGGGTGTGAGGAAATACGCCTGGCCGATGGCGAGCAGCAGCAGGCCGCCCAGCACCCACCACAGCGCGGTGGGGCGGGGCGTGGCCTGGCGCTTCTCCTTGGACGAACCCGGCGGAACGGAACTGGCCAAACAGATACTCCTTATGCCTTGACGGTTTGACGCTTCGAGAAGACCAGACGGTCTTCCTTCGCGTCCACCACGATCTGGTCACCCTCGCCGAACTCGCCGTCCAGCACCTGCAGGGCGAGCGGATCGAGCACCAGGCGCTGGATGGCCCGCTTCAACGGCCGGGCTCCATACATCGGATCATACCCTTCCCGCACGAGCAGGTCCTTCGCCGCGTCGGTCAGCGACACGTGGATCTTGCGCTCCTCGAGCCGCTTCAGCAGCTGGGCCACCTGGATCCCGATGATCTCCTTGATGTGCGCTTCGGACAGGGCGTGGAAGAAGATCACCTCGTCGATGCGGTTGATGAACTCCGGCCGGAAGTGCTGCCGCAGCGCGTCGGTCACCTGGCGCCTGACGCCTTCGGGCAGCTCCACCGTGCCCTGCCCGGCCAGCTCCGCGATGTACTGGCTGCCCAGGTTCGACGTCATGATGACGACCGTGTTCTTGAAGTCCACGGTCCGGCCCTTGCCGTCGGTCAGCCGCCCGTCGTCGAGCAGCTGGAGCATGACGTTCAACACCTCGGGGTGCGCCTTCTCGATCTCGTCGAAGAGCACCACCGCGTAGGGCCGCCGGCGCACGGCCTCGGTGAGCTGGCCGGCCTCTTCGTACCCCACGTATCCCGGCGGCGCGCCAATCAGGCGCGACACCGTGTGCTTCTCCTGGTACTCCGACATGTCGATGCGGATCATCGAGTGCTCGTCGTCGAACAGGAACTCCGCGAGCGCGCGGGCGAGCTCCGTCTTGCCCACGCCGGTCGGGCCCAGGAAGATGAAGCTGCCGAGCGGGCGGTTCGGGTCCTGAAGGCCGGCACGCGCCCTGCGGATGGCGTTGGACACGGCCACGATGGCTTCGTCCTGTCCGACGACGCGGTGGTGCAGGCGTTCCTCCATCTTCAGGAGCTTCTGGACCTCGCCCTCCATCAGGCGCCTGACCGCGATGCCGGTCCACTTGCCGACGACCTCGGCGATGTCCTCCTCGTCCACTTCCTCCTTGAGCAGCCGCGCCGCACCGGGCGCCGTCACGGCGTCCCGTTCGGCGATGCGCTTCTCGAGCGCGGGAATCGCGGCGTACTTCAACTCCGAGGCCTTCGCGTAGTCGCCCACGCGCTCGGCGTCCTCGAGCGCCCGCCGCGCGTCCTCGAGCTGCTGCTTCAGCTCGCTGGTGCCCTTGATGGCGTCCTTCTCCCGGTGCCACTGGGCCTGCAGGCGCGTCTGCTCCTCCTTGAGGTTGGCGACCTCCTGCTCGAGCTTCGCCAGGCGCTCCTGCGAGGCCTTATCGGTCTCCTTGCGAAGCGCTTCGCGCTCGATCTCGAGCTGCATGATGCGGCGACGCACCTCGTCCAGCTCCACGGGCATCGAGTCGATCTCCATGCGGAGGCGCGACGCCGCCTCGTCCACGAGGTCGATGGCCTTGTCGGGCAGGAACCGGTCGGAGATGTAGCGGTGCGACAGCACCGCCGCGGCCACCAGCGCCGAGTCCTTGAACTTTACCTTGTGATGGATCTCGTACCGCTCGCGGAGGCCGCGAAGGATGGAGATGGTGTCCTCCACGGTCGGCTCGCCGACCATCACCGGCTGGAAGCGCCGCTCGAGCGCCGCGTCCTTCTCGATGTGCTTCCGGTACTCGTCCAGCGTCGTGGCGCCGATGGTGTGCAGCTCGCCGCGCGCGAGCATGGGCTTCAGCATGTTCGACGCGTCGAGCGAACCCTCGGCCGCGCCTGCGCCGACCACCGTGTGCAGCTCGTCGATGAAGAGGACGAACTTGCCCTCGGCGTCCACGATCTCCTTCAGCACGGCCTTCAGCCGCTCCTCGAACTCACCGCGGTACTTCGCTCCGGCGACGAGCGCGCCCATGTCGAGCGCCATGATCTTCTTGTCCTTCAGCCCCTCGGGCACGTCACCCCGGACGATCCGCTGGGCCAGCCCTTCGACGATGGCCGTCTTGCCGACGCCGGGCTCGCCGATGAGGACCGGGTTGTTCTTCGTGCGGCGCGACAGCACCTGGATGACCCGGCGTACCTCCTCGTCCCGGCCGATTACCGGGTCCAGCTTGCCCTTGCGGGCCAGCTCCGTGAGGTCGCGCCCGTACTTCTCGAGCGCCTGGTACTTGTTCTCGGGGTTCGGATCGGTCACGCGCTGGCTGCCGCGGACGCTGGTCAGCGCCTCCAGCACGCGCTCGCGCGTGACCCCGCGCTGCTTGAGCGCAGCGGCGGATGCGGAGCGGCCCGGCTCGGTGACCAGGCCGAGCAGCAGGTGCTCGGTGCTGACGTAATCGTCCTGCATCCCCTTCGCGTCGGCCGTGGCGGCGTCCACCACCACGCGCAGGCGGGGCGAGAGATGCGGCTCGGCGCCGCCCGACACCTTCGGCAGCTTGTCCAGCTGTTCCCGCACGTCCCGCGCCAGCGAGGCCGGGTCGATGTTCAGCTTGCGCAGCACCGACGGCACGACGCCTTCCGGCTGTTCGACGAGCGCGACGAGCAAGTGCTCGGGCTCGACCGACGCATGCCCGAACTCGCGTGCGAGGTCGGGGGTGGACAGGATGGCCTGCTGGGCCTTTTCGGTGAACTTCTGGAGATTCATTGCAGGTTCTCAGGTTCTCGGGTTCTCAGGTTCTCGTGCTTTCGAGGCGGGCCAGTTCCTCGTACGCCTTCCGCGTCGCGTCGGTGAGCGAGCGGGGGAGGGCCACGTCGATGACGACGTAGAGATCCCCGGGGGCGTCCTTCGGGCTGAGCGCCGGAAGCCCCAGGCCGCGAAGGCGCAGCTTCATGCCGGGCTGGCTCGTCTCAGGCACCTTGACGCGCACGGTCTTGCCTCCCAGCGTGACCACGCCCACCTCGCCGCCCAGCACCGCCGTGCTCACCGGCACGCTCACGCGCGTCGTCAGGTCCCGGCCGTTCACCTGGAACGCCGGGTGCGGCCTGAGGCGGACGCGCAGGTAGAGGTCGCCGCTGCCGGCGCCGCCCGCGCCGCGCCCGCCTTCGCCCGGCACGCGAACGCGCGAGCCGTCGGCCACGCCGGGGGGAATCCGCACCTCCACGGAACGGGCCTCGCCGTCGTGCCTCAGCTGGAGCCGCTGCACGCTGCCCTGGGCCGCCGACTCGAGGTCCAGCTCGAGCTCGTGCTCGATGTCCCGGCCCTTCTGCTGCCGGGCGCGTCCCCGCCCCCGCCGCTCGCCGCGCCGATCGCCGCCACCGCCGAAGAACGTGTTGAAGAAGTCCGAGAAGGGGCTCTCCCCTCCGCCGAACATCTCCGACATCTCCTCCTCGGTCATCGTGCGGAACCCGCCGCCGCCGGTGTTCCACTGCCACTGGCCGGCCCCGCCGCCGAAGGGCCCGCCCGCCCCGGCGGCCGACTCGTACTGGCGCCAGTTCGCGCCCAGCTCGTCGTACTTCCGGCGCTTCTCCGGATCGCTCAGCACCTCGTTGGCCTCGTTGATCTCCTTGAAGCGCGCCTCGGCGCCCTTGTCGCCGGGGTTCACGTCGGGGTGGTACTTGCGGGCGAGCTTCCGGAAGGCCTGCTTGATCTCCTTCTCGCTGGCGGTCTTCGAGACGCCGAGGACGGAGTAGTAGTCCTTGAAGTCCATGTCTCAGGCCTCGTCCAGCCCGAGCCGGTGGTTGAGCTGGGCCAGCTCGCGCATGAGCCGGCGCCGTCGAGACGGGTCGCGCTGGATGAGCGCCTCGTCGAGCAGCGGGCGAATGCGCTGCATGACCTCGGCGATCGAGAGCAGGTGCTGCACCCCTGCGAGGTTCACGCCCTCGTCTTCGACAAGGCGCTTGATGAAGCGCAGCCGCTCGATCTCCTCCGCGGAGTAGAGGCGCATGCTGCCCAGCGTCCGAGCCGGGCGTACCAGGCCCAGGCGCTCGTACTTCCGGAGGGTCTGCGGGTGCATGTCGAGCAGCCGCGCCGCCATCGAGATGAAAATGAGCTCTGAACTTGACACATTTCGAGTGTAGGGCTTGATACGGGTCGTGTCAATGCTGACCCGGCGTGGATGGGCGACCACGGCCGCGGTGGATTAAGATGCTAGGCATCTTGACGCGGCCGCGACGCCACCAGGCCCCGCCTTCCCTCGATCCCGCGCTCCTGTTCGCCTGCATCCTCGGCCTGCTGGTCGCCGTGACCGCCGGCCTCTGGGCGAGCCGCCCGGACATGGGGCAGGGCGCGAACATCACGAAGGCCGGTCGGCCGTCCGACGACTACTACCTGGCCCTCGACCGCGCCGGTCATGCGGACCACCACGTCCTCTACTTCGGCACCGACGACGAAGCTCTGGGGCACCTCCGCCGGGCCGACGTGCTGCTCCTGGGCAATTCGCGCCTGATGTTCGCCGCGCGCCGACGCGTGCTGGATCCCTTCTTCGAGGCGCGGGGGCAGCGATACTACGTGCTCGGGTTCGGCTTCCGTGAGGGCGACCGGTTCCCGCTGGACATCATCGAGAAATTCGACCTCCGCCCGCGACTCGTCATCGTCAACGCCGACGGCTTCTTCACGGGCGCCTACTCGGACTTCGCGCGTGCGGTCCGGTCCGACACGGCCATCGGGGCCCGGCAACTCCAGTCCGAATCGGAGATCGGGCACGAGGTTCGGCGGGTGATCCATCAGCTCGTGCCGAACTGGGTGGACCTGTTCGGCCGCCCCGGCTTCCCGTGGCGCCAGGAACTGGTCATCTACCGCTCGCGCACCAACGGCACGTGGTACCTCTCACCGTGGGCAGAAGGCCTCCGGCGGGTGGAAAGCCGCCCACTCCACGAGCCGCCACTCTCGAATCGCGAGGTCGAGGCCGCGCGGCGGTTCAAAGCCGCCATGGACCGGCGTGGGGCACGACTTGTTCTGACCTATGTGCCCACGTCGCGCCCGCTCGGCGGAGGCCCGGCGCTCTTCGCCGAGCTGCTCGGCGTGCCCTTCGTCATGGCCACGCCCCCGGGCCTTCGGACCGAAGACGACGACCATCTCGACGAGCCATCGGCTGTTGCGTGGTCCCAGGCGTTCATCCGGGAGCTGGAGCGCGTCGTCCCGTGAACTTCGTGTCGTGGGCGTTCGTGGCCCTGTTCGCGGTGGTCTTCGCCGCGCGCATCACCATCGGCCGCCGTAAGGTCGAGCCGGCGTATGTGGCGCTGCTCATCGTGGCGAGCGCGACCTTCTACGCGTGGCACATCCCGGTCTACATCGGCATCCTCGTCCTGAGCTCGGTGATCGACTACTGGGCCGGGCTCGCGCTGGCCCGCCTCGATCCGGCCGCGCTCGGGCGGCGCCGCGCGGTGCTGGCGCTGTCGCTCACCACCAATCTCGGCCTGCTGGCGTTCTTCAAGTACGCGGACTTCTTCCTCGACGTGGCGCGGGACGTGCTGGGGGAGGGGGCCGGCGCGCTGCCGGCGGAGCTGGGCCTCGCGCTCCCGATGGGCATCAGCTTCTACACGTTCCAGTCGATGTCGTACACCATCGACGTCTACCGCGGCGTGCTGGCGCCCATTCGCCGCTTCTGGCCGTTCTTCCTGTTCATCAGCTTCTTTCCGCAGCTGGTGGCCGGGCCCATCGTCCGCGCGGCGGAGTTCCTGCCGCAGATGCCGCGCCCGCGCCGGATCCGGCGTGTGGTCGTCTACGAAGGGCTGTGGCTCATCATCTCGGGTTTCTTCCTGAAGATGGTCTGCGCCGACAACCTCGCGGTGTACGTGGACGAGCACTGGGAGCGCGGGATCCGGACCGGTGCCGGCAGCGCTTTCACGCTCTGGCTGGCACTGATGTTCTCGGGACAGATCTTCGCGGACTTCGCGGGCTATTCGAACATCGCGCGCGGGGCGGCCTACCTGCTGGGCTACCGCCTGCCGATCAACTTCAATGCGCCGTACCTGGCGGCGTCGTTCAAGAACTTCTGGGAGCGCTGGCACATGACGCTGTCGCGCTGGCTGCGCGACTACCTCTACATCTCGCTCGGTGGCAACCGGCGCGGCCCTGTCCGCACCTACGTGAACCTGATACTGGTGATGCTGCTCGGCGGGCTCTGGCACGGCGCCGCCTACACCTTCATCATCTGGGGCGCGCTGCACGGCGGAGCCCTGGCGGTCGAGCGGCTCCTGGGCCTGCACGACGACCGCGGGTGGCGAGGACGCTGGGTGGTGCGGGCCACATGGTTCGTGGTGGTCCAGGCCCTCGTGCTGACGGCCTGGGTCTTCTTCCGCAGCCGCCGATTCGGCGACGCCACGCAGTTCCTGGCCAACTTCGGAGAGCTGGAAGGCTGGACGCTGGGGCGGATGGAGTGGGTGGGCCTGCTGTTCCTCGCGCCGCTGGTCGCGCAGCACGTCTTCACCTGGATGCGCGAGCGCGGGTGGGTGCACGAGCCCGGCCCTGCGGCACGCGCCGTCCTGGCCGCGTTCATGGTCTACGGCATCGTCACGCTGTACGCAGGGACGGCTGACTTCATCTACTTCCAGTTCTGACGGTGTCGGGAGTCGGGGAGCGGGATTCGGGAGTCGGCAGTCGGGAGTGGAGCTTGCCGGCCGAAGCCTCGGCCAGGGCGGGCGTCGGCGCGCGATATACTGGCAGGGCACGTGTTCGACGTTCACGCTTCCGACTTCATCACCATCGCCCTGCTCGTGGCCCTCGAGGGGCTGCTGAGCGCCGACAACGCGATGGTCCTGGCCGTGCTGGTACTGGGCCTGCCGCGATCTCAGCAGCAGAAGGCCCTCCGTTACGGCATCCTCGGCGCGTTCGCCTTCCGGGCCCTTGCCACGGCTGGTGCCGCCTACATGATCCAGCTGCTGTGGGTCCACCTCCTCGGTGGGCTCTACCTGCTGTACCTCACGTACCAGCACTTCTTCGGCCATGGCGACTCCGAGACCCGGCGCGAATTCAAGCCTGCCCAGCCGTGGCTCGGCCTCACCGCGTTCTGGGCCACGGTGGTCCGCGTCGAGCTGACCGACATCGTCTTCGCCATCGATTCCATCCTGGTGGCCGTGGCGATGTCCAACAAGCTGTGGGTGATCATCACCGGCGGCATCCTGGGCATCATCGCCATGCGCCTGGTGATTGGCCAGCTGCTGGCCCTCGTGCGGCGCTACCCGGCGCTGGTGGATGGCGCGTTCATCATCATCGCGTGGGTGGGCCTCAAGCTGCTGGTCGAGTACTTCCACGGGCTGGGATGGATCCACTTCGAGATCCCGAAGTGGCTGTCGCTCGGGCTGATCGTGGTCATCTTCGGCCTGTCGTTTCTCTACGCCCGCCGGCAGGGCCCGGTGCCGGATGACGTCACGGCCGGTACCGAACGAGAAACCCCCGCGCCCCTGTGAGGAAACTGCCCCTTCTTCGAGCTACTCAGTTCCGACGTCTCACCCGCGACTCCTCCCTGACTTCCAACTTCTCACTTCTTACTTCCTCTTCCACTTCCCTCATCCCCCTGGGCCTCGAGGATGGCCCGGACCAGCTCTTCGGGTAACGCTCCAGCAGCCTGCTCGTTCTCGCGCTCGCAGGCACACTGGCCCGCCCTGATGACCGCGGCGTACTGCTCCAGGTAGGTCCGGCAGTTGCGACACTTGTCCAGGTGGAACTCGAACGTGGCCCGGACCTCGGGATCCAGCTGGCCCTCGAGGTAGTCCACCAGAAAGTCCGAGCAGGCTCGGCAGGTCATCTTGCTCATCGATCGGTTCTCCCGAGGCGCGGTGCGAGCAGCGTCCGGAGCGCCTGCCGGGCCCGGTGCAACCGGAGCTTGACGGCATTGGCCGTGATGCCGAGCTGCTCGGCCACGTCGCGAGTGTCTATTCCTTCGATGTCGCGGAGCAGCAGGACGGTTCGGTAGTGCCCGGGCAGCTGGTCGATGGCCGCCCGGACCGCCGCCTGTTCCTCGATCCGGGACAGGCGCACGTCCGCCGGCTCCGAGCCGCTCTCGAACCGCTCGGCGAAGTGCCCGTCGTCCTTGAAGGCGGGCAGCAGGTGGTCCAGCGACTCCTCAGGCTTGCGCTTCCGCGTGCGCAGCTTCATCAACGAGACGTTGACCGCAATGCGGTGCAGCCAGGTCGAGAGCAGCGACCCGCCTTCGAAGCGGTCGATGCTGCGGTACGCGTTCATGAAGGTTTCCTGCACGGCATCGCGCGCGTCCTCCTCGTTGCCGAGCAGGCGCCGGGCGACGGCGAGCAGGCGACCGCCGTGCGTGCGGACGAGTTGCTCGAACGCTCCCGGCGCGCGGGAGCGAAGCGCCTCGAGCAGCGCCTGGTCGGGCGAGGCGGACGGGGGAGTCGGGGTGGTCTCGGTCGGGGACGCCACTGCCGAATAGCATACGACCTCTGCCGCCAATCCGTCGCCCGGCCCCGGCGACTGGCGCTCAGGTGGCTACGCGCGGGTTGGCCATGTAAGATTGACGGCAGCGTCCGGGGCCGTCCCCACCTTGCCGCCGGAGTCTGTGCGAGGTGTGATGTCCGAAGGGTCGATCCAGGAGCCACCACTACCGGCCCGCTCCGACGGGGCGCTGCCCGCCATCCCTCCGGGAGCCGACGAACACCTGCTGGCGGCGATTGTCGCCAACATGTTCGCCGGTGTCATGCTCGTGCGGACCTCGGACGCGACAATCCTTTACGCGAACCCCCGCTTCACCGCCATGTTCGGCTACGCGGCCGGTGAGCTCGAGGGCCGGCCCGTGTCGCTACTCAATGCGCCCGGTGAGCGGTCGCCCGAAGACATCGCGCGCGACATCATCACCCACTTGAACGCGGAGACCGCCTGGCGGGGGGAGGTCGAGAACCGCAAGAAGGACGGCTCCAGTCTCTGGTGCCAGGCTCACGTGACGACGCTGGATCACGCGGCGTACGGGACCATCTGGGTGGTCGTCCAGATAGACATCACCGCGGTCAAGCGTGCCCAGGAGGACTTGCGGCGGAGCGAGGAGCGCCTGGGACTGGTCCTGCAGGCCACGCGCGCCGGCGCCTGGGACTGGAACGTGCAGACGGGCGAGGTGTACTTCAGCCCCTTCTGGATCGCGTCGCTCGGCTACTCGCCGGAGGAGGTCCCTCCCACCACCGGCTTCTGGGAAAGCCTCATTCACCCGGACGACATGCCCCGGGTGCGCGCGACCCTCGCCGACCACTTCGAGGGCCGCACGCCTGCCTACGAGTGCGTGAACCGCCTGCGCCGGAAAGATGGCAGCTGGCGCTGGAACCTCGACTGCGGCCGGGTCGTCGAGCGCACCGCGGAGGGCGCGCCAGTGCGCATGGTGGGTACGGACACGGATCTCACCAACCAACGCTGGTCGGGGCTGCAGGAGATCATTCGCATCTGCGCCGGCTGCAAGAAGATCTGCGAGGAAAAGGGGGAGTGGCGAACGGTTGAGGCGCATTTTGGCGAGCACAGCCTCGCCCAGTTCAGCCACGGGCTGTGCCCGAGCTGCGTCGAGGCCTTCTACGGAGAGCACCCCGGCCTCAACCAGTGACGCGCGCTCGATGGCCGGCGTGAGGCCGACAGGCTCGGGAGTCGGCCCGGACTCGCACGCCGCGACGCGGTCGGCACGAGGGACTCCTGTATAGTGCTCGGCCATGGCCTATCCCGTGTCCGTCGCCGTGGAGCCGGCGCTCGTGAACAGGAACCGTCTGACCACGGCGTTCCGGCTCATCCTGGCGATTCCGCACCTGATCCTCGTCGGCGGCGTGGGCCTCGGCATGGCGGGCCAGGACGATCAGCGGACGACAGCCGGGTGGGAAGGTGGCCTGCTCGGGGCCGTTGCCATCGTCCTGGCCATCGTCAGCTGGTTCACCATCGTGATCGCGGGCACCCACATCGTCGGTATCCGGCAGTTCACCGCGTTCTACCTGCGGTGGCGTGTCCGGGCACTGGCCTACCTCATGCTCCTCGCCGACGCCTATCCGCCCTTGGGAGACGCACCGTATCCGGCGGGCATCGAGATCGTCGATCCGCCCGGTCGACGCGATCGCCTCTCCGTCGCGCTCCGGTTCATCTTCGCCATTCCGCACCTCATCGTGCTGTTCTTCCTCCTCGTGGCCTGGGCCTTCACGACGATGCTTGCCTGGTTTGCGGTGGTGTTCACGGGCCGGTATCCACAGGCGCTCTACGGCTTCGGCATCGCAGCTCTCCAGTGGCGCCTTCGCGTCGAGGCCTACATGCTGCTGATGGTGGACGACTACCCGCCGTTCACCCTCGCGTTGTCACGATGACTCCGTTCATCCGGCGCGCCGTCCCGGAAGACATCGAGGCGATCGTGACCCTGACCCTCGAGGAAGCGCGTGAAGCCGAGAGCCTCCATCTCGATGCCGCCGCCGTCCGTCGCGGCGTGGAAGGCGCCTTCAGGGAACACCCCCGCGCTGCGTACTGGGTGGCGGAGTCCACGGAGGGGCACATCGTCGCCAGCACCTCGATCGTGACGGAATGGAGCAACTTCCACGGCGGCGACTACTGGTGGGTGCAGAGCCTCTACATCGCGCCCGCGCATCGCGGGCACGGCCTCGTCGATCGGCTCCTGGATCGCCTGTGGACGGAGGCACGCGCCGCCGGCGCGCTCGATCTCCGCCTGTATGCGCATCGCGCCAACGCGCGCGCGCTGCGCGCCTACGAGCGATGCGGGTTCACCCCGGCGCCTTACGTGATCATGGCCAGGCCCACCAGGATCGGCACGGCTACGTGATTCCCATGGAGTTCCTCGTCCTGCTCGCCATCTTCGCGCTCCTGGCACTGGGGCCGCGGCGTGGCGGGGGGCGGCCCAGCCCGGTGGCCATGGTAGTCGGAGTGGCTTTGCTGGCCTGGTTCATCGTCGCCTACGTCTTCGGCTGGATCTGGCGCGCCCTCATCGGAGAGGTCCCGCAACCCTGAGTGCCGGGCGGCGTTCCCGGGCCGCCGTCAAATGGCTTGTCGCGACCGCGATCCCGGGTGCATAGTGGGCGCATGGCCCGGGTTTCGCCACACACCGTGGGGCTCGTGACGGTGCTCGTCGCTGCGGGGGCGTCAGCGCTGATCCTCGCCGAACGCCGCGGGCCGCGCACGATCGAGGCGGGCTTCTGGTTCGAGCCGGTGTCCTACGCCTCGACACGCATCGGGGGAACGCTGACGCCAGCCGATCTCCACACCATCTCCGCCGTCGCCCGGGCCGAGCTCGTCGCGGCCTTCGAGGGGCTCGGCATCACGGTCACGGACAAGCGACAGGCGCCGTACCGGGTGCAGGTGGTCCAGGAGGTCCGCGACCCGCGAACCCGGCGCGACATGAAGGTGGCCGGCCAGTCGCGGGGGGTCCCGGGCATCGGTGGCATCGGCACCGTCAGCTTCTCGTTCTTCGCCAGCGGCGCGACGGTCTACGCGCCGGAGAGCGCGACACGGGACACCCTCATCACGGCGATTGGGCGCGGCATCGGGCGCGGGGCGGTACACGAGTTCACGCACCAGCTGCTGCCCAAGGCCGCGATACACGCCAGTCGCGATCCGGCCAGCTACGAATACAGCTCGGCGGCACGCCCCGAGCAATTCTTTGGAGACATGCGGTGGAACCTGGCCAGGCCGCTCCTCCAGGCGAGGCTCGGATGGTGACACACGCTGACCGGCGCGAGTGGAGCGGTGTTTCGATGACGCCAGAGGACCGCGAGGCCCTGCGCCACGCGAAGCGCCTGCTCGAGAACCCGGGGCTGGCCGCGAAGCTCACGAACCTCATCGGCATGCCGCTCGAGAAGGCGATGACCATGCTGCCCGAGCGCTGGTCCGACGCCGTTGCGATTGCCACCAGGAAATCGCTCGACACGGCACTGCACGTCGCCCTCAACACACTGGACGACAAGCCCCGCTCGCGGGCCAGCGAGAGGCTGCACAAGCTCGCCGTCGCGGCCACCGGCGCCGGCGGCGGCGCGTTCGGCCTGGCGGGCCTGCCCATCGAGCTGCCGATTTCGACGACGATCATGCTCCGATCCATCGCGGACATCGCGCGCAGCGAGGGCGAGGTGCTGGCCGCGCCCGACGCCAAGCTGGCCTGCCTGGAGGTCTTCGCGCTGGGGGGCCGGACGACGGCGGACGATGCGAGCGAATCGTCCTACTTCGTGGTGAGAGCCGCGCTGGCCCGCTCGGTCTCGCAGGCCGCGCAGTACGTCGCGCAGAAGGGCCTCGCCGAGGAGGGCGCCCCCGCGCTCCTGCGGTTGATCGCACAGCTGGCGTCGCGCTTCGGCGCCAACGTCTCGCAGAAGGTGGCCGCCCAGGCCGTTCCCATCATCGGGGCCGCCGGGGGCAGCGTCGTCAACGTGCTGTTCATCGATCACTTCCAGGACATGGCGCGCGGCCACTTCACGGTGCGCCGCCTGGAACGCATTTACTCCCCCGAAGTGGTTCGCGCGGAATACGAACGCCTGCCGTGAGGCAGCCCTTGGGGAGGAGGACGGCATGCGCGAAGTCCCTTCGCAGCCGCAGCTCGATGCGGCCGTCGCGTACGACACCCTGTTCGTCCCGGCGCTGTTCGGGCCATGGGCGCCCCGGGTGGCCGAGGCCGCGCACACCGGGCCGGGCGATCGCGCGCTGGACGTGGCGTGCGGGACCGGGGTGCTGGCCCGCTCCCTCTTCGCACGGGCCGGCACGTCGGGCGTCGTGGACGGGCTGGACCCAGACCCGGGAATGCTGGCCGTCGCCGCTCTGAGCGCGCCGGCCATCACCTGGCAGCAGGGGGTGGCCGAGGCGCTGCCGTACCCTGATCAGTCGTTCGACGTCGTCGCCAGCCAGTTCGGCCTGATGTTCTTCGCCAACCGTGCCACAGCCGTGGCAGAGATGGTTCGCGTCCTGGCGCCGGGCGGGCGGCTGGCCGTCGCGGTGTGGGGGCCGCTCGAATCCTCGCCGGGCTATCGAGACGAGGTCGCCCTGCTGGAACGTACGGCGGGGAAGCAGGCGGCCGATGCCGTTCGCGTGCCGTTCCTGCTGGGCGACCGCCAGACGCTCGCCGCGACCTTCACCGGCGCCGGCGTGGCAGCGTTGCGCATCACCACTCAGCAGGGCAACGCTCGCTTTCCTTCCGTGCGCACGATGGTCGAAGCCGACCTGCGCGGCTGGCTGCCCGTCATGGGCGTGGCACTCACCGAGACGCAGATCGCCGGCATCCTCCAGGAAGCGGAGTCGGCCCTCGGCGCCTACGCGGACGAGACCGGTGCCGTGACGTTCCCGGTGACGGCGCACATCGTCACCGCGACGAGGCCATAGCAGGCACAGGGGCCACGCCCGCGGCCGTCCGTTCCTCGCTGGGCTCACTGGGCCGGTGTGCTGCGCGTATCCGGGCAGCGCCCTCCGCCCCACAATAGCGCTCGAGATGGGCCGCCGGCATCTCGAGCATGTCCACCACGACAAGGGCATCGATCACATCCCCGAAGTCGGGATCGCGGCTGAGCGCCAGCACGCGGCCATTCAGGCGGAGGTACTGCCGCAGCAGAACGGGCAGCCCGCGCCCGCCTTCGAGCTCCCGAACCACCTCGTCCAGATCGCCGAGGGTCGTGACGGCTCCTGAGTCCACCAGCATCCGCACCTCGGGCCGGCAGCGCACCGGGTGTCGCGGCTTCACGGCCACCGCGGCAGGCGCGGCAGCATGCCGCAACAGCCACGCCGTGATCAGCTCGCGGGTCAGCGAGTGGTAGTCGGCGCTGATGCTCACAGGGCCGAACAGGTGCCGAACGCCGGGGCGCCGAGCCACGATCGCGCCGATGCCCTTCCACAGCATCAGCAGGGCCGCGGGCTCGCGCTGGTACTCCTCCCGCACGAACGACCGGCCGAGCTCCATCGACGGCCCGAGGCTCGCTCCAGGACGACGACGCCAGTCGAACAGCGTCTCGGTGTAGAGGGGCGGCGCCTCGTGTCGATCTCCCGCGACGCCCATCCGGTACGCGCCGACCACCTCGGACCTCGCGCGGTTCCAGAGGACCAGGTGCGTATAGCGTTCGTCGAACGCGTCGAGGTCGATGGCCCGGCCGGTACCTTCACCGGCGGCCCGGAAGGTGCGCTCGCGGAGGCGGCCGATCTCGCGAAGGGTGTGTGGAATCCGGTCCGCCTTCGCGTGAAACACGGCCAGGTCGCGGATCGACGTCAGCCGGCACTCGTCGGGCAGCCCTTCGATCTCGCGCTTCAGCAGCGACGGAATCACCGTGGGCGCCAGCGGCGCCTCGACACGCACGGCGCGAGGCGCGGGCGAGAGCGCGTGAACACGAGCCCGCAGGTACGCGAGGCGGGCGGCCGGCGATGGGAGGGCATCGAGCCGCGAGCTCTCGACCCGCGTACCAAATCGCACGCTGACCCGCGTGCCGGTCTGCCGAAGCAACTCGCGCGGCAACAGGAGCGTCCCTAGCGCCCGGTGAATCCGGCTGAGGGCCCGGAAGCACTGGCTCGGGCGTCCACCGAGGTGCGCGGGCACGACGGCCGCGCCGGTCCAGCCGACCAGGCGGAGCACGCCTTCTCGCCAGGGGCTGTCAACGGCCATCCCGTCGCCATCAACCCTGCGCGCCACCGCACCCGCCGGGAAGAGCACGAGGGCACCGCCTCGCTCGAGCCACCGGCGGGCCTGGCGCAGGCCGCGCGAGCTTGCGGCCGCACCCGGCCGGAACGCGTCCACCGGAATCGCCCGGGCACGCATCTCCGGAATCCGCGTCAGCAGGTGGTTCGCGACCACCCGGACGTCCGGTCGCCGGCGGCGCAGCGCGACCAGCATCGCGAGGCCATCGAGCGCGCCGGTCGGGTGATTGACGACGACCACCGTGGGGCCATCCGCCGGCACGCACTCGAGACCGCGAGCCTCGACGTGCACACCAAGCCGTTCAAGCGCGCGCCCTGGGAAGTCCCCGGGCGGAAGCGTCTCGTACATCCGCTGCAGCGCCGTGAGCCCCAGCACCGCGTCGAGCCCGGTGCCCAGTCCCAGTGTGAACGGACCAGCGGAGGAGCCTGGACATGGCATGGCTAGGCTCCCGTCGTCGAATCCAGTCGCAACACCAGGAGGTCGTCCACCGTGAACAATTGTCCGGACACTTCGACCGGCCGCCCGACCCGGTTGCGGATGGCGGGAAACGGCACGATGCCCGCGGCGTCAACGATGACCGCCAGCTGGTGCTCACCGCCCTCGTCCGTGAACGCCAGCATCGGTGTCACGCCGCCGCTCAGGCACCGGATCGCGCAGTCGCGGTGGACCGTCCGCTCGCCGGGGTTCATGACGCCGAGGAAGCACTTGCTGTCCACGATCTCGCCGCGGAGGGACACGCGCCTTCCCGGTCCCGGTTCGGCGGCGGGAGGCGCAGGTCGGGCAGCGGCCCCGCGCGATGACGCAGCCTCGGCCACCTCCACCATGCGCCAGGGGTCGCGCGCGATCTCCGAGCCACGGACCGTCACCCATCCGTCCGCCAGGCCCCGGAGTACGCGGTCCGCGCCTTGCTTGCCGCGCGACACGAGCCAATAGCGCCTGAAACCGCGCTCGCCCGGGACGAGCAACGACGGCGCCGGCAGGCGAACGAGGTACCCCGTCCACGCCCTGGTCTCGCCATACACGAAGCGCGACACGGCCAGCGGGTGCGAGGCCAGTGTCACAACGGCCACGATGACGAGGGCCAGAAGTGACGCACACGCCACCCACGTGCGCACCACGCGCCTCATGCCGGGCGGCATGGCCGCCTCGTAGCCGATGTAGAACTCATCGTCTCTCTGCATCATCGCGAGCACTCCGCGGGGGGCACGCGCGTGCCGGGCGGCAGCGGGCGCGGGTCCACGTAGACGCGGCGGTCCATCACGGCCACGCGGAAGGTGGGAACGGCTTCCGTGAACGGGGGGGAGCCGCGCCTGTGTCGGGCGCGTACTCATAGCCGTGCCAGGGGCAGACAATGCAGCCCCCGACGATCTTCCCTTCTCCAAGCGGGCCGTTCTGGTGCTGGCACACATTCGACACGGCGCTCACCTTGCCGTCGTACCGGAACACGGCAATCCGCTCTCCGGCCGCACACACGATGCGGGCGCGCCGGTTGGGGATGGTGTCCACGGGGCCGGCATCGACCCACGGGGCTCCGGGCACCTGGAGTGCCGGCCGATCCAGGGACGACTCGACGCGACCAGCCGCCAGGTGAAGCGTCGCCAGCCACACCACGCCCGCGGCGGCCATGCCGGCCACCCAGGCGGGCGACTCGCTCTGCAGCGCACCGAACGAGACGTGCACCACGAGAGAGAAGTAGGCGAGATAGACACCCATGTGGAGCGCCTTCCAGATCGGCGCTGTCAGCGTTCGGAGCCAGAAGTCATGGCTCGTGGCGGCCATGACGAACAGGATGGTCAGGGCCAGGGCACCAGGGACGTGAAACGGGAAGCGCTGCACCGTGAACCAGCCGGTGCTGCTCGTGAGCAGGCTGACGAGCGGATGAAGGTCGCCGCCGGAGTGGAACTGGACGATGGCCAGCACGCCGTGGGTGGCGGCGACCAGGAACGTGAGCACGCCAAGGTGGCGGCGGTTGTAGAGCAGCGGCAGCAGGCGCCGATCCAGCCGGCACAGCGGCCCGATACTGAGAATGGCGTGCAGCAACAGCAACGCGGTGATGCCGGTGGCACGCAGCAACAGGGTCTCCGCCGTCACCGATGGGCTCCGCCACGCCGTACCGGCGGCGACCACGAGCATCAGCGTGAGCGCCACGGCCACGACGACGACGTCGTAGGCACGCTTGTGCGGGTTCCAGCCGATGGCGCGGTACTGGTGGCTCATGGCCGTCCCCACAGGGCTGCCAGCACGATGGGCAGCAGCAGCCACCAACCGGCGGTCAACCAGCGGTGTGCGCGGCGGAGCGGGCGGATCATGCGGCCCTCCGCGTGCGCCGGCGGTGGGCGTTCAGCTCCGCTGGCGGCGCCATGGAACGCGCCGCCCAGCGGATGAGCAGTAGCGGCCAGAAGATCACCGATCCAGGCAGCACCAGGAGGCGGAACCCCCATGAGGCCCCGCGGGCCATGGGGTCGATGGTGTCGATGCCACGCGCCACGAAGACGACCGCGAAGCACGCACCGATCACGACATACGAGGTGGCAAGCCCGACGAGCAGTGCGGCCATGGGATGGGTCATGGAGTCCCGGTTGCCAGGCTTGGATGCCGCGCCCCTGGACCGGTTACAGGTGAAACCGCCTGTCGCGGCCTTCATCTGATGGGCATGACTCTGAAGAATCGGGTGGTGCTCATCACGGGCGGAAAACGGATCGGCCAGGTGGTGGCGCGCGAACTGGCCGCCAGGGGCGCCGACATCGCTGTGTCCTATCGAGGCTCGAGAGACGAAGCGGAGGCCACGGTGGCCGAGGTCCAGTCGCTCGGGCGCCGGGGCGCCGCCATCACCGCCGATGTCGGCCGCGCGGCCGACTGCCAGGCGCTGGTGGACGAGGTCGTCGCCCGCCTGGGCCGAATCGACGTGCTCGTCAACATGGCGTCCATCTACGCCGCGAAGGATTTCGCGGAGACCACCGAGCAGGACTGGCAGCGCAACATCGACATCAACCTGCGGTCGGTCTTCCTGTGCGCGCAGTCAGCCGCGCCGCACATGCGCCGCCAGGGCGGTGGCCGCATCGTCAACTTCGCCGACTGGCTGGCGCGGAGCGGACGGCCGGCCTACCGTGGCTTCGTCGCTTACTACACGGCCAAGGCCGGGGTCATTGCGCTCACCGAGACCCTGGCGCTCGAACTGGCGCACGACCAGATCCTGGTCAACGCCGTGGCGCCCGGTCCGATCCTGCCGCCGCCGGACATGAGCGAGGACGAGCGTGCCGAGGTCGCGCGTGCGACGCCGGTGGGGAGGTGGGGCGGTGAGATCGAGATCGCCCGCGCCGTGCTGGCCCTCGTCGAGTCGGACTTCATCACGGGCGAGACGATTCGCGTCGATGGGGGAAGGCATGTTCAGTAGGGGTGCAGGGTGCAGGGTGCAGGGGTGCAATTGCACAGGGGGCCATGGCGCAGAGCTGTCCGCGCACGGAGTGCCGAGGCGTCGGCCTCGTCGTCAACGACGTCAGCATGAAGCGAGGAACACGATGAGGCTGAAGGGGAAGAATGCGCTCGTAACCGGCAGCAGCCGGGGCATCGGGCGGGGGATTGCGATCCGGTTCGCGCAGGAAGGCGCGAACGTGGCGATCAACTACGTGGGATCCGCGCGGGCGGCCGAGGAGACCCTCGCGGCCGTCACGGCGCACGGCGTCCGTGGCGTGATCCTGCCGGCAGACGTCGGCTCGGTGGACGATGTCCGCCGCCTCGTCGATGAGGCCTCTGCCGCGCTCGGGCCGCTCGACATCCTCGTGAACAACGCCGGGATCGAGAAGCACGCGCCCTTCTGGGACGTGAGCGAGCAGGACTACGACAAGGTGATCGACATCAACCTGAAGGGCGCGTTCTTCGCCACCCAGGCCATGGTGCGCCACCTGAGGTCGGGCGGCCGCCCGGGCCGCATCATCAACATCAGCTCGGTCCACGAGGACCTGCCGTTCCCCAACTTCGCGGCCTACTGCGCCAGCAAGGGGGCGCTCCGCATGCTCACCCGCAACCTGGCCGTGGAGCTCGGCCCGCTGGGCATCGCGGTCAACAACATCGCGCCCGGCGCCATCGAGACCCCCATCAACACGGCGCTGCTCAACGATCCGCGGAAGCTCGGCGCGCTGCTCAACCAGATTCCCCTGAGCCGCCTCGGCCAGCCCGAGGACGTGGCCGGGCTCGCGGTGTTCCTCGCCGGAGACGAGGCCGCCTACGTGACGGGCTCCACGTTCGTCGTGGATGGCGGGCTGAGCGTGAACTACCAGGAGCAGTGAGGGCCGCCGCTACGCGGCGGTCCGGCGCCCATTGAGCGATTGCCGATTGACGATTGGGCGATTCATTGCGCGATTCAGCGATTGGGCATTGGGCGTTGGATTGAGCGATTGGGTGATCGGGCGATTGAGGGATTGGGCGATTCAGTGACTGAGTGATTCGGGTCGTCACGGCCAGCCGGCGACGAGACTCGAATCGCCCGCGCCCAGTGCAGGTCACGTCGCTACTGCGTCAGGCGGCGAATCGCCAATGCCCCAATGCGCCAATCGCCCAATCCAATGCTCAATGCCCCAATCGCCCGATCGGAAGTGAATCGCTCAATCGTCAATCGGCAATCGCTCAATGGAGCGCCGGTGCGAGCGGGCGTCTACTTGCGGGCCGCGAGCACCGCCTTCACCAGGTCCTCGGGCACGTCGGCGGGCACTTCCTCCTCCGGGTTGGTGAACGCCAGCCGGCCCGCTTCGATGGTGTGCTTGTACTGCGCCAGGTATTCGTGGCAGTTCGCGCACCGCGAGAGGTGGCGCTCGAAAGGGGCGCGCGACTCCTCGGGGAGCTCCCCGGAGAGGTAGTCCATCATGAAGTCGGCGAATTCACGGCAGGTCACGGCTGCGCACTCCTGAAGTGAGGGGCCAGCAAGCCGCGGAGCGCCTGGCGTGCCCGATGAAGTCGAATCTTGACGGCGTTGGGCGAGATGCCCAGGGCGCGCGCCGCTTCGTCCGTATCCAGTTCTTCGATGTCGCGCAGCAGCAGGATGGTTCGGTAGCTCTCCGGCAGCTGCTCGATGCACGCGCGCACCCGTGCGCGGTTCTCGGCGCGGGACATGGCCACGTCCACCGGCTCGTTCCAGCTGGAGAAGGTCTCCTGGTGATGGCCGTTCTCCTGGTAAACCGGCAGCAGGGGCTCGATGGGATCCTCGGGCTTGCGCCGGCGCGTGCGCAGCTTCATCAACGCCGCGTTCACCGCGATGCGGTGCAGCCACGTGGACAGGAGCGAACCGCCCTCGAACCGCTCGAGGCTCCGGAACGCCGACAGGAAAGCATCCTGCACGGCGTCGCGCGCGTCCTCGTCCGAACCGAGGATGCGCCTCGTCACCGCCAGGAGGCGCCCGCTGTACGTCCGCACGACCAGCTCGAACGCCTCCTCGTCTCCGGCGCGAAGGCGGGCGACGAGGGCCCCGTCGTCGAGGCTGGCGACGGGCGGGCCGGCACTCGCCTGCATGGCCGGGAGGCTATCACAGCGCGACGGCGGCATGGTCCCGGTCGGCCGCGCCGGCGGGCTCGCGCTCGCCGGACTGCTGGAGGAGCTTGGCCACCAGGGCGGTCCAGCCGGTCTGGTGGCTCGCGCCGATGCCGGCGCCGGTGTCCCCGTGGAAGTACTCATGAAACGGCACCATCTCCCGCCAGTGCGGATCGTCGTTGAAGAGCGGCCGCCCGCCGAAAACGGGCCGGCGGCCGTGGTGATCGCGAAGGACGATGCGTGTCAGCCGCCGCGAGACGTCGGCCGCCACCTCGCGGAGCGAGGCGTCGCGCCCGGAGCCCGTGGGACAGGCGACACGAAAGTCGTCGCCCAGGTAGTGGTGATACTTCTGCAGCGATTCCACCAGGAGGTAGTTCACCGGGAACCAGATCGGTCCGCGCCAGTTCGAGTTGCCCCCGAACAGCCCGCTGGACGACTCGCCGGGCTCATACGACACCCGGTGTTCGTGGCCGTCCACGACCAGCGTGAAGGGATTGTCGAGATGACGCCGGGACAGGGCGCGGACGCCGTAGTCGGACAGGAACTCTGTCTCGTCCAGCATCACCTCGAGCACACGCTTCAGGCGGTCCGGCCACACGACGGCCAGGAGCCGCCGCTCACCATTGCCCGGTGTCCGCATGCACGCCACGTTCCGGGTGAGATCCGGCCGGTTGGTGATGAACCACTCCATTCGCCGCTTGAAGCCCGACAACCGTTCCAGTATCTCCGGCTCGATGGTCTCCACCGCGAAGAGCGGGACGAGGCCGACCATCGATCGCACCTTCAGCGGCCGGCGCGATCCGTCCGGCAGGTGCAGCACGTCGTAGAAGAAACCGTCCTGCTCGTCCCAGAGGCTGATGCCGTCCTCGCCGCGATTGTTCATGGCGTGGGCGATGTAGAGGAAGTGCTCCCAGAACTTGCTGGCCGTGTCCTCGTAGGCGGGGTTCTCCCGCGCGAGCTCCAGGGCGATGGCCAGCATGTTCAGGCTGTACATCGCCATCCAGCTCGTGCCGTCGGACTGCTCGAGGTGTCCCCCGGTCGGGAGCTGCGCCGATCGATCGAAGACGCCGATGTTGTCCAGGCCGAGGAACCCGCCCTGGAACACGTTGTTGCCTTCCGCATCCTTCCGGTTCACCCACCACGTGAAGTTCAAGAGGAGCTTCTGGAACACCTTCTCGAGGAACACCCGATCGCCCACGCCGCGGCGCTTCTTCTCGATCTTGTACACGCGCCAGGCCGCCCACGCGTGGACGGGCGGGTTCACGTCGCCGAACGCCCACTCGTAGGCTGGGAGCTGCCCGTTCGGGTGCATGTACCACTCGCGCAGCAGGAGCACCAGCTGCTGCTTCGCGAACTCGGAATCCACCAGCGCGAGCGGCACGCAGTGGAACGCCAGGTCCCAGGCGGCGTACCAGGGGTACTCCCACTTGTCCGGCATCGAGATGACGTCGGCGTTGTACAGGTGTGGCCACTCGCGATTGCGCCCCCCGATCCGAGCGGTCGGCGGCGGCGGCTGGGCCGCGTCGCCGGCCAGCCAGTCGCGCAGCACGTAATGGTAATACTGCTTCGACCACAGCACTCCCGCCAGCGCCTGCCTCATCACCGACTGCGCGTCCGGTGACAGCGTCTCGGGAATCACCGTTCGGTAGAACTCGTCCGCCTCGGACTGGCGCGCGGCCCATGTCCGCTCGAACTCGCCGCTGAAGGGGCCTTCCCGCCACGCGCTCGGGGCCCGGTCCGTGAGCCGGAGTCGCACCTCCACGACGCCACCCGCGGGGACCAGGAACGGGTAGTGCGCGGCAGCCTTCGTGCCGACACCAGCGTCGTTCACGGCCTGGAAGCGCCCGCTCACCACGGCGTCGTTGATGCCGTCCTTGTAGAAGCCGCCGCCGCCCACGCCGTACAGCCGCTCGGTGTTCGTCTCGTTCTCCGTGAAAAGCAGCTCGGGCGCACCCTCGCAGTACAGCCATCGCTGGCCGTAGGCAGGATCGTCCAGGGCGACGACCTGGCATCCCTCGCCGGCCCCGTCCAGACGAGCGAGCCACGGGCGCGCTCCGCCGGTGTCCCAGGACCAGGTGTTCCGGAACCAGACCGTGGGCAACACGCGCACCTGGGCGTCCTCGGGGCCCCGGTTGTGCACCCGCACCCTGATCAGCACATCGTCAGGATCACCTTTGGCGTACTCGACGAACACGTCGAAGTAGCGGCCGTCGTCGAAGATGCCCGTGTCGGCCAGCTCGTACTCCGGTGCGCCTCGGCCCCGACGGCGGTTCTCCTCCACGAGATCGGCGTAAGGGAACGCGCGCTGCGGGTACTTGTAGAGGTACCGCATGAAGCTGTGCGTGGGCGTGGAGTCGAGATAGAAGTAGTACTCCTTCACGTCCTCCCCGTGGTTGCCCTCGCTGCCGGTGAGGCCGAACAGCCGCTCCTTGAGGATGGGGTCCTGCTCGTTCCAGAGCGACAGCGCAAAGCAGATGTGCTGGTGGCGATCCGAGATACCCGCGATGCCGTCCTCGTTCCACCGGTAGGCCCGCGACCGCGCATGGTCGTGCGGGAAGTAGTCCCACGCAGTGCCGTGGGGGCTGTAGTCCTCGCGGACCGTTCCCCAGGCGCGCTCGCTCAGGTAGGGGCCCCAGCGTTTCCAGTGACGCGTTCTCTCCCGGTCTTCCTGTAGGCGTTGCTCCTCGGCGGTCATGCGCGCTCCTTCTCCGTGTCGTGCCTCTGATGCCACCCCTCCGTCGCGGGTTTCATGTATCCGCCGCGGATCGGCGGCATCTCAGGAGCACGACAGGAGCACACCCGATGAACCGACTTCTCTATGGAATCTGCCTGATGTTCGTCAGCCTCGGAATTGGCGGGGCGCTGACGGTGCGAGGCCAGGCGCCGAGCGCCGCCTACAACCAGAAGACCGGCGTGGCCGTGCACGGCTACGACGTCGTCGCCTACTTCACCGACAGCAAGGCGGTCCCGGGCCAGGCACAGTTCAGTCACACGTGGAACGGCGTGCGCTGGCAGTTCGCGTCGGCAGCCCATCGCGACGCCTTCGCACGCGAGCCCGAGCGCTACGCCCCGGCCTTCGGCGGCTACTGCGCCTACGGCGTCAGCCGGGGATACGCGGTGGACATCGATCCGGAGGCCTTCGCGGTCGTGGACGGCACGCTCTAGCTGAACTACTCGAAGAGCGTGCAACGCACCTGGAACCAGGATCGGCCCGGCTACATCCAGAAGGCTCGCCAGCAGTGGCCGAAGGTGCTGGCGGAACTGAAATAGGAGCACACCATGAACCCCGTGACGCGAGCGGTCGGGCTCCTGCTGCGCCTGACGGCCGCAGCCATCCTGCTGCAGACGCTGTTCTTCAAGTTCACCGGCGCCGCAGAGTCGGTCTACATCTTCGAGACGCTCGGCGCCGAGCCCTGGGGTCGGATCGGTTCCGGCGTCGCGGAGCTCATCACCGCGGCCCTGCTGCTGGCGCCGTCAACGGCCGCACTGGGCGGCCTGCTGGGCGTCGGCGTGATGAGCGGTGCCATCCTGAGCCACCTCACTGTCCTCGGCCTCGAGGTCATGGACGACGGCGGCCTCCTCTTCGCGCTGGCGCTCATCGTCTGTGCGGCTTCGGCTGGCGTGGCGTGGCTGTACCGCGCCACCATGCCGGTCGTCGGGCCCTGGCTGCGCCACGGCCCGGCGGGGGGCCGGCCGTGACCGGGGCGGCGGGAAGCTTTGGCGCGCTGGCGTCACTGCTCACCGACACGGCTCGGGCCATCGCGCAGCTGACACCGGCTGAGTACACCGGGTCGGAAGTGAAGGGCATCTCGGGCAGCATCGGCGGGCACGTCCGCCACTGCCTGGATCACGTGTTGACCTTCGAGCGCAGCCTCGAGACCGGCGTCGCCGACTACGACGCACGACGGCGCCGGACTGCGATCGAGAGCGATCGCGAGCTGGGGGTTCTCTCGCTGATGTCGGCCGCCATGCGGCTTGCGCGGCACACCGATGCCGCGCTCACACAGCCCCTCGTCGTCCGCGTCGTGCTCGCCAGCGGCGGGCCGGTCGTGGAGTGCCGGTCGAGCGTCGCCCGTGAGCTGGCCTTCGTCATCAGCCATACCATCCACCACGCCGCGCAGATTGCGCTCCTGGGCCACCGCGTCGGAGCCTCGCGGCTTCCTGAGCGTTTCGGGCTCGCCCCGACGACGCCGTCCCTGGCGGGAGCCGCGTGATGTGCACGCTCAGCGTCGTCACATCGACAGACCTCTCGGCCATCCGTCTGCTCTTCAATCGCGACGAGCGCCGGTTGCGGCCGCTCGCGCATCCCCTGGCGCGGCACCGGGTTCGCGGTGTATCCACCGTCTGGCCGGTGGATGCCGCCAGCGGTGGCACCTGGATCGCCGCCAGCGATCACGGGCTGGCCTTTGCCCTCCTGAACGCCGACGGCCCTCGAACGGGACCGGGCTCGCCAAGCCGCGGCACGCTCATACCGGCGCTGGCCGGGGCCGCATCGCTCGCCGAGCTCGAGACGGGGTGGCGTGCCATCGACACCACCGGCTTCGCGCCGTTCAGGCTCATCGCGGTCTCGACGCGGGAGATTGCCGTGTTCGCGCGCGGCTGCCTGGAGCCCAGCATCACACCAGTCGGGCGCGCCCAGGTGTTCTGCTCCTCGTCACTGGGAGACGCGTTGGTGGAGGGACCGCGGCGCGGCCTGCTTCTCCAGTTGCTGCGGGAAGCACCCGACCCCTGGATGGCCCAGGCGCGGTTTCACCATCACGCGTGGCCGGACCGCCGGCACCTGAGCGTCATGATGTCGCGCACGGACGCCTGCACGGTGAGTTGTACCGAGATCATCCTCGCGCCTGGAAGGGTGACGATGCACTATCGGCCCGTGGTGGATGGGTGGCCCATCTCGACACGGACAGAGCAGATGAGGCAGAGGCGGCGGGGGCCGCAGAGGACGCGGATGCCACAGATCACGCAGATGACACAGAAGTTGCAAGAGCCGCAGCTGACGCAGAAGCAGCAGAAGCCGCAGATGACGCAGATGGGAATGGGCCGAGGGGTGTGGTGATCTGGGTCGCCCTGTCTCTCGCCGCATCCACGTTCGTGTCGGAAGATGCCGCCGCCCTCGGCGCCGGTGTCCTGGCGCGCACGGGCCACCTGCCCGCCCCGATCGCGGTCGCCGCGGTGGCCCTGGGCATCTGGGCCGGCGATGTGGGACTCTTTGCCGCGGGGCGACTCGCACGGACCTGGGCGCCCGTCAGCGGCTGGGTGCGGCACAAGTGGCCGGCCGGCGATCTGGAGGTCCTCGCGCAACGACTCGAGGGCAGAGCGCCCGCGGCGATCTTCGCGAGCCGGGTGCTGCCGGGCACCCGCGTGGCACTCTACGTGGCAGCGGGTCTCCTTCGCATTTCCGTGCCGCTGTTCGTGGTCTGCACGGGTATTGCCGCGGTGGTGTGGACCACTGCCATCGTCGTGGGGCTCACATGGCTGGCGCCCTGAGGACCGCCACAGGACCTGTCGCGTCGCCCGTGGGCCGCCCGGGCTGGCTCCCGCCGTTCGAGTTCTGGCCGGTCTGGGCCACATACGCGCCGCTGGTTCCGTGGATCCTGGCGCTCGCGATGCGGCATGGCTGGCGCGCCATCGGCGCCGCAAATCCGGGCATGCGAGATGGCGGGCTGGTCGGGGAGTCGAAGTACGACATCCTCGAATCGCTTCCGGCGGAGTGGATCGTCCCGAGCGCCCGCATAGATCGAGGGACGCTGGCGGGGCGGACGCGCGCGGTCGCCGCGTTCGCCGAGCAGCCCGGTCACGGTTTTCCCCTCATCCTGAAGCCGGACGTCGGGCAGCGGGGAAGTGGCGTGAGGCGGGCGGCGACCCTCGCCGAAGCGGTGGCGTACCTCCGCGCGGCCGACTATCCCGTCGTCGTGCAGCCCTGGCATCCGGGCCCATTCGAGGCCGGCATCTTCTACTGGCGCCATCCCGACGCCGCGCGCGGGCAGATCCTCTCGATCACCGACAAGGTGTTCCCGGTGATTGCAGGCGACGGTGTTCGCACGCTCGAGGCGTTGATCTTGTCGCACTCGCGCTTCTCGCGCCAGGCGCCGGTCTTCCTGCAGCGGCATGCCGCCAGCCTGAATCAGGTGCTGCCGCGGGGTGAGCGCTTCGCGCTGGGCTCGGTTGGCAATCACTGCCAGGGCACCCTGTTTCGAAGCGGCGCGCACCTCTGGACACCCGAGTTGGACACGAGAATCGACGACATCGCCCGCCGGGTGCCCGGCTTCTGCATCGGGCGCTTCGACGTCCGATACGGCGACGTCGCCCGCTTCAAAGCCGGGGAGGATCTCGCGATCATCGAGCTCAACGGCGTCAGCGCCGAGCCCACGGACGTATACGATCCCGATCGGCGCATCGCCAGCGCCTACCGGGCACTGTTCGAGCAGTGGCGCCTGGTCTTCGAGATCGGCGCCGCCAATCGGCGAAGGGGTGCCGCGGGCACGAGCCCGGCTCGACTGGCACGGCTTGCCCTGGGCCACGTCCTGGACCGACGTCGCTTCCCGGGCTCCAGCTGATCAGCCGCACACGCCCTCACGACTGCACGGTTTGTCACGCGCCGTACGCCGGGCGGGGCGTTCTGCGTTACGCTGTCCCCCGTACTGGTTCGTCCCCCTTTGTCGTCCTCCGTCCACGCTGCTACGTGGCCACGGAGCTCAAGCACAGGAGCCAGATGTCGGCGAGAGGCTCGAAAGACTACTCCAGGGGGATCCTGGACCACCTGCTCGAGGGTTGCCAGATCATCGGCCCCGACTGGCGTTATCTCTACGTGAACGACGCCGTCGTTCACCACAGCAGGAAAGATCGCGGCGCGCTGGTCGGGCACCGCATGATGGACGTGTTCCCCGGCATCGAGCAGACCCCGATGTTCGCCACGCTCCAGCGGGTGATGGAAGGGCGGGTGCCCGCGGTGATGACCAACGAGTTCGTCTACCCGGACGGGCAGAGCCGCTGGTTCGATTTGAGGGCCCAGCCCGTGCCGGAAGGCATCTTCGTCCTGTCGTGGGACGTCACCGAGCAGAGGGCCGCCCAATCCACCATCGACACGCAGTTGCGGAGGCTCCGCGCGCTGCGAGCCATCGACCGGGCCATCCTCGGGACCGTCGACCTCGATCTGGCCTTCCGGACCATTCTCGACGAGACCAGGACCCTGTTGGGCGCGGACATCGTCAACCTGAAGCTGCTGAATCCGACCACCCTCATGCTCGAGACGGCGGCGGCTGCCGGCCACGAGGGCTCGACACCGCTCTCGGTCGCCATCAAGGTTGGGGAGGGGGCGTCCGGCACGGCGGCGCTCGAACGACGCACGGTCGCCGTCCCCACCCTCGACGGCTCGTCCATCATCGACGCGCCCCTCCGCGAAGCGCTGCGGGCCGAGGGCGTCCAGGCCATCCACGCGGTCCCGCTCATCGCGAGGGGGACGGTGATCGGCGTGCTCAACGTGATGCACCGGGCCCCCTTCACGGCGTCGGCGGACTGGATCGACTTCCTGGAGGCCCTTGCCGGGCAGACAGCCATCGCGATCGAGAGCGGCCGCGCCGTGGTGAGCCTGCAGCGGGCGCATCTCGACCTGCAGCTGGCCTATGACGCCACCATCGAAGGGTGGTCCCGGGCGCTCGACCTGCGCGACCATCAAACCGAAGGGCACACGCGACGCGTGACTGAGACGACCGTCGCAATGGCCAGGCTCGCCGGCATGAGCGAGGAACAGCTCGTGCACGTCAAGCGTGGAGCGCTGCTGCACGACATCGGCAAGATTGGCATTCCCGACTCCGTGCTGCTCAAGCCCGGTCCGCTGACGGACGAGGAATGGTCGCGCATGCGGCAGCATCCCACCTACGCCTACGAGCTGCTGTTTCCGGTGGCCCACCTGAGGCCCGCACTCGACATCCCGTACTGTCACCACGAGAAATGGGACGGCTCCGGCTACCCGCGCGGGCTGAAGGGGGAGAGCATCCCTCTCGCGGCCCACCTCTTCGCCGTGGCGGACGTCTACGACGCCCTTCGTTACGAGCGGCCGTACCGCGAGAGCTGGCCGGAAGATCGCGTGCACGACTTCCTCAGACAGAAGGCTGGCACGCACTTCGATCCCGCGGCGGTCGAGCTGTTCTTCAAGGCCACGGCGCAATCGCCGCAGTGACTGCCACATCCGCCTCTCATGCCCGACAGCGCGGGAATCCTCCTGCACCGCCAGCACCACGGTGCGCTCCAGGTGCTGCTCGTCCACCCGGGCGGTCCTTTCTGGCGTCGCAAGGACTTCGGCGCGTGGTCCATTCCAAAAGGAGAAGTGGAGGAAGGCGAGGACCCGCTCGCCGCTGCGCGCCGGGAGTTCCGCGAGGAAACCGGCGCTCGGGCCGAGGGGCCGGCCCTGGCCCTCGGCAGCATCCGCATGAAGAGCGGCAAAGTGGTCCGGGCATGGGCCGTCGCGGGAGACTTCGATCCCGACCGCCTCACGAGCGTCACGTTCGATCTCGAATGGCCCCGCGGATCGGGCAGGACACAGGTGTTTCCGGAGGTGGATCGCGCCGCATGGTTCACGCTCGACGAGGCCCATCGCCGCATTCTTCCCGCGCAGGCACCACTGCTCGACTCGCTGGTGGCGGCGCTCGGCTGACATGGCAACGGCATGACACTCTTCGAACAGTTCGGCCACATCGACATCTACCTCTTCGACCAGCTCCTGCGCGGCCGCCTCGCTCCGGGCATGCGCGTGCTGGATGCCGGGTGCGGCAGCGGACGCAACCTCGTGTACCTGCTGCGCGAGGGCTTCGACGTCAGCGCCACTGACGCGAACGCCGACGCCGTCGACCACGTGCGGCAACTTGCCGCACAACTGTCGCCGCGCCTGCCGGCGACGCAGTTGCGCGTCGAGGCCGTCGAAGCGTGCTCCTTCCCACCGGCGTCGTTCGATGCGGTCATCAGCAGCGCCGTGCTCCACTTTGCCAGGGACGATGCCCAGTTCGACGGGATGGTGGACGCGATGTGGAGGGTCCTGAAGCCAGGTGGGGTGCTGTTCTGCCGGCTCGCGTCCAGCATCGGCCTCGTGGGCGCGCGTCCGCTTGGCCAGAATCGGTTCCTGCTGCCGGACGGCTCGGAGCGCTACCTCGTATCCGCCGAGCACCTCCTCTCGAAGACGCGTGAGCTGGGCGGCACCCTGCTCGATCCGTTGAAAACGACGGTGGTCCAGGATCAGCGGTCCATGACCACCTGGGTGCTGAAGAAGGAAGAGACGGCCCGACCGGATGGCCGGGCCGTCCCGGGTTCCCTACCGTAGTCACCGAAGGACTGTGCCAGTCGCGGAACGGCCGATGCGGGTTCGGGGCCGATACAGCCCCGTGCGTGCCGTCGGGTACGGCGACCGGCCGTCGTCGCCCCACGCCATGTTTGCGGCCAGCTCGGGAAGCCGCACGGTGCCGAGGTGCGTGCCGTCAGGGGCAAGGATCCAGACGCCGCCCGGACCTCGTACCGCATGACGACCTTCCTGCGTGTGTCCCAGTTCGTGACGTAGAGATATCGCTCGTCCGGCGAGAACGCCAGCCCGTTCGGTCCCTCGAGGTCAGTGGAGACCAGGTCCAGCCTGCCGTCTCTCAACCGGAAGACGCCGCTGAACGCCAGCTCCTTGCGCGGGTCGTCGAACACCTTCGGCAGGCCGAAGGGCGGGTCCGTGAAGTACAGGGCGCCGTCCGACTTGTAGACGAGGTCGTTCGGGCTGTTCAGGCGCTTCCCCTGGTGGCGATCCGCCAGAACCGTCAGCGCGCCGTTCTTCTCGAGCCGAGTCACGGCGGTTGCCGTGCTCGGCGATGGCCAGCCGCCCTTGCGAATCCAGTGCGAGGCCATTCGACCCGGGCTGATGATGGAGGCCGATGTCGGCCCCCGTGTAGCCGCTTTTCACGCGGAACGCCGACACGCCGTCCTCGTCCCTCCACCGGTAGATGGTGTTGTCGTTCGGATCCGAGAAGAGCAGCGATTGGTCCGCCGGATTCCAGACGGGGCCCTCGGTGAACTGGAAGCCACTGGCGAGGTGTTCGAGCACTGGCGCGTCGGGGAGCACCAGCTGGCGCGGGCATCGCGCTGGCCGACCGTCACGTGGACCCGGCGCGCGTCGGGACGGGGCCGATAGAAGTCGATGGCCGCCGATCGCACCCAGAGGTGGTTGGCCGGCGGATCGGACAGCGGGCCATTGGCCGCGAACACCGCGATGTCGAACGCCTGCCCGGGCCGGGCCTCGCGCGTCAGCACCACGCGATTGGGAGCGTTGAGAGTGAGCAGCGTGATGGCGATCTTCATGATGAAATCTCCCGCCGGTTGGCCGCGACATACGCGCGGCCAACCGGCAAGACGTCAGGAATCAGTGAACGAGGGTGAGCGTGCCCGAGAACGACGCCTCGCCGAGCACGGCCTCGGCCCACGCGCAGTAGATCTGCACCTTGGCGACGTCCTTCACGTAGGCGGGCAAAGTGATGGAGGTGTTCACCTCGTCGCCCTTGATGCCCAGGCGCTGCAGCAGGTACACCGTGCCCTTCGAGTCCACGACCTGCCAGTGCGGCTCCGGCGTGTCGGGCACCTGGAACTCGGACGAGAGGGTGAGGACGTTCATGCCGGCCTGCATCGAGTGGGTCACCGTGCCGGCGTTCACCTTTGCGCCGCTGAACTTCCCGCTCGTGTGCATGCTCTGCGCGAACGCGCCGCCGGCGAGGGAGAGGGCGATCACCAGGGCCAGCGCCATCGAGGATACGAACTTCATGATCGAATGCTCCTTCTGGACTCAACGAAGTGAACGAGATGACGAACGAACACTGCTTGGATGGGGCGCCGCCGAAGACGTTTCAGCGCTCGACCACGCGAATCCCGTGCGCGTCGGGATCGCGCACCAGCAGCCCGCGTGCGAAGCCCCAGCGCGGGTCGGCCGCCACGACGTCCGGCGATACGAGCCAGCCTCCGAAGACGGTGCGCAGCAGGCGCGAGGCGCCCTGGGCGACCACGGTGGTGTGCCAATGCGCGAGGTCCGCGGCGCTCAGGTCGAGCGGCGCCGGCCGGCCCGTGCGCGGCGCGAGATATTCCAGCAGCTCGATACCGGGACCGTCCTTCGCCCGCAGCGTCGTGATCCGCAGCCGCACGCCGAAGACGTTGTTGAGGTGCTCCTGCTCGGCGCCGTGGTTCTCTGCGCCGCCCGCCGGCTTCATCCCGAGGCCGTCACGGTAGAACCGGAGCGAGCGCTCGGTGTCGGTCGAGACGATCGCGGTGTGATCGATGCCGAGGAAGGGACGATCGCGGCGCTGCCAGTTCGGATCGCCCTTGCCGGGCGGGAAGTGCAGGATCTCGAGGAAGTGCCCGTCGGGATCGCGGAAGTAGAAGGCCTGGATCCCGCCTGCGTCGGGATTCCAGTCGGGCAGCCGCTGCGGGCCCGTGGAGGCGTGGGCCACACGATGATCCCGCAGGCGCCGGTAGGCCGCATCCGTGTCGGACACGACGATCGCGATGTGCTGGAACCACTGATCGTTGGCGCGCGTGTCGGCGGGGAAGGGACGTTCGCGTGGGGCCAGGAACTCGGTCAGCTCGACGAACTGCGCGCCGAGCCTGAGGCGCGCCGTGCGCGTGCGCGCGCCGAACACGCCCGTCAGCAGTTCCGTACTTCGCCCGGACTGCTCCCAAAGGTCCGTCACCTCGAACGTCAGCACGTCGCGAAAGAACGCGACGCCCCGATCCAGGTCCGAGACCGTGAGGCCGATCGCCTCCACGGCCTCCGCTACCGGCCCCGCGGGACTGGAGGCGCGCGGGACAGAGGGGACGGAGAGCAGGACGAGCGCGGCCAGCGCGCCCACACTAGCGCGCCACATGGGCCACCTCCTGCACGGTCGTCCTCAGCCGGTCCAGGAGATGGTCTCCGACCCTGAGCGCGTTTGCCATGATCGTCAACGCGGGATTCACCGCGGCGCTGGACGGGAAGAAGCTGCCGTCCACGACGTAGAGATTGTCCACCTCGTGTGCTCTACAGTTCACGTCCAGGGCGGACGTCCTCGGGTCGCTGCCGAAGCGCACCGTCCCGTTCTGATGTGCCACGCCCGCGAGCGGGATGCGCTGGCCCACGAAGAGGTTCCTCCGGATGATGTGCCGCGCGCCGATGTGCTCCAGCAGGTACTCGAGCTTCTTCACCAGCCGCCCGTGGGCCTCCACGTTGTTCGGCGCGTAGGACAGGACGATGTTCCCGTCGCGGTCCAGCGTCACACGGTTCTCCGGATCCGGCAGGTCCTCCGAGGTGAGCCAGAAATCCAGCGAGTGCTTCGCCATCAGATCCAGGGTCAGGCCCGGCACGAACGGCGGCGCGCCGGCGCTGAGCGCGACCGCGTCCAGCTTGCCCACGAAGGAGATGTGCCCCATCGGGTACGGGAAGTCGGAGTCCCCGAAATAGAAGTCGTTGAGCCCCAGCGTCTTCTGGAAGACGGTGGGATTCGGGGTGGTCGAGATGGCCAGCACCACCGAGTTGACGTGGCCCATGTAGTGACGGCCCACGACACCTGAGCCGTTGGCCAGTCCCTGCGGATGGCGGTCGCTGGCCGAGCGCAGGAGCAGCGCGGCCGAGTTGATGGCGCCCGCGCTGACCACCACGACGTCGCCCCGCAGGAGCTCCTCGCTCCCACCGCGGCGCACGATGACGCCGGTGACCTCCCGTCCGGATGCGCTGGTTTCGAGCCGCGTCACCTGCGCATTGGTCATCAGCGAGACATTCGGGTGCCTGAGCGCCGGGTCCACGCACATCACCTGTGCATCGCTCTTCGCGTGCACCAGGCAGGGGAAGCCGTCGCACGTGCTGCACCGGATGCAGGGGCTGCGCCGCGGGTCGTGCTCGTCCAGCCGTACACCAAGCGGCACGGGGAACGGCCGGAGGCCGGCGCGTGTCAGGTCGTCGTTCAGCTGCTGAATCCGGGGCTCGTGCGAGACCGCAGGGAAGGGGTAGGGCGAGCTGGCCCACGGCTCGGTCGGGTCCGCCCCGCGCTCACCGTGCACGGCGTACAGACGCTCGGCTTCCGTGTAATAGGGCTCGAGGTCGGCGTAGTCGATGGGCCAGGCCGGCGAGATCCCCTCGTGGTGCGCCAGCTCGCCGAAGTCCCGCTCGCGCATCCGGAAGAGCGCGGCACCGTAGAACTTGGTGTTGCCGCCGACGCTGTAACTGGTGTGGGGGTGCAGCGGCTTGCCGTCGCGGTCGCGCCACACCTCGCGGGTGTGGTACCGCGCCTCCACGTTGACCGCGCGCGAGTCCCAGTTGGCCTTCTCGCGCGGCACGTAATCGCCGCGCTCGATGATCAGGATGCGCTTGCCGGACCCGGCCAGCCGCCAGACCAGGGTGCCGCCGCCGGCCCCGCTGCCGATGATGATGACGTCGTAGCGCCCGTTCATGATATGACCTCGTCCCGGGGGCGCATACGTCGGACGGTTTCGGCGGCCAGCAGCATCCCCAGGACCGGTGCCGAGAAGTAGACCCAGATGGCCGTGAAGTCCCCGGCCCACACCGCGGAGCCGAGCGTGCGCGCCGGGTTGAGGCTCATGCCCGAGACCGGCGCTTCGACCGTGATGTAGAGAGCGAGCAGCCCCGCGGCGAGCAGGCCAGCCCGCGGGCGCCACGCTCGCGCCCGCGAGGCGGTCAACACTGCGCCCATCTGCACCGCGGTCATCGCGAACTCCCCCGTGAAGGCCGCGCCGGCGCCCCAGGGGCCCGGTGTCGTGACGGCGAATCGCACCGACGGATGCGCGACGGCAGGCCCGAACACCTGCCACGCCGCCCACACACCCAGGGCGCCGCCCAGGAACTGCGCGGCGATATAGGCGGGAACGGAGCACGCCGGCATCAGGCCCAGGCGCGCCAGCGCCAATGTGGCTGCCGGGTTCATGTGCGCGCCCGACCTCCTGCCCCACGGCGAGTAGATCAGGACCACCGCCGTAGCGGCCATGCCCAGCCCGATCACGCCCCGGCGTGCGACGGGCGAGGCGACGATCCCGCCCAGCGGAGAATCGGGGTGCTCCAGGAGCACGGTGAACGCGATGGCCGAAATCATGAACACCGCGAGTAGCGCGCCCTCGATGGCCGGCTCCGCGTGCCAGACCTTTCGCGCGCGCCGGCCGGGTTGTGCGTGCACGGCTGGACCTAGACCTGCTCGGCCCGCTTGTATGCGCCGGTCCGCGTGCGCACGAGGAAGCGCTCGGCCACCAGCCGACCGAGCGCTGCCGTGCACGTGGCCGCGTCGATGTGCCACAAGCGCGCTGCCTGTTCCAGAGTGAGATGCAGTCCCGGCATCTCGAGGAACTCGCCACGAATCCGGTAGAGCATCAACGTGGTCCTGTCATCCGCCACTGCGAGCATGAGTCCTCCTTGCAGCCGCGGATTGGATGAGGGTGGCGCACAGAAGTTTCAGAGGACCCGTTCCCACCTCTTCATCCCGGGCGCCGGGCGCCCGGGTAACGCCCGCGGGCCGCGGGCATCCAAAGCGCGATGGACCTCACGGCTGAATGGCTTGAAGCAGACGGATTGGGTGGATTCGTCTCGGGAACGGTGGGCACCCTCCGCACGCGGCGGTATCACGGGCTGTTGCTCCCGGCGCTGACACCTCCGACAGGTCGGGTCATGCTGGTGCCCGGATCGAAGCCTGGGTGGAAGGCGCGTGGGGGCGCACGCCGCTCACCAGCCAGCGCTACGTGCCTGGCGTCGTGCACCCCGACATCACGCCGGCGCTGGCGGGGTTCGGGCGGGCCCCGTGGCCGACATGGACCTTCACCCTGCCCGATGGCGGCCAGGTGACAGCGGAGGTCTTCGTCGCGCCGGGCTCGGCCCGGACCTGGCTCAGATGGAGCGCGAGAGCGATCGGCCCCGCGACGTTGCGCGTGCGTCCGCTCCTCGCAGCCCGCGACTACCATTCGCTTCAGCGCGAGAACGGCGCGGCCCGGCTGCAAACCTGCGCGCGCGGAGCACGGCTGGAGTGGCCGCTCTACGATGGCGGCGCCGCTGCCGCGTGCGTCTCGAACGAGACGTGGCGCGACGATCCCGCATGGTTCCGGCAGTTCCTGTACGCCGAGGAAGAAGCGCGAGGATGCGATCGTCGCCGTCCTCGAGGGATACGCCGAAGGCACGCGCTACGGCATCGTCGCGGATGACGACGGGCCGCTACGGGCAGGAGAGCCTGGCGTGCAGCTCACCTGGATGGACGCGCGGGTGAACGGGCGGGAGATCACGCCTCGCATCGGCAAGCCCGTCGAAGTCCAGGCCCTGTGGGTCAACGCGCTGGCCGCCGGCAGCGCCATCTCGCATCGGTGGCGCCCCTGGACGAGCCGCGCCCGCCACTCCTTCGGCGCTCGCTTCGCCGACGCCGCGACGCCGACGCTACCGGATGTCGTGGACGTGGACCACCGACCGGGCGTCGAGCTATGCCGGCCGCTACGAGGGGGGCCCCACCGAGCGCGACGCCGTTTACCACCAGGGCACCGCGTGGCCCTGGTGGCTCGGTCCATTCGTGGAGGCCTGGGTGCGCGTTGGCGGAGGCGGGGTGGAAGCGCAGCGCGAGGCGCGCCGCAGGTTCGTCACGCCGGTCATCGCTCATCTCGACGAAGCGGGCCTGGGCCACGTGCCCGAGATCGCCGACGCCGAGCCGCCGCATACGCCTCGCGGCTGCCCGTTCCAGGCCTGGTCGCTCGGCGAACTGATCCGCCTCGATCGGCGACTCGCCAGGTAGGGATGCCCTCTGTTGCGACGCACTTCTCCCGTATCCCTTCTGCCTTCTTCCGTCTCCTTCTCCCTCGCCACCATCAGCCCCCGTACCTCGCCCGTGCGGCATCCAGTCGCTCGACGATGCGCGCGACGAGCGCCGGGGGGTGAACGACCCTCGCCGCGGGACCGAAACCGAGCACCCATGCCTCGAGGCCCCAGTCGATGACCACGTCGAGGGTGAGGCGCACGCCGCCGTCGGCCCGGTCTTCCAGCACCTGGCTCGGGTGCCAGTCCCGTTCGCGGATGTACGGCGACTCGGCGGACGTGAAGTCGATCACCACGCGTTCGGGCGTCCCGGAATACACGGTCAGCGAATCGGGAAAGACGGCGGCGCTGGCCTCCCTGGGATCGAAGGTGTCCTCCAGGACGACCAGCGACTCGATCCGCTGCACGGCAAAGGTGCGCATCTCGCCGTAGAGGGGCACGAAGGCGAAGAGGTACAGCGTGCCCTGGGCGTAGGCGACCCGGTAGGGCTCCACGAGGTAGTCCTTCACCTGCTGGCTGGCGAACGAGTGGTAGCGCATGCGCGCGCGCCGGTGAGCGAGGATGGCGCCCATCAGCGCATCGACGAGGCGCGGCGCCGCGGAGGGCACGCGGGCGGTCTGGGCCTTGGCCGCCAGGGCCGAGGGCAACTGGTCGATGAAGCGCCACAGGGCGGGCGGCAGCGCCTCGGCCAGCTTGTCGAACGCCGAGGTGAGGCTGTCGCGGAACGGGTCCCCGGCGAGGGCCGAGAGCAGGGTGCGGCTCAAGTAGAGCGCGCACAGCTCGGAGAGCGAGAGCCCGGCTGACGCCAGGCCGCCGAAGACCTCGCGGTTGAGCGTGTACCGGGTCCTGCCGTCCACCCGCGACGATTCGATGGGGAAGCCGGCCTGCGACAGCGCCGCCAGGTCGCGCCGGATGGTGCGGTCAGAGACCCCCTCGCCGGCCACCTCCTGCAGGTCGGCCAACGAAAGCCCGCGGGCCCGGCCTTCGAGGGCCAGCAGGATGCGCCACTGGCGCACGATCTCGGCATGGCGTTCCATCGTGACCTCATCTGTCCAACGCGGCCGGTAGGCTTGCCGACATGGTGCTGCGACTTCGGTTTGGCCGGCGGGCGCCGGCCGTCAAGCATGTCTGCCGCGAATGCGAGTCCCGCCGCGCGCTCTTCCGTTATCGGGGCATCGTCAAGTGGGATCGGTATCACACGCTGTGCTTTCAGTGTTACCGGAAGCACGCGGATCGCCTCAGGGCGGCCGCATTGACGGCGCCGCCGACAGGGCTCCCGCCCCGGTACGCGCCGGCCGCGCAAAAAAGTGCCGCCGTCGCGTGATGGGCACGGGCGCGGCGCTTGTATACTTTCCCGGTATGCGTAGCGTCTTTCGTGCCCCCATCCTGCTCGCCCTCGTCATCCTCGCGGGGTGGGTGGTCTCCGTCCAGGCCCAGTCGAGTCGGTGTGCTGACTGCCACATTGCCAACCAGCAGTCGGCCGCCCCCAATTGGAGCGGGTTTGCCCTCCGGCACCTGCAGGACTGGGACTTCTCGCCCCACTCGCGCAACAACGTGGGCTGCGAGAAGTGCCACGGCGGCAACCCCAACACGTTCGAGAAGTTCCAGGCCCACCAGAACATGCTGCCCGCGTCGAGCCCGGCCAGCCCGGTGAGCCGGGTCAACCTCCCGAAGACGTGCGGGACGTGCCACACGGGCCCGTTCGTCGCGTTCCAGAAGAGCCAGCACTACAAGCTGCTCCTGAGCGGGGACGACCGCGGGCCGACGTGCTCCACCTGCCATGGGGAAGTGGGCGCACACCTGCTGTCCCCGGCCTCGCTCTCGCGCCAGTGTTCCACCTGCCACGGTCCCGGCCGTGAACAGGAACGGACGGGCCGGGCCGACGAGGCCCGCATGCTGATGACCGACGTCCGCGAGGTGCGCGCGCGCCTGGACCAGGCGCAGGGCATCATCCGCCGCATCAAGGACAAGGGCCTCCGCGCCAAGTTCGAGGATCAGTACCGCCAGGCCGAAGTCCCCATCATCGAGGCTGCCAACGCCGGCCACGAGTTCGTGTTCGACAACCTGAAGGAGCGCCTGGATCGTGCGCGGCAGCGCGCCGAGGCGCTCATGGACGCCCTGGCCAACCAGTAGCCAGCGCGAACGCCGGGACGAGGGGCAGCCGCCGCTCGTCCCGCGGGTAGAAGACGCGTTCAAGGAACAGCCCGGACGCCGGGGCGGTGAGCCGCGCCGGCATCCCGGTGTCCTCGCGCAGGAGCCGCTCCACCGCCTCGGGCTCGAGCCGTCCGCATCCCACTTCCACCAGCACGCCCACCATCCGGCGGACCATCTTCCAGATGAAGTGTGACCCGCCCACGCGGATGAGCACCAGGTCGCCCGCCTCGGCCACGGTGACCTCCTCGACGAGCACCTCCGTGGATTTCTCCTCGGGGTCGTCGTCGCTGAACGAGCGGAAGTCGTGCATGCCGGCAAAGCGGGCCGCGCCCGCGCGCATCCGGTCGGCGTCGATGCCATCCTTGACCCACCACACGTAGGGCTTCGCAAAGGCTGATCGGCGCCGGCTCACCTGGTAGAGGTAGCTGCGGGCAACGGCCGCGTGCCGGGCATGGAACCGCGCGGGCGCCGGGTCGATGCGGAGCAGGTTGATGTCCGCGGGCAGTTCGTCGTTCACCTGCCGCCGCAACGTCTCCGGCGGCACCCGGAGCTTGATGTCGAGGTGCGCTACCTGGTGCAGCGCGTGCACGCCCGCATCGGTCCGGCCAGAGCCCTGGAACTCGAACGACCGCTGGCCCGTGGCCTCGGCAATGGCGCGCTCGATCTCGCCCTGCACGGTGCGCGCGTTCTTCTGCTTCTGCCAGCCGCTGTAGCGCGTGCCGGCGTATTCCAGGGTCACTCTGTAGCGCGCCATTGGTGGATGATCATAGCCGGGAGGCGGCGGGCGCGTGTCGGGAAGGGGAGGCCTCGTCGGGAGTGGACGTTCGTCTTTCCCGACTTGGTTCTACTCCCGTCGCGATTCCCTCCCGTCGCCGTTCTCTCCCGGCGGGGTTCCCCTCCCGTCGTATCTCCCTCCCGTCGCGATCGTACAATCCCGGCATGCACAAACCCGTTCACGCCGCCAACCTTCCCAAGCCCGTGGGCCCGTACTCGCCGGGGATGAACTTCGAGCGCCTCATCTTCGTGTCGGGACAGGGTGCCACCGACCCGGCCACCGGCCAGCTGGCCGGGCCCGACGTGGAGACGCAGACCGAGCAGTGCCTGAAGAACGTCCGCGCGATCCTGCAGGCGGCGGGCTCGGACCTGCAGCACGTGCTGCGGTGCGGGGTGTTCCTGCTGGACATGAAGGAGTTCCAGCAGATGAACGGGGTCTACGCGCGCGTGTTCGGCGATCACCGCCCGGCGCGGACCACCATCCAGGCGGCAGGCCTCCCCGGTGCAGGACTCCGCGTCGAGATCGACTGCATCGCCTACGTGCCCTGAAAGAGAAACCACGATGGCACGAAGGACACGAAGACGGCACGAAGGCATCTGAGTCTCGAGGCCCCCGGAGTCTCGAGGACGTGACGCCTCGCTTCGTGCTTCCCTCGTGCTCTTCGGGTCGTCGTAGTCGCCTTCATTTCTTGCCCTGGTTGACGACGTTCATCGCCGTCGTGATCACCGAGGCAATGTCGGCCACGTTCGAGGGCAGGATGATCGTGTCGGCGTTGCTGATCACCTTGCCGAACTCGCCGATGTACTGCTCGGCCACCTTCAGCTGAATCGCCTCCGCGCCGCCCGGCAGTTGCGTGGCCTCCGCCACTCTCCGGATGCCTTCGGCCGTGGCCGTGGCCACGGCCAGGATGGCTGCGGCCTGGCCTTCCGCCTCGTTGATCTGCTGCGTCTTGCGCGCTTCCGAGGCCTTGATGGTCTGCTGCTTGTCGCCCTCGGCATTGTTGATGGCCGCGTCGCGCTGGCCCTCGGACGTGAGGATCACGGCGCGCTTCTCGCGCTCGGCGCGCATCTGCTTCTCCATCGCCGCCAGCACGTCCGACGGCGGCGTGATGTTCTTGATCTCGTAGCGGAGCACCTTGACGCCCCACGGTTCCGTTGCCTTGTCGAGCTCGGCGACCACCGCCGTGTTGATGTTGGTGCGCTCCTCGAAGGTCCGGTCCAGGTCGATCTTGCCCACTTCGCTGCGCAGCGTGGTCTGGGCCAGCTGCGAGATGGCGAAGAGGTAGTCCGAGATGCCGTACGAGGCGCGCTCCGGGTTCAGCACCTTCAGGTAGAGGACACCGTCCACGCCGACCTGCACGTTGTCGCGCGTGATGCAGACCTGCGCCGGGATGTCCACCGCCGACTCCTTCAGCGAGTGCTTGTAGCGGATGACGTCGATGAACGGCACGAGGATGTGGAAGCCGGCGTCGAGCGTGCCCGAGTAGCGGCCCAGGCGCTCCACCACGAAGGCGCTCTGCTGAGGCACTACGATGGCCGTCTTTGCCAGGACGATGAGCACCAGGATTGCGAGCAGGATGATGACGAACAGGCCACCTTCGAACATGGGGACGCTCCTAAGGGAGGGTGCAGGTGCAGGGGTGCCAGGTGCAGCGTGCCAGGTATTGGGTCATCCCGCCTGCTCGGGCCTGACCCCGAGCAACAGGCCGTCCACCGTGACGACCGTGCAGCGCTGCCCCGTGTAGACGGGAACGGCCGCGATGTTGCGCGCGCTCCAGGTGGAACCGCGAACCTCGACGCGACCCACGTCACCGGGCTCGATGGCGCCCTGCGGGACCGCCAGCACGCCGACCAGCGAGTCCACGTCGAGCGGGGGAGGCGCCTGGAAGCGCGCCTGCAGCTTCCCACGGAACACCAGCAGGTAGGCGAGCGACAGGACCGTGAACAGCAGCCACTGCATCCAGCCGGCCTCGACGGCCCCGACGCGCTGGAGCACGCCCACCGTGAGGGCGCCCAGGCCGAAGAACATGATGAAGAACCCGCTGGGCGTGGCCAGTTCCAGCACCAGCAGGGCCAGGCCGCCGGCAATCCACATCCACCAGTCCATCCCGCGCATTATAGGGCTTCGCCCGCTTCGCGTATGATCAATGGTTCCAATGCCTTCCATTCTCGTGACCAACGATGACGGCGTGTCGTCTGCCGGCATCCATGCCCTGGCCGACGCGCTCAGGCCGCTCGGCGACATCACGATCGTGGCGCCCACGCAGGAAGCGTCGGCCATCGGCCACGCGCTGACGCTGCGCCGGCCGCTGCGCCTCGAGGAGCACGGCCCCGGCGTGTACGCGGTGGACGGCACCCCCACGGACTGCGTGAACCTCGGCGTCGAGATCGTCCTGAAGCGCAGGCCCGACCTCGTCGTCTCCGGCATCAACAAGGGCTGGAACCTCGGCGACGACGTCACCTATTCGGGGACCGTGGCCGGGGCGATGGAGGCCGCGCTGCTGGGCATCCCGGCCATCGCGGTCTCGCTCAAGCGCACGCCGATGTTCGACTTCTCGCACGCAGCTGATGCGGCGGCCCGCGTCGCCCGCCAGGTCCTCGCGAGCCAGTGGCCCGCGCGGACGTTCCTGAACATCAACGTCAACACCGGCCAGCCGAAGGGCTTCCGTGTGACGACCCAGGCGCGCCGGAACCACGTGACGAAGATCGACTCCCGCCTCGACCCGCGTGGCCAGCCGTACTACTGGATCGAGGAAGCGCTGGACGACTGGCACCCCGAGGGCGGGCGGTCCGACTACGAGGCGGTCATGGAGGGGTACGTGTCGGTCACGCCCCTCCAAGCCGACCTGACCGACCACGGAGCGCTGGCCGCGCTCGACGCGCTGATCCGGTGAGCGCCCCGTGCTGGAACGCGCCCTGTTTTCCCGGTGCCTGCAGCCACGGGCTGCTAGGGCAGGGCAGTCACGCACGCAGCCGTGACCGTGAGGGTCCACGTCGGCGCGCCAGCCTGGTTCTCGCGGACCATCACGGTCCAGTCGGTGGCGCTCGAAGGGCCGTTGGCCAGCACCACGGTCGTGGTGGCCCCGCTCGCCACGAACCCGCCACCCAGGACGACCTTGCCGGCCGGGCATGACGCCGTGATCGTCTTCGCGGTCACGTTGTTGTTGGGACTGGCCACCACAGTCTGCTCGTAGCCGCTCACACCGGAGGTTCCTTGCGCTCCTTGGGGACCCATCGGCCCAGCCGGACCTGCCGGGCCCTGCTCACCCTGTGGCCCCGCGGGCCCCTGCGCGCCGTCTGCACCCGCCGGCCCGGGATCTCCCTGTGGCCCCACCGGCCCCTGCGGCCCAGCCGGACCTGCCGGGCCCTGCTCGCCCTGCGGCCCCGCGGGCCCCTGCGCGCCGTCCACTCCCGCCGGCCCTGCCGGACCCGCCGGACCCGGAGCCCCCTGTGGGCCAGCCAGCCCCTGCGGGCCAACCGGCCCAGCGGGCCCAGCCGGCCCCAGCCCACCCTGCAGCCCAGCGGGGCCCGCCGGTCCAAGCTCACCCTGCGGCCCGGCGGGCCCAGCCGGGCCCGCCGGTCCCTGCGCGCCGTCCACACCCGCCGGCCCTGCCGGACCCGCAGGACCCGCATCCCCCTGTGGGCCTGCCAGCCCCTGTGGGCCAGCCGGCCCAGCGGGCCCAGCCGGGCCCTGCCCACCCTGCAGCCCAGCCGGGCCTGCCGGTCCCTGCTCACCCTGCGGCCCGGCGGGCCCAGCCGGGCCCTGCTCACCCTGCGGTCCCGCCGGACCCGCGGGACCGCTGGTGCCGACAACGCCTCCCAGCAAGTCACCGTTTCGGATTACCAGACCCGCCGAGCCGAGCACCGGCGCGAACGACGAGTTCGTCGATGTGACCGCGGCCACGTAATAGCGGTCGAGCACGGTCCCCCGAAACGGCGGCGTGACCCGGACCGCCACCTGGCCGGTCCCGTCGATCACACCCATCGCGAGAACGACCGCGTCGGGACCAAGGGGAAGCGCGACTCCTCCGTGCGTCAGGCCCGCGCCCGTCGCACTTCCGCCCACTGCATAGAACTGCCCCGGCGGCCCAATGACGGTCACAATGACCCCCTCGCCGGCCGGCACGACATCTTGCGCCACCAGCGCCTGCACCGACTGCGCCTGTGCCGGGGCGCTCGTCGCCAGGATGCACAGGACCAGAAACAAACGACTCACCACGGCTCTCAAGACGGTTTTCATCACGCGACTCCAGCGGCGGAGGTGCCAGGATCTCTGCCGTCGATGCCCCTTGGTGGGGTTCCCTTCGAGCCACAGCAACATGACGGCTTCTCGCCGGCGTCGATGGGCAACTTCCGGGCCAACCCATAGATGTCGCTAGATACACACGACTGCGTGTGACGACACCCCTTGACTCATCGTTAGATGCCATTTAATGGCATCTTCTGTCGTTTACTGTCGCATGAGTGACAAGAACCGTAAGGAACTCGAGAAAGCCGGGCACGGGACGCGTTCGCTGTGATAGACTGCACACTTGCCGTCGGGGCGTGGCTCAGCTTGGTAGAGCGCTCGGTTCGGGACCGAGAGGTCGCTGGTTCGAATCCAGTCGCCCCGACCACCATCCGCCGCACAGGCCCGCGCGTCCCGCGGGCCTTCGTGCTTTTCGGGACCCCGTGACCGATTCCGGCCCCTTCCCCAGGTACCGCAGGTCGATCGTGAGCCTGGCCATCGCCGCCGCGGGCCTGGCGCTGCTCGTGATCAGTGTCCGGCAGGCCGGCTGGGACACCATCGTCAACAGCTTCCGCAGCCTCGGGCCCTGGATTCTCGTCGTGGTGCTCCTCGGCGCCGCACGTATGGCCGTCCGCGCACGCGCGTGGACGCTGTGCTCGCGCGCGCAGCACGACACGGGCATCCCGTTCCGCGCGGCGCTGGTCGCCATCCTGGCCGGCGACGCGCTCGGCAACCTCACGCCGCTCGGCCTGCTGGCCAGCGAGCCCGCCAAGGTAGTGATGGGACGGCGGCACGTGTCGACCGCCGCGAGCGTGTCGTCAGTCGCCGTCGAAAACGGCTTCTACACGGCGTCCGTGGCCGCCATGCTGCTTGGCGGCGTCTGGGTGATGCTGCAGCGTGCCGATGTCCCTCCGGTCCTCGAGCGGATGGGGGAGGGCATTGTCGTCGCCGCGCTGGTCGGGGGTCTCGTGGCCCTGTGGGTGTTCCGGACGCGGCCGGCGGTGCTGTCACGGCTGGCGCCGCTGGTGGGCCGGCTCCTCCGCCGCCCAGCCTCCCCCGACGCGCTCACGGCGCTCGAGCAGAGCATCTACGATGTGGTGCATTGGCCGACCGCTCGGCTGGCGCACGTGGCCGCCTGGGAGGTCCTGTTCCACGCGGCGGCCGTAGCAGAGGTCTGGCTGATCCTCCGCATGATCCCCGGAGGAGAGGGCACCACGCTCATCGAGGCGTTCCTGATGGAGACGACTGGACGCTTCATCACGGTCGCCTTCAAGTTCATTCCCTACCGGCTCGGCATCGACGAGATGGGCTCGGGATCCGTCTCGCAGCTGCTGGGATTGGGCACGCCCGCCGGTGTGACGCTCGCGCTGGTGCGGCGCGTGCGCATCCTGCTGCTGAACGCCGCCGGAGTCGCGCTGCTCGCCCGGGATCAGGCTACACTCGAACCCTGACTGAATGTGTCGTTCTTCACGGAGTGCACCATGACCACCCCTAGGAAGCTCATCCTGCTGGCAGGTGCGGCTGCGATCGCGCTGTCATCCTGGACACCATTGGCGCCGGTGACGGCGGCGCAGACCGCGCCCGTCGTCGACGAGAGCCTCTACAGCGGCATGCGGTGGCGCAGCATCGGGCCGCTGCGCGGCGGCCGGTCGATTGCCGTCGGCGGCAGCGAGGCGCGGCCCAACGAGTACTGGTTCGGCGCCACGGGCGGCGGCGCGTGGAAGACCACCGACGGCGGCAACAACTGGGAGCCGATGACCGACGGCAAGATCACCGCCTCGTCGATCGGTTCGCTCGCCGTCTGCCAGACGAACCCCGACATCGTGTACATCGGCGGGGGAGAGACGCAGTTCCGCGGCAACATCATCCAGGGCGACGGCCTCTACAAGACCACCGACGGCGGCCGGACGTGGACCCACCTGCCGCAGCTGCGCGAGTCGCAGGCCATCGCCCGCATCCGCCTGCACCCCACCAACTGCGACATCGTCTACGCGGCGGTCTTCGGCCAGGTCTACAACGACCATCCCGAGCGCGGCATCTTCAAGTCCACCGACGGCGGGCAGACGTTCCGCAAGACCCTGTACCGCGACGAGAAGACCGCGGGCGTGGACGTCTCGATCGACCCGAAGAACCCCAGTGTGATCTACGCCGGACTCTGGGAGGCGTTCCGGAGCCCCTGGGGCATGTCAAGCGGCGGCCCTGGGAGCGGGCTCTTCAAGTCCACCGACGGCGGGGACACCTGGACGGAGATCACCAAGAATCCGGGCCTGCCCACGGGCCTGTGGGGCAAGGTCGGCGTCTCGGTCTCGCCCGCGGACGGCAACCGCGTCTACGCGATCATCGAGAACGAGAAGGGTGGCCTGTTCGTCTCGGACGACGCGGGCGCCAGCTGGAAGCTGGTGAACGAGAACCGCAACCTGCGGCAGCGCGCGTTCTACTACACGCGCGTCGTGGCCGACACGCAGGAGAAGGACACGGTCTACGTCCTGAACGTCCAGTTCCACAAGTCCACCGACGGCGGCAAGACGACCTCCACCATCCGCGTGCCGCACGGGGACAACCACGACCTGTGGATCTCGGCCACCGACAACCAGCGCATGGTGCAGTCCAACGACGGCGGAGGCAACGTCACGGTGAACGGCGGCCGCACGTGGACCAGCCAGGACTTCGCCACTGGCCAGTTCTACAACGTGTTCACGACGAAGCACGTGCCCTATCACGTGTGCGGCGCGCAGCAGGACAACTCCACCGCGTGCGTCGGCAGCCAGGCCCAGGCCGGGGCGGGCGAGGGGAGCCTCCCACCCATCTTCTACGCGGCGGGCGGGGGCGAGAGCGGCTACATCGCGCCCGACCCGAACGACGTGAACGTCTTCTACGCGGGCAGCTACGGCGGCTTCCTGAGCCGCCTGGATCGCGAGACGGGGCAGCAGCGGGCCGTGAACATCTACCCGAACAACCCGATGGGGTACTCCGCGATCGACATCAAGGAGCGCTTCCAGTGGACCTATCCGATCGTCTTCTCGCCCGTGGACGGGAAGACCCTCTACGCCTCGTCACAGCACCTGTGGCGGACCACCAATGGCGGCCAGAGCTGGGAGAAGATCAGCCCCAACCTCACCCGCTCGGATCCGAAGACGATGCAGGCCTCCGGCGGCCCGATCACGAGGGACCAGACGGGCGTCGAGACCTACGCGGTCATCTTCACCATCGCCGCGTCGTGGCAGGACGGCAACACGCTCTGGACCGGTTCGGACGACGGCTGGGTGCACGTGACGCGTGACGGCGGCAAGAACTGGGAGCGGGTGACGCCGCCGGACCTTCCGGACTTCACGCGCATCAGCCTCATCGAGGCGTCGCCCCACCAGAACGGCGTGGCCTATCTCGCCGGCAACCGGTACCAGCTCGGCGACCGCCGCCCGTACATCTACAAGACGGCGGACTTCGGCAAGACCTGGACGAAGATCGTGAACGGCATCCCGGAGAACGACTTCCCGCGCGTGATCCGCGAGGATCCGAAGAAGCGCGGGCAGCTTTACGTGGGCACCGAGCACGGCATCTACGTGTCGTTCAACGACGGCGCTTCGTGGCAGTCCCTCAGGCTGAACCTCCCGACCACGCCTGTGCACGGCATCGTCGTCGAGGAACGGGACCTGGTAATCGGCACGCACGGCCGCGGCTTCTACATCCTCGACAACATCGGCGTGCTGCGCCAGGCGACGCCGGAGCTCACGGCCAGCAACCTCTTCGTCTTCGAGACGTTCAACCCGATGCGCGGGCGCGACCGCAACGTCACGTTCGACTACTACCTGGGCAAGGATGCGGACGAGGTGAAGATCGAGTTCCTGGACGCGCAGGGAACCGTGCTGCGGTCGTTCACGGGCACCCCCAAGCCGACCGGCACGGGGCTGCCCGAGGGCGTCGATCCGGAGATGGCGGCCTTCTTCGGCATGGCGCCGGCGCGCGTGGGCGTGGCGAAGGGCATGAACCGCTTCACCTGGGACATGCGCTACGAGGGCGCCGTCGTCTTCCCGGGCATGATCATGTGGGCCGCGCAGCCGCAGCGCGGGCCCGCGGCCCCGCCCGGGAAGTACACGGTGCGCGTCACCGCCAACGGCGAGACGAAGACACGCGACTTCACGCTCGGCATCGACCCGCGCCTGGTGGCCGACGGCGTCACGGAGGCCTACCTGCACGAGCAGTTCAAGCTCTCGCAGCAGGTCCGCGACAAGGTGACCGCCGCGAACTTGGCGGTCATCCAGATTCGGGGCATCCGGGAGCAGATCAACCAGCGGCTCGAGAAGGTGGGCCCGCGGCGGAAGGCCGAGATCCAGAAGCTCGCCGACAGCGTGCTGAACTCGCTCGCCGCGGTGGAGCAGGAGGTCTACCAGGTGCGGAACCAGAGCGGCCAGGATCCGCTCAACTACCCGATCAAGTTGAACAACAAGATCGCCGCGCTGATGGGCATCATCGAGAGCGCCGACCACCGGCCGACGCAGCAGACGTACGAGGTGTTCGACGAGCTGTCGAAGGCGCTGGACGCCGAGCTGCAGAAGAAGGACGCCACGATCAAGACGGATCTGCCCCGCCTGAACGCCGCGTTCCAGCGCGAGAAGATCGAGGCGGTGAGCACGGACGTGCCCGTGCCGCCCCAGACACCCCAGCCGCGCCGGCCGTAGGCCGGAGCGCCATGGCGCGCGGTGCTGCGCCTGCCGGTCCGGATCACCTTCCGGCCCGGCAGGCACACGCCGATCACACCCCGCCCAGCTTGCCCTCCTGCACGAGGCCGGCGAACGCCCGCACCATGTCGGCCCGGCGCCAGCCCAGGTCCACCTGGCGGCGCAGCACGTCCAGCGCCTGCGAGGCGGGCTGCTCGTCGTGATAGGCGCGGCGCGAGGTGATGGCGTCGAAGACGTCCACGATGCCGATGATCTGCGCCAGCAGGGGTATCCCGTCGCCGCGAAGCCCATCCGGGTAGCCCGACCCGTCGAGCCGCTCGTGGTGGCTGCGCACGATGGGGCGGATCGCCTGCAGCGAGCGGAGGTTGCCGCACAGCTCGTCGCCGATGACGGTGTGCGACTGCACGAGCCGGTACTCTTCCGTCGTCAGCGGCCCCTTCGTACGCAGCACCGAGTCGGGGATGGCCAGCATCCCGATGTCGTGCAGGAAGCCGCCGCGACGTAGCGCCTGGAGATCCGCGTCGCCCAGGCCGAGGGCGCGCCCCAGCGCCGTCGCGTAGTTCGCCATGCGATGGCAATGCCCTTCCGAGTACCCGTCGCGCGCCTCGATCATCACCGCAAGCGTCGTGATGATCGCTGCCGCAGAGTCCATCTCGTCGGTGGATCGCTTGAGACGCACCAGCGACCGCACGCGCGCCAGCAGTTCGGCCCGATCGACGGGCGTGCCCAGGAAGTCATCCGCACCCGAGTCGAGTCCGCGTACCCGGCTCTCGCGATCGGCGTGATCGCTCACCAGGACCAGCGGCACGAGCCGCGTCTGCGCCTCGAGGCGCCACTGGCGGCAGAACACGAGGTCCTCGCGCCCGGCCAGCGCCACGCTCACCAGCAGGACGTCTGGAACGTTCGTTCGCGCGTGGTGCAGGGCGCTGCCAGGGTCGGACACGAACGTGACCTCGTGGCCATCAGAGGCCAGCGTCTGCTCGAGGTGCCGTCCGATGGCGGAATCGTGATGGGCGATGAGGATGGCGGATCGTCTCAGCGGCTCGGTCATCGGTCTCCGGTAAGCGGGGCGAGCGGAGCGGCCACTAGCATCGCCTCTCGGGCTGCGTGAGGCAATTGCCAAGATCGTGATCCGGCCCCCCGTGCAATTCTGTGTGCAACCGGGCATCCCAGGAGGCCTCCGGTGCGGTTACCCTACGGCACGTGTCTCAGACCGTCCCACCTGACGTCCTCGCGATGTTCGTCGAGAGGGCGAGCGAGATCTTTTATCGGGTGCACGTCGACAACGACCCGTTCCGCGGTGTCGTGACGTTCGTGAGCCCGCAGTGCCAGCGGCTGACCGGCTATTCACCCGAAGCGTTCAAGACGAGCCCGAACCGCTGGATCGAACGGGTGCATCCCGATGATGCGGCGGAGATGATGCGGCAGACGCTGGCGATCCTGGCGTCTGGACAGGAGGGCACGCGGACCTACCGGCTCCGCGACAGCGAGGGACAGTACCGGCACATCGAGGATCGCGTCGTGCCCACGCTGGATGCGGCCGGCCGCGTCGTCGGCTACCAGGGGATCGCGCGGGACATCACCGAGCGGGTGGAACACGAGGAGCAGCGGCGACGCGCCGTCGAGGCGCTGAAGAATGCCGAGCGCGGCGAGGCGCTCGGCCGCCTCGCAGCCGGCATCGCGCACGACTTCAACAACATCCTCACCGTGATCCTCGGGCTGTCCGAGGCTGTCCAGTACCAGTTGGGCAACGACCATCCCGCGGCCGCCGACCTGAAGGAGATCGACGCCTCGGCGCAGCGCGCCGCGCGGCTTGTAGGCCAGCTGCTCGGCTTCAGTCGCAGCCAGGAGGTGGAGCCCGAGTCCCTGTCGCTGTCGGCCCACCTGTCGGCGCTCGACGCGATGCTGCGCCACGCGGCGGGCGACCGCGTCGACCTCCAGGTGATGCTCGACCCGTCTCCGTGGCCGGTGTACATCGATCCCTCGCAGGTGGACCAGATCGTCCTGAACCTGGTGACCAACGCCCGCGATGCGATGCCCTCGGGCGGCCTCTGCGAGATCACCGTGTGCAACGTGGAGCTGACGCAGGAGTTCTGCCAGGCGCACACCGGCGCCGTTCCCGGCGACTACGTGTGTCTCCGCGTGCGCGACACCGGCGTCGGCATGGAGCCGGACGTGGTGAAACACGCCTTTGTGCCGTTCTTCACGACCAAGCCGAAGGGCCAGGGAACGGGCATCGGCCTCGCGTCGGTCTTCGGGATCGTGAAGCAGAATCACGGATACGTGCTCATCGAGAGCCAGGTGGGGAAGGGCGCGACCGTCAGCGTGTACCTCCGCCGCCACCACGAGCCCGCGCCGCTCGACGGCCCCGAGGCGTCGCGCTAAGATAGCGGGATGCGCGTGGCCCGGCGGTTCGTGGTGAGCGGACGCGTGCAGGGCGTGGGCTTCCGCTATTTCGCCGCCGATGCGGCGCGGCGCGAGGGGCTGTCCGGCGCCGTGCACAACATGGAGGACGGCACGGTGGAAGCCTTGGCACAAGGGGAGGCCGAGTCGATGGACCGCTTCGAGCGTGCCCTGCGCCGGGGCCCGTCCCGCGCCCGTGTCGAACACGTCCGCGTCGAAGACATCGAGCCCCTGGCGACATCGCCCACCTTCTTCATCGATTGAGTCGCCGCCTGATCCCTGATCCCTGATCCCCGATCCCTGTTCCCTGATCCCCGATCCCTGTTCCCTGATCCCTGATCCCTGATCCCCGATCCCTGATCCCTATGGACCACCTGAAGGCCAAGATCCGTCACGTCCCCGACTTCCCGAAGCCGGGGATTCTCTTCTACGACATCACCACGCTCCTCGGCGACGCCCGCGGATTCCGGGACACGGTGGACGCGTTGGCCGCGCCTTACATGGGCGAGGACATCGACGCGGTGGTGGGCATCGAGAGCCGGGGGTTCATCCTCGGCGCGGCTGTCGCCAACGCCCTGGGCTGCGGCTTCGTGCCCATCCGCAAGCCGGGGAAGCTGCCGTCCCGGACCGTCAAGGCGAGCTACTCGCTGGAGTACGGCGCCGACAGCCTCGAGATGCACGATGACGCGGTCGCGCCGGGCAGTCGCGTGCTCATCGTGGACGACGTGCTGGCGACGGGCGGGACCGCGGAAGCTGCTGCGCGCCTGGTGAAACAGATCGGCGGCGACCTGCGCGCCCTCGCGTTCCTCATCGAGCTGAACGTCCTGAAGGGGCGTGATCGCCTGCCGGGGGAGACGGTCTACTCGGTGCTGCAGTACTGAAGGCGGAAGCGAGAAGGCACACGGCAGGAGCGGCCTTTTGCCTTAAGATCTTCCTATTCGCGCCCGTAGCTCAGGGGATAGAGCACCCGCCTCCTAAGCGGGGGGTCGGCAGTTCAATTCTGCCCGGGCGCGCCAGTTTCCTCGATCCCCAATCGTCTGTGTGCGGCACCCATCCGTAAGAATTCGGTCACGGTGGCGGCTGTCCCCACGCGTTCTCGATTTCCCCAGTAGAGGCGATTCCGCATGCGCGGAGCGCCCTGGAGGACATTCGAGATGCGCACCGCACTGTTGGCCCTGATCTGTCTCGTACCCGCCGTGGCCGGCGCCCAGTCGCTCGGCACGTTCCGCTGGCGCACCGAGCCCTACTGCAACGTCGTCATCGCCACGGTCACGCAGACCGACGGCGTCTACACCCTGGACGGCTTCGACGAGCAGTGCGGCGGTAACCCGCGCCAGCCGGTGCACGGCATCGCGGTCCTGCAGGCCAACGGGAGCATCACGCTCGGCTTCGACGTCGTGACGCTCCCCGGCGCCACGCCCGTGTCCATCGAGGCCGGCATCAGCCCCTCGTCGCTGAGCGGCACCTGGCGCGACAGCGCCGGCAACTCCGGCGACTTCGCCTTCAACCCGGCGTCCACCGGCGGGGCAGGCCCACGCCCGGGACCCGTCCCGCCGGCGCCGATCCCCAGCTCCTTCGTACTCCAGCCGCAGGGCGGGTTTGCCGCCATCGGCGACACGAACCAGCCGAGTGCCATTCCCGCGACGGGCCCTGGCCGCCGGATGATGTGGCACCAGGCCAAGGCCGCGTTCCGCTCAGGGGAGGCCTTCGGCGCCGAGTGGGACGACAACTCGGTCGGCGTCGCGAGCTCGGCGTTCGGCGCGGGCGTGCTCGCCAGCGGGCCCGCGTCATTTGCCGCCGGGTCCAGCCTTGCGGCGCACGGCGCCTCCAGCGTCGCCCTGGGCTCGTTCGCGGTCACGCCCGCGTTCGCGGAGGGCGCCTTCGTCTTCGGCGATCGGTCCACGGTGTCCAACCTGACGGCTCCCGGCGCGAACGTGTTCTGGGTGCGCGCCGCCGGCGGCACGCGGTTCTTCTCGAACCCGTCGATGAGCACCGGTGTCTCCCTCGCGCCCAACGGCGGATCGTGGGTGTCCTTGTCCGACGTCAACCAGAAAGAGCTCTTCGAGGATCTGGATGGCGAGGACGTCCTCGGAAAGCTCGCCCGAATGCCCGTGCGCGAGTGGAGCTACAAGGCCCAGGGCGGAACCATCCGTCACGTCGGACCGACCGCGCAGGATTTCCGGGCGGCGTTCGGCCTCGGCGACGACCCGCTCGGCATCAACACCATCGACGCCGATGGCATCGCGCTGCGTGCCATCCAGGCACTCGAAGCGCGCACGCACGAGTACGAGGCCCGTATCAAGGCGCTCGAGCAGCAGATCGCCGAGATGGCCGCAGCGGCGGGGAGCAGGCGGTGAGCTCCGTGCGCGGTTCGCACCTCCTGACCGCTTCCGTGGTCGCCGGCCTGCTGATCTCGGCGAGCGCAGGCGTGGCAGGCCAGGAGCCCGGCGTACCGACGCCGCGCACGCCGGTCATCGTCCTCGAGATGGCCGAGACGGCAGCGGGCGCGGGGTTCGAGGGCCGGATCCGCGCCGAGCTCGAGGGGCTGTGGTCTCCTTACGGGATCACCGTCGCGGCGCCCGATGCCTCTGAGAGCGACGCCGGAGCCTGCCTGGCCGTGAAGGTGGTGTTCACCGACGATGAGCCGGGCATCAAGCCCGCGCCCAATCGGCGGCCCCTGGGCATCGTCTACCGCGTGGGTGGGATGTACCGGCGCGTGGTTTTCGTGTCGCCCGCCGCCGTGATGCGCCTGGTCCGCAAGAGCTCGAACGAGCCGCGGGCGTCGGCCGTCGTGGCTTCGCTGCACGCGCGGATGCTGGCGCGCGTCATCGCCCACGAGATCGGGCACATCCTGCTCGAATCCGAGGACCACGCGCCGCGCGGGCTGATGCGCGGCCGCTTTCGTCCGGCCGATGTCGTCCAGCCCGGCCTCGAGCGATTCACGCTCGAGCCACACGAGAGCAACCGCGTCGCGAGCCGGTGCGGCCTGCCGGCGCCAGTCGGGCAGCGCTGAACTGCGTCCCTCGTCAGTCTTCAGGAGTGTGTCATGCGCTTCGTGCGTGTTTCAGTCCTCGTACTCGGCATCCTGGCGCCCGCGGTGGCGGGCGCCCAGTCCCTCGGGGCCTTTCGCTGGCAGCTGCAGCCGTATTGCAACGTGGTGACCGTGAACGTGACCCGGGAGGGTGGGGTGTACCGCCTCGAGGGCACTGACGACCTCTGCGGCGCCGGCTCGGCGGCGTCGGCTGTCGGCACGGCGTTCGTGAATCCCGACGCGTCCGTCGGGTTCGGCCTGACCATCGTGCCCGCCCCGAACGGGTCGCCGGTGCACATCGGGGCGACGATCCAGCTCTCCACGTTGAGCGGAACGTGGCGCGACAGCGCGGGCCACGGGGGTGCGTTCGTCCCGACGCCCGGCGCGGCCGCGCCCGGCGATCCACGCCCCGCCACGACGCTCGGCTTGAGCGGCGTCTCGCTCGGATTCGGTTTGTCGCAGAGTGGCAGTCCTGGAGACGTCTCGGTGGGCGTCGATCTCGACGCGGTCAAGTCTGCGATCGGCTTACGTCAATCGTTGTCCGGCGGCCTCGGGCTTGGCGATCGGGCCCTGGCGGAGGCGGGCACCGACGCGTACGCCAACACGGCCGTCGGTAACGGTGCGCTGCAATCCACGAGCACGGGCGACTTCAACACCGCGCTGGGCGATGGAGCCCTCCGTGGCAACACGACAGGCCGGGGCAACGTCGCCGTCGGGGGCTTTGCCCTGCGCGCCAACATCGACGGCGAGGACAACACCGCCGTGGGTGTGAGCGCGCTGGAGCGCAGCGTGATCAACAGCGGCAACACGGCCCTGGGCAGCGGCGCGCTCTTCCGACTCGAGCTGGGCCGCAACAACATCGCGATCGGGCAGCAGGCGGGATTCCACCTGATCGCGGGCTCGTACAACACCTATCTGGGCAGCACCGGTGCCAACCTCGACAACTACACGGTCCGCATCGGGTACAACGACCCCGGCAGCCGGACATTCATCGCCGGCATCCGCGGGAGGACGACCGCCGTGGCCAACGCCGTCCCGGTCGTCATCGACTCCGCCGGACAGCTGGGCACCGTCTCTTCCTCGCGCCGATTCAAGGAGGACATCGCGGACCTCGGCGAGGTCGCCCGCGGAATCCAGGGTCTGCGGCCGGTGCGGTTCCGCTACACCGCACCCTTCGCCAACGGGGCGCGGCCCGTCCAGTACGGGCTGATCGCGGAGGAGGTGGAGAAGGTCCTCCCCGCGCTCGTCGCCTACGACACCGAAGGGAAGCCGGAGACCGTGATGTACCACGTGCTGCCGACGCTATTGGTGTCGGAAGTGCAGCGCCTCGAGCGTGAGCGCGACACCCTCACGTCGCGCGTGGAAGCGCTCGAGCGCGATCTGGCGCAGATCCGCGCCGAGCTGAAGGGGAGGCGGTGATGGGCACCACGATCCTGGGCCGGGTATCGCTGATCCTGCTGTCTGTCCTCGCGCCGGCCGCGGCGTGGGCACAGCCCATCGGAGCGTTCCGCTGGCAGCTGCAGCCGTACTGCAACGTGGTCACCGTGAACGTCAGCCAGAACGGCACCGTGTACAGCCTGGAAGGCACCGATGACCAGTGCGGCGCCAGTGAGAAGGCCTCTGCCATCGGCACGGCTTTCCTGAACCCCGACGGATCCATCGGGTTCGGCCTCACGATCGTGTCCCGCCCCGGAGCGGCTCCGGTGCACGTCGAGGCGACCATCAGCCCGACCACGCTCAATGGCTCGTGGCGGGACAGTGCGGGCAACACCGGGACGATGCTGCGCACGGACGGCGCGGGGACCGGGGGCGCCGCGCGCCCGATCACCGGCACGATCGGCGCGGGTGCGGTCAACCCTGCCGAGATCCAGCTGCGCGTGGGAGGCAGGTGCGCACAGGGGCAGGCCATGCAGGCGGTCCAGCAGGACGGCTCGGTGACGTGCACGGCGCTCGGCACGGGGACCATCACGAGCGTCTCGGCCGGCCTCGGCCTCGTGGGCGGCGGCACTTCCGGCGATGTCGCTATCGGGCTGCGGACGACCGAGACGGGCGCGATTGACTTCAGTAACAGCGAGGGCTTCGCGGCATCGGCCCCGGGGAGCGCGACGGGATTCATTCCCGAGTCCGGGGCCGGGAAGCGGCTGATGTGGTACCCGGGCAAGTTCGCGTTCCGGGCGGGCCGGGTCTCCGGCACGCAGTGGGATGACCCCAATGTCGGCCAGGGCAGCGTCGCGATGGGCGAGAACACGACGGCCCGGGGAGACTTCAGCCTGGCGACGGGCTTCGGCTCCACCGCGTCCGGGTACGTGAGCGCCGCGATGGGCGCCTTCAACACGGCATCGGGCGACTACAGCGTGGCCATGGGCCTGGCGAGCGTGGCCGGCGGCACCAGCAGCCTTGCCGTGGGCGAGAGCAACAGCGCCCTCGGTACGGGCAGTGTCGCGCTGGGCTACCGTGCCCGCGCGCAGGGGAACGGATCGTTCGTCTTCGCGGATCGGTCGTCGGGCACCTATTTCGCCGCGCTCGGCGCGAACCAGTTCCGCGTGCGGGCCGCCGGGGGCGTCGGCTTCTACACCAATTCGACGGCGACCACGGGGGTCGAACTCCATCCCGGCTCCGGCTCGTGGTCGAGCCTCTCGGACGTCAACGCCAAGGAGAACTTCCACGACATCGACGGCGAGCAGATTCTCGGCAAGCTGGCGCAGCTGCCCGTGCGCACCTGGAACTACAAGTCGCAGCCCACGACGATCCGCCACGCCGGTCCGACCGCCCAGGACTTCAAGGCCGCCTTCGGGCTTGGCGAGAGCGATCGCCAGATCAGTGCGGTTGACGCCGACGGCGTCGCGCTGGCCGCGGCCAAGGCGCTCGAGGCACGGACGCGCACGCTGATCGAGGAAAACGAAGCCCTGGCGAGTGAGAACGAACGGCTGCGCGAGCGGCTGGCCGAGCTCGAACGTGTCATCGGGCGGACACGGAGGGACCGATGATCGCCGCCCGGCTGGTGACGTTCGGCGCGTTGCTGGTCGTCGCGACGGCCACCGCCGAGGCACAGCCCGTCGGGACCTTCCGGTGGCAGCTCGAGCCGCACTGCAATGTCCTGACGCTCTCAATCACGCGAGCCGGGGAGGTCTACAGGCTGGACGGAACTGACGATCAGTGCGGAGGCGAGAAGGCCTCGATCGTTGGCACCGCCTCCGTCGCCTCCGGCGGGGACATCGGCCTCGGGATGAGCATCGTCACGACGCCGGGCGCCATTCCCGTGCACCTGCGCGCCACGCTCAGCCTGTCGTCGCTCTCGGGCACATGGCAGGACAGCGCCGGCAACGCCGGCGCGTTCGTACCGACCACGACGGCCGGCTCGGGCGGCAGTCCCCGGCCGGCGAGCGCCCTGGGCGCGGCGGTCATCACCGCCTCAACGGTTCAGCGCCGGATCAGCGGCAGTTGCCCCGGCGGGCAGTTCATCTCGGCGATTGCCGAAGATGGCCGCGTGTCGTGCACCACGGCGGGAGGCGGGACCATCACACGCGTCGTTGCCGGGACCGGGCTGTACGCTGTCGGGGGCACGCAGGCGGTGAGCCTCTATTTCCGGCCGGAGTCGATCGAGACCACCCAGGGTGTCATCGCACGCTCCACCTCAGAGGCCGACGGGACGGGGCCAATCAGTGGGCAGGGTCGCTTCTTCGCCTGGCATGCGCGGAAGGGCGCCGTCAGGGCCGGCCGTGTGCTCTTCTTTCCGGGCCAGTGGGACGACCGCACCACTGGACACTACAGCGTGGGCCTCGGGCGGGATGCCCGAGCATACGGGGATTACAGCACCGCGATTGGCGAGGCGGCTATTGCCGATGGTCAGTACAGCGTGGCCCTCGTCCAGGGCTACGCCACCGCAACGGCGGCCGTGGCCATCGGGCGGGGAGGCGGCGGGAGCGGCTCACATGGCACGGCGGCATTCTCCGCCGGACTCCAGACCGCGGCCGGCGGGCCGGGCAGCGTGGCCCTGGGCACGAATGTCCAGGTGCCGTACCAGGTTCCAGGGTCCTTCGTCTTCGGCGATTACGCGACGCTGCCGGAGTCCCGGATGGTAGGCGGCGCGAACCAGTTCAACGTCCGGGCGAATTCGTTCGTGGAGTTCTTCTCGGACGCCGCGGCCACGGTCGGCGTCCGGCTCGACGACGGGTCGTGGAACAGCACGTCGGATCGCCGCCTGAAGCAGCACTTCCGCGCGCTCGACGGCGAGCGCGTGCTCGCAAAGCTCGCGCGGCTGCCCATCCGCGAATGGAACTACATCACGCAGGACGCGAGTATCCGGCACCTGGGCCCCACGGCGCAGGACTTTCGGGCGTCGTTCGGTCTCGGGGAGTCTCCACGCCAGATCAGCACGGTGGACGCCGACGGCATCGCACTGGCGGCGCTGCAGGCCATCGCCACCCGAACCGAGTCGATTGCAGGCCAGCAGCGCGACCGGCGGCGCGAGAACGCCGACGTGGGCGCGCGCCTCGATCGCCTCGAACGACTCTTGGGAGCGACCGCGAAGTGACGGGCGGCGCGTGCGGGAACGCCTTCACTTGATGTTCGGCCTGCAGTTGGCCGACAATGGGAAGTTAGACCCTATGAAGACTTCCGAGCGTCACCATCTGAAGGACAACGAGCTGGCGATGGCCGTGGGCACCGCCCAGACCTGGTTCGAGCAGAATCGGACCGCGGTGCTGGGCATCGCCGCGGCCGCCGTGCTCATCGGCGTCGGCCTGCTCGGCTACACCGCCTGGCGCGACAGCGTGAACAACAAGGCTGCGGCGCTGCTCGCCGAGGGCATGGTCGTGGAGGAAGCCCAGGTTCAGCCGCCGGCGCCCCCGGCCGGCACCACCAACGACCCGACCAACCCGGGCGGGCAGTTGCCGGGCACGTACCCGACCCTCCAGGCCAAGCTCGAGACCGCGCTGCCGAAGTTCCTGGCGGCGGCCGACGCCTATCCGACGACCAAGCCCGGGCAGACCGCCCGGCTCCACGCGGCCGACACGCTGGCGCAGCTGGGCCGCCGGGACGAGGCCATCGCCCAGTACGATCAGCTCGTCGGCAGCAGCGATCCGCTGATCGCGCGCGCGGCGAGGCTGGGCAAGGTTTCCGTCCAGCTCGTGGCAGGGCAGTTCGACCCGGCCATCGCCACGCTCAAGGAGATGGCGGAGCAGAAGGACGGCCCCCTGCCGACAGAGGCCATGCTGATGGAGCTGGCTCGCGCCTACCGCCTCGCCGGCAAGACCGACGACGCCCGCAAGACCCTCACGCAGATCGTCGAGCAGCACGCCGACTCGCCGCTGGCCACCGACGCGAAGGCCGAGATCGCGAAGCTCAAGAGCTGAGAGGGCGCATCGACGACGCCGGGACTGAAGTCCCGGCGCTCCTTTCGTTCTCGCACCCGCCCGCACCGCCCGCACCTGTCCGCACCTGCCCGCACCCGTTCGCACCTGCCCGCACCCCTTCGCACCTGCCCGCACCCGTTCGCACCCGCCCGCACCTGCCCGCACCCGTTCGCACCTGCCCGCACCTGTTCGCACCTGCCCGCACCTGCCCGCACCCGTTCGCACCTGCCCGCACCCGCCCGCACCCGCCCGCACCCGTTCGCACCTGCCCGCACCCGCCCGCACCCGCCCGCACCTGTCCGCACCCGTTCGCACCTGCCCGCACCCAAGTGTCACTCGGCGTCTTGCTTGAGCTCCTGTAGCAGCTGCAGCGCGTCGAGCGGCGTGGTGCGGTTGATGTCCACCTCGCGCAGCCGGTCGCGGAGCCGTTCCTCCACCGGGGACGAGGCCTGGAACAGCCCGAGCTGCTCCTGCGGCGCGGGCCGCTGCCCGCTGATGGCCGGGCGGCCGCCGCGGCTGAGCTCATCCTGCTCGAGGGCATGCAGGATGTCCCGCGCGCGGGCGATGACCGGCGCCGGCAGGCCCGCCAGCCTCGCCACCTGGATACCGTAGCTTCGGTCCGACCGCCCCGGCAGGATCTTGTGCAGGAAGACAATGTCGTCCTTCCACTCGCGGGCCGCCACGTGCATGTTCACGACGCCGGGGAACGCGTCGGCCAGGTCCGTGAGCTCGTGATAGTGCGTGGCGAACATCGTCTTGGGCCGCGACGGGCCGTGCTTCGCCAGGAACTCGGCGACGGCCCAGGCAATGGACAACCCGTCGAAGGTGGCCGTGCCCCGGCCGATCTCGTCGAGCACCACGAGGCTGCGCGAGGTGGCGCCGTTCAGGATCTGCGCCGTCTCCTGCATCTCCACCATGAAGGTGGACTGGCCGCGGGCGATGTTGTCCGACGCGCCCACGCGCGCAAAGAGCCGGTCGATGATGCCGACCTTCGCCTCCCGCGCGGGCACGAACGATCCGCACTGCGCAAGGAGACACAGCAGGGCCACCTGCCGGAGATAGGTGGACTTGCCGCCCATGTTCGGACCCGTGATGATCACGAGCTGGTGCGCCGTGGTGTCCAGGCGGACGTCGTTGGCCACGAACGCCCCGCCTGCCAGGCGCTCCACCACGGGATGGCGCACGTCGGTGGCGACGAGCTCGTCCCCGTCGCTCACGTGCGGCTTGGCGAAGTTGGCCTCGCTGGCCGTCTCGGCCAGGCCCGCCAGCACGTCGAGAGCGGCCACCGCCCGGGCGGTATCCAGCACGCGAGGCGATTCGGCGGCCACCCTGGCCCGGAGCGATTCGAAGATCGCGAGCTCGCGTTCGAGGATCCGCTCGTCGGCGCCCAGGACCTTCTCTTCGTAGTCCTTCAAGGCCGGCGTGATGAACCGCTCGCCGCCGGCGATGGTCTGCTTGCGCAGGTAGTCGGTCGGCACGGCGTGCAGGTTGGCCTTCGACACCTCGATGTAGTAGCCGAAGACGCGGTTGAAGCGCACCTTGAGCGACGCGATGCCCGTGCGCGCGCGCTCCTGCTCCTCCATCTCCGCAATCACCTGCTTGCCGGAGCGGCTGATGTGCCGCAGGGCGTCGAGGTCGGCGTCGACGCCGTCGCGCACGAACCCCCCGTCGCGGGCCAGGGCCGGCGCGTCGTCCGCGATGGTGGTTTCGATCCAGCCGCGCACGTCGGAGAGGTCGTCCAGCTCGCCGCGCAGGCTCCGCACGAGCGGCGCCTCGCAGTCGGAGAGCAGCATCGCCACGCGGGGGACGGCCGCCAGCGACGCGCGCAGGGCCACCAGGTCCCGCGGCCCGGCGGTGGAAAGCGCGATACGGGACACCAGGCGCTCGAGATCCTGGATGCCCTTGAAGGCCTCGCGCACCTTCGCTCGCTCGGTGGCGCGGCTGGCCAGTTCCTCGACGGCGTCCAGCCGGTCGCGGATGCGCTCGAGCACCACCAGCGGCCGCAGCAGCCAGGCGCGAAGCAACCGGCCGCCCATCGGTGTCACGGTGCGGTCGATCTCGTGGAGCAGCGAGCCCTGGCGGCCGCCGTCCGTGGATTCGACCACCTCCAGGTGCTTCAGCGTCGTCGGATCGATCAGGAGCGTGTCGGCCGTGTGCTTCACGCGCACGCTGCGCACGTGCGCGAGCTCGGCCTTCTGCGTGTCGCGAAGGTGCCGCACCAGGGCGCCGGCAGCCGCCACCGCGGCCTGCCTGCGCTCGAGGCCGAAGCCGTCGAGGCTGGCCACGCGCAATTGGTCCATCAGCGTCTGCCGCGCCGACTCCAGATCGAAGTGCCAGCCGTCTACCTCGGTGACGGGGATCTCCAGGCGGACAATCTCGGGAATGGCCCCCCTGGCGTCGTATCCGCTCGCGACGATGATCTCGCGTGGGCGAAGGACGGCAATCTCGTCCTCGAGGGCCTGCAGGCCCTCGGTTCCGGTGTACTCGGCGACGTCGAATTCGCCCGTGGAGAGGTCCAGCAGCGCCACGCCGTACTCGGCCGTCCGGCCGGCGGCCACCGATGTGGGGGAGATGGACATGAGGAACGCCGGCTCGCGCGCGTCGAGATAACTGGCATCCGCCAGCGTTCCGGGCGACACCACGCGCACCACCTCGCGCTTCACCACACCCTTGGCCTTCTTCGGGTCCTCCACCTGCTCGCAGATGGCCACCCGGTAGCCCTTCTTCACGAGGCGCGCGATGTAGCCATCCGCCGCGTGGTAGGGCACGCCGCACATCGGCACGGCGGTGCCCGACGCGTCCTTCGATCGCGAGGTGAGGGTCAGGTCCAGCGCGCGCGCCGCCACCAGCGCGTCCTCGTAGAACATCTCGTAGAAATCGCCCATGCGGAAGAAGACCAGGGCGTGGCGATACTGCCGCTTCGCCTCGAAGTACTGGCGCATCGCGGGCGTCAGGTTCGTGCCGGCGGGCACGGAGAAGGGCGCTGAACTGGAGGGCTGGGACACGGCGGCGTTCGAAAATCGGACAAGGTCGAGTATACGATGGCGGAGCGACCCCTCGCCCGTGCTCATTCTCTCGCTCGACACCACCACTCGCGCCGGCAGCGCGGCCGTCCTCAGGGACGGTGACGTGCTGGCCGTCCTCGACGGCGACGCCTCGCGGACGCACGGCGAGCGCCTGCCGGGCGAGCTGGATCGCGTGCTGCAGGTGGCAGGCGTGTCCTTGCACGACCTCGATCTCCTGGCCGTGGCGTCCGGGCCGGGCGCCTTCACGGGACTTCGGATCGGCCTCGCGGCCATGCAGGGCGTGGCCATGGCCACCGGCCGGCCGGTCATCGGCGTCTCGGCGCTCGAGGCCCTCGCGCTCTCCGCGTTCGAGAGGCTGCAGGTCCCATCGGCTCGTGTGGGCAGTTGGATGGATGCGGCACGCGGCGAGGTCTTCGCTGCGCTCCACGACGTCGGCCGCACCGCGGGAGCGGCGGATGCCGCGGACGTGCCCGCACGCGTGATCGCCCTCACCGAGCCGGTGGTAGGTACGCCGGATTGGGTCTGGTCTTCGTGGTCGGCTCTCCGCGTGCCCCGGATGGCCTTGACCGGCGATGGTGCCGTCCGCTACGCGGACACACCCGGCGCGGGCGCGGATGTGATGCCACCGCTGCCGCTGGCGCCCGCCATCGGCCGGCTGGCCCTGTGGCGTGCCCGCGGAGGCGGCGCGCACCCACCGCATCAGCTGCAACCCCTCTACGTCCGACGTCCCGACGCCGAACGCAGGTAGCTGCCGAGCGCGAGCGCATGTCATCGAACGCCCCCGTCGTCGAACCGCTGGCCGGCCCCGCCGACCTCGAGGCGGTTCTGGCCATCGAAGAGGCAACTTTTTACAATCCCACGACCCGGGAGTGGTACGAGGCCGAACTGGCGCGCCCGGAGGTCTGTTCCGTCTACGTGATCCGGACCGACGAAGCGCCTGTCGCCGGATTCGCGGCGTTCTGGCGTGTCCTGGACGAAATGCACATCAACAACCTGGCGGTGGAGCCACGCTGGCGTGGACGCGGCGTGGGCCGCGCCCTCCTGCGTGGGGTCCTGAGGGCCGCCGCGGCTCAGGGCATCCGCCGTGCCACCCTCGAAGTCCGCCGATCGAACACGCCGGCGCTCCGCCTGTACCAGGGTCAGGGCTTTGCCATCGTCGGCGTGCGGCCGAACTACTACGCGCAGCCCGTCGAGGACGCGCTGGTGCTGGCCGCCACAGTTGAATCGTCACAATGAGGGTGGTAGAGTGCCCGCATAGGGGCTGGCAGCTCGAAGGCCGGACCCCGGAAGGAGGCAAGCCCAATGGCTGAGGTACAGGACGCGAAAAACCTGCTCCTCGAGACCAACGACGAGTTTCGCCAGTTGGCCTCCCAGCACCACGATCTCGACGAACGCCTTGTCGCCCTCGAATCCAAGCATTACCTCTCCGACGCAGAGCAACTCGAAGAAGTCACCCTCAAGAAAAAGAAGCTTCAGCTGAAGGATCGGATGGAAGCGATCCTGCGCGACCATCGCGCCGGTCATTCCGCCCACGCGGTTTCGGTGTGAGCACGGCAGGGCGGTCGCGCCCACGGGGCCACTCCACGGGGTGGCCCCTTCTCATGTACGCCGGCCGTCTTGGCCTATGATCGTGGTTCGATGTTCATCGATCGCGCCGGCATTCCCTTCATTCTCATTGCCCTTGGCCTGGCTCTCGCCGCAGGGTGGGGCGGAGGGCGCGCCTGGGCCGTGCCGTTCCTGGTGCTGGCTGCCTTCTTCGTCTTCTTCTTTCGGGATCCGAACCGGACCACGCCGGCCGGCCCCGGCCTGGTGGTCTCGCCGGCGGACGGCCGCGTGATGATTGCGGGCGATCCGCCGGGGCCCGGCGCACCGAAGGGGGAGTGGCGGCAGATCAGCATCTTCCTCTCGCCCATGGATGTGCACGTGAACCGCACGCCGGTGGAGGGCAAGGTGACGCACGTGGAGTACCATCCCGGCAAGTTCCTGCCGGCCTACAAGGTGGAAGCCGGGCAGTTGAACGAGTGGACCGAGGTCTGGTTCGAGCGCGACGGGCAGCCCGTCGTGTGCCGCCAGATCGTGGGCGTGCTGGCCCGGCGTATCGTCTGCCGGCTGAAGACGGGCGACGTCGTCGCGCGCGGGCAGCGGTTTGGCGTGATGAAGTTCGGGTCGCGCATCGATCTGTTCGTCCCGCCGGATGCCCTCATCCGCGTGAAGCCGGGCGACCGCGTCGTAGCGGGCGAGACCGTGCTGGCGACGGTGTCGTAGGAAACGCGGAAAGGCGAGCTTGTGAGCCAGATCCAGGGCCAGCACCCGCATCCGAGGATTCACCCGCTCCCGCGGCCGGCCGAGCCCCGCGGGCTGCGGCGCGGCGTGTCGCTGCTGCCCAGCCTGTTCACCCTCGCGAACCTCTTCTGCGGCTGGGCCTGCGTCATCTACGCGATGCGGGGCGATCTGACCACCGCGGCACCGTTCATCGGCATCGCCATCGTGCTCGACATGCTGGACGGGCGCATCGCGCGCATGACGGGCACGACCAGCGAGTTCGGCCTGCAACTCGATTCGCTGGCGGACCTCATCTCTTTCGGCATGGCGCCGGCCATCCTGGCCTTCCAATGGGGCCTCGCGCCGCTCGGCCGGCTCGGGTGGGCGGTCGGGTTCCTGTTCGTCACCGCCGCGGCGCTCCGCCTCGCCCGGTTCAACATCCAGGCGCACACCGACAAGCGTTACTTCGTCGGGATGCCCAGCCCGGCCGCCGCGGCCATTCCGGCGGCCACGGTGTTCTACTTCCCCGACGGGATGCAGACCTACCCGCAGGCGTTGCCCGCCCTCGCCGTCGTGCTCGTCCCCGCGCTGCTGATGGTGAGCACCATCCGCTTCCGCAGCTTCAAGTCGCTCGACCTGGGAACCAAGCGCAGCTACCGGGGCCTGATCGCACTGGCGGCGCTCATCGCGGCCGTGGCCAGCCGGCCGCACGAGGTGCTCCTGCTGATGGCGTACGCCTACCTCGCGTCCGCCTTCGTCGGCCTGGCGATGAGCCGGCTGCGATCCCATCAGGCCTCCGAGCCCCAGCAGAAGGCCTGAAGTCCGCGCCTACGCCACCGGGAACTCCATGGTGATGGTCGTGCCGACGCCGCGCGTGGACTCCACCGCGATACGGCCGCCCGATGCCTCGACATTCCGCTTCGCAATGGTGAGGCCCAGCCCCGTCCCGGTGGCCTTCGTCGAGAAGTAGGGTTCGAAGATCCGGGCCAGCGCCTGTTCGTCCATGCCGACGCCCGAGTCGGTCACGCAGAGTCGCACGGCGCCGGGATGCTCGGCGGGAGGCGTCGTGAAGCGCAGGCGCCCGCCATTGGGCATCGCGTGCAGCGCGTTCTCGATGACGTTGGTGAGGGCGCGACTCACCAGGAGGCGGTCGATGCGAACGGCCGGCAGCCCGGGCGCCAGATCGACCTCGAAGGTCACGCGCCCGGCCAGCCCGGCACGATAGGGCTCGACGATCTCGGTGACCAGCGCCGCCAGATCCTGCGGCTGCGGCCGTGGCTGTGGCGCCGTCGCGAAGCTCGAGAACTCGGCCGAGATCTGGCGGAGCAGCCGCACCTGCCCGAGGATGCTGGCGATGCAGTCGTCCACGACGGGCCCGAGCGGCCGGCCGCGGTCTGCGTGCACCCGCGCCAGGTGCTCGGCGTTCAGCTGGATGGGCGTCAGAGGGTTCTTGATGTCGTGCGCCACCTGGCGCGCCATGTCTGCCCAGGCCGCGAGCCGGTTCGTGCGCTCGAGCTCGGCGCGCTGCCGCCGCAGGTCTTCCGCCATGCCATTGAACGCCTCGACGAGCCGCCGAAGCTCGTCGTTCGAGGTTGCCACGACGTGCGCGTCGAGGTCGCCCCGGGCGATGCGCCGCGTGGCGCGCATCAGCCGGTTCACCGGGTCGGCAATGCGTTCAGCCATGGAGTAACCGATGGCGGCGCCGAGCATGATGAAGAGCAGCGCTGCCAGCAGGACGCGACGGTCCAGTTCCTCGATCTGCCCCTCGATCTCCTGCTGGCGTGAGGTGAGGGGCACCATCAGGATGGCGTCGCGGGCCTGGATCCGCACCGGCGCCGCGGCCACCAGGTACTCCACCGGGCCCACGGCCTCGCGCCCCACGAACGACGGGCGCCCGTCGAGCATGATGGCGCGGTAGACCTCGCCGGGGGTACGGGTCGTGAGCAGGCCGGAGGCGAAGAGGTTGCGCTCGCTCGACGCCATCAGGCCCGGCCCGTCGAAGATGTTCACGTCCTCGGCGATGACACGGCTCAGCCACACCACGATGTTGTCGTCGATGACGGGCAGGGCGGCCAGGCCCCGCGCCTGCAGGCTGCCGAAGTCCTCGACGACACGGCTGGCGACGCCCGCGGTGCGGGTGGCTTCCATCTCGATGTCGGCGAGCATCAGGGCGGCGAAGTACGCGCGCGCGACGAAGGCCAGCGCCACGACCGGCACGACGGCAGCCGCGACGAAGGCGAGGAACAGCTTGCGGTAGAAGCTGGCCCGGACCTCGCGCATCAGCGCGCGTCCCGACGTGGGCGTCCGCGCTGCCACCGTGCCGTACACCATGGCCGCCAGCACGGCCGCGACGAAGGCCAGGAAAGCGAGCGAGACGAGCTCTGCCATCACGACGAGGTGGCCGAAGCCGGTATCGGTCCAGGTGCTCAGGACGTAGATCCCTCCGCGGTCGTTGAGCACGTAGGCCTCGGCGGCGCGGCCATCGTGCGTCAGGGCCGTCCAGAACGGCACGCGGTCGGCCGCTGCACGGCGGAAGGCCGCCTCGTCGAGTGGCCATGCCCGCGACTGCGATGCGTAGAGCACCGTCCGGCTCCAGCCGTACACGGCGAAGTTCACCGCGGTCCGGGGCGGCGGGGCCGGCTCGCTGAACCCGGATCGCAAGAGCGCCACGTAGGGGCTCTGCGCCGAGACGAAGGAGAGGTTGCCGTAGTCGAGCATCAGGTGCACGACGACTTGTCCGACGGCCCGGCGTCGGCCACCTGGTTCGGCCACGCAGATGGCACGCCCGGCGTGCAGCAGGCGCCGCTCCTCGGCGAAGAACGGCGACACCTCCTCGAAGATGTCCCAGTCACAGCTGGTCTCGGCCGCCGTCTGGGCGCCGGCGATGTCTGGCAGCTTCAGTGCGAAGCGGCTGGCCAGGACGCCCGCGGCGTTGTAGAGCTCGACGCTCGACGTGAGCCGGCGGCGAGCGAGCACGGTCTCCGACCAGACGCGGAACGCGGCGTCCACCGGCGGCGCGCCTGGCGGCATGGGGTCCGCGGCACGGACCAGATCCTCGAGCCCCTGAATGCGATCGATGTTCGCCAGGGCCTCGGCCAGCCGCGCCTGCAGGGTCCGCCGCTGCTCGAGCACCTCGGGCGCGTAGAGCGTCTCGACGACGGACCGCCTGGCGCGCGCCGCCGCATCGACCATCGACGGGTAGAACGCCAGCGACGGCAGCACCACGGCCAGGACGGCCGCCAGCAGTCGCGCGGCCTGCGAGGCATGGCGCAGGCGCGCGCGGATGCGTCCGATGCGCCACGCGACCGCGACGGTGAATCCCAGGGCGAGCAGTGCCGGGAGGGTCGGGGACCAGAACGCCACGAGACCTGGCGCCACGACGGCCACGGGCACGACCGACCACGCGGCCACGGCGAGCAGCCGCAGGACCGGCGCGGACGCGGCGCCGCGCGCCCAGGGCGGCCGGGCCAGCCGCAGGACGCTGACACCAAGGGCAATGACCGAGGCGTTCAGCGCGATGACACCCGTGAGGATGGCCAGGCGCGACCAGTCCCAGGGCCGCAGTCCATAGTGGAGGATGTCGACCGGCATCCGGGCCAGGCCATGCCGGATGAACGCTTCGTATCCCGCCACCAGCGCGGTGACGACGGCGCCTGCCAGCACCTGGCTGGCCAGGAACGCCGCCACCCGCGCCATCGTTGGTTCCTCCGCCCGGCCCGGCCGGCGGTGTGCCTGCCGCCAGCGGTCCAGGGTGGAGATGCCAAGGCCGACGAGTCCTGCGATCAGCAGGCTGGTGGCGAGGACGTGGAGCGGCGATGCGAAGAACGCGAGCAGCAGCGTCCCGCCCGGCGCGTCCCGCGGCACCAGCGGCGCACCGGCCAGTCCTCCCAGGTCGATCGACAGGCCGAAGAGCCAGTGAGCGGTCGCGAGCACGAGCGCGACGGCGAGCGTGGCACCCGCAACGGGGCCCGCGGCCCGGGCCCGGCGCCGCCAGTCGAGCAGCGGCCCCGTTCCGAGCAGCAGGATGACCGCCAGGGCGGCCAGCAGCGTGGCATGGACTCCGCGGCGAAACGACAACCGCGCCCGTTCCAGGGAGGATGACGACACCCTGACGGAAGCCAGGGGCTCCCCGGAGGCGGAGCTCAGCGAGAACTCATCGGGAGCGGTCTCGTTGCCCCCCTCGAACTGTGGGCGCACCGCCACGCCGACCAGGCCCGTCGGCAGGACGTAGTCGCCCGATTGTCCGGCCCGGTCGGCTTGAGCGAGCGGTGCCTGGAGGACCAGCGCGCCCGCGCGCCGGGCCGGTTGGCCGGCCTCGAACAGGGGATGTACGCGCACGATCCGGAGCCCCTGCGCGTCGGGCGCCAGGAAAACGGCTTCCGGCCCCAGCACTCGCGCGTCGGGAAGCTCCACCGGCCTTCCCGTCCACGCCACCGGCAGCGCGGTCGTCCCGTACAGTGAGGCGGACACGTCGGGTGGCGCCTCGCCGGTGGCGGCGCCGAGCCCATCGAACAGCCGACGCTCCGACGAGGCTTCGCCCTGGGCGGCCAGTTCCAGGTCGTCGAGGTTCAGCGCGGTCCGGTCGATGACCTGCTGCAGCCGGCTCTCGATGCGGCGGACCGTGGATTCGACGGCGGTCGCGACGCGCGCACGGCTCGCGGCCTCATCGGCGCCGAAGCGACGCTGCTCGAGCGCGCGCCCGCCCAGCCACACGCCGAGCACCGCGACGAGGCCTCCGATGGCCAGGCGCGTGACGGATCGGCTCACGAAGGCGGATCGCCGCATCGGTTGAGGCCATTGTACCGGGGTAACATGGAGCCCTCACCGATTCATGGACCAGTCACGCGCGCTCAAGCTGTTGCTCAAGCGGGGCGCCCTTGTCACCGCGGCCAACTGGCCCGTCGTGGTCGTCCAGTTCGTCGCCGACGCCTTCTTCAAGGCGCTCCTGGCCGTGCCGATCGCGGGCGGGGCGGTGCTGGTGATGCTGCTGGTCGGCGCCGAGCCCTCCGACCTGTTGCGTATCGAGTATCGCGACATCGTACCGACCCTGATCGGCGGGTTGCTGGCCCAGCCCGTCGCGCTGGCAGCGTTTCTCGGCGCGCTCGGGCTCATCGCCGCTGGCGGCTCCGTACTCATGGTGGCCGTCAAGGCGGGCACGCTGAGCGTGCTGGTGGCGGGGGAGCGCGCGGCCGGGGCCATTGAGCACCCACCGCTGCACCTGTCGGCGCTCACCCGCGCGTCGGGCTTCTCAATCGAACGGTTCACGGCCGGCATGCGGCGCCTGTTCGGCCGGTACGTGGTGCTGGTGACCGGGCTGGCCGTCGCGTATGCGCTGTCCCTGGGCGCCTACGGCTTCTTCGTGCTCGGCCCGCCGCTGGCCGACGGGCTGGCAGGCCCGATGGCGCTCACGCTGGCGTCACTCTGGGTGATCGCCCTCATCACCCTGGTGAACTTCCTGTACCTCCTCACGCAGATTGTGGTGGCCGCCGACGATTGCCCGGTGAGGATCGCCCTCTCGAAGGTCGCGCAGCTGCTGGTGTCGGAGAGCAGGGCCATCCTGGGCGTGCTGGGGGCGATCCTGGCGCTGATGGTGCTCACGACCGCCGCATCGGTGCTGGCCACGGCGGCCCTGGGCCTCATCGCTTTCGTGCCCTTCGTCGGGCTCGCCGCACTGCCGCTCCAGGTGATTGCGTGGCTGCTGCGAGGTCTCGTGTTTCAGTACATCAGCCTGACGGGTGCGGCGACCTACCTGCGGCTGCACGAGAAAGGGAGAAGTGAGAAGCCGTCGAGCCTTCGATGACGGCTTCGGGGTTCAGCGCTCTTCGGGCGGAACGGGCACGCCCGGGAGAGCGTCGAGGGGCGCGGGCGGGGCTTCGAAGCGTTCGCCGAACCCCTGGAGGCGGCCGTCCCGTGTCAGGGCGACGAGACGCGCCCCGGTTGGCCGCGCCAGGGGTCGCAGGTGCGGGGCCGCACTGAGCTCACCCGATGCGGGGATCGTCGCGAGCGGCTTGCCCGTGGCCGGATCGAAGATGGCAACACTGGTGGCCAGCGGCACGAACACCGCCCCCTGGAACACCTGTGGGCCACCCAGGGGGCGCGACGACAGCTCGGCGGTCCAACGCAAGGTACCGCCCCCACGGGCCACGGCGCGCAGGACGTTGTCGCGCGCGACGAAATAGACGTGGCGGTCATCGCTGGTGGCGGCCCCCGACGCATCACCTCCGACGCGCCATCGCCAGCGCTGCCGGCCGCTGTCCAGCTCCAGGCTGAACACGGCATTGTCGGTGGTGCCCACGATCAACTGGCCATCCACCGCGGAGACACCGGTGATCCGGCCCGACAGCGTGCGGGCCCAGCCCTTCGCGCCCGTCGCCAGGTGGAGCGATACCACCTCGGCGCCGTCGAGGGCCACGTACACCCGATCCAGTGCCGCCGCCGGCGGCGCGACGAGCGCCTTGCCGAGGGCCGCGCGCCACACCAGCTCGCCATCACTCGCACGGAGCGCGGCGAAGTCCCCGTCCTCGGTCGAGCAGAGCAGCCACCCGGTGTCCCAGGTGACCGTCACCAGACGCCCGGGAAGCGGCGTTCGCCACCGCGTCGCCCCGCTGGCCGAGGTCAGCGCTTCCACGCGCCCGTCGGCGGCGACGAATACCAGGCCCTCGCCGGACGCAGGCGGGAGGGCGGTGGCGAGCGCACGGCGCCAGCGGACGGTGCCGCGTTCGAGATCGACGGCCACGAGCGCCCCATCGCGCAGCGGGACATACGCCGTGTCGGCATCGTAGGTGGGCGCCGCGGCCGGCGGCGCGTCGAAGGGCACGAGCCAGCGCAGATCCAGCGTGGCCAGCGTGGCCGCCGCGGCCTGCGCGAGCGCGGCCAGGATCAGGAGCATCGCCAGTTATAATAGCGTCCTTACCTCGAAGCTCCGTGGCACACGAAACCATCCTCGTTCTCGATTTCGGGTCGCAGTTCACGCAGCTCATTGCGCGCCGCCTGCGCGAGCTGTCGGTGTACTCCGAGATCCTTCCGTTCAACACGCCGATTGAGGCCATTCGCGCGAAGCAGCCCCGGGGCATCATCCTCTCGGGCGGGCCGAGCAGCGTTCGCGAGGAGGGCGCGCCACGCCCGGATCCGCAGGTGCTGCACCTGGGCCTGCCGACGCTGGGCATCTGCTACGGCATGCAGCTGATGACCGACATGCTGGGCGGCACCGTCGGCAGCGCGCCGCATCGCGAGTTCGGCCACGCGGTCATCCATCGGGAGCGCCGCGACGCGCGCATGCTCCAGGCGGTGCCGGACGAGCTGCGGGTGTGGGCCAGCCACGGCGATTTCGTGGCGGCCGCGCCGCCGGGCTTCCACGTGACCGCCACGAGCGCCAACGCTCCCGTGGCCGCCATGGAAGCGCCGGACCGCGGCTACTACGCGCTGCTGTTCCATCCCGAGGTGGCCCACACCGAGCAGGGCACCGAGATCCTCCGCAACTTCGCCTTTGGCGTCTGTGGCTGCTCGGGCGACTGGACGATCAAGTCGTTCATCGACGAATCCACGGCGCGCATCCGGTCGCAGGTCGGCGACGGCCGCGTGGTGTGCGCGCTCTCGGGGGGCGTGGACTCCACCGTGGCCGCCACGCTCATCCACCAGGCGATCGGTGACAAGCTCGAGTGCATCTTCGTGGACAACGGCCTGCTGCGGCTCAACGAGGCTGCGCAGGTGCTGGAACGATACAAGAAGCTTCAGCTGCCGGTGAACTTCGTGGACGCGTCCGAGGGGTTCCTCGGGCGGCTGGCCGGGGTCACCGATCCCGAGCAGAAGCGCAAGATCATCGGCGCCACTTTCATCGACGTCTTCGAAGAGGAGGCGCGGAAGCTCGGCCACTTCGACTTCCTGGCCCAGGGCACGCTCTACCCGGACGTCATCGAGTCGGTCTCGGTGCGGGGGCCCTCGGCGACCATCAAGAGCCATCACAACGTGGGCGGGCTGCCGGAGCGGATGCGCTTCACGCTGGTCGAGCCGCTCCGCGAGCTCTTCAAGGACGAGGTCCGCGCCGTCGGCCGCGACCTCGGCATCGACAAGGAGTTCCTGGTCCGGCAGCCGTTCCCCGGACCGGGCCTGGCCGTCCGCGTCATCGGGGCGCTGACGCGCGAGCGGCTCGCGTTGCTCCAGAAGGCCGACGCCATCGTGGCGAACGAGGTGCGCGGCGCCGGCTGGTATGAGCGGCTCTGGCAGAGCTTTGCCGTGCTCCTCCCGGTGCAGAGCGTCGGCGTCATGGGCGATGCCCGCACCTACGAGTTCACCGTGGCCATTCGCGCGGTCGAGAGCCTGGACGGCATGACGGCCGACTGGGCGCGCCTCCCGCACGAGCTGCTCGCCAGCATCTCCTCGCGCATCGTCAACGAGGTGAAGGGCATCAACCGGGTGGTGTACGACATCAGCTCGAAGCCCCCGAGCACGATTGAGTGGGAGTAGGGGAGTGCTGAGTGCGGGGTGCGGGGTGCCGCGTGCGAGTGCTGAGTGCGGGGTGCGGTGTGCGAGTGCCGAGTGCGACTCGGCACTCCGCAGCCCGCTTCTCCCGGGCAGCACCCGGCACTCGCACGTGGCACTGAGCACCCGGCACTCGCACGCCGCCCCCCGCACTCAGCACTGAGCACTTTCTCCAGGTTCTCCATGCCCGACTTCGTCCACCTGCACCTTCACACCGAGTTCTCGCTGCTCGACGGCGCCTGCCGCATCGACGAGCTGCTGGATCAAGTGCAGAAGCTGGGCCAGAAGGCGGTGGCCGTCACCGAGCACGGCAACATGTTCTCGTCGGTGGTGTTCCACGACGCGGCCCGCAAGCGGGGCCTCAACCCCATCCTCGGGTGCGAGGTGTACGTCGCGCCTGGCAGCCGCTTCGACAAGAGCGGGACCGCCGGGGAGACGGCCAACCACCTGGTGCTGCTCGCCGAGAACGCGGTCGGCTACAGGAACCTGATCAAGCTGGTGTCGGCCGGCTTCACCGAGGGCTTCTACTACAAGCCGCGCATCGACAAGGCGCTGCTCGCCGAGCACGCCCAAGGCCTCATCGGGCTCAGCAGCTGCCTGAAGGGCGAGGTGGCGACCGAAGTGCGCGGGCCGAACCCGAAGAAGGCGATCGCCGCGGCCTCGACGTTCCAGGACATCCTCGGCAAGGGCAACTTCTTCCTCGAGATGCAGTACCAGGGCATCGACGAGCAGCGCATCGTCAACAACGGCCTGATCCCGATCGCGCGCGATCTGGGGATGCCGCTGGTCTGCACGAACGACGTGCACTACCTGAGGCACGGCGACCACAAGCCGCACGACATCCTGCTGTGCATCGGCACGGGCAAGGGCGTGAACGACGAGCACCGCCTCCGCTATCACGGCGACCAGTTCTTCCTGAAATCGGCCGCGCAGATGGCGCAGGTCTTCGGCGACTACCCCGAAGCGATGGCCAACACGCTGCTCATCGCCGAGCGCTGCAACGTCACCATCCCGAGCGGCGAGAACCACCTGCCGAAGTTCGAGGTGCCGGAGGGCTTCACGCTCGAGGGCTATTTCGAGCACGAGACCCGGCTGGGCTTCGCGCAGCGCCTCGAGCGCCTGCGCCAGCTCGAGGCCGAGGGCAAGCTGCGCCACACCATCGCGGAGTACGAGGAGCGCCTCGGCTACGAGATCGCGATGATCAAGAAGATGGGGTACCCCGGGTACTTCCTGATCGTCTGGGACTTCATCCGGTACGCGCGCGAGCAGGGCATCCCGGTGGGCCCGGGCCGCGGCTCGGCGGCCGGGAGCCTGGTGGCGTGGTGCCTGCGCATCACCGACGTGGACCCGCTGCACTACGACCTGCTGTTCGAGCGGTTCCTCAACCCGGAGCGCGTGTCGCTGCCCGATATCGACGTGGACTTCTGTGAGCGCCGCCGTGGCGAGGTCATCGAGTACGTCACGCGCAAGTACGGCCGCGAGAACGTCTCGCAGATCATCACCTTCGGCACGATGAAGGCCAAGGCCGTGGTCCGC
>JADZCN010000074.1 GCA_020851565.1 Acidobacteriota bacterium | reverse complement strand
GCGATCGCCGGCTCGGACCAGCTGAAGAGCGCCTGGAACACCACCATCATGACGGCGGCAAACGCGAGGGCGCCGCCTACCTTGTGCGTGAGCACGGCGTCCACGCGGTCGGTCAAGCTCCGGCGGCTCGTCGCCGGCGCCGAGCAGACCTCGTCCATCAGCCGATCCACCAGCTCGTAGCGGGCGCCGATGATCTCGAGGTCCATGTTGCGGCCGGCACTGGCGCCCCGCTGGTGGATGCGGTGAACGGCCTGGCGAATCGTGGGGGGAATCCCGGTCAGCTCGTCAGCGCCCTCGTGGTCGAGCGAAAGCAGCAGCCACTGCGCCCAGACCCGGGCCTCCTCGGGACGATCCATCAGGCGCTCGGAGAGGATCAGCGACTCGAGCTCGGCGAGATCGGCCTGCAGGGCCTCCGGCCGCTTCACGTCCGGCGCGTGCGGCAGGGGCTGCGTCCTCACGGCGTCGGCCAGCGCGGCCTTCAACAGGTCGATGCCGATGCCTCTGCTCGCCACCGTCGGGATGACGCGGGCCCCGGTCAGGCGCTCCAGCCGCGCGGCGTCGATGGCGATGCCTTCACGCGCCGCCTCGTCGGTCATGTTCAGCGCGACGACGACGGGCCGGCCAATCTCGAGGATCTCGACGGTCAGGTACAGCGCGCGCGCCAGCGCGGTGGCATCGGCCACCACCAGGATGGCATCCGGCCGCCGGGGGCCGCGCCCGAGCAGCGATTCAACCGCGATCTGTTCCTCTCGGGACCGGGCGCTGAGCGAGTAGGTACCGGGGAGGTCCGTGAGCTCGATGGACGCCCCCTCGCCGAGCGTGACCGTGGCCGAGCGCCGCTCGATGGTGACGCCGGGATAGTTCGCCACGCGCGTCCGCGCGCCCGAGAGGGCGTTGAAGACGGTGGACTTGCCCGAGTTGGGGTTGCCCGCGACCAGCACCAGCGCCTGGCGCGTGCGGGGCTGCGCCAGCACGGTCGGCGTCATCTCACTCCACTTCGATACCGAGTGCGTCGGCCCGCCGGATGGACAGGGCGTAGTTGCGCACGCGTAACTCCACCGGATCGCCAAGGGGCGCCGTCCGCTGAACGGTGACCCGGGTGCCCGGGACCAGGCCCATTTCAAGCAGCCGCCTCACGACGGTCCGGGTTCCGGAGACGCGGGAAACGACAGCGGTGGAGCCGACGGGCACGCGGGCGAGCGGACGATGAGGGTTCATGGCTGAGTCCGAAGTGAGACTTGATCTCACTTTGGCCATCGTATCACGGCAGAGCCATCCCCGGCCTATGACGGCAGTCAGTCCGCGCCTGGAGACCGATGAGCCAGCGGGGGCGTGCTGAGCGGTCGCCGCCGTGCGCCAGCAGCCTGCTCGTAGGCATACGCAAACCCCAGGAGCCGGCCCTCGGCCCAGGCTGGTCCCAGCACCTCCAGGCCGACGGGAACGCCGAGCGGCGCCGACGGCGTCGGCGGGGAGAAGCCGGCAGGAAAGACGACGGCGGGATACCCCGTGCTGTTGGCGAGCACGCCGTTGCGGTCCACCTGCTCCTCCCCCACCGGCACGGCCAGCCGCCGCTGGTGCGGATAGAGGATCCCGTCGAGCGACTCCGCCTCGAACACCCGCTGCACGACGGTGCGGAGCAGGTCCCGGCGGCGGTGCATCTGCTCACGCTCGGACACGGAGGCCGCCCGCTGCGCCCCGAGCGCCGCCTCGAGGTCGGCTCGGAGCGACGGGCGGAACTCACCGCGGTCCACGAACTCGGCCAGCGTCCGCACCGGGGCTCGTTCGCCAAGCGTGGCCAGGTACCCATCGAAGGCGTCGGCCAGCTCGAGGCGCATGAGGCTCAGATCGCGCGTCAGCGCATCGAGACCGGGAATCTCGACCGCGATCACCGTCGCGCCAAGCGCCTCCAACCGGCCCACCGCCTCGCGCACCACGTCGTTGACCGGTCGATGCACGTCCGCACTGCCCATGAAGGCCTCGAGCAGCCCGAGTCGCGCGCCGCGGAGCGCGTCGGGCCGAAGGGCCTCGCGATAGGACGTAGTCACGTGGCCGACGCCGAGGGCGGTCACCGGGTCGGCGGGGTCGTAGCCCGCCATCACGTCGAGCAGGCGCGCCGCATCCTCGACGGTGCGGGTGATGGGCCCCACCTCGTCCTGCGAAGGGCTGAACGGCATGACACCGCGGCGGCTCACCAACCCGCGCGTGGGGCGTACGCCGACCAGCGCGCACGCCGACGCGGGCGAGCGGATGGACTGGCCGGTGTCGCTGCCCGTGCCCAGCACCGCAAAGCTCCCGGCGATGGCGGCACCCGTGCCGCCGCTCGACCCGCCCGGGGTGCGTGTGAGGTCATAGGGGTTCAGCGTCTGTCCCCCGAGCGAGCTGACCGACGAGCCGTTCAGCGCCAGCTCCGTCTGGTTGGCCTTGCCGAGGATGATGGCGCCGGCCTCACGGATGCGCGAGACCACAAAAGCATCGCGGAGTGGGACCGACCGCGCAAGCGTGACGGCACCGCCCGTGGTGGGCAGGTCCGCCGTGTCGAAGTTGTCCTTGAGGATGAGAGGAATGCCGTGCAGCGGCGGTAGGGCGGTCCCGGCCACGCGAAGCCGATCCATCTCGGCGGCGGCCTCGAGCGCACGGGGATTCACCGTGATGATGGCGCGGAACGCGGGCCCCTTCCTGTCGAACGCCTCGATGCGATCGAGGCTTTCGCGCACCACCTCCACGCAAGTCGTCTCGCCGGACGCAAGCGCGGCGTGCAGGCTCGCCACCGTGGCCTCGACGACGGAGAAGCGACTGGCGCTCACGGCCTGGCGGACGTGGCGCCGGCCGGCTGCAGGTGCTTGTTGAACCAGTCCACGTACCGCTGCAGGCGGTCCCGCTGGTAGCTCGGCACCGTCAGCGAGTGGAACTGTCCCGGATAGATCACCAGCTCCGTCGGCACGCCGAGGCTCCTGAGCGCCTGGTACATCTGCTCGCTCCCGGCAATGGGCACGTTGAAGTCCTTCTCGCCGCCCATGAACAGCGTGGGCGTCTTGATGCGATCCGCGTGGAAGAACGGATAGGAGACCTTCTCGTACACCGCCTTCGCCTTCCACGGGGGACCGATCTCCACGTCCCACTGGACGATGTACTGGTCCAGCCCGTACATCGAGGCCTGCGCCGAGCTGCCCGCGCCGCTGACTGCGGCCTTGAAGCGCGGGTCCGTCGCGATGGTGTAGTTGGTGGAGATGCCACCGTAGCTCCAGCCGCCGATGCCAAGGCGTTCCGGATCGGCAATGCCCTGCCGCACGGCCTCGTCCACCATGCCCAGGATATCCACGACCTCGAGGTTGCCCCAGTCCCCGTAAATCGCCTTCTGGAAGGCGCTTCCCCGTCCGGCGCTGCCGCGGTAGTTGACGGTGAGCACGACGTAGCCGTGCGCGGCGTAGAACTCCCGCTCGAAATCGAACTCGTGCTCGTCCTGCCCGTTGGGCCCGCCGTGGATGATGGCCAGCGTCGGGTACCTCCGTCCCGGCACGTATCCGGCCGGTTTCACGATGAGTCCATGCACCTCGGCGCCGTCCTTGCTCTTCGCCTGGAAGTCCTCGGTGGTGGCCAGCTGCAGTTCCTTCATCAGGGCGTCGTTGTGCGACGTCAGCTGCCGGAAGGTGCCGCCCTCGAGCGCGAAGACCTCTGGCGGCTGCTCGGGCGTCGTCATCAGCACCGCGAAGTGGCCGTCCTTGCCGGGACTGAGCGCGCGCACCGCGCGATTGCCCGTCGTGAGCGGCTCCACGCCGCGCGTGGAGACGCGGCCTGCCGGCACCGTGGCCAGCTGCACGCGGCGATCGTCCTCCACCAGGAAGGCGATGGACTCGCCATCCGCCGACCACTCGATGTTCGACACCGCGCGGTCCAGCTGCGACATGAAGAGGGCGGGCTTCGCCACCGGGTCGGACGCCGCCGTCGGCGCAGGGACCATGGCCAGCTTGTTCATGTCGTAGGCGTAGTACCGATCCACGTCACCCAGCAGCACGGCGATGCGCGCGCCGTCCGGGCTCCAGACCGGCCGCCCGCTCTCGCTCTCCGGCGTGCTGGTCACCTGCCGCGGCGCGGCGGCCTCGCGCGCCTCGATCACCCAGAGGTCCTGGTTCGCGGTGCGGTCCGGGTCTGCATGCGCCCGCTTGCTGAGAAACGCGATCTGTTTCCCGTCCGGTGACCACGACGGATTCGAGTCGTCCACCTGCCCGCTGGTCAGGACGATGTGCTTCCCGGTCGAGATGTCGAGCACGGCGATGTGGTCGTAGAGCCGGCGGAGGTAGCCCTCGCGGTCCTGCTTGAAGTGATACCGATCGATGACGATGGGGGGCGGCGTCTTGCGCTTCCACCCTTCCTTCTTCTCGGGATCCTCGTCCGGATCCTCGTCGCCGATGACGAAGGCGATGCGCGTGCTGTCGGGCGACCACTGGATCGCGGAGGCCCCGCCCTTCACCTCGCTCACCTTCCGCGCCTCGCCGCCCCGGCGGTCGAGCAGCCAGATCTGGGCGCCCTTCTTCTGCTCCTCCTCGGTGCCACGCGACGCGACAAACGCCAGGTACTTCCCGTCGGGGCTCCAGCGCGGCGACGACTCGTCGTCGGGCGACGAGGTGAGCTGCAGGCGCGCGCTGCCGTCCCACCTGACCATCCAGATGTCGGTGTTTCGCTTGTCCTTCTCGACGTCGCTGGTGGTCACCGTGTACGCCACCCACTCGCCCTCGGGCGAGCGCTGCGGATCGGCCACGGCGACCAGCCGGGAATGATCGTCGAGCGTGATCGGGCGGCGGTTGTCCTGCGCGGCCGCGGGAATGGTGGCGAGCGCCAGCAGGGCGAGGGCAGCGGTGACGTGAGCGCGCATGCGGTCACTATACCCGGAGGTGTAAGCTGTAGGTCCTGGTTCCAGGGGGGACGCGCGTGACGCTGACAAGACGACAGATTCTCTCGACCCTGGGCATCGGCGGCCTGGCACTCGCCACCGCGCGGACCTCCGGCGCCGCCTGGCCCGGCTCGCTCGAACAGGCCGGGGCGCCCGGCGGACCGTTCTCGCTGGCCCCGCTGCCCTACCCCTTTGCCGCGCTCGAGCCGCACATCGACGCGCAGACCATGCAGATTCACCACGACCGCCACCACCAGGCCTACGTCACGAATCTGAACACCGCCGTGGCCAACGCGGGTGCCGCCGGCAAGATGCCGCTCGACGAGATGCTGAAGAACTTGAGCCAGGTGCCGGAAAGCGTACGGACCGCCGTCCGCAACAACGGCGGCGGGCACTGGAACCACATGCAGTTCTGGACGTTGATGGCCCCCAACGCGGGCGGCCCACCGACCGGCGCGGTGGCCGACGCCATCACCTCGACGTTCGGGAGCTTCGACAAGTTCAAGGAGATGTTCGCAGCGGCGGCAATGGGCCGGTTCGGCAGCGGCTGGGCGTGGCTGAGCGACGACAACGGCACGCTCGTCATCCACAGCACGGCCAACCAGGACACGCCCTCGATGGAGAACAAGCGCGGCATCTTCGGGCTGGACGTGTGGGAGCACGCCTACTACCTGAAGTACCAGAACCGCCGCGCAGACTACGTGACGGCCTTCTGGAACGTCATCAACTGGGCGGAAGTGAACAAGAGATTGAAGGCATAGGAGAGACGGGAAACCACGAAGACACGAAGGACACGAAGGAGCCACGAAGCCGGGAGGGAAGGGCAGTCCCTCGTTCCGTCCTCGTGATCGTCGTGGCGCCTTCGCGCCTTCGTGGTCTCCCTTGAACACGAATGGCACAGACGCTGCTCGACAAGGTCTGGGATCTGCACACCGTCCGTCGGCTGCCGACGGGACAGACCCAGCTGTTCATCGGCCTCCACCTGATACACGAGGTGACCACGCCGCAGGCCTTCGCGATGCTGCGCGAGCGCGGCCTCGCGCCGGCGTTCCCCGATCGGATCTTCGGGACGATGGACCACATCATCCCGACGTCGAGCCTCCGCCGGCCGGCGCCGGATCCGGTGGCGGAAGAAATGATGGCCACGCTCGAGGCCAACTGCCACGAGCACCACATCCCGCTCTATGGCCTCGGCGACGCGCACCAGGGCATCGTCCACGTGATTGGCCCCGAGCTCGGGCTGACGCAGCCGGGCATGACCATCGCGTGCGGCGACAGCCACACCTCGACGCACGGGGCGTTCGGCGCGCTGGCCTTTGGCATCGGCACCTCGCAGGTGCGCGACGTGCTGGCCTCGCAGTGCCTCGCCATGGACAAGCCGAAGCTGCGACGCGTGCGTTTCGAGGGCACGATGGGGCCCGGCGTCACGGCGAAGGACCTGGCGCTCGCGATGATCCGGCAGCTCGGGGTGAACGGCGGCGTCGGCTTCGCCTACGAGTACGCGGGAGACGCCGTCGCGCGCATGACGATGGACGAGCGCATGACGCTCTGCAACCTGTCGATCGAGGGCGGCGCGCGCATGGGCTACGTGAACCCGGACGACACGACATTCGCGTTCCTGCGCGGGCGCGAGCACGCACCGAAGGGCGAGGCCTGGGACCGCGCCGTTGCCTGGTGGCGAAGCATCGCGTCGGACGCGAATGCCGCCGCCGACGACGAGCGGGCGATCGACGCGGCTCGGATCGGCCCGGTGGTCACCTGGGGCACCAATCCCGGGCAGAGCGTGATGGTGGACGAGCCCATCCCGGACCCGGCGTCGCTGCCGCCCGGCGAGCGCGAGGCGGCGCTCGAGGCGCTGCAGTTCATGGGGTTCGACGCCGGCGAGGCGGTGAAGCGCCGCCGCGTGGACGTGGCGTTCATCGGATCCTGCACCAACGCCCGGCTGTCGGACCTGAGGGCCGCGGCCAGCCTGGTCCGGGGCCAGCGCGTGGCACGGCACGTGCGCGGCCTGGTCGTGCCCGGCTCCCGCGAGGTGCAGCATGCCGCCGAGGCCGAGGGGCTGGACGAGGTGTTCAAGGCCGCCGGGTTCGAGTGGCGCGAGCCGGGCTGCTCGCTGTGCCTCGGCATGAACGACGACAAGCTGTCCGGCGCCGAGACCTGCGCCTCGTCGTCCAACCGAAATTTCCGCGGCCGCCAGGGAAGCCCGACCGGCCGCACCCTGCTGATGAGCCCCGCCATGGTGGCGGCGGCGGCGGTCGCCGGCGAAGTCGTGGACGTGCGGAGCGTCGTGCCGCGCGGGGGAGCGGTCCAATGAGCGCGTCGCGGATTCTGTCGGTCACCGGCCGCGCACTGCCGCTCGCCGGGGACGACATCGACACGGATCGCATCATGCCGGCGCGCCACCTGCGCGCCATCACCTTCGACGGCCTCGAGCGCCACGTGTTCGGCGACGATCGCGCGCACGCGTCGCGCGACGGGCGCGTCCACCCGATGGACGACCCGCGCTTCGCGGGCGCATCCGTCATGGTGGTGAACCGCAACTTCGGCTGCGGCTCGTCGCGCGAACACGCGCCGCAGGGCCTGGTGCGCTGGGGCATCCGCGGGATCATCGGCGAGTCGTTCTCGGAGATCTTCTTCGGGAACGCCGTGATGCTGGGCCTGCCCGCGGTCACGGCGGCCCCCGCGGACGTGGCCGCGCTGCAGGCCGCCATCGAGCGCGACCCGCAGATCGAGGTGCGCCTCGACCTGGAGTCGATGCGGGTGACGGCCGGCACGCTCGACCTCGCCGTGCACCTGCCCGCGGCGGCGCGCGATGCGCTCCTCACGGGACGATGGGACGGCTTGGGGCTGCTGCTGCAGGACTTCGACCAGGTGCGCGCCTTCGCGGCGAAGCTCCCCTACCTGCGCGACTTCGCGTGAGCGCCCTCGTCCGCCTACCTCTGCTATAGTTAGCGCCGCTTTTTCCGGGGGCGGGCATCGTGCGCCGCCCTTCAGCGTTCAGGAGGTTCCATGCGTGCTGCTCGTTTCGTGTCCCTCGCCACCCTCGCGTGGCTGATCGCCATCGGTTTCGCGGTCGTGCCCTCCGCGCAGGCACCCGCCAGCGACGAGGAGTTCGACAAGCTGATGAAGTCGGTCGGCGCCACCGTCGGCGCCATGCGCAAGAACATGGAGGGGCAGGCAGCGGAGGCCCTTGCCGCGGACGCGAAGAAGATGGTGGAGATCCAGAAGAACAACGCAGCGTTCTGGACCGCGCGGAAGACGCAGGACGCTGCCGACTGGGCCACCGCGGCGATGAACCATGCGGCCGAAGTGGAGAAGGCCGCCTCCGCGAACAACATGGCCGGCGCCGCCGAGCACATGAAGCTGATGATGGGTACCTGCGGCCAGTGCCACACGAAGTACCGCGACAAGGGCGCCGACGGCAGCTACATCATCAAGAAGCAGTAACGCCCTGCACGGGTGCAGGGGTGCACGGGTGCAGGGGTGCAAGGGTGCGGGGTGCACGGATGCACCCCGCCCCTCAGCCCTTCTTCACCGGGGCCGTGACCTTGAGGGCCAGCCCGCCGTCCGTGGTCAGCGTCAGTTCCACGGAATCGCCTTCCTTCAATGGTTGCTTCAGGTCCTTCAGTCGGATGTGGACGCCGCCCGGCTTGAGCTCGGTCTGGCCATACGCGGGCACCGGCAATTCGGGCACCGGCTTCACGGCGTCGGGCGGCCCGGTCACGACCTCGGCGGCACCCGCGGCGTCGGTCGAGACACTCACGACGTAGATCTCGTACATCGATGGATTCTCGACCACCGCGTAGGCGGCGGTCGACGTCGCCCCCGGGGCGGGCTGGAGCACCCACGCTCCGGTGGCGGCCGGCTGCGCCTGCTGCCCGCTCCCGGCCTGCCCGGCCAGGACCAGCATCCCCACCATCACACCAATCCGCCGCACGAGAGTCATCGGCACGCCCTTCTTCTCACTTCTCACTTCCCTTTTGCCCGCCGGCACACCGTCACCCCGCCGGGGCGCGGTGCCGGGTAACCGGCACCCAACCCCGGTCACAGACCTGCGTGGGACGCAGCGTCACGCTTTCCCGGGGGCTTCCGCGCCGCGGACGGTCAACACCGGGCACTCCGCGGATCGGACCACCTGGTGGGTGGCCGAGCCGAGGAGCCTGAGGCCGAGCCCGCCCCGCCCCTGCGACCCCATGACGATCAGGTCTGCCTTCTTGTCCGCAGCCACGCGCAGGATCTCGCGGTAGGCACGCCCCGCCGTCACCAGGTTCTCGATGTCGCACCAGGTGCGCTCCTCGCCGGACACGAGCTGGTCCAGGCGCTGCTTCGCGTCCTCGATCAGGTAGGTGCGATACTCGGCCACGTTGAAGTGCGCGGTCGCGCGCGGTTCCTCTTCCGCCAGCCACTCGATGGAGTGGAGCACCGTGACGACGCCGTTGGCCTGCCGGCCCAGGTCGAGGGCGAACCCGAGGGCCTGGAGCGAGGCCGGCGAGAAGTCCATGGCGCAGACGATGCGCTTGAACGTCACGTCCCCCGGCGCGCCCTGCGCGTGGGGCGGCACGGTCAGGACGGGGCAGGGCGAGCGGTGCAGGAGCTCCTCTGTCACCGAGCCGTTGAGCAGGCGGTTGAACCCGCTCCGGCCGTGGGTGCCCATCACGATGAGATCCGAGGGGATGGCCAGGGCCTGGTCGATGATGGTGTTCACGGGATCGCCGGACTCGGCCACCAGGTAGGGCTCCACGGCGCCAGCGCCCATGGCCTCGGCCTGGCGCTTCATCGCGGCCACGACTTCCTCGCGCGTCGACGGATAGACCACCTGCACGGCTTCGCCGAGCGTGCCTGGCGGGACCTGGATGGCATCGAACGTCGGCACGACGTGCAGCAGGGACAGCTTGGCGCCGTACCAGACCGTGAACGCCGCCGCATAGGCCAGGGCCGGGCGCGACGCTTCGCTCAGATCCGTCGGGCAGAGGATGTGTTTGAACTCGACCATAACGACTCCTGTGACGATATGCGGAACGAGTGAAGCATCATGCCGCGAGGTGCCTTATACCGTAGCCGAAAAGCAGGAACCGTGCCGCCTTGAACTGAATGGACGAACTCGCCGGGCCGGTGCCGGCGGTCACCGGTTGACCGGGTACTTTGACAGCTTTCGCTGCAGCGAGCGCCTGTGCAGGCCGAGCACGCGGGCGGCCTGCGAGACATTTCCCCCGCAGTCGGTCATGACGCGCTGGATGTGCTCCCATTCCACGCGGGCGAGCGAGGGCACCGTGAACTCGCGGGTCTCACCGGGCGTGGCCTTCTCCGTGACTTCCTTCTCGAGTGCCGCCACGACCTGGTCCGCATCGACCGGCTTGGTCAGGTAGTCGGAGGCGCCGCGCTTGAGGCTCTCCACCGCGGTGGCGATGGCGCCGTAGCCCGTGAGCACCACGATGCGCGTCGTCTGGTCGATGGCGTGCAGTTCGGCCACGACGTCGAGGCCGTGACCGTCCGGCAGGCGCAGGTCCACCAGCGCGTACTCAGGGCTCTCCTCCCGCGCCGACGCCAGGGCCTCGGCGGCAGTGGCGGCGCGCGTCACCTGGAATCCGCGGGCCGTGAGCGCTTTCGCCATGCGCAACGCGAAGATGTCGTCATCGTCGAGCAGCAGGAGCGTGCGGTCGTCGTTCATGCAGAGGGCCCTTCGGTGGTGACGACCGGCAGCAGCAGGGTCGCCGTCGTGCCTTCCCCTGGCAAGGAGGAGAGCGAAAGGCTGCCGCCCCAGCGCTCGGCGAAGGTGCGCGCGAGGAACAGCCCGAGGCCAAAACCCGAGCCGACCGGCTTGGTAGTGAAGAACGGCTCGCCCGCGCGCCGCAGCGTGGCGGCCGCCATCCCCGATCCCCGGTCCGTGACGCGGAAGCGGACCAGGTCGCGCTGAGCGTCCACGCTGACCTGCACGGGGGCACCGGCAGGCGAGGCGTCGAATGCGTTCTTCACCAGCGTCCGCAGGGAGCGCGCGGCAGCCTCGAGCGGCACCTGCACGCTCGGGATTCCCGCCGCGATCGACAGGAGGACCCGTTCCCGGTCGCGTGGGCCGAACGTGTGGAGCATGGCCTCGACGATGCGGGAGGGCGGTAGCGTCTGTGCCTCGTGTGCGACCGAGGCATCCGCGCGCCCGCTCATCTGGTCCAGGATCTCGCGGCAGCGATCCACCTGCGACCTGATGAGCCGCGCGTCCTCCGCGATCTCGGGCGGCACGCCGGTTCCCGACGCGGCGAGATCCAGTTCGTGCGCCGCCACCGCGATGGCGCTCAGCGGCGTGGCCAGCTCGTGGGCCGCGCCCGCGGCCAGTGTGGTGAGCGACGCCAGCCGCTCCTGCTGCGCGGCCATCCGGCGCGCCTCGGCGAGGGCGCGCTCGCGGGCTTCGAGCGCCAGGCGGATCCGCGTGACGAAACTACCCGTCAGCAGGGCGGCCGCGGCAAACGCGACGCCCATCCCCACCTGGTGGCTCAACGCGGGATCCATCCCCGCATGGCCGGCGTGCGGGTCCACGAGCGTGCGCAGCGGTGTCACGAAGAGGAGGCCGTAGCCGATGATCGACGCCGCCACTGCTGCCCAGGTCCAGCCGGCGTTGAGGGTGACCGCCGCCAGCGTGATGTAGACGAGATAGCTGATGGTGAAGGGATTCGACGGCCCCCCGGTCAGGACCATCAGGGCCGTGAGGATGGCGACGTCGAAGAGGATGAGCCCGCCGAGAGTGCTCACCGATGGCTCGGAGCCGCGTCGCAGCATGACGTCGAGCCACGCATTGCTGGCCACCTGCGCGGCCAGCAGGAGCAGGACCCCACCCTCGGGGAATGCGACGCCGAGAATGGAGCGCGCGATGATGAGTGTCGCACCGGCGCCCAGGGCCACAGCCCAGCGAAACCGGGCCAGCCAACGGGCTGTGACGACGGGACCGGCTTCGGGTCCCCACGAGGCCTCGGCCCGGGCAGGAGCGGCGTCGAGCTCCCCTGAGTCAATTTGCCGCACCACGGCTTCCATCGTCTCACGTAGGCTACACGCAAATGCCCGTGTCCCGCCCCGCTGCCCTCCTCGTTCTGGTCGCCTTCATCATCACTCCCGCCATGGCCAACGAGCCTCCGACGCTGGCCGTGGAGGGGCGGTCGAGCCAGACCCCGTGGGCCGCGTCGCTCGGCCGGTTCGTGGCCGTCGCGTGGGGTGCCAGCGTGGACGGGAAGACGGACGTCTACGTGGCGCTCAGCCAGGACGAGGGGCGGACCTTCGGCCGGCCGGTGCGCGTGAACGACATCGAGGGTGAGGCGCGGCTCGGCGGCGAACTGCCGCCGCGCGTCGCGCTCGTCTCACGAGCGGGCGGAGGTGCACCTGAGATCGTCGTGGTGTTCGGGTCGAAGGTGACGAGCACGGAGATCAAGGTGTCGCTATCCCTGGACGGTGGGCGAACCTTCGCCCATGGACGCGCGTTGCAGGCCCCGGGCGCCGCCGGCGACCGCGGGTGGCATGCCATGGCGCTCGACGCGGCGGGCACGGCCCACGTGATGTGGCTCGATCATCGCGGCCTGGCGGGCCGAAAGGCCGAGGGCCACGAGCACCACGAGGCCGCGGCCATCGACGGCGTCGCGATGGCGCAGCTGTCCGGCCTCTACTACGCGCAGGAAGGGGGCGGCACGCTCCCGGCCGAGCGCGAGTTGGCAAACGGCGTGTGCTACTGCTGCAAGGTGGCCATGGCCACGGGCCCGCGCGGCGAGATCTACGCCGCATGGCGCCACGTGTACGACGGCAACATCAGGGACATCGCCTTCATGGCGTCTCGCGACGGCGGGCGGTCGTTCGATGCGCAGCGCCGCGTGAGCCAGGACGACTGGCACCTCGCCGGCTGCCCGGACGACGGGCCGGCGATGGCCGTGGACGCGGAGGGCACGGTGCACGTGGTGTGGCCGACCGTCACGGGTGGCGGCGCCGCGCCCGAAGGCGCGCTCTTCTACGCCGCCTCGCGTGACGGCCGGACGTTCTCGCCGCGCGTGCGCATCCCCACGCTCGGCAGCCCGAAGCCCATGCACCCGCAGATCCTGTCAGACGAGCGAGGACGCCTCACCGTGGCGTGGGACGAAGTCCTTGGCGGTGTGCGTCAAGCCGCGATGCGAACCCTGAAGTTCGACGAGGCCGGCCAGCCGCTCTTCGGTACCACGACGCGCCTCGGCACCCCCGGCACCCCCTCGTCGTACCCGGTCCTGGTCGCGACGCCCCGCGGCACGCTGGCCGCCTACGTCGAAGGCAAGCCCGGCGCGTCGGTCATCCGCGTAGGGGGATCGTGAGGCCTCCATGCCTCCCAAGACCCCAAGACCCCAAGACCTCAAGACCTCAAGCGCCTACTTTGGCAGCCTCTCCGGCATCTCCGCCACCACGTAGGTCATCACCGCCAGTGACGCCGCCGCCTTCGACACCTCCGCCGGGAGAATGCGCTCGACCGTGTCGGCCGGCGTGTGGTGAATGGTGAAGTACTTCATCGAATCGCCCGAGTAGGCCATCATCGGCACGCGTCCGAGCTGGGCGATGGGGCCGATGTCGGCGCCGCCGCCGCCCGGGCCGATGCTCTGCATGTCGATACCGGCCAGCAGGGTCCCGATGTCGGCGATGATTCGGCGCGCTGATTCAGAGCCGCTGAAGGCGAGACGCGCGGGAGCAAACACGCCCGAGTCGGACTCGATGGCCAGGATGTGGTTCTCGGCCTCGGCGGCGTGGGCGTCCCGATAGGCGGTGCCGCCGCGCAGGCCGTTCTCCTCGTTGGTGAAGAGCACCACGCGCACCGTGCGCCGCGGCTGGATCCCGAGCTTCTTCATCAGGCGCATGCCCTCCCAGGTAACGACGCAGCCGACGGCATCGTCGGACGCCCCCGTGCCGGGATCCCACGAGTCGAAGTGGCACCCGACCAGGACAATCTCGTCGGGGCGCTCGCGCCCGACCAGCTCGCCGATGACGTTGGCCGACTCGACGTCCGGCTCGAATCGCGCCTCCATCTTCAGCCGCACGCGCACCGTGCGCCCGCGATTGACCATCCGGTGGATGCGCTGCGAGTCCTCCACAGAGATGGCGGCCGCGGGAATCTTCGGCGCATCGTCGCCGTAGGCCATGCCGCCGGTGTGCGTCGTGCGAAGGCCCATCGGCCCGACGGACCGCAGCAGCATGCCGACCGCGCCGTGCCGCGCGGCGGCGCGCGCGCCGCCGGATCGGTAGGCCACCGTCTCGCCGTAGTCCGTGTACGGGACGTCGAAGAGGACAATGCGGCCCTTTGCCTCGGCCGACCGCCTCTGGAGCTCGTCCATCGTGGAGACGACCATCACGTCGGCTTCGATCCCCTCGGGCGGCGTAGCCACGCTGCCGCCAAGCCCGAGCATGGGGATGACGTGGTGGGGTGGGTCGATGATCTCGAGGCTCTCCTGGCCACGGACCCACCGGGGCGCCATCACCTTCTCGGTGCGGACGCGCTCGAGCCCGTCCTTCTTCATGGTTTCCACGGCCCAGGCAATGGCCCGCGTGAGGTTGTCGGAGCCCGTGAGCCGGGCGCCGTAGGTGTCGGTCAGTTCGGCCAGCCGGTCCCAGCCGAACTGGTCGGCCGTCGCGGCCGAAATGAGGCGCTGTGCGTTGTCACGGTAGGGGGTGAGCCAGCCCGGAACCTGGGCCTGGGCGCCATCGGTCCCCGCGGAAAGGGCCGCCGGCCATCCCGCGGCCGCGGCTATCCCGAAACCCACTGCGAAGAGAAAGGCAAGCATGCGGTACATGGGCGCGGATTATAATCGGGGCGGTCCTCATGCCCCTCTTCGCCCGTGCCATCTACATCGTCGTGGGCCTTTCCTCCGTCGGGTTGGCCGCGCTCGGCGCCCTGCTGCCTGGGCTGCCGACGACGGTCTTCCTGCTGGTGGCGCTGTGGGCGTTCTCACGCTCCAGCGAGCGGCTGCACGGGTGGGTGAAGCGGATGCCGATCTTCCGCGAGGCGCTGGTGCACGTGGAGCGCTATCACGCGGATCGGTCGATTTCGCGCGGGGTGAAGCTGGTGGCCGTGTCCTGCGCGTGGTTTTCGGTGGCGCTCTTCTTCGTCAGCCGCGGCCTCGAGCCCTCGCTCACGGCCGCCATCCTCGTGACGCTGGCCATGGCGTGCACCATCTTCATGGCCCTCACCCGCACGGCCTCGTCGTCGGCGAACACATCCCGCCAGGCGCCTCACCCCTCCTGATCGGCGAGGACTCGAGAACCTGAGAACTCGAGAACCTGAGAACTCGAGAACCCGAGAACCTCAGAACCCGAGAACCTCAGAACCTCAGAACCCCAGAACCCCAGAACCCCAGAACCTCAGAACCTAGAACCCCAGAGCGTAGACCAGCCGGAATGTTCGGCCCAACTCGGGCAGTTGGTCCTTCAGGTAGTTCAGGTGATTCCGGTACAGCTGGTTGGTCGCGTTCTCGAGCCGCGCCGTGATCGTGTTGAGCACGCGCCCCTGCGTGAACGAGTAGGACGCGTGGAACCTGAGCGTGGCCCATCCACTGGTCGGGGTCTCGTCGCCGTAGACGCGGTCTTGATCCGCCACCGCCGTCACGGCCGCACCAGCCTGGAAGGCGTTCCTCTGGTAGCGCAGGCCCGCGATGCCGCGATAGGGCGGAATGCGGGGCAGCGGCTCGTCGGTGTCGGTGAGGCGGCCACGCACCATGTCGAAGGTGAACTCCACGGTCCACTCCGGCGTGAGCTTCACATCGCCGTGCGCCTCGAACCCCCACAGGGTGGCGTCGCGTCCCACGAACTCGACGTACGGCAGGTCTCCACCGTGCGCGTGGCCGTCGTCCTCCCCGTCCCCCTCGTGTTCGACGCCAAACCGCTCGTCGAACTCCTCCTCTCGCTCCTCGAACTCCTCGTCGCTGATCGGGTTGCGGAAGATGAAGTTGCTGATGGCGTTGTGGAAGAACGAGACCTCGCCCTCGAAGCGGTCGCCGCGAACGCGGACCGCGAGGTCGAGGCCCAGCGCGCGCTCGGCCTCCAGGTCGGGGTTGCCGATCTCGTAGGCGAAGTTCCCGAGGTGGGGACCGAAGAAATACAGCTCTTCGAGGGCCGGGGCCCGCGCGGCGCGCGCCAGGCTGGCCGCGATCACGAGGTTGTCGTTGGCGGCCTCGGGACGGATCAGCAGGCCCACGGAGCTCGACCACTCGGTGAAGTCGCGAGTCGGCAGCGCGGTCTCGGGCGTGTAGGTGGTGTGGTCCAGGCGGCCGCCGAACTGGAGCGTCGCGTGCGACCAGGCGACCTCTTCGTAGGCAAACGCGGCCAGGCTGTTCTGGTCCACGGGCGGTGACAGCGCCTCGGCGCCCCGGGCCGCGAACTGGCGGTTGAGGAGCCATCCCCCCACGCTGCCCAGCAAGGCGCCCGTCTTCCTGTGCGAGAGCAGCACCTCGCCTTCGAGCGTGTCGTTGTCGAAGATCGTGCCGACGTCGGTCCCTTCGAGCTCCTGGTGCTCGTATCGCCGGAGGCCGAACGTGGCGCGATAGGACTGGATGAAGCCCGGAAGAGCGGATCCGCCCGCGCGGATGTTGAACGCGTGCCGCCGCGGGGTGAGGCTGATCTGCCCTTCCTCCACCACGGGGATTCCGTACTTCTGATCCGTGTAGCCGTAGCTGGCGCCGACGTAGGAATGCTCGCCGGTCCATGCGCCGCCAACGCTGGCCGTGCCCGTGCGCGACTGCGTGTTCTCGGCAGTCCCCTCGGGAGTGCTGTAGTCACCCATCCGCTGGCCGCTGCCGCCGAAGTGAAACGCCCACTCGCCGTTGCCGACGTGGATGTCACCCGCGCCGCCCGCCTGCCCGCCATTGGTGCCGACATCGAACGTGAAGTTGCCCGACGTACCCGAGAACCGCTCGGTGGGAATCTGGTCCGTGATGACGTTGACCAGCCCGCCGATGGCATTGGCGCCGTACAGCAGCGTGGCCGGCCCGCGGACGACCTCCATCTTGCTGGCGGCCGCCGGGTTGATGGGCACACCGTGATCACCCGACTGGCTGGAGATGTCCCCCATGCGCTGGCCATCCTCGAGCACGACCACGCGGTCGCCATCCAGGCCGCGGATGACGGGGCGCGCCGGCGCCGCGCCGAACGACCGCGTCGCGATGCCCGGCTCGGACTGCAGGGTACCGGCGACGGTGCTGTCCAACTGGCGCGTCAGATCCTGGCCCGTGAGCACGGAAGTGGGCTGGTAGGACTCGAACTGCGGGCGCGGATTGGGGCTCACCGAAACGACCTCGGCGAAGTGAAGGTCGAACTCCACGGAGAGATCCAGCGTGGCTGGCGAGGTGCCGACGGTTACCTCGGTGCGCCGCGTGGTGTAGCCCTCGGCACGCACACCCACGTGATAGTTTCCGGGCGGCACCCCCTCGAACCGGTAGGTGCCGTCGTCGGCGGTCCGCGTCTCGCGCCTGAGCTCGTCGATCACGACGAGCGCCCCGGCCATGGGCTGGCCGCCATCGGCCTGCGTCACCGTGCCCGACAACGTCGTGCCCGTCTGACCCAGCGCCTGGCCGGGGCCCAGCGCCAGGACAGCGGTGGCGATGAGTATCGGTATGAAGGTCGTGCGCATATCCTGAGAGCGTACTGCGGCGACGGGCAGGCGGTGACGAAAAGCCGTCGGATTGCGTTTACAGCGCAATGGATGGCTGGAAACGGGCCCCGGAAGGCACGGAAAGGTCGAGGCGATGCAGCGATCGGCGGTGTGGATGGCAGTAGTGGCAGCCGGGTGCGTCCTGGCCCTGGCCAGCTCGGCCGAGGCCCAGGGCGGTTCCATCCAGGGTGTGATCACCACGCGCGCGCGGTCGCTTCCCCCCATCCGCGTGACATTCGATCAGAAGGTCTGCGGCGCGGAGCTTCCGGACCAAGCCATCCTGGTGACCCCAGGGGGACGCCTGGCCAATGCGGTGGTCACGCTCATGGGCGTGAAGGCCGCGGCGCCCCCCCGCGAGGTGTCGGTGATGAACGACGGGTGTGCCTTCGTCCCACGCGTGCAGGTGGTGGGGTCGAATGGCACGCTGAAGACCTCGAGCAAGGACCCTGTGCTCCACACGACCGTGGTCCAGCAGGCCGACGGCCGGCAGCTCTTCAACCTGGCCGTCCCCATCCCGGGCATCGAGATCGCCAAGCCGCTGGGTGCCGCCGGCGTGCTGCGCGTGGGCTGCAGCACGCACCAGTGGATGCGTGGCTGGATTGTCGTCACCGACGAGATGTCCGCCGTCACCGGAGTTGATGGCACGTTCACCCTGACGGACGTCCCGCCGGGCACGTATGAGCTGCGCATCTGGCACGAGGCGCTCCGGGCCGCACCGGTGAAGGTGACAGTCGCGGCCGGCAAGCCGACGCAGGTGACGATCGAGATGAAGTGAGGCGGCGAGAGGGACGCCCGTCAGCGAGTGCGAAAGGAGAACAGCCGGAGGGGACCAGGACCGGGAGAGCCGCCAGCCGGTCTATCGCACATCGCACCTATCTACCGAACGGCCACCAGCGCCGCATCGGTCCGCCAGTACCAGGTCCCGTCCACCAGCGCGGGCGACGCCAGGGTACGGCCACCCAACTCGTTGGTGTGCAGCAGCTTGAACTCGCGACCGGCCTGGACCACGAATGTCTGGCCTTCGTCGTTGGTGAAGAACACCTTGCCGTTCACGGCGACCGGCGAGGCCGAGAAGCCTTCGCGCTGTGCAACTCCGAGGCGGCCCTGGTAGACGAGTGTTCCCGTCGGGGCTTCGTACACGGTCAGGATGCTCTGCATGTCGTTCACGAGGTACAGCAGGTCGTCCACGACAATGCCCGACGGGACGAAGGGTGAGCCCTTCGGGGTGCTCCAGGCGACGTGGGTCCGCGTGACATCACCTGACCCGCCCGGTCGAATTGCCAACGTCGGGCCCGCGCGGCCGGAGGACGCGAACACAAGCCCGTGCGCGACAGCGGGCGTGGGGATGACCTCGAACGTCATGCCGCGGACCGTCCAGAGCTCGCGGCCCGTGTCGGGGTCATAGGATGCAACCCGGCGCTGGCCCGACACGACGAGCTCATCGCGCGCCCCCGCATCGATGACGACTGGCGTACCCCAGCCTACCGTCTCCGCTCGCGGCGTCTGCCACAGCGTCTTGCCCGTGGCCTTGTCGAACGCCGCGACGAACGCGGTCTGGTTCGCGGTCGGGTTCTGGTCCTGGTAGAGGAAGATGCGGTCCTTGTAGAGGACGGGCGAGCCGGCAGGCCCGTGATAGTTGTCGATGACGCCGAAGCGGCGGTGCCACACGAGCCTGCCCGAGAAGTCGAAGGCCGCGAGGCCGTGCCGGCCGAACGATGCGAACACGTGCTGGCCGTCGGTGACCGGTGTGGCCGAGGCGTAGCCGTTCTTCGGGTGCACCTGCTCGATGCCGTCCTGCGGGATGAAGGTCTCCCACAGCACCCTGCCGTCGGCACGGCCGAACGCCAGCATCGACAGCCGGCGCCCGTCGTCGCGCGCGGTGGTGAGGAAGACGCGATCGCCCCAGACGATGGGCGACGAGTTGCCACGCCCCGGCACAGGCACCTTCCACTGCACGCGCGAGGTGGGGGACCACGTGTCGGTGTAGGCGCCGCCTGGTACGAGCCCTTGTCCTGACGGCCCACGCCAGCGCGGCCAGTACTTCGCGCCCTCGCCAGCGACCCCGATGATGCGCACCTCCTCCTGGGCTGACACGTGCGGCACACCCAGCACAGCCGTCACGACCAGGACGCGAAGCAGCGGGATGCGGGTCATGGGGCGATTGTAAGCACCTCTCGTACAATCTGCCCATGCCTCGTGTCGTTCCGGCCATCGCACTGATGATTCTCCTGGGCTCGACGCTGGTGCCAGCCCAGCCATCACCGCAGATTCGCGTCGTCCAGGTGAGCGCACCCGATGCTCGACGGCCGGCCGAGGCCTCCGTCGCCATCAACCCCACCAACCCCGATCACGTGATCACGACCTTCATCCAGAGCACCGCGCCCGGGCAGCAGCCACGCTCCACGAACTGGGGCTACGTCTCCACGGACGGCGGGCTCACGTGGACCGGGACGCCGGCCACGAATCCCGGCAAGCGCGTGCAGGGAGACGACGTGATCGTGTTCGGTCGGGACGGAACGGCATTTCACACCTACATCGCCTTCGACGGCATCCGCGTGAGTCGCCCGGATGTGGCGTCCACGGGCATCTTCGTGCGGCGGACCACCGACGGTGTCACGTGGGAGGCGCCCGTGCCCGTCGTCGATCACGTCAATACGGCCATTCCCTTCGAGGACAAGCCGTGGACGGTGGTGGATCGCGCGGAGGGCTCGCCGCATCGCGGCAACATCTACGTGGCGTGGACGCGCTTCGATGTGTACGGCAGCGCCGATCCGCTGCATCGCACGCACATCTGGTTCGCCAGGTCGCGCGACGGCGGGCGGTCGTTCCAGCCGCCGCAGCGCATCTCGGACGACTCGGGCGACGCACAGGACAGCGACAACACGGTGGAGGGCGCCGTGCCGGCCGTGGGGCCGAAGGGCGAGGTGTACGTGGTGTGGGCCGGCCCGAAGGGGCTCTCCTTCGATCGCTCGGACGACGGGGGATGGACGTTTGGCACCGACAGGGTGATCGGCGCCCTCACCGGGGGATGGGACATCCCCGTGCCGGGTGTGGCCCGCCACAACGGCATGCCCGTGACGGCCGTGGATCTGTCGGCCGGTCCCAACCACGGCACGATCTACGTGAACTTCATCGACGAGCGCAACGGCGATACGGACGTCTTCCTGCTGGCGTCGCGCGACGGCGGCCGCACGTGGGCCGCGCCCGTACGCGTGAACGACGACCCGAAGGGCGCCGCACAGATGTTCACCTGGATGGCGGTGGACCCGACCGACGGGTCCATCAACGTCGTCTTCCACGACCGCCGGGGACTGTCGGGGACCATGACCGGTGTCACGCTGGCGCGTAGCACCGACGGCGGGAAGACCTTCGTGAACCATCGGGTGCCGGTCGAACCCTTCGACTGCTGCGCGGCGTCTTCGTTCGTGGGCGACTACAACGGCGTGGACGCCTACGCCGGCCGCGTCGTCGCGGTGTTCCCCACCGTGAACGGGCCGGAGCAGCGCATCCTGGCCGCCGTGATCCGCTTCCGCCCCGGAACCCAGACGTTGATGTAACCAGGACTTTGTCGGGACTTTACAGGGACTTTACAGGGACTTTACAGGGACTGTCCCCGTTAAGGACCCGTTAAGGAACTCACGAGGACATCCTGGGCCTGTCGCTGACCGTGGACCAGACCTCTCCAACCTCGTTCATCGGGCTCGTGGACGAGCAGCGCGGTGGCCGACTCGAAGTCGTTGCCGATCCGGGGCTCCACGGCGTACGATCCGGAGGGCTATACCCTCGAGTTCGAGACGTTCCGCGACGACCCGCAGAACGCGAAGATACGTGCACTGCTGAAGGCTCCCCGATGACGATGCGACCGTTGGTGACGTTCCTGGTGGCCGGCCTGACCGCCGCCTCCGCTTCCGCCTTCGCGCGGTTCGACGACGACGCGCTCGGGCGTGGCGAGCCGACTGCGCAGGCGCCGGCGCCCGCGGCCAACCAGGAACGCGACTTCCTGAGCCGTGTCCGGCGCCTCACCGTGGAAGGCCGGCGCGCGGGTGAGGGCTACTGGTCGCCGGACGGCAAGCGGCTGGTCTTCCAGAGCGAGCGCGACCCGTCGAATCCCTTCTACCAGATCTACGTGCTGGACTTCGCCACGGGAGAAACCAAACGCATCTCGCCCGGCATCGGCAAGACGACGTGCGCGTTCTTCCGTCCGGGCAGCGACCAGATTCTCTTCGCCTCCACCCATCACGACCCGAAGTCGAAGCAGCTCCAGGACGAGGAGCTGGCTTTCCGCGCCTCCGGCAAGGAACGCCGCTACGCCTGGGACTACGACCCCGAGATGGAGATCTACGCCTTCGCGGAGAAGACCGGCGCCATGACGCGGCTCACCAACGCGAAGGGCTACGATGCCGAGGCCAGCTACTCCCCCGACGGGCAGTGGATTGCGTTCTCGTCCATGCGCGATGCGTACAACCGCCAGCTTTCGCCGCAGGAGCAGAAGCAGCTCGAGACCGACCCGAGCTACTACGGCGAGATCTACATCATGAAAGCCGACGGGTCGGAGCAGCGCCGCCTCACCACCGAGCCCGGCTACGACGGCGGCCCCTTCTTCACCCACGACGGCCAGCGCATCGTCTGGCGGCACTTCGACGAGCAGGGGCTCATCGCCGACATCTGGACGATGAAGCTGGACGGGACGGACAAGAAGCAGATCACCAGCTTCAAGTCGATGAGCTGGGCGCCCTACGAGCACCCGTCGGGTGAGTACTTCCTGTTCGCCTCGAACAAGCTGGGGTTCGAGAACTTCGAGGTCTTCATGGTGGACAAGGCCGGCGCGAAGGAGCCGGTGCGCGTCACCTACTCGGACGGCTTCGACGGCCTGCCGGTGCCGTCACCGGACGGGAAGCAGCTGGCCTTCACGTCGAGCCGGTCTGGCGGCGGCGCGGGCCAGATCTTCCTGGCGCAGTGGAACCACGAGAACGCGATGAAGGCGCTCGCGGCGGCGGGGCCTCGCAAGTAGGTTCGAAGCACGTAGGTTCGAAGCACGCGGGTTCAAAGCACGTAGGTTCAAAGCACGAAGGTTCACAGACATGCGTCCTATGGTTCGCCTGACCACGTTCGCCCTCCTCCTCGCCGCAAGCGCTGCGCACGCACAGACGGGCGCGGCCGTCCAATCACCTACGCGCGCGCACGTGGAGATGCTCGCCTCATCGAAGCTCGAGGGGCGGTTGGCCGGGTCGGCCGGTGAGAAGCTGGCCGCCGAGTACCTGGTCAAGGAGCTGCAGCGCATGGGCGCGAAGCCGCTCCCCGGCCAGGCCGACTACCGGCTGCCGTTCGCCTTCACCGCGGGATCGAAGGACGCGGGCTCCACGATCACCGTGCAGCGCGAGGGCGCGCCGGCGCGCACGTTCACCACGCGCGAGCAGGTGATGGCCCTCTCCTACTCGGACAACGGCGAGGTGAGCGGCCCGGTGGTCTTCGCCGGCTACGGCCTCGTCGTCCCGCCGAGCCAGAACTTCAGCTACGACAGCTACCAGGGCCTGGACGTGAAGGACAAGGTCGTGGTGGTGCTGCGCTACTTCCCCGAGGACGCCGACATGCAGACGCGCGCGGCCGTGGCGCGCTACTCGGATCTCCGGTACAAGGCGCAGGCGGCACGTCAGCGTGGCGCGAAGGCGCTCGTGGTCGTCACCGGCCCGCGCTCCCCGAACGCCGGCAATATCGTCCCGATGACGTTCGACACGGCGCTGGCCGGGTCGGGACTGGTGGCAACGAGCGCGAACGGCGAGGTGGCGCAGGCCATCTTCGCTGCCGTGCCCGACAAGTCGCTCGAGGCCGTGCAGAAGGAACTGGACAGCGGCAACCCGCACGTCGCGGGCTTCGCCGTGACGGGCGTCACGCTCACGGTGAAGGCCGACGTGTCGCGCGAGCGGCAGACGGGCCACAACGTCGTGGGCTACTTCCCCGCCTCGATGACCGCTCCTGGCGTGGACAAGCCCTGGGTGGTGATCGGCGCGCACTACGATCACCTGGGTCGCGGCGCGACGGGCAGCTCGCTGGCCTCGAAGGAGCAGGCGGGCCAGATCCATCACGGCGCCGACGACAACGCCTCGGGCACGTCCGCGGTGCTCGCCATCGCCGAGGCCCTCTCGAAGCAGCCGCGCAAGCGCAACCTGGCCGTCGCGTTCTGGTCGGCGGAGGAGTTGGGGCTGATCGGGTCGAACCACTTCGTGACCACGCCCCCCGTCCCCATCACCGGGATGGCGGCGTACCTGAACTTCGACATGGTGGGCCGCTCCACCGACAACAAGCTCACCGTGCAGGCGACGGGCACGAGCCCGATGTGGCCGAAGATGCTGGAGCAGGCCAACGTGGCGGCCGGCTTCGACCTCATCCTCCAGGAGGATCCCTACCAGCCGACCGACGTGAGCAGCTTCAACCAGGCGGGTGTGGCCTCGCTGGCCTTCTTCACCGGCGCGCACGTGGACTACCACAAGCCGACGGACACGGCCGAGAAGATCAACTACGAGGAGCTGGACCGCATTGCGGAGTTCGCGACCGACATCACGCGCCGCCTCCTGGACCTGGAACGGGCGCCGCAGTTCACCAAGGTCGAACAGAAGACCGAGGGCGGCGGCCGCGCCGGCATGCGCATCTTCACCGGCACGATTCCCGACTACGCGACCGAGGTGAAGGGGCTGTTGCTGGGCGGCGTCATCGGGGGCGGGCCCGCCGAGCAGGCTGGCCTGCAGAAGGGCGACGTCATCGTCGAGATCGCCGGGCAGTCGATCGCGAACATCTACGACTACACCTACGCGCTCGAGCTGCTGAAGATCGGCCAGCCGGCCAAGGTGGTCTACATGCGGAACGGCGAGCGGCGTGAGACGCAGCTGACGCCGGCGGCGCGGAAGTAGGTTCGGACGCACCCCGAGGCCCACGGCGGCCCGGGCATCCGGGGACTGATCGGCGGAAGCTCGTCCGTGGTATCCTCCGCGCGCTGGAGGCATGACCCATGACGCGACTGCTCTCTTCGATCGCCCTCGCCCTTTCCCTCGCGCTCGGCGCGGCAGCGGCGGCCGCCCAGAACGACATCTCCGGTGACTGGACGCTCACCATCAACGGGCCGCAGGGCGTCATCGACACCGACGCGAATTTCAAGCAGGACGGCGACAAGATCACCGGCACCTTCAGCGGCCCGACCGGTAACGCCACCGTCGAAGGCACGATGAGCGGGACCACCCTTTCGCTCGCGTTCAACGTCGACACGCCTCAGGGGCCCATCGACGTCAAGATGAGCGCGGAGGTCAGCGGCACCGAGATGAAGGGGTTGCTGGACTACGGGATGGGCACCGCGGACTTCACCGGCAAGCGCAAGTAGCGCCCGACGGGCCGCCAGCCTGCGTCAGCGCGCGGTCATCGCCACCATGTCGGCGACGACCGCGCGGCCGTTCAACGGCTGCGCTGGCCGGCTGTTGCCGTGGATGACGTCGGTGAACGCACGGATCTGCGCTGTGTCGAGCTCGATGGGCATCGTCAGCACGATCCACTTCACACCCTCCGTGCACGGCGGCGTCGTGAGCGATCCGTCGTAGCGGTACGACGTCCTCACCGTCGGCAGCAGCGCATCCACGTCCACCGTCACGTGCTCGTAGTGCGTCTCCACGCCCTTCGTGCGCGGCAGGTTCGCCCACACCGGCTCGAACGCGCGGTTGTGCCAGCCCTCCTCGATGAGGACGGCCACGACCGCAAGCCCCCCGGAGGCCGCGCGGTGCACCATGTGCATCTCCATCGGGAAGCGGCGCCCGGAGAGCAGGTGCTCGCTCGGGTTGTGGAAGTGGTACTGCACCAGCTCGTACGCGGTGTCCCCCAGAAAGAGTGTGTCCCCGTCGTCGTAGTTCACCTGGATGGTGTGGCCGTTGTTGATGCCGTCGGCGACGTGCTCGTGGTGGGCGATGCGGAGCGTAGCGGCCGGGAACTGCAGCTTCAGCGCGGGCGTGAGGCCGCCGCGGGCCGGCAGGACGATGTCGATGGGGGATTGCGCGCGGCCGTCGCGGCAGGCCGCGAACGCGGGGCTCAAATCGCCCCAGTGCTCGGGCCCTTCCTCGCCCTCGTAGTGCCAGACCGAGTCGTGCGGTTCGGGCGCGGCCGACGGGCGCGTGGACGAGCGGGGCTCTTCCGCCGGGAGACGATGTTCGCGAGGCGGCGCCGGTCCGGTCCCACAAGCCGCTGCGAAAAGCAGGCCCATGCACGCCAGCAGGATGAGTCGCATCGTCACGCCTTCCATTGTGTCAAATGCAGCGCAGGACAGTCGAGCCGGTGGACTAACATGGACTTGCCATCGATGATGAAGCATCGCATTGCGGCGACCGGCTGGCTGATCGCCATCACCCTTCACCCCGCCACGGCCACCGCGCAGGAACCGCAGGCCGAATCGGACCGCCCGAATCCGAGCGGCCCGCCACGGGGCACGAGGTCGACCTGATCGACCTCTTTCGAATGCTCCGCCACAGGGACGCCCCCGCCCCGTCCGAACCTGCCAGGGAAGACGGGCCGATGCTGGCATTCGTCCCGACCTTCAGCTCGAAGCCCTCCACCGGGCTTGCCCTCGGCGTGCTGGCTCACGGCGCGTTCTTCCTGGGGGACCCGGCCACCACGGGCATCTCCTCGGCCGCGATCGGCTTGAACTTCACGACGAAGAAGCAGGCATCGTTGACCGCTCGGCTCAACGTGTTCACGCGCGACAACCGCTTCGACATCCAGGGCGACAACCGCTTCCTGTGGACGTCGCAGGACACCTTCGGCCTGGGCTTGCAGACAACGGAGTCCGACGCGATCAACGCGCGGTTCGACCAATTCCGCGTGTCCGAGATCGTCTACCGGGCCGTGCAACCCGGCCTGTACGTCGGTGCCGGCCTGCACTTCAACGCGCACCGGGACATCCGGCCCGGCAACGACGCCGAGGGCGCGTGGGACTCGTCGCCCTATGTCGAGTACAGCCAGCGATACGGCTTTCCGCTCGACGGCCAGACCAGCAACGGTCCCGCCTTCGGCGTCCTGCTCGACACGAGGGACAGCGTGATCAACGCCAGCCGCGGCTGGATGGCGGCAGTGACCTACCGCCCGTACTTCGAGGCGCTGGGCAGCGACTCGGCCTGGCAGCAGGTCCTGCTGGACGTGCGGACGTACCGCCAGCTGAAGCCGGGTGGCCGTCACACCCTCGCGATGTGGGCGTACGGCGACTTCGTGGTCGATGGCGTGGCGCCGTATTTCGCGCTGCCCTCGACGGGCAACGACATCTACGGCCGAACGGGCCGCGGCTACGTGGAGGGCCGCTTCCGCGGCGATCGGCTGGCCTACGGCGAGCTGGAATACCGCGGGACGCTGATGGCGAACGGACTGCTGGGGATGGTGGCGTTCCTCAACGCGACGACCGTGAGCAACCGGGAAACGGGCGAGTCGCTCTTCGACGACCTCGCGCCGGGGGGAGGCGTCGGGCTGCGCGTGCGCTTCAACAAGCGCTCGAAGACCAACATCTGCATCGATATCGGATGGGGCCGGGGCGGCTCGCGCGGGCTGTACCTTGGCCTGCAGGAAGCCTTCTGACCCACCGGATCGTCACGCCGGGGATTCCACGATATTTCGGCAGTGCCACGAAATCCCCGCAGGCTACCGGGCCCGGCCTAGCCCGGCCTAGAACCCAAGCAGACTTCGCGCCGCCGCCAGGATCTCGGCCTCGCTGACCAGGAACACCTCCTCGAGCGGCGGCGAGTAGGGCACGGGCGTGTCGAGCGCGCCCAGGATGCGCACCGGGGCATCGAGCGACTCGAACGCCTCTTCCTGAATGATGGCCGCCAGGCTCTCGCCGATGCCGCCCGTCCGCGAGTCCTCGTGGACGATGAGCACGCGGCTGCAGTGGCGGGCGAGGGCGAGAACCGCGTCGCGGTCCAGCGGCGCGAGGGTCCGCAGGTCGAGCACCGAGGCCTCGATCCCCTCGGCCGATAGTGCCTCGGCGGCGCGCAGGCACTCGTGGACGTAGGCGCCGTAGGAGATCATCGCCAGGTCCTTGCCGGCGCGCCTCAGGGCGGCCTTGCCGATCGGCACGTGCCCGGGCCCGGGCGGTTCCTTCGGCAGCGCCTGCTTGATGCGCGGCTCCCGGTAGAGCGAGATGTGCTCGTAGTAGAGAACCGGGTCCGGGTCGGCCACGGCCGAGGCCATCAGCGCACGTGCGTCCTCCGGCGTGGAGGGCACGACGATCTTCAGCCCGGGCGTGCGGTAGAACCACGGCTCGGTGTTCTGGGAGTGGTACGGTCCCGCGTAGCGGAGGCCGCCCCACGGCATCCGCACGACCATCGGCACGCCGGCGCCCCAGCGATAGCGGATCTTCGCCGCGTTGTTCACGAGCTGGTTGAAGCCGGTGGCGACGAAGTCGTTGAACTGCATCTCGCCGATGGGCCGCTGGCCGGCCAGCGCGGCGCCGACGCAGACGCCCAGCACGGCACTCTCGGCGAGCGGCGAGTTGATGAGGCGATCCCCGAACTCCTTCAGCAGCGGCCGCAGCAGCAGGAAGGCGTTTCCGTACTGGCCGCCCACGTCCTCGCCGTACACGAACACGCGCGGGTCCGCGCGCAGCGCATCACCCACGCCGAGCATGACGGCCTCGAGGAAGGTGTTGCCCTTCTTGTCGAAGGGCAGGCCGGGCTCGAGCGGCGGCAGGTCCGCGGTCAGCGGCTGCGCGAGACGCCGCGGCGGGTCGAGCAGCTCCACGCGCACGCGCCGCGGCTCGTCCTTGAAGACGCCAGTGCCGGCCGTCTCCGGCTTCGGCCACGGCATGGCGATGACGGCCTGCGCCTCGCGCTCCACCAGCTCCTGCGCCCACTGCTTGATGCGGTCGAGCTCCTTGTGGTTGATGAGCCCCTCGGCCTCGAGCGTAGCCGCGTAGCGCGGCAACGGGTCGCGCTTCGACCAGAACTCGTAGAGCTCGCGGTTGGCGTAGCCGGTCTCGTGCAGGGCGGGGTATTCCCACGACGGCTGCGGATCCTTGCCCAGGTAGAGCATGTCGTCGTGGTGCGCGTGGCCGCACATGCGCATGGCGACGGCCTCGATGAGGGTGGGCCCCTGCCCCGCGCGGGCGCGCTCGGCCGCCCAGGTGAACGCCGCCGCCACCGCGTCCGGATCGGTGCCGTCGATGGAGATGCCGGGGATGCCGTAGCCCGCCGCTTTGTCGGCGAAGACACGCACGGCGGAGTTGTCGGGCACCGGCGTCGAGAGCGCCGTCTGGTTGTTCTCGATGCAGAAGACGGCAGGCAGTTTCCTCGCCGCGCACAGGTTGATGGCCTCGTGCCACTCGCCCAGCGACGATCCGCCCTCGCCGATGAAGCACACGGCCACGCGCTCGGCCCCGTCGCGCCAGAAGGCCATCGCCATGCCCGCGGTGG
>JADZCN010000073.1 GCA_020851565.1 Acidobacteriota bacterium | reverse complement strand
CCACTCAGACGCAACGGGTCCACTTCTACGACATGCGCACGGGGCAAAGGGGATGGGTCCCTGGCATCGTGCTGGAGGGGACGGTCGAGGAGAGCAGTTGGATCCCCAGTCCACGCCTGGTGGCCGATGACCTGCACCTGCGCGTGTTCATCTGGCACCGGCACCGCGTCAGCGTGCTCGACTGCGAGACGCTCCAACTGCGCGACCTGCTCACGGCCGACCCGCTGCGGTGGACGCTGCCCGACGGGACGGTGGTCGAGATCGCCCGCGACCTCACCTTCGCCCCCGAGGCCAACCTCCTCTTCCTCCGCCGCACCAACCCCGACGACGGCTCGTTCGAAACGGCCGTCGTAGATGCCGACTCCGGCACGGTCGTCCGGCGCATCCCCGCCACGGCCGCCCACATGTCGGTGAACCGCGCCGGCACGCGCCTCCTGCTCTCGTCGTACCCGACCGAGCTGCACCTGGTGAATGTGACCGACGGCACGATCCTCCGCGTCCCGTACCCCCCGGACATCGAGTCGTGGCCGTTCTCGGAGGACCTGCCGCGGCCCGCCGTCCTGGACGAAGCGCGCGGCCGCATCATCGTCCCGGTGTCGGGGGGCTTCTACGCGCTGAACCTCCAGCTCGAGGTCCTCACGTCGGTCGGGCTCCCCCGCACCACGGATTACTGGCCGCTGATCACGAGCGCGTTCGTCAGCCGGACGACCGGCCGGACGTTCCTGCGCTGGACCGGGCCGCGCCGCTCCGGGGCGTGGGTGCCCGGCCCGTGCTTTCAGGCGGTGCTGCGCCCGGACGACAGTCTGGCGCGGATCGAGGACCTCTCCACGCTGGGCGCGACGGAGGTAGAAGGATGTGGCACGGCCGGCTTCAGCGTGCCGGCCCGGCCGACCGGTCTCCAGGCGACCGTGGCCGGCCGTCGGGCCACGCTCACGTGGGTCAACCCCGGGGACGTGGCCGCCTTCGAAATCGAGGTCGGCACCGCGCCGGGGCGCACGGATCTCCGCGTGCCGATCGGCCCGGTGACCACCGTGAGTGTCGACAACGTCCCCGCCGGCACGTACTTCGTGCGCGTGCGGGGTGTCAACGAGTTCGGACCGGGCGTGGTGTCGGAGACCCTCACCGTCTCGGTCCGCTCATCGCCGCTCCAGCCTGCACGAACCTCAGAACCCAGAACCCGAGAACCCGAGAACCTGAGAACCCGAGAACCTCACCCCCCTACGTGATCAGCTGCCAGCGAGGGCCGTCGCGACGGGCGAGACCGTCGTGCTCCAGCTTCACCAGGTGGGCGAGCACGTTCTCGGTCGCCAGCGGCACCAGGCGCGGGGCCAGGCCGGCGTAGATGCGCGCGACGATGGCCTCCGCGGTATCGATCCCCCCCTCGAGCGCCGTGACGATCTGCACCTCGCGGTGGTGACGGTGCACCAGGTAGTGCTCGATCAGGGCGAGCGGGTCCTCGATGACGGGGCCGTGCGCGGGCAGGACCCGCGCGGGCGCCAGCGCCCGCACGCGCTTCAGCGAACGGAGGTAGGCCGTGAGGTCCCCGCCCTTGGAGGCGGGTATCGCCACGGTGTTCCCCAGCTGCACCAGGTCGGCCCCAAAGAGCGTCCGCGACGAAGCGTGCCACAGCACGATGTGATCCGGCGCGTGGCCGGGCGTGTGCACGACCTCGATGTCTCCCTCGCCCGTGGCGATGCGCGCGCCATCCGCGAGCGATTCCCACCGCACGCCCCACCGTGCGTCCTCCTCCGGCCATGGAACCTTGGCGAACGTCGCCGAAGCCCATCGCGCGGACACCGCCGGCGCGCCGGACGCGTGATCCGGGTGGGCGTGCGACACCACGACCCGCGCGGGACCACCCGGCGCGGCAGCCGCAATCGCGTCCAGGTGCTCCCGGTTCCCCACACCCGCGTCGATCAGCAACGGCTCGGCACCCGGGACGAGGTAGGTCCAGTTGCCGGCGCCCGTGTAGGGGCCGGGGTTGGCGGCGTGGAGCGGCAGGGCGGTCAAGGTTCTGGGGTTCTGGGGTTCTGGGGTTCTGAGGTTCTCGGGTTCTCGGGTTCTCAGGTTCTCGGGTTCTGAGGTTCTCGGGTTCTGGGTTCTCGGGTTCTCAGGTTCGAGGGTCGGCGTGGAGCGGGGGGGCGGAGTTCAGCGAGGCGATGGCGACGCCGACCGCGACGAACATGATGGCGGCGGCGCTCAGGTAGGGCGTCGTCATGCCCCAGGCGTCGAACAGGAACCCGCCCCAGGCCGGGCCGACGACGCGGCCGAGGCTGGCGAGCGACGAGGCCAGGCCGAGCATGCCGCCTTGATCGTCCGCGTGCGTCAGGCGCGAGACCATCGCCGACAGCGCGGGACCGTTGAAGCCCATGCCGACGGCAAGCGTGGCCACCGCTGCCAGCAGTGCCGTCAGCGTCCACGCAAACGGGACCAGCCCGATGCCGATGCCGATGACGGCAATCGCCACAGGTATCAACCGCGCCTCGCCCACGCGCTTCACGACCCGGCCCACCAGCACGCCCTGGACGAGGGCCAGCGTGCCGCCGATGAACGCGAACAGGTAGCCGATGGTGGCCACCGTGAAGCCGAAGCGCCGCTCGCTGAAGAGCGCGAACGTCGCCTCGAAGCCCGAGAACGCGGCCGTCACGATGAAGTACAGCGCCAGCAGCAGGATGAGCCGCCGGTCCGCCATGGCGCGGTGCAGCGCCTCCATGCGGCCGAGGGCCTTCCGCGTGCTGTCCGCGGAGCGCGACTCGGGCAGCAGGAAGTACGCGGCCACGAGGTTGGCGCCGCAGAGTGCCGACGCCGACCACATCGGCGCCGACGGGCCGAAGTGGCTCAGGATTCCCCCGATGGCGGGCCCGAAGATGAACCCCAGCCCGAAAGCCGCCCCCACCAGGCCCATCCCCTTCGCGCGGTTCTCCGGCGTCGTCACATCCGCGATGTAGGCCTGCGCGGTGGGGATGTTGGCGCCCGCGATCCCGCCGACGATGCGCGCCAGGAACACGACGGCCAGCGACGAGGCGACGGCGAGCACCAGGTACGACGCGCACGAGCCGGCCAGCCCGAGCAGGATGATGGGACGGCGCCCGATGCGATCGGACAACCGGCCCCAGACGGGCGAGAACAGGAACTGCATCAGCGAGAAGCTGGTGCTCAGCAGGCCCACCACGAAGGCATTGGCGCCGAACGACTCCGCGTAGAACGGCAGCAGCGGAATGATGATGCCGAAGCCGAGCAGGTCGATGAAGACCGTCAGGAAGATGATGGCCAGCGGTGACACAAGCCTTCGATCTTAGCCCCTGTCCCGGCCGTGGAGCCAGAGCGACAGCACCGCGTAATACACGGGAAACGCCAGCGAGAGCATGATCCAGGGCCCGTCGGTGGCGGGCAGCCGCCAGATGATGAACACGCCCAGCACCCCCCAGGCGGCCACCAGGACCAGCGTCGGGACGCGCATGGCCACGGTTCGTGACGGGTAGACGTAGCGGATGGGCACGAAGACCAGTACGGCCAGCACGAGCAGCACCACCGCGTTCACCACTGGCGGCAGTCGCAGCGCGTACATGTACATGGCGACGACGTTCCAGTACGACGGGAAGCCGGTGAAGAAGTGATCCGAGGTCCTGATCTTCGCGTCCGCCTGCGCGAAGCCGTAGGCGCTCGCCACCAGCACGACGCCTCCCACCCACAGGTCCCACCCCGCCGGCAGGAGCCCGGCCTCGATGATCAGCAGCACGGGAACGAAGGTGTAGGTGAGGTAGTCCACGATGTCGTCGAGCCGCGCGCCGTCGAAGCCGGGCAGCACCTCCTTCACGCGCAGGGCGCGCGCCAGCCAGCCGTCGGTGCCGTCCACGGCCACCGCCGCCGCCAGCGCCACGATGGCGGCCTTGAACGCGCCGTCGAAGATGGCGAGCGTCGCGTACATGGCCAACGCGGCGCCAAGGGCGGTGTAGAGGTGAGCGAGCCAGGCGAAGGGCACGGTTCTTAGGTTCTGGGGTTCTGGGGTTCTGGGGTTCTGGGGTTCTGGGGTTCTGAGGTTCTGAGGTTCTGAGGTTCTGTT
>JADZCN010000072.1 GCA_020851565.1 Acidobacteriota bacterium | reverse complement strand
TCGAAGTCCTCCGCCAGGCTGTGCGCGAGGCTGTAGTAGGTGGCGCCGTCGCTGAAGAAGCCGTAGCTCACCTTGGTGAAGTCCACGGTGAGCGCCCACGCCAGCAGGACGACGGCCACGGCGGCGGTGGCCGAGGCGCCCAGGCGCCAGGCCAGGCTGCGGCCGGCGATGCGCGTGGCGACGGGCTGGTCGATGGTCATCCGCTCAGGTCTCGAGGAAGCTCAAGTCGGCCTGCAGGATGCCCCGGCGCTTCGTGGCGCGCGAGGTCTCGTGCAGCAGGACGTAGAGCCGCTCCATCTTACGGACGAACGCCATGATGTCATAGTGCGTCCCGGTCTCCCGGGCGCTGGCGGCCAGCCGCGCAGCCAGGTCCGGCTGCTCGATGAGCGTGCAGACGGCTGTTGCGAGCCGCGCCGGATCCCGCCGCGGAACGATGAGCGCGTCCTGCCCGTCGGTGAGGACGTCGAGCAGGCCGTCCGCGTCCGTGGCCACGATGGGCTTGCCCATCGCCAGCGTCTCGAACACGGTGAGCGGCGTGCCCTCCCAGAGCGAGGGGAACGCCAGCACGTCGTAGGCGGAGAGCACCTTGGCCACGTCCCGCTGGAAGCCAAGGAAGGTCAGGCGGTCGCCAAGGCCGAGCGCACGGGCCTGCTCTTCGAGCGCGGCCTGCAGCTCCCCTTCCCCGGCGATGTAGACGCGCGCCTTCGGCTGGCGCGCCACGATGGCCGGTACAGCGGCCACCAGGTACTCGTTCCCCTTCGACGGCATGAGCCGCGTGATGGTGCCCACTGCGATCGTATCCGGCGCGATACCCAGCTCCGCACGGGCCTGTGCGATCTCCTCCGCGCTCCGCGGCCGCGCGAACTCGTCCAGCGGCGCCCCCAGGTACACCACCTTCGTCCGCTCCGCCGGCATCAGCCGTGCGCGGGTGGTGAACTCCGCCGTGGACGCGGACACCGCAATCGCGATGTCGGTGTGCGGCGCGAGAATCCGGTCCGCCACCTTCTGGAACCACGGCGTGTCGCCCAGGTTCGCGTGCTCGTGCAGGATGGACGGGACCCCCATCCGCCACGCGCACAACCGCCCGAACGTGGTCGCGCCATAGCCGTGCATGTGAACCACGTCTGCCTGCTTCGCGCGCAGCACCTTGAGGAGCGCGGGATAGGTGGCCGGGTCGAACTTGTGGCGCGCCATGTAGGTGACGTCGATCCCGAACTGCTCGAGCGTGTCCTCGGAGAGGTCCTTCTTCCGCAGGCTGATGAGCGACACGTTGAAGCGCGCCTTGTCGAAGCGCGGGATCATCCACGCGAAGAGCCGCTTCACGCCGTGCATGCGCGACCCTTCCCATCCGAGGTGGTCGCAGATCTGGACGATGTTCAACTTACGCATCGCGGGTCACAGGAAACCACGAGGGCACGAAGGGAATCACGAAGGACACGAAGAACTCTTCTCCGGGAAGGCAGCACGCAAGGCCTGCGTGGGGACCAGAAGCGCCCTGAGAGACTTCGTGCCGTCCTTCGTGTCTTCGTGTTTCCTTCGTCACAACAGGTTCTCTTGCCGATACCACTCGGCCGTCCGGTGAATCCCTTCTTCCAGGTCTACGCGAGGCGCGAAGCCCAGCTCGGTGCGCGCGCGGGTGGTGTCGAAGGCGCGGCTCTTGGTGTAGAAGTCCACGCGGCGGCGGTAGAGCGGCGGCTCGATGCGCAGCGGCACGCAGAGGAGCTCGCACAGCAGACCCGCGGTCCAGAAGGGCCACACCGGCCAGTGGATGCGCGGCGGCTTCACGCCCAGCTCCTTCGCCACCAGCGCGACCAGGTCCGCGAGCGTCGTGTAGCGCGGCCCGGCCAGGATGTAGGTGCGCCCGGCCGCGGCCGGCACCGTGCCGCAGAGGATGAACCCCTCCACGAGGTCGTCGATGTAGGTGAGGTGGTAGAACGCGTTGCCGGACCCGAGCATCGGGAAGGTGCCGCGCGCGAGGCCGCGGAACATCTTGAGGAAGCGGGTGTCCCCCGGCCCGTAGATGCCGATGGGACGGGCCACGACCACATCGAAGCCGGTCTCCTGGCCGAAGCGCCGTGCCAGCTGCTCTGCCTCGAGCTTGGTGTCCTGGTAGATGTCGCCCGGGTTGAACGGCGCGTCCTCGTTGGCCGGCGGGTTTTCGATGTGCCCGTGCACGCCGCCCGTGCGGCAGTGCACGAGCCGCCGCGCGCCGCCCGCACGCGCGGCCTCCAGCAGGTTGCGCGTCCCGTCCACGTTGATGGCGCGGTACGCCGAATCCGGCTGGCCGGCCTCGCGATAGGTCGCGGCAATGTGGTAGACGACCTCCACGCCCTCGGCGGCGCGCATCACCGACGCGCGGTCGCCCAGGTCCCCCTCGACGGCCTGCACGCCGGCGGAGACGAGCGGTGACTGTTCGAAGCGCGTGCGGCTCTTCGGCCGGACGAGCGCCCGCACGTCGTTCCCGCGCCCGGCCAGCGTCCTGGCCAGGTGCCCACCTGTAAAGCCGGTGGCGCCGGTGACCAGGACCTTCACCGCTCGGCCACGTTGACGGAGGGGGACACCGCGCCGGACGCGCCCCCGCGCGAGAGCCGCGCGTAGGCCTGCGCCGTGCGCCGGACGTACGCCTCTCGGCTGTACTTCTCGTCGGCCACCTCCCGCGCCCGGGCGGCGAGTGCCGCGCGCGCCGCCGGCGCGTCCAGGAGCGCGGCCAGCGCCTCGGCAAAGGGCTGCGGCTCGGGCGCGACCAGCACCGCGATCTCCGGCGTCAGCACCTGCGTGTGCGTCAGCAGGTTCGTCGCCAGGATGGGCCGGCCGCTCCGGAGGTACGAGTAGATCTTGAGCGGCGTGTTGGTGCCGCGGATGCGCGGCGACACCAGCACATCGCACGCCTGGACGAAGCTCGGGATCTCGCGTGCGGGCTGCTGCCCGGTGAAGACCATCACGTCGGCCGCGCCCTTCTCGCGCGCGAGGCCGCGGGCACGGTCCACCTGCTGCGGCTCGCCGCCGACCACCAGCACGCGCGCATTCGGCCGCGTGCGCGCCAGGATGGCGGCGGCATCGATGAGCATCTCCACACCTTGATACGCCTCGAAGGTGCCCGTGTAGAGCGCCAGCGGCGCGTCGGCCGGAATGCCCCACGCGGTGCGGATGTCGCCCGCCGGGCGCGACGGCGCCTCGTCCACGTCCCCGCCCATCACGTTCTCGATGAGCAGCGCACGGTCGCCCGCGCCCATGTCCACCACCGTGTCCTGCAGCTCCTGGCAGATGGTGATGACCGACTGCGAGCCGTGCACCATCTGGTTCTCCGCCCAGGTGAAGAACGAGCGCAGCAGGCCCGAACGGCTGTACTTGAAGTTGCTCAGCTGCTGCGGAAGGCTCGAGTGCATGTCGTAGAGGTGCGGGATGCCCAGCCACTTCGCCAGCCAGACGCCGACGAGCCCCATCTCCTCGTGCGAGTGGATGGCGTCGTACTTCTGGCGCATCGCCCGCCGCGCGATGGTGACGAGCATGAGGCCGTCCAGCACGACCTTGGTGAACGACGGCCCGATGCGCACCCGGGTGACGAAGGGGGGCCGCCACGCACGGAAGATGCGGAGGTTGGGGATGTCCACGTCCCGGCCGATGGGATAGGTGACCAGGTCCACGTGGTGCCCGAGCTCCGACAGGGCCTTGAGCCGGTGGTACTCGCTGAACGGGGTGCCGCGGGGCTCGAAGAACGGCTCCGGCGCCAGCATCAGGATGCGCACAGGCCAGTATTATGAC
>JADZCN010000071.1 GCA_020851565.1 Acidobacteriota bacterium | reverse complement strand
GCGCCGGGTTGGGCTGGTACTTCATCTCGGTCATCTTGAACAGCATGTTCAGGAAGTTGCCGGTGAAGCTCATGTCGTTGTCGGGGTAGACGTAGGGGCGCCCGATGCTGTGGCGGTAGGCGTAGGCCGCGATGGTCGGGGTCTTCGCGATGAGCCGCAGGATCTGCATCTGCCGCCGCTCGGTGTCGAAGATGAGCTTGCCGTCCGAGTAGAACGTGGACATGGCGGCAACGGTGCTGACGAACACGCCCATGGGATGGGCGTCGTAGGTGAAGCCCTCCATGAACTTCTTGATGTTCTCGTGCACCATCGTGTGCATCGTGATCTGGTGCGTCCACGTCTTCAGCTGATCGGGCGTCGGGAGCTCGCCGTTCAGGATGAGGTACGCGGTCTCCAGGTACGTGCTGTGCTCGGCGCGCTGCTCGATGGGGTAGCCACGGTAGAGCAGCACGCCCTTGTCGCCGTCGATGTAGGTGATGCTGCTGCGGCAGGCCGCCGTGTTCATGAAGGCCGGGTCGTAGGTGAGCAGTCCCTGGTCGTCGGCGGCGTCGGTCCGGATCTTCTTGAGGTCCGTCGCCTTGATGGCGCCATCGGTGATGGCGACCTCGTAGGTCTTGCCCGTTCGGTTGTCGGTGATCGTCAGCGTGTCAGCCATGGCGTGGGATAACCGCCCTATTGTAGACCAGCCCCCGGGGCGCTACACGCATTTGTGTGGGCATACCCATCCGTTCCACAGATGGATGCGATGTGCCGGCGGCGGATCAGCCGCGGCCGCCGGGGCCGTGGGCCTCCAGCGGCTGGTGGCGCACGTCGCGCGCCGACACCATGAAGATGACGTCCTCGGCGATGTTCGTCGCGTGGTCGCCGATGCGCTCGAGGTGGCGCGAGATGAGCAGGAGGTCCAGTGCCGGCTCGATCGTGGAGGGATCCTGCAGCATGTAGGTGAGCAGCTCCCGGAAGATCTGCGTCTTCAGCGCATCCAGCTCATCGTCTTTCTGGAGCACCGCCTCCGCCAGGGCGAGGTCGCGGCGCACGAACGCGTCCAGCGCGTCGCGCAGCATCACCTGGGCGATGTCCCCCATGCGCGGGATGTCGATGAGCGGCTTGACCGGCGGGTGCTGCAGGTAGCGCTTGCCGGCCTCGGCCACGTTGACGGCCAGGTCGCCGACGCGCTCGAGGTCGGTGTTGATCTTCACCGCCGCCACGATGGCGCGCAGGTCGGCCGCCATCGGCTGGTGGAGCGCCAGCAGCTTGAAGCAGCGGTCGTCGACCTCGATGTGCAGGTCGTTGATGGGCTCGTCGCCCGTCAGCACGGCCTGGATGGCCTCGTGGTCGCGGTCGACCACGCCCTGGACGGCCACGCGCGTGCGCTCCTCGGCCAGCCCGCCCATGGCCAGCAGGCGCTGCTTCAGCGTCTCGAGCTCTTCCTGGAAGTGACGAACGACCCGTTCCATGCGCTCCTGCCTCTTGCCGTGTGCCTCTTGCCTGCGGTCTTCTACCCGCACCGCCCCGTCACGTAATCTTCCGTCAGTTTCTCGGCCGGCGCGGTGAAGATGCGGTCCGTCCGGTCGTACTCCACCAGGCGCCCGAGCCAGAAGAACGCCGTGTGGTCCGACACGCGCGCCGCCTGCTGCATGTTGTGCGTGACGATGACGATCGTGTAGGTCTTCTTCAGGTCGTAGATGAGCTCCTCGATGCGCTGCGTGGCGATCGGATCCAGCGCCGAGGCCGGCTCGTCCATCAGCAGGATCTCGGGGCGGATGGCCAGCGCCCGCGCGATGCAGAGACGCTGCTGCTGCCCGCCGGAGAGCGCCAGCGCCGACTCGTGCAGCCGGTCCTTCACCTCGTCGAAGATGGCCGCCTGGCGCAGGCTCTCCTCGACGCGGTCGTTCAGCTCGGCCTTGCTCCGTGCCATGTTGTTGATGCGCAGGCCGTAGGCCACGTTCTCGAAGATGGACTTCGGGAACGGGTTCGACTTCTGGAACACCATCCCCACGCGGCGCCGCAGCTCGACCACGTCCACGCCGGGCGTGTAGATGTCCTGGCCGTCGATGAGGACCGTCCCCTCGACGCGCGTGCCCGGGATGATGTCGTTCATCCGGTTGAGCGATCGCAGGAACGTGCTCTTGCCGCAGCCCGACGGCCCGATGAACGCCGTCACCAGGTTGGCGCGGATCTGGATGGAGATGCCGTCCAGGGCGCGCTTGGCGCCGTAGTAGAAGTTCATCCGGTCCACGTCGATCTTGACCGGGGCGCTCACCGCGGTGGAGGCCGTGCCGGGCCGGGCCACGAGGCCCGAGAGGCTGCGAACGGACGGGGTGGCGACGCTCATGTTCGGCCCTGGCGCTGGAAGCGGTCCCGCAAGAATACCGCGATCAGGTTCATGAGGAGCAGCAGCGCCATCAGCACCAGGATGCCGGCTGCCGCGTTCTCCTTGAATGCCGCCTGGGGACGCGAGACCCAGTTGAAGATCTGGATCGGCAGCACGGTGAAGGGCGACCACGGCCCGTCGGGGGCGAACGGGATGTAGGTGAGCGCCCCGATGGTGATGAGCGGCGCCGTCTCCCCGATGGCGCGCGAGAGCGAGAGGATGAGCCCCGTCAGGATGCCGGGCAGGGCCATGGGCAGCACCTGGTACCAGATGGTCTGCCACTTGGTGGCGCCCAGCGCGTAGGAGCCCTCGCGGATGGAGCCGGGCACCGTGCGCAGCGCCTCGCGCGTCGACAGAATCACCACCGGCAGCGCCAGCAGGGCCAGCGTGCAGGCGCCGGCCAGGACGCTCCGGCCCATGCCCATCACGCGCACGAACACGCCCAGGCCCAGCAGGCCGTAGATGATGGACGGCACCGCCGCGAGATTGGCGATGTTGATTTCGATGAGGCGCGCCACCCGGCTCCGGCCCCCGTACTCCTCGAGGTACACGGCCGCGGCCACGCCGAGCGGCAGCGCCAGCGCGCCGGTGAGGACGATGACCCAGATGCTGCCGGCCAGCGCGTGGTAGATGCCCGCGTCCTCCGGCCGCCGGGAGGCCATGCTCGTGAGGAACTGCCAATTGAGCCGGCCGATACCTCCGGACACGATGTCGTAGACGAGCGCGCCCAGGGCCGCGAGCGCCAGCAGCAGCGTGCCGAGCGCGACGGTCCGGAACAGGGCATCGGCACGGTGCTTCACGAGTACACCTCGCGGAAGCGCTCGCGAAGCCAGGTGCTGACCAGGTTGAGCCCGAAGGTCATCAGGAAGAGGAGCATCCCCACCGCGAAGATGGTGCGGTACTCGAGCGTGCCCTGCGGCGTGTCGCCCAGGCTCACCTGCACGATGTAGGCCGTCATGGTCTCGAGGGGCACGAACGGGTTGGCGGTCAACCGCGGCTGCTGTCCGGCCGCGATGGCCACGATCATCGTCTCGCCCACCGCGCGGGACACCGCCAGGATGAACGCGGCGGTGATGCCCGAGAAGGCCGCGGGCACCACGATCTGCAGGGCCGTCTGCATGCGCGTGGCCCCAAGGGCGTACGCGCCCTCGCGGAGGCCGCGGGGCACGGCGCGCATCGCGTCCTCGGAGAGGGACGAGACCAGCGGCAGGATCATGATGCCCATCACGATGCCAGGGCTGAGCGCGTTGAAGCCCGACATCTGCGGGAACACGCGCTGCAGCAAGGGCGTGACGAACATCAGGGCGAAGTAGCCATAGACGACGGTGGGTACGCCCGCCAGCACCTCGAGCACCGGCTTGACGATGCGGCGCACGCCGTCGGGCGCGTACTCGCTCAGGTAGATGGCCGAGAGCAGGCCCATCGGCAGCGCCACGACCATCGCGATGGCCGACACCAGCAGCGTCCCGGCCACCAGCGGCAGCACGCCGAAGCGGGGCGTGGCGAAGAGCGGGGTCCACTCGGTGCCGGTCAGGAACTCCGCCACCGGCACCTCGCGCAGGAACTCGAAGGTCTCCACGGCCAGCACCAGGATGATGCCGGCGGTGGTGAGCACCGAGAGCGCCGCGCAGACAAACAGCGCGCGCTCGATGATCCATTCGAGCCTGCGGGTGTGCATCGGCCTACTGCGCGCGTTCCTTCGCCAGCAGCTGCTCGATCGTCACGCCGACCGTGTTCTCGGCGCCGGCGAAGAGCGACCCGGTGGTGCGCTTCGCGAAGCGCTCCCCGACCAGCTGGTAGGCGGCCGGCCCCAGGCCCACGTAGCTCACCTCCCGGACCAGCACGTCGGCCTCGGCCAGGTAGAAGTCCACGAACTTCTGCACCTCCGGCCGAACCGCCGCCTTCGTCGAGACGTAGATGAACACGGGCCGCGAGAGCGGCTGGTAGGTGCCGGTCCGGATGCTCTCGGCGCTCGGCAGGAGCGGCCCGGCTCCGTTGTCGGCATTCCCATCGTCCACCGGGATCAGCTTCAGCTTGTCCTGGTTCTCCTCGTAGTAGGCGAAGGGCAGGAACCCCAGCGCCAGCTCGTCGCTGCTGACGCCCTGCACGAGCACGTTGTCGTCCTCGCTCGATGTGAAATCGCCGCGGCTGGCCTTCGCCTTGCCGGTGATGGCCTCGGTGAAGTAGTCGTAGGTGCCCGAGTCCACGCCGGCGCCGAAGAGATGGATTTCACGATCGGGCCAGCCGGGCCGCACCTGGCTCCAGCGCGTGACCTTGCCCTGCGCCTCGGGGGCCCACAGGGTCTTGAGCTCTGCGACGGTGATGTCGGCAATCCACGACGCCTTCGGGTTCACGACGATCGCGATGCCGTCGTAGGCCACCGGCAGCTCCACGTAGCCGACGCCGGCCTTGTCGCAGGCGGCAATCTCGCTGGCCGAGATGGGGCGGGACGCGTTGCTGATATCGGTCTCCGCGCGGCAGAACTTCTGGAACCCGCCGCCGGTGCCGGAGATGCCGACGGTGACACGGGTGCCCGGGTTCGCGCGCTGGAACTCCTCGGCGACCGCCTCGCTGATGGGGAAGACCGTGCTCGATCCATCGAGCGTCACGATCGCCGGCGCGCCGGCCTGCCCGGGCTGGCTGGAACCGCCGCCGCAGGCCGCGGTCACGAGCGCCGCGATCGCGACGGGCGCGAGAAAACGGAGGGATGAAAATGCCATGACAGCAGCGTAGGTGACGGCGGTTTCGCGGCAGTTTCTGCCGTGTTAAATCGGCGTTACGCCGCGAGCGACCTGGCGGCGTGATGCCCGGGCGGCCAGGGCCCTGCGGGCCGGAGGCCCCTTCCGGGCCTCGCCGGGCGGGGCATCGCGCTGCACCTTGGTCAACGAGATGGGCCGGCCCAGCTCCTTCTCGAGCACCGCCAGCTGCCGCGTGCTCGCCCACATCTCCAGCTCGGCGTCGCCCGTCGCCTCGGCCTGCATCCGGAGGTCGGCGCCGCGATCGCGGATGGTGAGGCCTCCGACGACGCCGTGGCGCGAGCGGTCCAGCGTCTCGGCCAGCCGAAGGATGGCTGCCAGCAGGCGCACCGTCCGGCGGAGCTCCGGCGACAGATCGGCGTAGCCCTCGTGGCTCTTCTTCGGCGTCCCCCGGCGATGGTAGCGGGCCACCAGGGCGATGATCTCGATCTCCGCGGGTTCGAAACCGCGCAGGTCGCCGTTCTTGATGAGATAGTAGGAGTGGCGGTGATGGCGCTCGTAGCTGATGTGGTTCCCCACGTCGTGCAGCAGCGCCGCGTACTCGAGCCACTCCTGCTCCCGATCGCCGAGGCCGTGCAGGTGCCGCGTCTGGTCGAAGATGAGGTGCGCCAGGCGCGAGACCTGCCGGGCGTGGTCGCCCTCCCACTGGCAGCGGTCCGCCAGCTCGATGGCGGAGCGGCGCCGCACGTCGGGGTAGCGATCCACGCGCGCGATCTCCCGGCGATGGCGATGGATGTAGTCGAGGACCAGGCCCTCGCGGAGCGCCAGGTCGCACAGCGTGATCTCGTTCGCGCCGAGCTTGCCGAGCAGCGTATCCAGCAGCACCGCGCCGGCCACCACCAGGTCCGCGCGGCGGGGATCGAGGCCGGGCAGCGCCAGCCGCTCGTCCAGCGTGAGATCGGTGACGCTGCGCCGCAGGCGGCGCAGGCTCTTGGCGCCGACGCGCAGGTTGCGCACTTCCCCGGGGACCGGGCCGCCGTCGAGCGCCGTCGCCACCGCGCCGAGGGAGAGGATGGTGCCGGAGGTGCCGATGACGCGGTCGAACCCCTCCTTGACGACGTGCCCGAGGTAGCGGTCCACCTGCTCGCTGATGAACTTCCCCATCTTGCGCTCGTCGCGCCGGGAGATGGGGTCGGAGTTCACGAAGCGCTCGGTGAGCCGGATCACGCCGATCTTGAAGCTCCGGGCGAACTTCGCCTCGCGCCCGCTGCCGAGCGTGATCTCCACGCTGCCGCCGCCGATGTCGATGACGACGGCGGCCTTCTGCGTGTCCACGCCGTAGACCGCCGCCATGTGAATGAGCCGCGCCTCCTCGGTGCCCGTGATGATCCGCGGGCGGATGCCGGTCTTCTGCTCGATGTCGGCGAGGAAGGCGCCGCCGTTCTCGGCCTCGCGCGTGGCGCTGGTCGCGGCGGCCAGGATCTCGTCCACCTGGTGCGAGTGGGCGATGCGCTCGAACTTCGACAGCGCCTGGAGCGCGGCGTTCTGCGCCGCCCGCGTCAGCTTGCGGCCATCGAGGCCGCCGGCGCCGAGGCGGACCATCTCCTTCTCGCGGTCGATCACCTCGAACGAGAAGTCGGGACGCACGCGCACGACGATCATGTGGACCGAGTTGGTGCCGATGTCGATGGCGGCCAGGCGCATGGGGGCTCGGATGGGGTCGGTATAATGACGGCCTCGGAATCCTAGCATGCAGCGCCTACCGCTCCCGGTCCGGTTGATGCGACAGCGGTTGCTGGCGCTGCTGGACGCCATGCCTGCGGCGGCGTCGGGCGACGTGACCTCGGTGCACCGCGCGCGCGTGGCATCACGACGTCTGCGCGAGGTGCTGCCGGTGCTGGCCGAGGCCGCCGGCTCCGACGCCCTGGACCGTGCCGGCAAGCAGGTCCGGCGGATCACGCGTGCCCTGGGCCCCATCCGCGAGCTCGACGTGGCGCTGGGACACCTGGACGAGGCCGGGGCGCGCGCCGGCGTGCCCGCGCGTGCGCTCGGCAAGGTGCGGCGCCACCTGGCCGAGGAGCGGGCCATTCACCGGCGCGCCATGCTCGATGTGATCACGCCCACCGCCCTCGAGAAGCTGAAGGCCAGGCTGCACGAATCGCCGACACGTCCGCCGGCCCGGGAACAGGATGCCGAGATCCGTAGTGCACGCCGGCGCGCGGCCCGGCGGGCGGCGGCGCTCAGGATCGCCATCCGGCGGGCGGGCAGCCTCTACTCGTCCGAGCGCCTGCACGAGGCGCGCATTGCCGCGAAGAAGCTGCGCTACGCGCTCGAAGTCGAGCGCGAGCTGATGCGCTCGAGAGCGACCGGCCGGATCAACCGGTTGAAGCGCGTCCAGGACCAGCTCGGCAACATCCACGACTTCGAGATCCTGATCGGTCGTGTCCGCGAGGTGCAGGCCGCGCTGGCGTCCTCGGACCGCACCACGGCCACCGATCTGGACGCCCTGGTGCGGGTGCTCGAGGAGGAATGTCGAGAGGGGCATGCCGCGTTCCTCAGGGAACGCGCCGCCATCACGGAGCTCTGCCGCCTGGTCATCGAGGCCGCGCGCGACAACCGACCCACGTTCACCGCATAGTCATGGCCGCCATCATCGAGCTCTATCTCGTTCGTCATGCCATCGCCGCCGAGCGCGGCCCGAAGTACCCCGACGACCGCCTGCGCCCGCTCACGCCCGAAGGCGCGAAGCGATTCAAGGAGGGTGTGCGAGGCCTCGTCGCCCTTGGCGTGGAGCTCGACCTCATCCTCACGAGCCCGCTCACCCGCGCGGAGGAGACCGCGGCGCTGCTCTCGGCGGGTTTCAAGAAGCGCGTGGCCGTGGACGTGCTCGACGCGCTGGCGCCGGGCGGCAAGTTCACCGCCGTGGCCGAAGCGGTCGGGCGCCACGCGAAACGGTCCAGGCGCCTGGCCCTCGTCGGGCACGAGCCCGACATGGGAGAGCTGGCCGCGCGCTTCCTGGGCGCGCGCGGGCACATCGAGTTCCGCAAGGGTGCCGTCTGCGCCATCGACGTGGACGGTGCGATGCCGGCCGGGCCGGGCACGCTGCGCTGGTTTCTGCCGCCGCGCGTCCTCCGTCGCCTGGCACCCTGATGCGCGCACTCGTTGTCATCAACCCGGTGTCTGGTCCGGCCCGCGCCCGGCGGGCCGACGCCGGCGCGCTGGCACGCCAGGTCCTGGAGCGTCGCGGCCTCGAGGTCGAGGTCGCCCTGACGACCGGGCGCGGGCACGCGCGGCGGATGTCGGAGCACGCGCGCACTTCGGGCATCGGGCTCGTGGTGGCCTGGGGCGGCGACGGCACCATCAACGAGGTCGCCAGCGCGCTCACACTGACCGACATCCCCCTCGGGATCGTTCCCGGTGGTTCCGGGAACGGCCTTGCGCGTGACCTCGGCCTGCCGCTCGATCCCGAGTGCGCGCTGGAGGTCGTCGCGACCGGGCACGCGCGGCGCATCGATGCGGGCCGCCTGGACGACGCCCTGTTCTTCAACGTCGCCGGCATCGGGCTCGACGCCGAGATCGCCCGGCGTCTGGCCTCACCCCAGGCGCGCCGGGGCCTCCCGGGCTACGTGCAGGCGACCTTCGCGGAGTTGCCCGGCTATCGCGCGCGCACCTACGCGATCGAGGCGGCCGGTTCGCGCACCGAGCAGCGGGCGCTCTTCATCGCGGTGGCCAACTCCCGTCAATACGGCAACGGTGCACAGATCGCCCCCGCGGCGCGGCTCGACGACGGGAAGCTCGACCTCGTGGTGGTCCAGGCACAACCGGCGTGGCGGCTGCTCGCGCAGCTGCCTGCCTTCTTCCGCGGCACGCTGGCACCCCGGCCGGGGCTGCACATGGCGCAGGTCGCCGACGGCCTCATCCACGCCGATGGCCCGATCGGGTTTCACGTCGATGGCGAGCCTCGCGCCGTCGAAGGGACGCTGCGCATCGGGGTCCTGCCGTCCGCCCTCCGGGTCGTGGTGCCGTAACTCCATTAAATCGTTGACCTTCTGGCATTTGCCAGCGTTTGTTACACCGAATTTACCGATCGTGTGCCCCCGGGTACGGCACGATCGAATCGGTACTCATATGCACGCCTTCACCAAGCATCTCCGGAACGACGGCCACACGCGGCGCTACACCATTGCCATGACCAGCGGCGGATGGGAAGTGCTCGAAGAGGAGGACAGCCGCGTGGTCCGGCGCGTCGAGTACCAGGACTGGCACCGCGTGGAGCGCGCACGGCGCATCATCACGATCCACACCGATCAGCTGCAGGACGCGGGCTGGCGGCTGGAGTAAGGGCCCGCCGTCGACGGGCATGACGCTCCGGGCTACTCGACGAAGCGGTAGCCCAGGCCGACGACGGTTTCGATCTGCTTGCCGGCCTCGCCGAGCTTGCCGCGCAGGCGTCCCACGTGCACGTCGACCGACCGCGTCTCGATGAGGCGGTCGTATCCCCACACGCGCTCCAGCAGCCGATCGCGCGAGAGCACGCGGCTGCGGTTCTCGACGAGGTACTTCAACAGTTCGAACTCCCGGCGCGTGAGCCGGACCGGCTCGCCATCCACCGCGATGGAGACGGCATCGAAATCGGCGACCAGGTGGCGTCCGCGATAGACAGCCGGCGCGGGCGCCGCCCCGTCGCCCCGGCCGCGCCTGAGCACGGCCCTGACGCGCGCGGACAGCTCGCGCAGGCTGAAGGGCTTGGTGACGTAGTCGTCCGCGCCGGCGTCGAGACCGGTGACGCGGTCCCCCTCGCTCGTGCGCGCCGTCAGCATGATGATGGGGACGCCCGCGGTGCCCGGTCGGGAGCGGAGCAGGCGGCAGACCTCGAGGCCTCCCATGACCGGGAGATTCAGGTCCAGGATGATCAGGTCCGGCGGATCGGCGGTGGCCACCTTCAGTGCCTCGTCGCCGCTCATGGCGACGTCGACGGCCACATCGCCTCCGCGCTCGAGGGTGTGACGAATGAGCCCGGCGATATCGCCCTCGTCTTCGACGACCAGCACCCGCGTCCGGGCCTGGGCGCGCCCGGCCAGCGTTCGAGTGGTCGCCGCGCCATTCGCGCGCTCCATCCTGGTCGGCAGCATCCGTCGTTCCTCCGCGGGCATATCCCTTCGACCACGGTAACGACACCAGGTTTCCGACGGGTGACGGAGCTGTTAATTGTGGGTTACAGAGGGGAGGGGGAGGGCGTCCATTGATGATTGCTGATTGGCGATTGGGCGAGTCATTGGGTGATTGGCGATAGGGGCATTGGTCATTGGATTGGCGCATTGGGGGATTGGGGCATCGGGCGATTCCGCGCGACGGTGGAAATCGCTCAATCGCTCAATCGCTCAATCGCTCAATCACCCAATCACCCAATCCAATGGCCAATGCCCCAATCACTCAATCATCAGTGAATCACCCAATCATCAATCAGCAATCACTCAATGGTAGTCCCGGCCGCCACAACACCCCCTTTGGGGACGATGATGATGCCGTCGCGGATGTACCAGCCGTCGCCATCGGCGTGGATGAGGCCCGCCGCGTTGACGAGTCGCGCGCCGTCGCCGATGCACGCGTTCTTGTCCACGATGACGCGATCGAGGACCACGTCACGGCCGATGCCCATGGGCACGGCGTGCCGCTCGGGCGTGCGCTCGGGCTCCTGTTCGTAGTGATCGGCGCCGAGCAGCACCGAGCGCCGGACCTCGCTGCCCGCGCCGATCGACATGCGGATGCCCACCACCGAGTCCGCGATGGCCGCGCGCTCGGCGTAGCAGCCTTCCGCGACCAGGGCGTTGTCGAGCCGGCAGTCCACGAGCTTCGACGGCGGCAGGAAGCGGGCGTGCGTGTAGACGGGCCGCGACGGGTCGTAGAAGCTGAACGGCGCGTCGGGGCGCGTGAGCATGATGTTGGCGTCGTAGAAGCTCGGGATGGTGCCCACGTCGGCCCAGTAGCCGCGGTGGGGGAACGCCCGGACGCGGTAGCGGGCGAGCGCCGCCGGGATGAGCTCGCGGCCGAAGTCGTGGCCCGCCTCCTGCGCCAGCAGCTCGAGCATGACCTCGCGGGAGAAGAGATAGATGCCCATCGAGGCGATGTAGGGCCGGGCCTCGTCCGGCTGCATGAAGCCCGAGCCGGCGGCGAGGCTCGGGCCGATCTGCCTCAGGCGCTCGGCGTTGGGCTTCTCCTCGAAGCTGGCGATGGCGCCGTGCCGATCGAAGGTGAAGATGCCCATCCCGGTGGCCTCGGCCGCGTCCACGGGCATGACGGCGATGGTGACCTCGGCGCTGCGATCGAGGTGCGCTTCGAGCATCTCGGCGTAGTCCATGCGGTAGAGATGGTCGCCGGCCAGGATCAGGTAGTAGTCGGCCTCGTGCTCGATGAAGTGGCGCTGCGCCTTCCGGACGGCGTCGGCCGTGCCCTGGAACCACGCCGTGGAGGTCGGGGTCTGCTCGGCCGCGAGGATCTCGACGAAGCCGCGCGAGAAGTGGTCCATCCGGTAGGCGCTGCTGACATGCCGGTTGAGCGAGGCGGAGTTGAACTGCGTCAGCACGAAGATGCGGCGCAGGTCGGCGTGCAGGCAGTTGCTGATGGGGACGTCGATGAGCCGGTACTTGCCGCCGATGGGCACCGCGGGCTTCGAACGGAGCTCGGTGAGCGGGTGCAGGCGGCTGCCTTGCCCGCCGCCGAGGATCAGGGCCAGTACGCTGCGCATGCGGAAAGCATACCCGCAGCGCTGCCCATTGATGATTGCTGATTGACGATTGAGCGATTCATTGGGCGATTGATGATTGGGGCATTGCGCCTTGCGATTGGGGTGATCGGGCGATTGGGGGATTGGGGCATTGGGCGCGGAGCGATGCGCGGCGCGACGCCGGAATGCCTCGATCGCCCGATCCGTCAATCCCGCAATCCAATGCGCAATCCCGCAATCGCCCGATCATCAATGAATCGCTCAATCGCCAATCAGCAATCATCAATGGACAGCAACTCCCCTACCACAGCCCCAGCACCTTCCACCAGGCGAAGCCGAGCGTGAGCCAGATGGCCAGGTTCGCGACGGAGACGACGAACCCCACCCGCCACCAGTCCGCCAGCGACACATAGCCCACCCCGAACAGGATGGGCCCCGTCGTCGTTCCGTAGTGGGTGAGGCCGGCCGGGAGGTTCGCGAGGCACAGCAGGCTGTACACCGCCAGCTGGGGCGGCACGCCGATGCCGACGAGCAGGACGACGAAGGGCGGGAACATGGCGAGCACGTGCGCCGTGATGCTGGCAAAGGCGTAGTGCGTGTAGAAGTAGATGATCAGGATCCCGAGGAGGACCGCGAGCCACGGGGTGCCCACGAACAGCGCGCCCACGGTCTCGGCGAACACCGTGGTCGTGCCGGTCGCATTGAGCAGCGTCCCCATCTGCAGCAGGCCGCCATACCAGACGAAGACGTCCCACGCAGCGCGCTCGCTCGTGGCCGCCTGCCAGGGCATCGTGCCCGTCAGCAGGAGGACACCGATGCCGAGCAGCGCGACGAAGGTGACGTCGAGGCGGTGCCAGGTGGACGTCATCCACAGCAGGCCCACGCCGGCGAAGACGCCGAGCGTGATCCACTCGTTGCGGGACATCGGTCCCATCTTCTGGATCTCGCTCGCCGCAAAGCGCGGCGCCTCGGGCGTGCGCGTGATCCCGGGCGTGAGCATGCGGTGCACCACCCAGGGCACGACCGCGCACGAGGCCAGCCCGGGCACCATGGCCGCCACCAGCCAGCTGCTCCAGGTGACCTCGACATTGACCAGCTTCGCGGCCAGGTTCGCCCCCAGCACGTTGCTGGCCTGCCCGGTGAAGAACATCGCGCAGGCGACTGCCGAGCCCTGGTAGAGCGCGGCCACCAGGAAGGTCCCCATCCGGCCCGCCGTCGGGCCGGGGTGCGAGTCGAACAGTTCCGCGATGCGCCGCGCGATGGGCAGGAGCATCCCGGCCGAGCGCGCGGTGATGGAGGGCACGCCCGACGCGAGCGTGACGTCGGTCATCAGCAGGGCATAGGACACCCCGAGCGAGCTGCGGCCGACCGCGTGGATGAACACGAGCGCGATGCGGCGCGCGAGGCCCGTGTCGAGCATCGACCGCGCGATCAGCATGGCGACAATCACCAGCCAGACCGAGGGCTCGGCGAAGCCGCCGAGCGCCTCGCGCATCGGCGTCCCGTTGGCGACCATCGCGGTCAGCCCGAGCAGCACCAGCGCCGAGGCCGGCAGCGGCTCGATGATCATCCCGACGATGACGCAGCCGAAGATGGCGGCCAGGCGCCAGCCTTGCGGCGTGACGGCCTCGGGCCTCGGCACGGCGTAGGCGATGACGAGATAGAGAGCGAGGAGTGCGACCAGGCCGCGCACGCGGACGCGCGCGGGCGTGGGGGCAGGAGGCGGCATGTGGCCGCGATTATATGGGGCCGGGGTTCTCGAGTTCTCGGGTTCTGGGGTTCTGAGGTTCTGGGGTTCTCTAGTTCTCAGGTTCTCAGGTTCTGGGCCCTGGCTTCGGGGCGTTCACCCTTCACGTGCAGTCGGCGCTGGTCCTGCCCGGCGACCCGCGTGTGCGTGAGGGCGTGCAGCGCGGCCTGCACCACGGCGGCCACCACGGGGTCGGCGAGAGGTGCCAGTGAGTAGTGCATCCAGACCCCGCTCCGGCGGGCATTCACCAGGCCCGAGCGGCGGAGAAAGGCGAGGTGCCGGGACGCCGTCGGTTGCGGCACGCCCAGGCTGGCGTGGATGTCGCACACGCACACTTCGCCGTCCGTGAGGAGCGCCAGGATCCGCAGTCGCGTGGGATCCGCGAGCGCCCCGTAGACGGAGGTCAACGCGTCGAGGTCCTTCAGCCGGGGGACCGGACGCGGCGTGCAGCAGGGCATTGACATATTCGCCTTGACAAATATATCACCGTCAGAGATATTCGCATAAGCGAATAGACGCCCAAGACCCAAGACCCAAGACCCAAGACCCAAGACCCAAGACCTGGGAGAAGGCAATGGCCAGCGAGAGCACCGTGGATGTGAAGGCGGTCGTGAAGGAGAAGTACGGCGAGGCCGCGCGGCGGGCCGCGCTGGGCAAGACCAGCTGCGGCTGCGGCAGCGGCGAGGGGAGTTGCGATCCGATCACCAGCAACCTCTACGACGCCTCGCAGATTGGCGTCCTGCCCCTCGAGGCCGTCGTCGCCTCGCTCGGTTGCGGCAACCCGACGGCGCTGGCCGAATTGAAGGCCGGCGAGACCGTGCTCGATCTGGGATCGGGCGGCGGCATCGACGTACTGTTGTCGGCGCGCCGCGTGGGGCCGACCGGCACGGCCTACGGCCTCGACATGACCGACGACATGCTGGCGCTGGCACGCGAGAACCAGAAGAAGTCCGGCCTCACGAACGTCGAGTTCCTGAGAGGAGAGATCGAGCACATCCCGCTGCCCGACAACTCGGTGGACGTCATCATCTCGAACTGTGTGATCAACCTCTCGGCCGACAAGGACGCCGTCCTGCGCGAGGCCTTTCGCGTGCTGAAGCCCGGCGGGCGATTCGCGGTGTCGGACGTGGTCGTCCGCGGGAGGGACGTGCCGGCAGAGGTGCGGAGGAACATGGAACTGTGGATCGGCTGCGTGGCCGGCGCGCTCGAGGAGACGGAGTACCGCCAGAAGCTCGCCGCTGCCGGCTTTGGGGACGTCGACGTCGAGCCCACCCGCATCTACCGCGCGGAGGATGCGAAGGCCTTCCTCGAGAGCGCGGGGCTGGACCGCGAGGGCCTGGCCGAATCGGTGGACGGCCGCTTCATGAGCGCGTTCGTGCGCGCCACGAAGCCCGGCGGCGTGAAGGCCGGGCCGTGCTGCGCGCCCGGCTGCTGCAGCTGAGGCTGCGGCCCTCCGCAATTCCTCCCTTGGGACACCCGCACATGCCGGCGGGTGTCCCCGCATTTTTCTCCCCGCCCTCCTGACCCCAGCCAATGCCGGCGGCCCCGGCCGCGGCGCGCCCCCTCCCCGTTCCCTTCCGAGTTAACCCACTCGTAACAAGCCCGTCACGACCGCTTCACCCCTCCCCGATAGCCTGACAAGGTGTCCGAGGGGCCACGCTCTCTTCCATCGTCACTTCGCGCCCCGGGCCCATGCCCGTTTTCAATGAGGAATCGCATGACTGTTCGTTTTGCACGCGCGGCCGCGCTCTCCGTCCTGCTGCTCGGCGTCGCGTGGACTCCCGCGCTCGCCGAGCCGGGCGCCCAGGCCGCTGCCGCGCGGAAGGTGCGCGTCACCGGCATCGTCCGTGACGAGTCCAACAACATCACCATGCCCGGCGTGGCCGTGGAGGTGGTGGGCCAGCCGGACCTGACGGTCTACACCGATGTCGACGGCCGCTACATCCTGGAGCTGCCGGCCGGCAGCTACGAGCTGCGGGTGGCGATGGAGGGCTATGAGCCCTCGGTGGCGCGGGTGGACGTGGCCGCCGGCGCGAGGACCGTGGACGCCAACATCGGCATCGCCATGGCGAAGTTCGCCGAGACGGTGACCGTCCGCGGCGACGCGCCCATCGACGCGGTCACCTCCTCGCAGGAGATACAGCTCATCGAGCGCAAGAACGCGCCGATCATCACCGACAACCTGGGCGCACAGGAGATGCGCAGCAACAACGACGGCGACGCCGCCGCGGCCATGCAGCGCGTGACCGGCATCTCGGTGGTGGACAACCAGTACGTCTTCGTCCGCGGGCTCGGCGAGCGGTACAGCAACACGACGCTGTCCGGCGCGACGCTGCCGACGACCGAGCCGGACAAGAAGGTCGTGCCGCTCGACATGTTCCCGTCGGGCCTCCTCGACAGCGTGCAGGTGGCGAAGTCGTACTCGCCGGAGCGCTCCGCCGAGTTCGCCGGCGGCCTCGTGCAGGTGAACCCCATCAAGCTGCCGAACCGCCCGGTGCTGGACTTCTCGTATGGCGTGTCGGCCTTCACCACCGCCACCGGCAGGAGCATCCCGCTCAGCTCGCTGGGCTCGCGCGACTGGCTGGGCTTCGACAACGGCGCCCGGGCGCTTCCCGGATCGTTCCCCGACTCGAAGATCGTGCGCCGTGGCGTCTACACGCCGAGCGTGGGCTTCGCGCCCGACGAGATCACGGCCTTCGGCCGCGCACTGGACAACACCTGGCGCCCCCGGAATGCCGACGGCGCCCCCGGGCAGAACTGGGGCATCGTGACCGGCAGCCGCTTCGGCAGGCTCGGCGTCGTGGCCAGCGTCTCGCACTCCTACAAGGAGACCTTCGTGCGCGAGGACCGCGCGTTCTACCGTGTGGACGAGGGCGACGCGCTCGAGGCGGTGAGCGACTACGACATCCAGTACGGCACCCAGAAGGCCCAGATTGGAGCCGTGGCCAATCTCGCCTACGAGCTCTCCACGAACCACCGGCTGTCCTTCGAGAACTTCTACACGCACAGCGGGCGGGACGAGGGCCGCTATTTCGAGGGGCCGAACACGGAGAACAACTTCTACTACTTCAACAATCGCCTCCAGTACGTCGAGGAGGGCCTGATGTCGAACGGGGTGAGCGGCGAGCACTTCTTGCGCAGCCTCTCGAACAGCCGCCTCGACTGGCGCGCCACCTACGCGCGGGCGAACCGCAACGAGCCGGACCTGCGCGAGACGCTCTACCAGGTGAACCTGGTCCGCTCGGCGGATGGCACGTTCGGCTACAGCGGCACGCCGGTACTCGCCGATGAGTCGCAGAGCGGCTTCCGGATGTTCAACGACCTGGACGACGACACGCTCGACGTGGCCGCCAACTGGAGCCTCTTCAGCACGGCGGGCGACCGCCCGACGCAGTACAAGTTCGGCGTCAGCGTCATCGACCGCGACCGCTCGTTCACGTCGCGCCGCTTCCGGTTCATCCCCAACACGACCACGTCCGGCGGCTCGGTGCCGGTTGATCTCCGGCTGACGCCGGAGGAGATCTTCGCGACGCAGAACATCGGCACGGCCTTCCGTTTCAACGAGGAGACCCGGCCGGTGGACGCCTACGACGGGCAGCAGAGCACGCTGGCCGGCTACGGCATGGTGGACGTGGCGCTGAAGGCGCGCACGCGCCTCGTCGCGGGCGCCCGCGTGGAGCGGTTCGAGCAGGAGGTCACCTCGTTCGACCCGTTCGGGCTGTTCCTCAGCACGACGACCTCGGAGAACAACAACACCGACGTGTTTCCGTCGGTGAACCTGGTGCAGGGCGTGACCGCGAACTCGAACATCCGCCTGAGCTACAGCGCCACGGTGAACCGCCCCGAGTTCCGCGAGCTGGTGACCTTCGAGTTCACGGACGTCGTGGGCGCCCGCGCCGTGCGGGGCAACCCCGAGCTGCAGCGCGCCATCATCCAGAACGTGGACGCACGCTGGGAGCTGTTTCCGGGCGCACGCAACGTGCTGGCCTTCAGCACCTTCTACAAGTACTTCGACCAGCCCATCGAGCGCGTGGTGATCGCCGGCGCCCAGCCCATCGTCACCTTCCAGAACGCTGAGAGCGCGCGCAACTTCGGCTTCGAGGTGGAGGCGGCCCGCGAGCTCTTCACAGGGTTCTACGTCAACGCCAACTACACGTTCGTGGACTCGAAGATCACGCTCAATCCCGCGCAGCGCACGGTGCAGACCTCGCTGGAGCGGGCGCTGGCGGGCCAGTCGCGCAACGTGTTCAACATCACCACCGAGTACGCGCGCCGCGGCTTCAACGTCCGGCTGCTGGTCAACCGCTACGGCGACCGCATCTCGGACGTCGGCTCCAACGGCGCGCCCGACATCGTCGAGCAGGGCCGTCCGCAGATCGACCTGGTGATGTCGCAGCGCATCGGGCGGGTCAACGTCCGGTTCGGCGTCGATAACATGGCCGACAGCCGCTACAACTACACGCAGGGCGTGGGCGCCGCGCAGGAGCGTGAGCGCTCCTACGTGCTGGGCCGCACCATCAGCCTCTCGCTCGGCCTCAACGTGTTCTGAACGCGGATGGAAGAAATGATGGCGCAGATGGCGGAGCCGCAGATGACGCAGAGGCCGCAGGTGACGCAGATGACGCAGATGACGCAGATCGAGCGGAAGTCAGGGCTGCACAGGACGCAGGTGACGCAGAGCGGGCAAGGGATCGGAAGACGGGGAGTAACCGAGGCAATCATGAATCAGGCATGGCAGAGAATGGCTGGCGCGGCGCTGTGCGCGGCGCTGCTGGCGGGCGTGATGGTGCCGGTGTCGGCTGATCAGGCGCCGCCGGTCAGCGTGCCGGGGATCGACAAGCCGGTGATCGTGGTGACCGGCGAGATCAACGGCGCGGAGAGCTGGACGAACGACTTCGTCTACGTCCTGCGCGGCGCCGTGTTCGTCAACGCGGGTGGCACGCTGAACATCCAGGCCGGGACCCTCGTGGTTGGCGAGGCCGGCAGCGTCGGCACGCTCATCGTCCTGCGCGGCGGGCGGCTCAACGCCATCGGCACGCGCGAGCAGCCCATCGTGTTCACGAGCGACCAGCCCGTGGGTCAGCGCGCGCGGGGCGACTGGGGCGGCATCATCCTGAACGGCTCCGCTCCGCTCAATATCCCCGGGGGTGAGGGTGTGGGCGAGGCGCAGACCGGCGTCTATGGCGGCGACGACCCGGAGGACAGCAGCGGCTCTATGCGCTACGTGCGCGTCGAGTTCGCCGGCACCGAGTTCAGCCCGGACAACGAGCTCAACGGCATCGCCTTCCAGGGCGTCGGCCGCGGCGGCAGCTACGAGTACATCCAGGTCCACATGAACCGCGACGATGCGTTCGAGTGGTTCGGCGGTACGGCGGACATCAAGCACGCCATCGCCTCGAATGCCGGCGACGACAGCTTCGACTGGACGTTCGGCTGGACCGGCCGCGCCCAGTTCCTGGCCGTGCACCAGCGGAGCGACGATGCCGACTGGGGCATCGAGGCCGACAACAACGAGTTCAACAACAACCTGCTGCCGCGCGCGAACCCGCAGATCTACAACATGACCATCTGCGGCGACCCGGATCGCAACGAGGGCGCGGAGAGCATCCGCGGCGTCCTGTTCCGCCGCGGCACGGCGGTGACGTTCCGGAACTTCCTGATTGCCGGATCGAAGGCGCTGGGCATGCAGATTGACGGCTCGGCCACGCTGGAGCAGGTGACCAACGGCACGACGCAGATCGGCGCCGGGGTCATCTGGGGGCCGGCCACGCCGTTGCACGCCGGCGTGCAGCCGTTCGTGGCGAGCGGCCGCTTCCCGGACGTCCGGGTGAACGTGGACGGAGGCCTCTCGTCCGCCTGCTTCAACCACGAGGCGCCGGATTTCCAGCCCGTGTCGACGGCCACGCTGGCCGGCGGCCAGCTGGCGCCGATTCAGCCGCCCAACGACGGGTTCTTCGAGGCGGTGACGTTCATTGGCGCCGTGCCGCCGCCGCCCGGCGACGACTGGACACGCGGGTGGACGGCGTATCCACAGAGGTAGGGCACGGGGGCGAGGCACGGAGGTTCGAAGCACGGAGGTTCGAAGCACGGAGGTTCGAAGCACGGAGGTTCGAACCACGGAGGTTCGAACCACGGAGGTTCGAAGCACGGAGGTTCGAAGCCCGTGCCGGTCGGAATCCCGCCGGTCACCGCCGGTCGGGAACGCGGGAGACGGGCCGGGTATACCGGCCGCCTCCCGTAGTACTTATCTGAGGCACATGCGATTCTGGGTTCTCGTCATCGGTTTCGCCGCCCTGGCCGCGTGTGGCCCGTCGAAGCCGCCGCTGGCGGCGACGCGCGACTCGGCGGCGGCCATGGCACAGGCCATCCTCGACGCCGTGGCCGCCGGTGATCGGGCGGCCCTGGCCGGCCTGGCCCTCTCCGAGCAGGAGTTCCACGACCGGGTCTGGCCCGAACTGCCCGCCGCGCGGCCCGAGCGCAACCTGCCGTTTTCCTACGTCTGGGGCGACCTCCACCAGAAGAGCGAGGAGAGCCTGAGCGCCCTGCTGGCGGCCCATGCGGGCCGGCGCTACACCCTCATGGACGTGCGCTTCGGCGACCGCACGCCCTATCAGACCTACACGGTCCACCGGGCCGCCACGTTCCTGGTCCGAGACGCCGGCGGGCAGGAACTGGACCTGCGGCTGTGCGGGTCGATGATCGAGCAGGACGGGCGCTGGAAGGTATTCAGCTATGTGGTAAACGACTGAGGCCCCGCCGCGACAGATGTAACAGCCGTGTAACACGTCTGTGACATACTCTCGGCGTGCGATTCAGCCTGATTCCCCGCGAGGGGAAGTTCTTCGACGACTTCACCGCCCTCGCCGACCGCATCGTTTCGGGCGCCACGCTGCTCGAGCGGATGCTGGCCTCCGACCCCCCGGCCTGGGACACCGCGCTCCAGATCAAGCAGATCGAGAACGAGTGCGACGCGCTCACCCACAACATCATCAAGCGGCTGAACAAGACGTTCGTCACGCCCATCGATCGCGAGGACATCCACGCCCTGGCCACCTCGCTCGACGACGTGATGGTCTCCATCGACGCGGCGGCGGGCGTGCTGCGGCGCTACCGCATGGCCTCGCTCCGCTACGGCGCGCGCGAGCTGGCGTCGCTCACCTGGCAGGCGGCGGTGCAGATGAAGGTGGCCGTCGAGGCGCTGGACCGGCGCGAGGGCGTGCACGAGCGCGCCGTGGAGGTGAACCGCCTCGAGAACTCGGCCGACGACGTGCACGACGAGGCGCTCCGGCGGCTGTTCGAGGAGGAGCGCGACGCCATCACGCTCATCAAGTGGAAGGAAGTCCTCGACCTGCTGGAAGAGGCCACCGACCGCTGCGAGGACGTGGCCAACGTCCTCGAGAGCGTGGTCGTGAAACACGGGTAGCGCGCCGTGGACTTCGCGCTGGTCGCGCTCGTCATCGGGGTCGCGCTCGTCTTCGACTACATCAACGGCTTCCACGACGCGGCGAACTCCATCGCCACGGTCGTCTCCACGCGCGTGCTCTCGCCGGGCAAGGCGGTCTTGTGGGCGGCGTTCTTCAACTTCGCCGCGGCGTTCGGCTTTGGCACCGCCGTCGCGAAGACGGTCGGCTCGGGAATGATCGACATCACGATCGTCACCACCGCCGTCATCCTCGCCGGCCTCCTTGGCGCCATCGTCTGGGACCTCATCACCTGGTGGGTCGGGCTTCCCACCAGCTCCTCGCACGCGCTCATCGGCGGCTATGCCGGCGCCGCGATCGCGAAGGTCGGGACCAGCGCCATCATCACGAGCGGCTGGACCAAGACGCTCATCTTCATCGTGCTCGCGCCGGCGATTGGCCTGCTGCTCGGCCTGTCGCTGATGATTGTCATCCTGTGGCTGTTCAGGGGCTTTGCGCCTTCGCGGGTGGACAAGTGGTTCCGCCGGCTGCAGCTCGTCTCGGCCGCGCTCTACAGCCTCGGGCACGGCGCCAACGACGCGCAGAAGACGATGGGCATCATCGCCGGGGCCCTGTTCGCCGGCGGGTTCATCGAGGAGTTCCGCATCGACATGTGGGTGGTGCTGGCGGCGCACGCCGCCATCGCCGCCGGGACCCTCTCGGGCGGCTGGCGCATCATCCTGACCATGGGACAGAAGATCACGCGGCTCCAGCCGGTCGGCGGCTTCGCGGCGGAGACGGCCGGCGCCATCTCGCTTTTCACCGCCACCGCCCTCGGCGTGCCGGTCAGCACCACGCACACCATCACGGGCGCCATCGTCGGCGTGGGCGCCACGCGACGCCTCTCGGCCGTCCGCTGGGGCATTGCGGGCCGGATCGTGTGGGCCTGGATCCTCACCATTCCCGCGTCGGCGATCATCGCTGCCGCGGCGTTCTATCTTCTGGCGGCGGTGGGGATGCCATAGGGGTGCGGCGGGTGCGAGCAGGTGCGGGCGGGTGCGATCAGGTGCGGAGTGGTAGCCGCACGGTGAAGACGGCGCCGCCGCCGCGTTGATTGGCGGCCGTCACCGTGCCGCCCATCACCTGCACCAGGTGCTTCACGATTGCCAGCCCGAGGCCCGTGCCGCCGGGACGGGCACGCGACTTGTCCACGCGGTAGAACCGCTCGAAGACCCGCGTCAGGTCCTCCTCCGGCAGGCCCGGGCCCGTGTCGCGCACCGTCAGCACGTGGCGGTCGGCTTCGAGAGCGGCGGACACCGTGATGGTGCCGCCGTCCGGCGTGTAGTTGACGGCGTTCTCCACCAGGTTCCGCAGGATGTCGTGCATCTTCGCGGGATCGACGACGAGGACCCGCGCCTCCGGCGCCACGGCCGCATCGGCGTGCTGGTGCTTCTCCGCGATCAGCGGCTCGAAGTCGGCCATGACGCTGGATACCAGGGCCTGGATGTCGCACGGCGCGTATTCCACGGCCTCCTGCCCGGCGTCGAGCCTGGCGAGGCGCAGCAGCTCCTGCACCAGCCGCTCCATGCGCGCGGCGTGGCGGTGGATGATCTCGAGGAAGCGCTGCCGCGCCTCCTCGTCGTCGGGCTCGTCCATCAGCGCCTCGGCGTAGCCCTTGATGGCGGTGAGCGGCGTCCGGAGCTCGTGCGAGACGTTGGCGACGAAGTCGCGGCGGATCTGATCCGCCTTCCGCAGGTCGGTGATGTCGTGCAGGACGAGGACCGCGCCGCGCCCCGCGGCCACGACCGGCGCCACGCGCGAGACCAGGGTGCGGTTGCGCTCGGCAGCGAGCGAGAACTCGAGGCCTTCGACCGCCTCGCCCGACAGCGCGCGCCCGAGCTGCTGCACGATGCCCGGGTGTCGGATCGCCTCCACGTAGGGGCGGCCGCTGGCCTCGCGCTCGAGTTTCAGCATCTGGCGCGCCGCCTCGTTCACCAGCTGCAGCCGGCCCTGCTCGTCCACGACGAGGACGCCCTCCACCATGCTGGCCAGGATGGCTTCCATGCGCGCGCGGTCGCGCTCGAGGCCGCCCAGCCGCCGGCCCAGCTCCTGCACGGCCGCGTCCATGGCTCGCGCGACGGCGCCGAGCTCGTCGTCGCCGTAGTCCGGGGCGGGCCGGCTCAGGTCCCCGAGCGCGTAGCGGCGGGCCACGGCCTCGATGGCTCCCGCCCGCGCGGCCCGGCGCTGGTGATCGCGCGACAGCAGCACCAGCGCCACGATCGTGGCGATGGCGGCTCCGGCGAGCGCGGCGAGGACGAGGGAAGACACGGGGTCAGCGAGGCGGAGGATCCACCAGCTTGTAGCCGAACTGCTTGACGGTCACAATCGCGTCGGCCAGGAAGGGGACTTTCTCGCGGAGGCGCCGGACGTGCACGTCCACGGTCCGCGTGCCTCCGGTGTACGAGTACCCCCACACGTCCGACAGGAGAAGGTCCCGCGAGAGCACCCGGCCGCGGTGCTCCATCAGGTACTGGAGCAGCAGGAACTCCTTGGCGGTGAGCTTCACCTCCTCGCCATGGGCCTTCACCAGGTGGCGCTCGACGTCGATGCTCAGCGGACCGTAGACGATGCCCTGCTCGGCCGGTGCGGTCCGGTACGCGCGCCGGAGCAGGGCGCGCACGCGCGCGATGACCTCGTTCGGGCTGAACGGCTTGGTGATGTAGTCGTCCGCGCCCAGCTCGAGCCCGACGATGCGGTCCGACTCCTCGCCCCTGGCGGTGAGCATGATGATGGGCACGGCGGCGGTGTCCGGGTCGACCCTGAGCGCGCGGCAGACCTCGAGGCCGTCCATCCCCGGCATCATCACGTCCAGGATGATCACGTCCGGCGGCGCGCGCTTCACGCTCGGCACCACGTCGCGCCCGTTGGTCACCACCGTCGGCGTGAACCCCGCCTTCTGCAGGTAGCGGGCCAGCAGCTGGCCGATGTCCGGGTCGTCTTCGGCAACGAGCGCGCGTTGGGGCGCGGCCGCACTCACCGCGATGCCCCGGTCGCAGGCGTGTCCGGCAGGCGCTCGAGCCCCACGAGCACCCAACCGTCCGTACCCTTGCGGAATCGGACGATGACCGGCGTGGCCCACGCAGCGTGCATCGTCGAGTGGGAGGAGACCGCCACCTGCACGAAGTCGCCCGCGAGCGCGTCGGGCGGCGCCTGAAACGACAGCGTGGTCGATGTCTGGCGCGTGCCGACGGGCGTGGCAGTACCGGTCGCGTTGTCGAAGCGCGCCCACTGGGCCTCGTACGACTGCGCCGGCGGCGCGCGGCGCGTGTCGGCCGCGATGTTCCGGAACGAGAGCGTGCCCGTGCCCGTGAGGGCGAAGTCCACCAGCGGGTTCACGCCGGTGAGCCAGGCCAGGCCCACCTTGTCGCGCCGCACCATGATGACGTCGGTGAGGTAGGTGGCCGCCGCGGGATCCGAATACTGCGCCGCGGCCACGGCCGCGCGGATTACGTCGTCCGAGACGGCCATCACCTTGCGCGCGGCCCAGAACAGGTCGTCCGGGCGCGCGTTGTTGAACGCCGGGTTCGGATACTCAGGCTTCCACGCCTCCGGCTGGTAGAAGGTCGCCTCGATCCTGCCGAGCGACTCGATGTCAGGGTAGTGCACGCGGATCCACGGCCGCACGTAGAGGCCCAGCGTGAGCGCGGTGATGATGGTGGGCCGCGCCTCCCAGAGGTACTCGTTGCCGGCGCGCGCCTTCTGCGCGTAGAGGCTGCCGCTGCCGAGCGTGGACCCGAAGTCGATGAGATGATGCCACACGATCTGGCGGCCGTTCCGCTCGACGATGGTGTCCAGCGAGTTGATGCTGCGCGAGTCGTCGTGGTTGAGCCAGGCCGAAAAGGCACGCATGCCGCGCAGCTCGCGACGGTGCTCGTGCAGGTGGATGTCGTTCGGATCGTCGGGCCGCGTGCCGTAGTAGCGGAAGGGGCCGATGGGCCGGCCCTCGAGGGCGCGACTGGCCACCACGCGGAACGAGCCATCGTCCTTGCGCGCCCCCCGCATCAGCAGCTGCCGCACATCGTCCTCGGTGAGGCGCCGGCGCCGGCCCATGATGTCCCGAATGGTGGCGTCGGGGGCAATCTCGAGGTTCTCGCGGCGGAGCACGGCCAGGTGGTTCTCGGGCACGTGGAAGCCGAGGGCCCAGAACAGCTTGGTCGAGACCATCTCGGCGCCCGTCGCCATCTCGGGATTCGAGTCGGGGTCGAACTTGATGAACCAGGTGATGCCGGCCGTGTCCCGGATGGTGAAGCCTGGCGTGATGCCGTCGCTCTTGCCGGACACGACGGTCCACTTGCCGGGCGCCGGGCCCTGCGTCGTGTCAGGGCCGCGCCGCACCTCGTCGGCCGTCAGCGGACGCGTGCCCGCGCGATTGGTGAACCAGCTCGAGTCGGGGACCTCGTCGATGGTGTTCACGTTGACGGCGCGGATGGGGGCCTTGTCGCCCGGCCCGAGAAACGAGTGCTCGACGAAGTCGTAGAGGTCGCTCAGGTCCCATTCGCGCACCTGGCGCGCGTCCTGCGTCTCGGGGTCCACCGCAATCGGGTCGTCCGGAAAGTAGGTGGGCTGGGCCGCGCGGCCAGCCGCGGCCGATGCCGCGAGCGCGAGGGCGAAGGTGGCGGCGAGGCGGAGCGCGGTGCGGGCTGGCAAGGATCTCGCCATCAGAATGCGGGGTTGAACGTCCAGAAGATGCGCGATCCCTCGGGCCCGCCAAGCCCGACGTCGATGCGCATGAAGACCGATCGGTTCGTGTTGAACCGCAGCCCGAAGCCCCAGCCCGTCTTGATTTCCTCGCGGCGGATCTGATCGAGCGTCGGGGCCACCTCGCCGGCGTCCCAGAAGAGCGCGAGGTCGAGGCCCGCGAAGGCCTCCCACCGGTACTCGCCATTCAGGAGCACGTAGGTGGCATCACGGAACCGGAGTTCGCGGTAGCTGCGGAGGCTCCGGTTGCCGCCGATGGTGGGCGACAGAAAGAAGGGCACGCGGCCGCCCTCGGTCAGCGGATCCACGTGCGCCCCACTGAGCCGGATGGCGAAGTTCCGCTTCTTGTCGAAGATGGGGAAGACGTGGATGATCTCGACGTCGGTCCGACGGTAGCTGAACTCGCGCGAGGCGTGCTGGTCCCGGCCCGTGCCCACCTGGAAGAAGACCCGGCCACCGCTGCGGGTGTTGCCGGGCTGGTCACGATAGTCGAAGTCGATGAACGTGCGGGTGTAGAGCAGTCGCGGCTGCCGCGTGAGGCCGGGCGCCTGGGTGTCGGTGAAGCGCTGCTCGACGGACGGGAAGCGCGCGTCGGTGCCCGAGGAGATGTCGGGCCGGAGGTAGCCGACCTCCTCGCCGAACGACAGCCAGCGCCGCGGGCGCAGGCGTGCCATCAGGTTCACCTGGAGCCCCTCGTAGCGGTAGCTGGTGCGGTCGGATCGCGACGATTCTCCCAGCCCGAAGAAGTCCTCCTGGGTGTAGTCCCACCAGTGCGTGCCGCCATCGACCAGGAGGCGTCCCGCGAGCAGCGCCGGCGCACGAACGCGGAAGTCGATGGCCTTGTACCCGCGCATCGAAGCGGCCGCCGAGACATCCACCTCGAACGAGTCGGTGCCCGGCAGCGCGTGCCGGAAGCCGGCGCCGAGCGCGAACCCGCTGCCGGTGGTGAACCCGCCGATGCGGGGGTAGATGCCGCTCAACCCCTGGCCCAGCCGCTCGAGGATGCGCTTCTCCTCGATGTAGAGCAGCCCCTTCTCGAGCTTGTTCGGTTCGTAGGGGGCCAACTGGGCGGCGCGCTCGGCCCGCTGCTGTTCCAGCAGCTCGGCGCGCGTCTGCTGCGCGGCGGCCCTGCCCGGCGTCGCCAGGCATGCCAGGACCGCGGCGAGGAAGACGATTCTCTGCATGAGGGATCGCAGGATTCTATCGCACCCGCGCAACCTCTCCTATTCAGCATCGGGTTGATTGCGCGTGCCGCAGGGCGTACGCTGTCGAACAGCCATGTCCCGATTCATGCACGCCGTGCTCGTCGCTGCCCTGGGTACCGCTGCGTCCGCGCAGGCCCCCGTGCCGAACCCGTTCGGCGATGCCGTACGCACCAGCACGAGCCACCTGACCGTGGAGTCGAGCATCAGCCGCCTGTCGGCCGCGCCCGGTGATCGGCTGACCGTCACCCTCGATGTCACCCCTCGACGCACCATGCACGTGTACGCCCCGGGGAAGCACGACTACCAGGTCGTGGGCCTGTCCATCGAGGCCCAGCCCTGGCTGCGCGCCGAGCCGACGAAGTATCCGCCCTCGGAGATGTACCACTTCGAGCCGCTGAACGAGACCGTCGAGGTCTATTCGAAGACCTTCCGCCTGGCGCGCGAGGTGACCCTCCTCGACACGCCCGAAGCGAGGAAGGCACTGGCCGGCCAGTCGTCAGTGACGATTGCCAGCCAGCTCGAATACCAGGCGTGCGACGACAAGGTGTGCTACTCGCCGACGAAGGTGCCGGTCAGGTTTACGGTGACGCTGAAGCAGTAGATTGGGTGCAAGGGTGCAGGGGCGCAAGGGTGCAGGGGCGCAGGGGTGCAGGGTGCACGGTACACCTCTGAACCTCTAGCACCTCTGCACCCCTGCACCCCTGCACCCTTGCACCCGTTTACGGCACCACCACCTGCGCCTCGTTCGACAGCGGGCCCGGGCCGACGGCGTTCACGCCGCGGACGCGCACGAAGTAGGTGCCACGCGGGGCCGGTACCAGGATCGAGGTGCTCAGGCCCGCGTTGACGGAGGCCACCGGTGCTCCGCCCGAGGTGAGCGACGCCAGCACCTGGTAGCTCGTCGGCGCCCCGCCCGTCGTCGGGGCCGACCACGACAGCCCCACGTTGCCCGAATTGACCGTTGGCACGTTCATTGTCGGCGCGCCGGGGACCTGCGGGCCCGCTACGCTCACCATGACCTCGTTGGAGAACGGGCTTGCGCCGCCGGCGTTGGTGGCCGCCAGCTTTACGAAGTAGCTGCCGGGCGGGATGCTTGTGACGTTCACGCCGGCCGCGGGCGCGGAGAAGGGCAGGCTCGCGATGGCCGGCCCGCCGGAGGTGAGCGCCGCCACGAGCAGGTAGCCGGTCGGCGTGCCGCCGGTGGCCGGCGCGGTCCACGTGAAGCTGGCCTGGTTGCCGCTGACGACGACGCCGAGCCCGCTGGGCGCCCCCGGCGGAGGCGCGACGATGGGCACGCTGAAGGTGACGCCGGCCGACTCCGGCCCGGAGCCCGAGGCATTCGACGCGCGCACCGTCACGTGAAACGTCCCGTTCGGCGCTCCGACGGAGGTACCGAGGACGTTGCCGACCGGCAGGGACGCCACCACGCCACCCCCCGGCGTCAGACGTGCGAGCACCGTATAGCTGGTGGGTGCCCCGCCGCTCGCCGGCGCCGCCCAGTTGATGTTCACGCTGTTGCCCGCGCCGGAGATGGTGGGCGTGCCCGGCGGCCCGGGTACGCCGCTCGGAGCGCCAAGCAGCGCCAGGCGGGCGGCGTTGACATTGATGCGCGGGTAAGAGCCGCCAGAGGCCGGGTCGTTGATCAGGACACCGGTCGTCTGAAGCGCGGCCTGTACCTGCGCCACACCCGCGGACGGCAGCGCCTGCTTCAGCACCGCCCACGCGCCGGCGACGTGCGGAGTGGCCATCGAGGTGCCACTCTTGATGCCGAAGAGGTTGCCGATGATGGAGGAGTTGATCGAGCTACCCGGCGCGAGCAGGTCCACCAGCCCCGGCCGGCGATTGCCGAAACTGGACATGGCGTCCAGCTTGGTCGTCGAGCCGACGGCCACTGCCGTGGAGATGCAGGCCGGCCCGCTGATGGAGCTCACAGAGCTGCTGTTGCCGGTCGCGATGGCCGTCGCGATGCCCACGCTCAGCAGGTTGTCGACGGCCGCTTTCGTGGCGACGTAATCGGGGTTGGTATCGCAGGCCGCAGTGAAGATAGCCGCGCCACCCAGGCTCATGTTGGCCGATGCCACCTGGTTGACGTTCGAGGCGCCTGCGAGCACCAGCACTCGCTCGAGTGCCCGGATCTGGTCCGATGTGTACGTCAGGATGCAAGGCGTGTCTCCGAGGTTGGAACCGCAGATCGAGGTGTCATCGAACCGCGTGAACACCTGAAGCGCGATCAGGCCGGCGCCCGGCGCGACGCCGTTGATGCCGCCCGGACCTGCGAAGCCTGTGGCGATGCCGGCCACATGCGTGCCGTGGTCGCACCCATCGAGCGAGGCACTGCAGGCGCCGCCGCCGGTCGTGTCGGAGTTCACGCCACCCGGGCAGAGCGACGTGCCCTGGCCGCCGCCATTCGAATAGCAGGCCTGGGCCACCACCTTTCCTGTCAGGAAGCCGTGCGTGGTCTCGACGCCGGTATCGAGGATGGCCACCCTCCAACCCGCGCCGGTGTGGCCGGCGCTCCACGCCGCCGGTGCGTTGACGAGCGGCACGCTTTGAGCGAGCACGGGAGCTGCGAGCAGGTCCAGCCCAATCGATGTCACGTCACCCGATGTCGCGATCGCTGCCAGGGCGCCCGGGCTCACGCGGGCCGTGAAGAACGGGATGGTCTCGAACCGCTGGCCGACAATCGCGCCCGCAGCCGCCGCCTGGCCCATGACGGTATCCACGGCAGCGTGCATGGCATCGCGCTGCGCCGCAATCGCCGCGGGCCCGGCCAGCAGGCCCTCGGGCACGAACGCAGAGCGCACGCCGATGATCACCGGAGCCGATCCGTCAGCAGCCACCTGCGCGGCCACATCCGCGGGAATCGCGATGCCAGCCTGGGTACGAGGCGCCTGACCACCAAAGGTCAGGGCCAGCAGGACGACGAGCAGGGGGCTTACTCGAAGACGCATGGTCCCCTTCCGGCTGAAGAAGTGAGAAGTGAGAAAGGTGACCGACTCCATGTTCCCGGTTCCCGGTTCCCGGTTCCCGACCCCCGACCCCCGACGTGATCTACACCTCCTTGATCCCGTGTCCACGGACCAGGAAGTACGCCGCCAGCAGCGTCAGCACCACGCCGTTCACCGCCAGCATCGCCGGCGCGGAGCCCACCTGCGTGATCAGCCAGCCGCTGGCGAGCCCGCCGAGTGGCGAGCCGCCGCGGAACGCCGTCATGTAGATGCTGACGATGCGCCCGCGCAGCTCGGTGGGCGCGAGCAGCTGCACCAGCGAGTTCGTGAGCGAGAAGCACATCACCAGCAGCGCCCCGGTGAAGAACAGGATCGCCGTGCTCAGCCGCACGTCGGGCGAGAGCGCGAACGCGGTCATCGCGACTCCGAACGCGGCGAGCAGCACCAGCAGGATGCGGCCCATGTGCTGGTGCTTGCCGAGCCACGCCACCACCAGCGCTCCGCACACGGCGCCAATCCCCGACATGGTCATCATGCGCGTGTAGAGGCCGACGTCCTGCTGGAAGACGTCCTTGGCGATGACGGGCAGGAAGGTGAGGAGCGGGATGCCCAGGAACGCGCCGATGAAGCCGAGCATCGTCAGGGTCTTCAGGTGCGTGGAGTCGCGCACGTGGCGGAGCCCGTCCTTCATCTGATCGACCAGCGACACGGTGGCGGCCGGCGGTACCTGCACGTTGCGCAGCCCGAGGATGGCGGCGATGACGAAGAGGAACGAGATGCCGTTCATCCCGAAGCACATCACCATGCCGAAGGCCGCGAGCGCCGCGCCCGCGACGATGGGGCCGATGATGCGCGCGAGGTTGAACTGGATGGAGTTGAGCGCGATGG
>JADZCN010000070.1 GCA_020851565.1 Acidobacteriota bacterium | reverse complement strand
GCGCTCGACGGTCTGCAGGCCTCGAAACGTCCCGTGCTCGCCCCACGGTTCCTCGTAGGGCTCGCGCATCAGGCCGCCCTCGAAGCCGCCGTCCACGGCGAGCTTGACGCCGCCGATGCGCAGCCACGCATCGCCCTCCTCCGGGCCGAGACCGGAGCCATCCAGTGCGGCGGCCACCGCCGCGGCATTGCCGCCGGGGCGAAGCAGGGCATTGACGCGCATCGTGAGCAAGCCGCGCTGTTTCATCTCTTCGAGCATCCGGTAGTCGTCCACCGAGATGCCCGGGTGCCGCACGGTCGTGAGCCCGGCCTGGTGCAGTGTTCGATAGTCGGCGGCGCGCGCAGCCATCTGCGCATCACGCGATCGCTCCAGTGGAGGGGGCAGAGCCACCAGGCCCTTGGCCGCATCCACCAGCTCACCGTTCAGTCGCCCGTCCGGGTACCGCGTGATTCGGCCGCCCTCCGGCTCGCGCACGCGCTCGTCGATGTGCCAGCGACGAAGGGCAGCCGAGTTGACGATGTACTCGTGCCCGCCCCGCACCAGCACCACCGGGTGATCGGGCGCAGCGCGGTCGAGGTCGTCGCGCAGGGGCAGGCGCTGCTCGGTGAGCTGCGCCTCGTGCCAGTCGCTGTTCGAGACGATCACCTCGCCCGGCGCGTCCCGCCGCGCGCGCTCGCGGATGGCGGCGTACACGTCCTCCAGCGACCGCGCCCGCGACAGGTCCACACCCGGACCACCGCCAGCGCCGTGCAGATGGTTGTCCATGAGGCCCGGGATGACGGTACGGCCCCCGAGGTCGATCTGCCTCGTGCGGTCGCCGGCACCCGCGCGGATGGCCTCGCTCGTTCCTACCGCGACGATGCGTTCGCCGGCAATGGCGACGGCTTCGGCCGCGGAGAAGGCGTCGTCGATGGTAATGACGTGCCCGCCGTACAGGATGAGGTCGGGAACCGGGCTCTCGAGCGGGTCCGACGTGCACCCGATGAAGGCGCCCGCCAGCACTGCGGCCAGAAGAGAGGTGGTGCGAATCACGCAGGCATGCTGTCGGCGTGGCCTGCCGTTGTCAAGCCCGCCGGAGGAAGTCCGTGATCGGAAACGGGCCGGGGTGGGCTCACCGGATGCCGGCGTCCTCGAGGGCCGCGACGAGGACCGGTGGAGTGATGCGATGCCTCGCCACCTCGTGGCCGTCGATCTCGAGCACCGGGATCTCGTGCTGGAGCCGCACGAAGGTTTCGAGGTCGCGCGTTTTGGCGCCTGACTCGACCTCGAGGGACGGCACTCGCGCGGGCGTGTTCTGGCCGGCAGCAGACACGCTCAGTAGAACCGGCAGGTCACGAACAGCATCTGGCCGTTGCGTTCGATCTGCAGCACCAGCGCGCTGTCGGACCCGGCGTCGGCCACGAGAACGCGCAGGCCGTCGACGCTGCGCACGGCGAGGCGATTGACGGCGTGGATCACGTCGCCGGCCATCAGGGGCACTTCGTTGCCGGATGACATCTCGGTTCGAGCCACGACCGCCACGCCCGACGAATTGCGGAGCCCCGACAAGGGGGTTGCCGCGACGTCCATGCCGATAATCCCTAGACTCGGAATCGTGCCCTTTTCCGGGTCGGCCAGGCCCGCCAGGTCGTCGACCGGGTGCGGCCGCTCGGTGACGACGACGCTGGCCTTCACCGCGTCCGTGCCACGCAGAAGACCGATGGTGACCGTGTCACCCGCGGCGTAGCGGCTCAACTCCAGCGCGAGCCTCGGCACGCTCTCGACCGGTTTTCCGTTCACCGACGTGACGATATCCATGGGACTAAGGCCAGCCGACTCCGCGGCGCCGTTGGGCATGACGTCCGACACCATCACGCCAGAGTTCCGCGACAAGCGCAGTCCGGCGGCCAGTGCCGGCGTGATGGCCTGCATGCTGAAGCCAAAAAGGCCCCGGTGGAGGTGCCCGTACTTGCGCAGCTGCGGGTACGCCGACGCGACGACCGCGCTCGGAATCGCGAACCCCAGTCCCTGGCTTCCGCCTGTTTCGGTGATGATGAAGGTGTTGAGCCCGATGAGCTCACCGTCCACGTTCACCAGGGGGCCGCCGCTGTTCCCGGGGTTGATCGGCGCATCGGTCTGCACGTAGATGTTCGGGCTGTCCGGATCGGGCTGTCGCGCCACGGAGCTGACCACGCCCATGGTCACCGAGTTGAGTAGCCCCTCGGGGCTGCCGAAAGCGAATACGAGTTCACCCTGCCGAAGGGCGTCGTAGTCGGCAATCGGGAGCGGCCGGAGCCCCGTGGCGTCCACCTTGAGCAGCGCGAGGTCCACCTCGCTGGCGGTGCCGACCACCCGCGCACTGACGATCTGGCCAACCTCCGCGGCGAGCGATCGCACCGGATCGCCAGCCGTCGCATCCTGATGCAGCACGACCTGCACGCGCCTGGCGCCGGCGACGACGTGGGCATTGGTCATGATGTAGCCGTCGGCGTCGATGACCACCCCGGAGCCCGTGCTGCGTTGCCGGCCAATCACGAGGCCAGTGTCGCCGCCGCGGGGGTCGCCGTCCACTGGACCGTAGCCGGTGACCAGCACCTGGACGACACTGCTCGAGACTCGCGTCGTGAGGGCCTCGACCGACGCGTTCAATGCACGCAGCGGCGCCGGTGCCGACGCACGTGCTCCCTGCGCGAAAAGTGGCGGCGCCACGAGCAGACACCCACCCGACAGGACGGCAAGCGTCGCGAGACGATGGTTGAACATGAAGATGCCCCTTCGGCCGCACGTACCGCGACCCGTGGCATTGATGGTGGTCTCGGGGTCGTTAGGCGAGTATGAGATCGTGATTAATTGGGCTTAATCGCGGCGGCCGCCAGGGCCGCTTCGGCGTCACATCCGTCCCGGAGGTGCGAATGACCTCGGGCGTCCCCGACGAGCAGCGCGAGCGCGTCGATGCCCGACCGCCACGACGCCGTCATCGACCTGGCCCCACGCACCGAGTTGCCTGCTCCAGCGTTTCGACGCAGAGCTCGACGATCATCGTCAGGCGGGCGTGACCGGTGACGAGGCCGCCGGGAGCCGGGCCTTGAGCCAGGCGAAGCCTCGCGCCACGGTGTGCTTCTGCTGCAGTTCGTCGAAGAGCGAGTACGCCACCGGCGTCACCACG
>JADZCN010000069.1 GCA_020851565.1 Acidobacteriota bacterium | reverse complement strand
TCGGGTTCGTCGGGCTCATCATCGCGCACATCTACTTCGCGCTGCGGCCGGAGAAGTTCTGGATCACCAAGTCGATGATCTTCGGCACCATCTCGAAGCGCGAGTACCTCGAGCACCACGACCCGGACCGCTGGGTCGCGACGAAATAGCATGCCGACGGAATCCGCGCTGGACACGCTCCAGCAACGGGTCGATGCCATCGAAGGTGGCTACGAGTTCCTGCTCGCCTACGCGGCACAGGGGCTCGCCACCGACGAGGGCAACGCCAACAGCGAGCAGCTTCGCACCTTCCTCGCCCGCTTGGACGAGGCCATCGCCGGCCTCGAACCGGCGTTCCGCGAGGTGATTGGCGCTTCCGCCGACGCCGGGGCCTTCGAGAACTTCCTGCAGGTGCTCGCGCGCGACGCCGCCGATGCCCGCGCCGCGTTGAAGGTCGTCCTCACGCGCAAGGGCATCAGCTCGCAGCTTGTCGATAACCTGAACGTCTCGACGCACCTCCGCGCCGTCCTGACCGACCTGTTCCTGCTGGACGAGGCTGTGAAAGGCCTACGGTAGGGCGCGCGCCTTCGGCGCGCGTGGGCCTCACTGATGTTCGGTAGTGGCCTCGCGGCTCTCGCGGCTCGGTAGGCCTCACGGGGGTTCGGTAGGGCCTGACGCCTCGCGTCTTACGCGGCGTTCGGTGGGCCTCGCGGCCTGCGCCGCTCGGTGGAGGAGGCCGCGCTTTGCGCGGTGGGAGTTCCACGGCGCGTCAGCCCCGCCCACGCCCCGAGGGGGCGCCCACCCGCGGGGCCCACGGCACGAAGTGCCGCCTACGCGACGAAGTCGCGCCTACCCGGAGGGCCTACCCCGCGAGCGCCGCCCACGCGGCGTAAGCCGCGCCTAAGCCGGCAGCGTCAGCGTAGCCCGGCACCCGCGCACGTCGGTGCGGTTCTCGAGGCGGAGCGAGCCCTCGTGAGCTTCCGCAATCTGCCGGCACAGCACCAGCCCGATGCCCGAGCCGCCCGGCTTCGTGGTGAAGAACGGCACGAACAGGTTGGCCGTGTTCGACAGGCCGGGCCCCTCGTCGTCCACCCAGATGTCGACGGCGTCGCGATGGCGGCGCCACCCCATCGTGATGGCGGCGCCCCCCACTTCGAGCGTGGCGTCGGCGGCGTTGCGCAGCAGGTTGATGAAGAGCTGCTCGAGCTGATCCGGATCGGCGCTGACGGTGAGGTCGGGGCCGGGCCGCACCCGGACGGGAACACGCGTCTCGAGCCCTGCCAGCCGCTGCACGAACGGTTTCAGCACGATGGGGGCCGGCTTGGGCGCCGGCAGCCGAGCCAGTCGCGCGTAGGCGCCCGTGAAGCGGCTGAGCGACTCGGCGCGCGAGGCAATCACCTGCAGGCCGCGCTGCATGTCCTCGCGCCAGTCGGCCGGCGGCGGGTCGCGCTGGAGGAGCGTCTCGATGCTGCCGGCGATGGACTTGATGGGCCCGAGCGAGTTGCCCAGCTCGTGGCCGATCACGCGAATGAGGCGCTGCCAGGCCTGCCGCTCCTGCTCGCGGAGGGGACGGCTCACGTCCGAGAGGACCAGCAGATCGTGGGGCAGCCCGCCCAGCCGGAACGTGGTGCGACGCACTTCCCACCGGCCCGCGCCACCGCCCGGCGGGGTGATGTCGACCACCCGCGGCGCGTCGCCGAACCAGTCGGTGACGCCCAGTTCCTCGGCGGTGCGACCGAGCATCTGCTCGGTGCTCCGGCCCATCAGCCGCTCGCCCGTGCGGTTGACGATGCGCAGGTGGTGCTCGGGGTCGAAGGCGAAGACCGCCACATCGATCTGCTCCATCACGGTCCGCAGCAGGGCGGTGGCCTCCACCGCGCCCAGGCGCTGCTCGTGCAGGGTTTCCGCCAGCGCATTCACCTCGATGAGCGCCGCCCCCAGCGGATCGTCCGGATTGGCCGTGCGGCCGCGGATGCTGAAGTCGTCCTCGCGGAGGGCCGCCAGCAGGTTCGCCAGCGTCTGCAGGGGGACCACGACGCGCGATCGCACCGAGGCGGCAAACCCCGCCAGCAGCACCAGGATGAAGACGCTCAGCGTCCACTGCACCTTCGGGGTGTAGTCGCCCGTCCAGAGCAGCGCCAGCGCCACCACCGCGCCCGGAAGGCTGGCGCCGAGCGTGAGCAGCAGGACGTGCTGGTCGATGGTGAGGCGGGGCTTCACGATCGTGTCGGGAGGGGGATGTCTTTCGGGAGGGGGTTCTCTGTCGGGAAGGGACCTGCGTCGGGAGTCTCCCGTCGCCCGTCACTCCCGGCGCCGCTGACCTTCCCGTCGTGCTTCACTCCCGTCACCACGCGCTAGAGCTTGTACCGCTCCAGCCGCCGGTACAGCGCGCTCCTCGAGAGCCCGAGCGCGCGGGCGGCCTGGCTGACGTTGCCGTAGCGGGCCATGGCCTTCTTGATGAGGAACGCCTCCACCTCCTCGAGGCTCATGTCCTCCATGCGCGCGGCCCCGCCGCCATCCACCCGCAGGCCCAGGTCCTGCGTGCGCACGGTGGTGCCCGTGGACATGAGCACGGCGCGCTCGACGGCGTGATCCATCTCACGCACGTTCCCCGGCCAGCGGTGATCCAGCAGCTGCTGCATCGCCCCCGGGTCGAACCCGGAGAGGTGCTTGCGGTAGCGCCGGGCGTGCTGGTGCAGGAAGTGGCGCGCGAGCAGCGGGATGTCCTCGCGCCGGTCGCGCAGCGGTGGAAGGTGGATCTCGATGGTGTTCAGGCGGAAGAGCAGGTCCTGCCGGAAGCGTCCCGCCGCGACCTCGGCGTTGAGGTCCGCGTTGGTCGCCGAGACCAGGCGCACGTTCACCTTGCGCGTCTTGGACGAGCCCAGGCGTTCGAACTCCCCGGTCTCGATCACGCGCAGCAGCTTCTGCTGCTGCGTCAGCGGTACGTTGGCGATCTCGTCGAGGAACAGGGTGCTCCCGTCGGCCAGCTCGAAGCGGCCGACGCGGTCGGTCTTCGCGTCGGTGAAGGCGCCTTTCAGGTGCCCGAAGAGCTCCGACTCGAAGACGCCTTCGGCCATGCCGCCCGCGTTGACCGTGACCATGGGGCGGCTCGCGCGCGGCGAGACGGCGTGCAGTGCCTGTGCGACGAGGCTCTTGCCGGTGCCGTTCTCGCCGGTCACGAGCACGTTGGCGTCCGAGGGGCCGACGCGCGCGATCATCTCCAGCACGGGACGCATCGCGGCCGATTCGGCGAGGATGACCGACCGGCCGTCGGACTGCAGCGCCTGGTTGGTGGCCTCGAGCTGGCGGCCGCGGCGCAGGGCGCGCCCCAGTTCGGTCTGCGTACGGATGATGGAGAGCAGCCGCTCGTTGTCCCAGGGTTTCTGGATGAAGTCGCGAGCCCCCCGGCGCATCGCCTCGACCGCGACGTTCACCGAGCCCCACGCCGTCATCACGACGACGGGGAGCGACTCGTCCGCGGTGTGGATGCGCTGCAGCAGCTCGAGCCCTTCCTCGCCCGATGTCGTGTCCCTGGCGTAGTTGAGGTCCATCAGCACGACGTCGAAGTCCTTCTGGTCCAGCGCGCGCAGGATCTGCTGGGGCGACGAAGCCGTTTCGATGGTGTACCCCTCTGGCTTCAGCAGGAGCCGAAGGGCCTCGAGCACGTCCGGTTGATCGTCGGCGATGAGGAGCCGGGGCGTGACCTCAGTTCTCATCCACGACCCATCCGTCCTTCAGCTTGATGACCCGATCGCCGAACGCCGCGTTGGTCTCGGAGTGAGTCACCTGGACGATGGTGGTGCCCCCCTCGTTCAGCCGTTTGAACAGCTCCATGATCTCGCGGCCCTGGTCGGAGTGCAGGTTCCCGGTCGGCTCGTCGGCCAGGATGATGGTGGGTCTGGCCACCACCGCTCGCGCGATGGCCACCAGCTGCTGCTGCCCGCCGGAGAGCTGGTTCGGATACAGATCCTTCTTCCCGACGATGTTGAAGCGATCGAGGATATCGGCCACCATGCCCTGGCGCTCGGTCTTCTTCACGTCCCGATAGGAGAGCGGCAGGTCGATGTTCTCGTACACCGTGAGGTTGTCCAGCAGGTGGTAGCTCTGGAACACGAAGCCCACGTGCTGCTTCTGGAGCCGCATGCGGTCCTTGGCCGACAGTTGGTGGACGGGTTCCTCGCCCAGCCAGTACTCGCCCGTCCAGGCGCTGTCGTGCATGCCGAGGATGTGCAGCAGCGTCGATTTGCCGGCGCCGGATGGCCCCATGATGGACACGAACTGGCCGTCGGGAATGTCCACGTTGACGCGGCGGAGCACGAAGGTCTGCGACAGGCCGTGGCGGAAGGATTTCTCGATGTTGCGGAGTTTGAGCATTGCAGTCGGGAGTCAGGGGTCAGGGGTCAGGGGTCAGGGATCAAGGGTCAGGGGTCAGGGATCAGGGGTCAGGGATCAGGGAGCACGGGTCAGTCTGCGCGCAGCGCGCGCATCGGGTCTACGCGCATCGCGCGCCTGGCTGGAACATAGCATGCCAGCGCCGCGACCGTCAGCAGGAGGGCGGCCAGGCCCGCATAGATGGCCGGGTCGGTAGCGCTGGTGTCGAACAGGAGGCTCGCCACCAGCCGGCCCCCACCGGCCGCCGCCGCCAGGCCGAGGGCGACGCCCAGTCCTGCCAGGGCGAGCCCCTGCCGCAGCACCAGCCTGCCGACCTGGCCCGGGCTGGCGCCGAGGGCGAGCCGCACGCCCATCTCCGACGTGCGCTGCGAGACCGAGAAGCTCATGAGGCCGTAGACGCCGACGGCGGCCAGCAGCACCGCCAGGAACGAGAAGGCCAGGAGGATCGTCGTGCGGAACCGGGGCTGGTCGGTAGACGCCTCGACGATCTGGTCGATGGTGCGCACGGTCTCCACCGGCAGGTCGGGGTCGAGCTCGCGCACCACGCTCTTAACCGCCGAGGCCACGGCGGCTTCCGACGCGTCGGTCCGGACCACGAGGCTCATGTACGGCAGGACGAACTGCTGGTAGGGAAGGTATAGCGCCGGCTGCGGCGCCGCCGCCAGCGATTCGCGGCGGGCGTCCGACACGACGCCGACCACAGTGATCCAGTCACCCAGGTTGATGCGGCGGCCGACCGGGTCCTCGCTGCCGAACTCCCTGGCGAGGCGCTCGTTGATGATGACGACGGGCGGCCGCCCCTCGACATCGGTCGAGGCAAGTCCGCGGCCGCGCACCAGTCGGAGCCCCATGGTCTGGAAGAAGTCCGGCGAGACGATGTTCAGTTCGGCGATGGGCTGCGCCGGCCGTCCTGTGGATGGCCGCCCCTCGATGTCGAAGGCCGCCGAGGCGCCGCTGCCCCGGAGCGGCAGCGGAAACACAAGCGCGGACCGGGCCGTGACGGGACTGTCCTGCAGCCGGCCCAACACCTCGGAGTAGAACCGACCCTGAGCGGGCCCGTCGTAGCGAGATTGCGGGACGGGAAGGTCGACAGCGGCCATGCTGGTCGTGTGGAAGCCGGGATCCACGGCTCTCAGGCGCGCGAGACTGGTCGCCATCAACCCGGCACCAATCATCAGTATCAGCGCCAGGGCGACTTCGGCCACGACGAGGCCGCTGCGGAAGCGGGTGCGGATGGACGTCCCGGTGCGGCCGCCGTCCTTGAGGTCCTCGTTCACCTGTGGCCGCGACGACTGAACGACGGGTGCGAGCCCGGCCAGCAGGCCTACCGCCGTCGTTGCCAGGCTGGCGACCCCCGCCACGCGCCAGTCGAGCTGGATGTCGCCGAGGCGGGGCAGGTTCTGCGGTGCCAGGGCGACGAGCAGATCGACGCCCCACGACGCCAGGATCAGGCCGGCGGCGCCGCCTGCAGCGGCCAGCACGAGGCCTTCGACCATCAGCTGCCGCGCAATCTGCCAGCGGCTCGCGCCAATGGCCGCGCGCACGGCCAGCTCGCGCCGCCGCGCCAGCCCCCGCGCGAGCATCAGGCCCGCGACGTTGGCGCAGGCGATCAGCAGCACGCAGGCCACCGCGCCCAGCAGGAGCAGGAGGCCGGCGCGGACGTCCGTGACCAGCGTCGCGGCCAGCGGCCGCACGTGGAACGACTCGCCGCGGTTGGTCTCGGGGAACTGCTGGCCGAGCCGCTCGCCAATGGCCTGCAACTGCGCATTTGCGTCGCCCATCGTGGCGCCGGTCGCCAGACGCGCCAGCGCGGCGAAGTACTGAACCTCGCGGTCGGCGAGGCCACCGGACGGAATGGGTGAGGTCGGCACCGCGCCAGGGGCCAGGTTCCACAAGTCGGCCTTGATCGGATGCCGGACGGAGGCCGACACCACACCCACGATCGTGGTGGGGATGCCGTTGACGCGAATCTGCGAGCCGACCACGTCCGAGCGCCGGCCGAACTGCCGATCCCACAGGCCTTCACTGATGACGGCCATGCCCCCGCGTGCTTCGTCCGCCGCCGTGTAGACACGCCCGGCGAGCGGTGTCACGCCGAGGGCGTCGAAGAAACCGGCGGTCGTCTGCACGCCCGGCACGCGGACGGGTTCCCCGACGCCAGTCAGGTCGCTGATGTCTTCGCGATAGCCCGCGACGTGCACGAGGGAGGTTCCCTCGCGCCTGACGTCGAGGAAATCCGCCGCCGAGAACGCCCCGTCCATGGAACCGGTGGCCGTCGTGCGCCCAAGCTTTACGAGGCGCGACGCCTCCGGGTAGGGGAGAGGCCGGAGCAGGATGCCGTCCACCACGCTGAAGATCGCGGTGGCGCCGCCGATGCCGAGCGCCAGTGTCAGGACTGCGACAGCGGCGAAGCCCGGCGCTCGAAGGTAGGAGCGGAGGGCGTAGCGGAGTTCGCGGAAGATGCCCATTGCCGATTGCCAATTGGCGATTGAGCGATCCATTAGGCGAATGACGATTGGGGGATTGCCCAATCCGATCGGGGCATTGGCGATTGGGGGACTGCGGCAATCACCCAATCACCAATCCCCCAATCCCCCAATCCCCCAATCCGAATACCCAATGCGCAATCGCCAATCACCCAATGAATCGCTCAATCGGCAATTGGCAATCGCCAATGGACGATGCGCCGGGCGCCTTAAACGCCGGCGCCCACATTCTCTTCCACGACGCGGCCGTCGAAGAGGTGCACGCTGCGGTCGGCGTGGGCGGCGTAGCGCGGGTCGTGGGTGACCATGCAGATGGTGGCGCCGGCGCGGTGGAGCTCGCGCAGCAGGTCCATCACCGCTTCGCCGTTCTTCGAGTCGAGGTTACCGGTCGGCTCGTCCGCCAGCAGGATGGACGGCTGGCCGGCCACGGCTCGTGCCACCGCGACGCGCTGCTGCTGACCGCCGGAGAGCTGCGAGGGCAGATGCTTGGAGCGGTGTGCCATGCCGACGCGCTCGAGCGCGGCGTTGGCTCGCTCGCGCCGCTCGGCGGCCTTCATGCCGCGGTAGATGAGCGGCAGCTCGACGTTCTCGAACACCGTGAGGTCGCCGATGAGGTTGAAGCTCTGGAAGATGAACCCGATCTCGCGGTTGCGCACGCGCGCGCGCTCGGAGAGCGAGAGGTTGGCCACCTGGTGCCCGTTCAGCATGTAGGTGCCGTCGGTCGGCGTGTCGAGCAGGCCCAGGATGGCCAGCAGCGTCGACTTGCCGCAGCCCGAGGGGCCCGCGATGGCGATGTACTCGCCCTGCGCGATCTCCAGGTGAATGCCGGCCAGAGCGTGCGTCTCGACCTCGTCCGTGTAGAAGACCTTCTTGATCCCATCCAGGCGGATGAGCGGCTGCGCTGAAGCGTTCATCGACGACTCCTTTGAACCGGTGCCCGATCGCCGGTACCCGGTATCCAACTGCCCACTCCCGACTTCCGACTCGCGGCTCCCGGCAATCACCGGAGCCGGATGCGCTCGAACTGGTCCCAGGCCGACATGTCCGACAGCACCACCTGGTCGCCGTCCGCCAGGCCGCCCAGCACCTCGATGGTGTTGACCGAGCTGCGACCCAGTTGCACCTGCATCCGCTCGGCCTCGCCCGTGGCCGGATTCAGCTTGAAGAGGCCGACGGTGCTCTGCTCCTGGCCGAACGCCGGCCGCCCCACGTAGAGGACGTTAGTCAGGCGCTCGAGTTCCACGGTGCCGTCCACGCTGAGATCCGGGCGCGCGCCGCGGGGCAGCGGCCCCTCGAGCTGCACATCCACCGTGACGGTGCCGTTCTGCGCCGCCGGGTCGATGCGAATCACCTTGCCGGGGATGAAGCCGTTGCGCGTGTCCACCGAGGCGACCTGGCCGATCGTGAGGTCGCGTGCCTGGGTCTCAGCAATGCGCAGCTCGGCCTTGAGGCGGGTGGGATCCGCCACGCGCGCCAGGTTCGTGCCCGGTGCGACCTGCTGGCCCACCTCGACAGGCACCTGCTCCAGCACGCCGTGCATGCCCGCGCGCACGCGGAGCTGATCGACCTGCTGGCGGCGGAGGTTCACCAGCGATCGCAGCTGGCCGATGCGCGCCTGCTGGGCCTTGAGCTGCGCGCGGATGTTGTCCTCGGCCACCTTCACGCGCTCCTGCTCGAGACGGTTGCGCGTCGAGAGCGAGTCGGCCCGCACCGTGGACTGCTTGAGTACCAGGTTCGACACCAGGCCGTCCTTGGCCAGGTCCTCGTTGACTTCCTTCTCGAGGCGCGCCTGCTCGAAGTCGGCCTCGACGGTGGCCGCCACGGACCGCTGGTTCAACCGTTCGGTCTGCAGCCGCGCATCCAGGCTGGCCAGGTCGGC
>JADZCN010000068.1 GCA_020851565.1 Acidobacteriota bacterium | reverse complement strand
CTTCTCACTTCTCCCTTCCCCAGCCCCCTGGTGGGGGCTTCACCGGCTTTGCCGGCACCTGTGTGGGCGGCACCGCGGGCGCCTGCACCGGGCCTGCCGGAGCCGCAACGGCATCGCCCTCCGGCTGCGGGACCCCCGGCGGGCGAACCGGCTGGGGTACGGGAAGGGGAGGCAGGTCGGCCCCGGCCGCAGCGCCGTCCCGGCCCACGCGGAAGGGCGCAAGGTCCTCCTCGGTCAGGTCCAGAACGCGGACAATGCGCGGCGTGAGCGTGAGGATGATGTCGGTTTCCTGCGTCTGCTTCCGGTTGTAGGCGAACATCCGCCCGATGACCGGGATGTCACTCAGCCCGGGGACGCCCGCCAGCGAGCGCCGCTCCTCGTCGCGGATGAGCCCCGCCAGCATGTTCGTCTCGCCGTCCTTCAGCCGGATGACCGTGTTGATGGACCGGTTGCCGAACGTGGGAAGGCCGCCAAAGCCGGTCCCGGAGATGCTGCTGAGCTCGATCTTCACCGCCAGCGACACCGCATCGTCGTGGTGCGTGCGCGGCGTGATGTCGATGTTGACGCCGATGTTCTCGTAGTTGAACGACGTGATGGGCTGTGTCTGCACGCCACCGGTGGCGATGGGCGCGAAGGTCGTGACCGGCACCGGCACGCGCTCTCCGAACCGCGCCTGCGCGGCCACGCCCTCGGTCGTGCGCAGCTGCGGGTTCGCCAGCACACGCGTGGCGCTGTCGGTCTTCAGTAGCCGGTAGTAGAGCGCCGGCAGGTTCGTCAGGAACACGTCGGACTGGGTGAGGGTCGTGAGATCCCGCAGGGTGAGCCCCTCCCGGTTGACGTCAGCCTGGCCGTCGAGGCCGGTGGGAGCCGTCGCCGGGGACGCCAGCTGGAGGCCGAACTCGTTGAGGTGGGTCCGATCCACCTCGAGGAGCTCCACGTCGATCACGACCTCGGGCCGCGCCTTGTCCAGGGCCGTGATGATGCGGCCCGCCGCGGCGATCCGCTGGGGCGTGTCCTTGATGGTGATGGCGTTGGTGGCCGTCATCGCCGCCAGCCGCCGCGCGTCCACCACGATGCGCAGGACGTCGATGGTCTCCTTCAGGTCGGCGTTGCTCAGGTAGAACGTGCGCACGACCTCGTCCTCGTACTCGCGGCGCTTCGCCTGCGAGTCGGGAATGATGGTGACGGTACCCGGCGTGGTGGCCTTCCAGAAGGTGCGGGTGGCCAGCGTGACCGAGTTGAGCGCCTGGTCGAGCGGCGCCTTCCGCAGATCCACCGACACGGGCTGGTCGCGATACGCGGGATCGAAGACGATGCTGAGGCCGGCGAACTTCCCGATGGACGCAAAGACGTCACGCGCGCTGGCATCGCGGAACACCAGCGAGTCGGGCAGCGAGACGCCGGTGGGCAGCTCCGCACCGGGCAGTGGCGCCACGAGGCTCTGATCGATCAGCGCCTCGAGACGGGTCTTGCCGTCCTCGCGCACCTGGATCTGGGTCCGCAGCTGGCTGCGCGTGTCCCGGAGGGCCGCCTGGATGTCGCCGTTGGCAGGGCTCATCTCCGATGCGATCTGGTACTCGATGAGCGCCTCTTCGAGCTTGCCGGTCGCCGCCAGGCGGCGGCCGCGGGCGAAATGGTCCTGCGCGGCCCGGATGCGCGCGCGCTCGAGGCCGAAGCGTGCGTCCTTGTTGTCGGGATCCAGCCGAAGGAGCCGCGTGTACTCGGCGACGGCGCTGTCGTAGTCCTGGCGCGTCTCCGCACTGCGCGCGTTGGTGAGGGCGCGGGACGTGGCGCAGCCGGACAGAGCCAGCGCGACAGCCAGGACGACCGCCATGCGGACAAGGCTGCGGTCAGCGTGAGCGAGCGTCATGGGTGACGACATCGACGCCACGGGGAATGCGGAACCGGAACGTATTATCGGCCAGCTGCTCGTTTTCCTTGAGGTTCGACAGGCTGAACGCGGACCTGCCGCCCTGCCGATCCGCAGCCACCAGGTAGCGGATCTGCAGCGTCCTCGCATCCACCCCGATGCCGAACCACTCGTAGTCCGGGTCGGGTCGACGGGGCACCAGCTTCAGGGTCCGCAGGTCCTGGGCGGCACCGGGCAGATCCGTGAACGCGGCCGTGAAATCCCGGGCAATGTCGGCCCGGCCGGCCAGGAACAGCGCCGGTGTCGTCGCATCGTCCGGCCCAGGCGCCGGGCTCACGATGACCTGCTTGTCGGCGACGAGGTAGGTGTAGACCCGCGTGCCGTCCGAGACGAACTCCTTCCGCTCGGGCCTCGTGTAGACGAAGCGGAACAGCCCGGGCTGCCTGACGGCCAGGGTTCCGCTCTCCGTCGTCTTCGTGCGCAGGACGCCGCCCTCGTAGGTCTGGACGAAGCTGCCCTCGAAGTGGCGGATGGTCCTGTACCGGGCCTGGACGCGCTCCGCGAGCCCGGACGCACCGTCCGACTGCGCCAGGCTGGGGAGGGCCAGGGCCAGCACGGCCATCGCGGCGAGCAGGGACCTCATGCCTCCCATCTTAAGCCTGAGAAGTCGACGCCCCCGGAGAAAGCAAAAAGGCGCCGCAACGGCGCCTTCGGCCCACCTTCGCGGGCAGCGCAGCGGTGGGCGACCTCCGGGCTGAACCATGAGCGAAGGTTGGTGGACGGCAGGAGGCTCGAACTCCCGACCTCCGCGTTGCGAACGGCTCCCATCGACCTTCCAGCCTCTACCACCACCAACCGCCTTATCGCTCGACCGCGCGAGTTTCGGCCTGTTTCCAGCAGGATCGCGTCCCTTCCTGTGTTAGACTGCGCTAGGGTTGCATAGCGCGGTAGATTCACTCGTGCACCCCTAATGCACCCCCGGCCCGTTTTGCTGGGGTGCATGCACCGAGAGGGTCACAGATTCAGGCCGGCGCGTTTCCGCCGATCTCGTCGATCGCTGGGACCGCGAGGGTTCCCGGTTCGGAGGGCGACATGGCCGAGAAGCTCACCCAGGACAGCATCCGGCGGCTGACGCGCACGTTGCCGGCGAAGGTGACGGACGTCTACGACGCCAAGCAGCCGGGCCTCGTGCTGCGGCTGCGGCCCTCGGGCACGCACACGTGGCGCGTCCTGCTCGGCCGCGGGCGCTGGCACACCCTGGCGCCGCTCGATGACGAGCACCCGCCGGATGTCGCGCGCACCCTCGCCGCGGCGGTGCGGGGCGACGTGCAGAAGGCCAAGGCGCTCGGCCAGGACGATCCCCTCGCCACGCGGACGAAGGCGAAGGCCATCCCCACGTTCGAGCGGTTCGTCGAGGACTCCTACGCGCCGTGGCTGCGCGAACATCGGCGCTCGGCGGATCACACCCTCGACGCGATCGAGGCCGTGCTCGTGCCCGCCTTCGGCTCGCTGACGCTCACCGCCATCACGCCGTTTGCGGTGGAGAAGTGGCGCACGGCGCGGCGCCGTGACGACGAGGTGACGGCCAGCACGGTGAACCGCAACCTCGACGACCTCAAGGCCATGTTGGGGAAGGCCGCGCAGTGGAAGATCATCCCGTCCAACCCGATCGCGTCCGTGAAGCGGTTGCGCGTCGACAAGACCGGCGTGATCCGCTACCTCTCGGCGGATGAGGAACGGCGTCTACTCGCCGCGCTGGCCGCCCGCGATGACCGCCTCCGCGTGGCCCGGGAGAAGGCGAACGCCTGGCGGCTCGAGCGCGGCTATCAGCCGTGGCCGGCGCTCGGCACCTACGCGGACCACCTGACGCCGTTCGTGCAGCTCTTGCTCCACACCGGGATGCGACGGGGCGAGGCCGCGGCGCTGACGTGGGCCGACGTGGACCTGACCGCCGCCCGGATCACGGTCCGCGGCGAGACGGCGAAGTCGGGCCAGTCGCGCAGCATCCCGATCAACGCGACGTTGGGCACCGTCCTGCAGACGTGGAAGGGCCAGCAGGACACCCCGACGCCTACGGACCTCGTGTTCGCCAGTCCGCAGACGGGGGAGGCCCTGACCACCGTCAAGACGGGGTGGGGCGTGATCCTGAAGGCGGCGCAGATCACCGGGTTCCGGCTGCACGATTGCCGGCATCACTTCGCCAGTCGGCTGATCATGGCCGGCGTCGATCTCGTCACCGTGTCGCGGCTGCTCGGCCATGCCGACGTGCGGATGACGATGCGCTACAGCCACCTGGCGCCCGACCACCTGGCCGGCGCCGTCGCCAAGCTGGTGACGCGATGACCCGCGCCGAGTGGGACCAGTGGCAGCACGAGCGCGCGCAAGTCGAGGCGCTGCTCGGCCCGATTGAAACCGACACGCGGACACAGGTGGACCACGCCCGCCTGTACCGACTGACGCCCGGCGCCGACCTCACGGCTGCGGAGATCACCCTCGCCTTGATCGGGCAGTTGCGACGGGCCCTGACACGGACGGCGACCAATCCGCGGACGGCGGCGCACCTGGCGCTGCTCGTGGGACTACGGACCGGCGATCGCGTGCGAAAGACCCTTGTGCGGGAGGCGAACACGGTGAAGGCGCGCAAGGCGGCCAAGGCCCCGCGGCCGAACGCCCGGAGACAGGCGCCCATCTACGCGCGCGAAGTGGAGGCCGCGATGGCCCGCGGCATCGAGAAGGCGACCGCGATCGCCAACGCGGCGCGGCGCCATGAGAAGACCAGCGGGGCGGTACGGGAGGCCCTCCGCCGACTCGAACAGCGCCGGCTGCGAAACAGACGACGCGCGAAACAGAAACACGCACGCTAGCGCCGCTAGCCGTGCGCGCCATGCCGCACTCTATCGGCATGAGCGAGTCACGACCACTACCCGCCGACCTCCGCGAGCCTGCCGCGGCCCGCTACCTCGGATACAGCCCCTACACGCTCCGGCTCTGGCGCATGCAGGGCCGCGGGCCCGCCTACATCCGCGCCGGCCGATCCATCACCTACACGATCGCCGACCTCGACGCCTACCGGGCCAAGCATCGCGTCGAGACACGCGAGAGCGGGCCCGTACACGACGACGCCCGCCACATCCGGGCGGGCGCCTGATCGGCAGGTGGGCGACACCATGCCGAACAGCATCCAGTCTACACCGCGGCGGTTCCACGATCTGCTGGCCGCCATCGAGGCCCCGGAGGCCGCATGACGATCCTCGATCACGCTCTCGACATGTGGCGCCGCGAGATCTCCGTGATCCCCGTGCCCCGTCCGGATGGCCGCCACGACGGAAAGGTGCCCGCGATCGCGTGGAAGGAATATCAGACGCGGCGGCCCACCGAGGACGAGCTCCGCGCGTGGTTCAGGGGCGCGCCGATGAACCTCGCCATCGTGACCGGCGCCATCAGTAACCTCGTCGTGGTCGATCCCGACTCGCGCGAGGGGCTGCGCTGGTGCGTGCGGCACCTGCCGTATACGCCCTGGCAGGTGCGAACGGCCCGCGGGTTCCATTTGTACTTCCGGCACCCGGGCGTTCCTGTGCGGAACCGCGCGAAGCTCGAGACGCCCAACGGCACGATCGCGGTCGATGTCCGCGGCGACGGCGGGTACGTCATCGGCCCGGGCTCCGTGCATGCCAGTGGCCACGTCTACCAGATAGCGGGCGACTGGACGCGCGAGGACGTGCCCCGGTTCTGGCCTGGCTGGCTGGCACGCCCCGAGCGACCTGCACGCCCGGCGCCTGTCTACTCCTCGCAGTGGCGGCCCTCCGGTGACGTGGCGGAGCGCGCCCGGCGCTACCTCGCGCAGATGCCGCGGCCGGAGATCGGGCACGGCTCCGACGTGGCCACGCTCACCGCCGCGTGTCGGCTCGTGCGCGGGTTCGCCCTCGACGACGCGACGGCCGAGGCGCTGCTCTGGGAGTGGGCCGGCGGCCGTCCTGGCTGGACGCGCGAATGGGTCGCGCGCAAGGTGCAGCACGCCCGCCGCTACGGCACGGAGCCGATCGGAGGGCTCGTCTCATGATGCCCGCCGACGCCTACGAGGGCGCCGAGCTCTGCGACGTGTGCGGCCGGGAGTCGTGCGAGGGCCACGGCATCCCGGCCGAGGGTGCATCAATTGATGCATTTGGACGCCCAGCGTCCGATTCGGCGGAACCCCGGCGCCTGATCGGGTTCTCGCTGGCCGACTTGTCCGCGCATCGCTTCCCGCCCCGGCGCACGCTGCTCACGCGCGCCGACACGCCCATCCTCCGCGCGGGACAGCTCATGCAGATCTTTGGGGAACGCGGGACCGGGAAGACGCTCTTCGCGCAGTCCCTCGCCCTCGTGGCGGCCGGCGCAGGGCACGTCTGCGGCATCACGGCGCCCACACCCTGCCGTGTGTTGAACGTGGACGGCGAGATGGCCAGCGAGGACATCAAGGACCGGTTTGACCTGCTCACCGAGCGGCTGGGCGTGCCCCTCAGCGCACCCCTCACCCTCGTCGCGGCCGACTGGCAGACCGCCTACCTGCCGCGTCTCGACACGCAGGTCGGGCAAGACCTGATCGAACCCTTCATCGAGGCCCACGACTTGATCATCCTCGACAACCGGAGTTGCCTGTTCGACCCCGAGGGCGAGAAGGACCCCACCGCCTGGCAGCCCGCCCAAGACTGGCTGTTGTCCCTGCGACGCCGCGGCAAGGCCGTCATCCTCGTGCATCACGCCAATCGACAGGGCGGCGCCCGCGGCCACTCCAAGACCGAGGACGTGCTCGACGTGGTTCTGAAACTGGCCCGCCCGGACGATTACGTCGCTGACCAGGGCGCCCGATTCACGGCCAGCTTCGACAAGGCCCGCGGGGTGCATGGGGCGGCCGTCGCGCCCTTCACGGCCCATCTGACGCTCGACGGCTGGCAGACCACCAGCACCGACAGCACCAGCACGCGCGCCCGGCTCTGCGAGTACCTCCGCCTGGCTGATGGCGCCGGGGACCGGCCCAAGTCCGCCACGCGCGCCATCCAGGGCGCCGGCCTGAACAAGCAGAAAGGCTTGGCCGCGTGGGCTGACCTGAAGCGGGACGGCACGCTCCAAACGCATCCAGACGGAGGGTTCTATGTCCGCTGAGCGGTTCCAGCGGTTCCGACCGGTTCCGGAACTATTCGGAACCACGGGAACCGGTTCCCCGGTTCCACACACTAGTGTGGGAACCGGAACCGATCCCCGGTTCCAGAACCGAACCAGCAGAGAAGAGATGGCGACTCAGGCCATGTCTGACCAGCCCGTTGAGTGCCCGCACTGTGACACCAGCCTCGCGCCCGAGCCGCTCGCGCCGAACCTATGGCTGTGCCCGTGCTGCGCCAGCGTGTTCCAGGGTGTCCGGGGGGCGTGTGTGTCAGACGTGCGCACGTCGCCGGACAGCCCCCGGGGGTCTTTCTCCCGCGCTGGCAGGAAATGACGAATTTCAGGAGGGGTGACGATGGCAGGTAAACCGGGTCGGAGTGGCGGCGCGAACGCCTTGTCACTCCATGAGCACGTCATCAAGGGGACTTTCAGGCCGGATCGGCACGCCAGCCTGACCGCCCGGCAACCCGACCCTCAGCCTGTCAGTTCCGCGGATCGGCGCCGCACCCTGGCCGGGCTGGACTCGGAGGCGCGGAGGCTGGCCGGGCGCATCCTGGACGAGCACGGCGACTGGACGCCCACCGACTTGGTGACCTTGCGGCTCTACGTCGAGAGCGTCTCCCGCGTGGCCGCAGCCACCGACGACGGCGAGCGGCGGCGCGAGGTGCGGATCATGTTGGGGCTGCTGAAGGCGCTGGACCTGGGAGCGGCGAAGTGAGGCGCCACGCCCGCGCGGTGACCTCGCGTCCGCTGTCCGACTTCACGGCCACTGAGCAGTTCTGTTTCTTCAGCTCATGGATGCCGGCCGGCCAGTACGGCATGCCCGAGCCGCCGACGTGGGGCGCGTGCCGCTGGGCGACGTGGGACGAGTACATCACCGACTTCGAGCAGGTCGAGGCCGCGCTGCGGCAGCGGTTCGCTCATGTTCGGCGTGAACCGTTCGGGGCGCTGGCCCGCGCGTATCAGCGGCAGCACGGCGCCGCGGCGCTGGCGCGGGCCAGCTACGGGCAGATCCGGCACCACGGCGAGGCGTCATGAGCCAGCCCGGACACCTCAGCATCCCGCCTTCCGTGTGGCGTCGGCTCGTCACATTGGCCGAGTCGCGTCACCAACCTATCGAGGTGACGCTCCTGGCCGCGATCCAGCAGGGGCTCGTCACCCTGGAGTCGGCCGCCGACGCGCGTCCGCTGATTCCGCGCCGAAGCCAGCGCCGCTACACCGATGCGGGGTAATCGCGCCGTGGCCGTCGATCCGCTGGCCGCCCTGGCCGCCCGCCTGGACCAGTTCGAGGCGCGCCTGGCCGCATTGGAGGGCGAGCGCAGCCACGAGCCCGACGAGGACGACGGCGCGTTGCTGGGAGCCATCGCCGAGCACATTGGCCGGCCGTTTCAGGCGCATGAGCTGCTGGCCTTGCGGGCGCTGAGCGAGGACACCAACCTGCTGCTGGACGACCTCGGCATCATGGACACGGCCGGCGCCGGCTATTGGTTGCGGCGGATGGCGGGCCGTGGTGTCTACGGGCTACGGCTGCTCCGCGGGCGCCGTGGTCCCACGGGCGTGCGGTGGCGCGTCGTGGCCGATGACGATCATGACGATGCCCATTCGACACCGATCCGGCGTGCGAGACTCAACCCATGAGCACCGAACACGCGATGACGGCCGAGCAGTACAAGCGTGCCCTCGCGCGCTTCCCCTTCAAAGCCTTTGGCTGCGAAGTGGAGGCCCGGGCCCGCATGGAACCGCCGGATCAACTGGTGCGGTCCCGCCTGGCGAACACGATCGGGATCGGCGATTACCTCCGGCACAAAGACGCCGTGGCCGCCGGCACCACGTATCAGGTCGCCCCACCGCCGACGACTGAGGCCACGTTCGCGGAGTGGGAAGCGTTCCGCGTGCTGGGCCGCCTGCGGGCCTTCGGGGCGCCCACGGTGCCCTTCCTGATCCCGACGAGCACCAGCACGGGCGATCTCGCGTTCGGTTGGACGGGTGAAGGCTTGGCGGCGCCGGCGGTCGAGATGACGTTCAGCCCCGACGACGCCCTGCCGGTGCTGACGCTGTCGGGCATTGTGGTCGTGACCAAAGACTTGATCCGCCGACAGACGCCGACCGCGCAGGAGTTTTTGTACCAGACGATCGGACAGAAGTACGGCGCGTTCCTCGACCGGCAACTGCTCGATCCGACCCTCGCCGCGGTCCCGGGCACGAACCCCGCGTCCCTGACGAATGCGGCGACACCGTTGTCCAGCGCCGGCACGAGTGTGGCCGATATGGTCACCGACCATCGCGCGCTGGTGTCGAAGATGGCCGGGCAGCACGGGCACCTCGAACGGGTGGTCGCCATCATGAGCACCAAAAACGCGCTGGCCCTCAAAGGCTCGGGCCATATGGCGTTTGCGGGCCTCACGCGCGACGGCGGCGACTACGCGGGCATCCCCGCGATTTGCAGCGATAGCGCCGGCACGGTGATCGCGCTGGTCGATGCGGCGCGCATCGTGTTCGCGGACGATGGCCAGGGCGATCTCGAGCTCAGCGAGCAGGCCGACATCGAGATGAACACGGCGCCGACGCAGGACGCGACGGCCGGCACGGGTGCGACCCTCGCGAGCCTCTGGCAATCGCGGCTCGTCGGCCTTCGCATCCGTCGCGTGATCAATTGGCGGCTCGCCGAGTCCACGGCCGTGCAGTACCTGACCGCGGACTACGCGCCGGCCGGTTCACCCGCGTAAGGGACGCCCGTTATGGCCAACCATCAAGCCCTAGCCGACGGTGTGCTCGCGATCGTGAAGGCGGCGACAGAACCACTCTTCGAGCGAATCAAAGCGCTGGAGCGCGAGATCGCCGCCGTCAAGGCGCAGCAGCAGGCCGCCGACCCGGCCGCCGTCGCCAAAGCGATGCAGGATCGGCTGCAACAGCGAGGGCGCACGTCATGACCGAAAGCGACGTGGACGCGATCGTGGATGCGCTCGAGCAGGTCACCGCGCCGCTGTTCGAGCGCATTCAAACGTTGGAAGCGCACGTGCGCGCGTTGAAGGCCGCCCCGCCGGCGCCGCGCTGGCTCGGCGTCCATCGCGCGGCGAATGAGTACGTCCCGGGCGATCTCGTGACGGCGCAGGGCGGGCTGTGGCTCGCCTGTCGCGCCACATCGGCCAAGCCGGGCACCCCGGATAGCGGCTGGTCGCTCATCGTCAAGGCGGGCAGCTACGGCACGCGCGACGAGGATCGGGCATGACGCGCGCCGAGGCCCTCGCCCACGTGGATCAGATCCTCGACCGCACCGAGGCCGACAGCCGGCGCCGGTTTCTCTCGGATGTCTTGGCCGATGCGCCCGGCCTGGACGTCGATCAGCTCGACGCGCTGCTCGACGCGAACGCGACCGAGTGGGCGCGCACCCGACGCGAGGCGCACGCCCTGATCCGGCGCGCATTCACTGAGGATAGGAGATAGCAGCGTCATGGCAGACATCACCAATACCTTCTACGAGAACACGACCGACATCGGGTACGGCACCCAGCTCCTGGTTGACCAGGGCGCCTCACCCACGACGTGGGCGGCGGTCAAGGGCGTCGTCTCGATCAAGCTTGGGAAGCTCACGAACGAGAAGATCAAGCGCACGCACCTCCGTTCGCCGAACCGGGCGCACGAGTACACCACCGGGCTGGCGGACTACGACGCCATCCAGGTGCGGGTCAACTGGGACCCGAACCACGGGTCGCAGTCGGCGGCGGGGAACGCGGGCGACGGCTTCACGGGCGCGGGGCTGCTCGGCCTGAACATCTCGCAGGCGACGACCAACTTCAAGGCCGTCTTGACGATCGACGGGGCGACCTTCGAATGGCCGTTCTCGGGCAAGGTCATCTCGTTCGACCCGCCGGAGATCACCAACGACGGGCTGCTCGAAGCGACGTTCGAGATCCAGCCGGTTTCTGACTACAGGTCTGATCTACCATGACGAGACACCTGACGCTGGTGCTCGGGGCGCTGCTGCTGGCGGCGCCGGCCCATGCGAGCCTGGCCCTGACGCTCTGCACCGCTGAGCGGTGCATCCTGGCGTCCGACAGCCGGACGTGGGACACCGTGCGCGACGTGGCCGGCGGCGACACCGCCCGCAAGGTGGACGTGCGCGCCGGCTACGCCTTCGTGATGACCGGATGGCCGGGCGTGTTCGCCGCCTGGACGGCGACGACGCCGCGGCCGGGTGAATCCGCGGAGGCCCTGGCTCGGCGCGTCCTGGCCGCCGTGGTGCCCGACGACGAGGGGCAGGAGGCCGCGATCGGCATCCTGCGGTTTGGCGCGTCCCTGGACGCCTACGTGGCGAAGGTGACCATCGCCCCGGACGGCGCGACCACCATCCTCGAAGACGCGCGGCCGGCCCCGCCGTTCGCCTTCACGCTCGGGTGGGACGACGGCGGCGCGGCGCGAGACGGGCTCGTGCAGGTCACGCAGCGGGAGCTGCAGCAGACCACGCCCACCGAGGCCCGGCTGCTCGAGATCGCCACGGGCATCCTGACGGCCGCGGCCAGGCAATCCGTGAAGGTTGGCGGCCCGTCACACGTCGCCATCCTCGACGCGGCCGGCGCGCGCTGGCTCACGACCACGCGGCACGGGGAGCATTGGGACGGGACCAACCTCAGCATCGTGAGCCAGAACATCACGATCGACCAGTCGGGCGTGCGGATCACGCCGTCCACGGGCACCTGGATCGGGACCACCAACGGCTACACGTTCGATGCCGGCTCGGACGTGCTCGGCCTGTACGCCTTCAACGGCGCGGGCACCAACGTCCTGATGACCGAGAGTTGGGCGTCGGCCACGCCTGCGAAGACCGACCTGCTCACGGGCTACGGCGGCAGCAACAGCGCGCCCAGCAACTATGTGTGGCTGTCGTCCACGGTGGGCGCGAGCTACGCGAATTTCATCATCCAGACGAACACCGGCAGCGGTCTGAACACCGGCATCATCGGGCTCGGCGGCATCCCCAATTTCCAGGGCGCCACGTCGGGCTCGGCGGGCAGCCTGGCCGGGTACGTCAACATCCAGGTCGGCGGCACGAACTACCGTCTCCCGGTCTACAACCCGTGAGCCCTGGCCGCCCCGGCTGGCGCATGTCCAGCGGGGCGCAGACGGCGCGGGCGGTGCCGTCTTTCCCGCGTGGCGGGATACCGTTTGCCGTCCTTGCCGGTGACGTGGGAGGGCAGGTTGGGACAAGTCCCATCCTGCGCTGCCTGCTCTTTCACCCTCGCCACGTAGCGCACATCGCACCCCACTTGCGCGGCGATCTGGTTACCGCTCTTGTCCGGCCACGTCTGCAACGCCAGCACGATGGCGTGCCGCCCGGGGTTATCTGGACGTGGCCCGGCCCGAGAACTCGCGTCCTGGGGCTTCCTGTGCGGTTTTCCGGCCGTTTGACGGGGGCGCCGGGGTTGGAGTAGCGTTCCGAGGGTAAGACGGCGCCGGGGCGAGTAGCAAGCTCGCTGGCCGGCGCCTGACCGCGAACCGAGGAACCCGGTTCGACGGCTGCGCGCATTCTACCGCGCCTCCCCGCCGATCCCGGTTCCCTCTGTCAACTCTCGGAGGGACCATGAGCACCGCACCGACCCTTGATGCCCGGCTCGACACCATCACGCAGCAACTCCGCTCAGCCCTGGCCCTGTGCCAGGTGATCATCGACCACGATCGGGGCTCCACGCTGAGCGGGCTGGACCTGAAGCCCGCCGACCTGGCCGCCCCGGCGCGGGCGCACGTGGCCGATGCCCTCGAACAGGTGTACTGGCTGCAGCAGCTCCCGCCGGCCGTCCGGGCGCTGCTGGCGCCCACCGACGACGAGGCCGCCGCGATGGGCCGCCCGCGGTCGTGGGAGCAGGACGAACCCGAAACGGCAGGTGCGCGATGAACACGGAGGGTGACCGCCCTGTGTCTCAGCCGACCCCGGGCCTGCACGTCGTCGCCTTCAACCGACGGCGCCGGCCGACACGGCTCCGCGTGGCCGACCTGCCACCGCTCGTCCGGAAAGTCTGGCAGCTACACGAGCAGTTTCCGCTCAGGTCCGTCTACGTGGAGCAACTGGTTGATCGTCTCCTGAAGCCCTGAGACTCACCGCGGGCGCGCCGACAGGCCGAGGGCCGGGCGCGCCCGTGGGCTGTACGGGGGTCCCTTGGCCATTGCACCCCTAATGCACCCTCACGGCTAGAAACACGAACGGCGCCGGATCGTCTCGGCGCCGTAAGTGCTTGTCTATCATGAACTTGAGTGGTGGACGGCAGGAGGCTCGAACTCCCGACCTCCGCGTTGCGAACGCGGCGCTCTCCCAGCTGAGCTAGCCGCCCACAGGTACAACCTCTACATATTACACCAACGTGCGGGCCGGCGCTTGGAACCCATGTGCTTCGAACCTATGTGCTTCGAACCTCCGTGCTTCGAACCTCCGTGCTCTCCCCCACAAAATACATCGGCCGCTCCTTCGCCTCGCGGGCGGCACGTCCCAGGTAGGCGCCGACGATGCCGAGGTTCACGAGCACCAGGCCGCCAATCGCCGCCACCGCGCAGACAGCCACCGAGGCCGCCGGGACGGCTTCGCCCGCGATCGACCTCGCGACCAGCCATGCGCCCCACACCAGGGCCGACAGGCACAGCAGCCCGCCGATGGCGCCCGACATCACCAGGGGAATGTCCGAATAGCCGATGACGACCGAGGCGGCGACTCTCGCGGATCGTCCCAGGGTATAGGTGCTCCTCCCATGCCGGCGGGCACGGTGCGTGACGTCCACGTAGGCCGTCGACACGCCCATGAGCGCCATGATGGCGTTCACGTTGCGCATGCGCTCCCGATGCTGCCGGAAGTACTCCACGGCGCGGCGCGTGAGCAGGCGGTAGTTGCCGACGCGGTAGTCGTAGTGCACGTTGAAGAGCAGCGAGATGAACGCGTAGAACAGCCGCGCGAGCAGGCGCTTGAGCCAGCCGT
>JADZCN010000067.1 GCA_020851565.1 Acidobacteriota bacterium | reverse complement strand
GGCCACCCCGTTTGTCTGGACCAAGAGCGCCGACCAGATCCTCGCCAGCATCGCGCGCTTCGCCCAACGAACGCTCGACTTCCAGGCCGCGCCAGTTATTCAGCGAACCACGCGGTCAGGACACTAGTGACGGCGTGACGGGACTCACATGAGCGAGACGACGATTGAATCGGGCGCGAAGGTGAGGCTCGCGCTCACGGTGAACGGCGAGCCGGCCGAGGTGCTGGTGGATGCGTACAAGACGCTGCTCGAGGCGCTGCGCGAGGACCTGCAACTCACCGGCACCAAGCACGGCTGCGAGCTCGGGGAGTGCGGAGCGTGCGCGGTGCTGGTGGACGGCGAGCCCGTGCTCTCGTGCCTCGCGCTCGCAGTGGCATGCGACGGCCGTGACGTCCAGACTGTCGAAGGCCTGCAGGCGAACGGTGCACTGCACCCGCTGCAGGACGCCTTTGCCGACCTGGGCGGATCGCAGTGCGGTTACTGCACGCCGGGCATCCTGATGACGGCAAAGGCCCTGCTGGACCGCACCACCGAACCGACGCGGGATGAGATCAAGGACGCGCTGTCCGGTAACCTGTGCCGGTGCACCGGATATCTCCAGATTGTCGAGGCGGTGGAAAGGGCGGCGGAGCAGGTGCGGTCGGGTGCGAACGGGTGCGGGCAGGTGCGGGCAGGTGCGGGCGAGCATGGCTCGCCGAAGCCGGTCGACGAAGACAGCCCGGCGAAGGCGGGTGCGCAATGAGCGCCGTCATCGGCAAGCCGCGCCGCCGCGTCGACGGCCGCGCGAAGGTGACGGGGCAGACCCGGTTCGCGGACGACCTGATCCTGCCGCGCATGCTCCACTGCAAGCTGCTCCGCTCCTCCGTGCCACACGCGCGCATCGTCCGCATAGACACGGCGAAGGCCGCCGCGCACCCGGGCGTGCACCTGGTCCTCACCGGCGACGCGTTCCCCGTCGCCTACGGCGTGCTGCCGGTCAGCCACGACGAGCACGCGCTCTGCCGCGACAAGGTGCGGTTCGTCGGCGACCCGGTGGCGGCGGTCATCGCGCGGGACGAAGCAACTGCTGCCGCGGCCGTGGATCTCATCGAGGTCGAGTACGAGACGCTGCGCACCCTCGCCGCGCCCGACGACAGCCTCGCGCACCCGGAACCACGCATCCACGAGTACGGCGACACGGGCAACGTGCACAAGGCCGTGTCGCTCCAGTTCGGCGACGTGGACGCGGCCATCAGCGGCGCGGACCACGTCTTCGACGATGTGTTCTTCTTCGAGGGGAACACGCACCTGCCCATCGAGCAGCACGCGACGGTAGCCGCGAAGGATGGGGACGGCAAGCTGGTGGTCTGGTCCAGCACGCAGACGCCGCACTACCTGCACCGGTCGCTCGCCAAGGCGCTGCAGATGCCCGCGGCACACATCCGGGTGATGGCCACGCCGAACGGCGGCGGATTCGGCGGCAAGAGCGACCCCTTCAACCACGAGGTGGTGGTGGCGAAGGCGGCGCTGATGCTGGACCGCCCGGTGAAGATCTGCCTCACCCGCGAGGAGGTGTTCTACTGCCATCGGGGCCGGCATCCCGTGCTCATGCGCTTCCGCACCGGCGTGACCAGGGACGGGAAGATCACCGGCGTGGATCTGCAGACGTTGCTCGACGGCGGCGCCTATGGCTCGTACGGCGTGGCCAGCACGTTCTACACGGGCGCGCTGCAGACCGTCACCTACGACATCCCGACGTACCGCTTCCGTGGATGCCGCGTGTTCACCAACAAGCCGCCGTGCGGTCCCAAGCGCGGGCATGGCACGCCCCAGGGCCGCTTCGGCCAGGAGGTGCAGCTCGACAAGATCGCCGAGCGCCTCCAGGTGGATCCCGCGGACCTGCGGCTGAACATCATCGCGCCTCCCGACAGCCTGACCGCCAACTACCTGCGCATCGGGACCATCGGCCTGGCCGAGTGCATACGGACGGTCGTGGCCAGTTCCGGATGGAAGGACACGTTCAGGAGACTTCCGCTCGGGCGCGGTGTCGGCCTCGCGTGTTCGTCCTACCTGTCCGGGGCAGGCCTGCCCATCAACTGGAACGACCTGCCGCACTCCGGCGTGCAGCTGAAGCTGGATCGCAGCGGCGGCGTCACCGCATTCTGCGGGGCCACTGAGATCGGCCAGGGCTCGGATGACGTGCTGGTGGCGAGCGTCGCGGAAGTGCTCGGCATCGAGCCGTTCGACATCCGCGCGGTGACGGGCGACACGGACCTGACGCCCGTTGATCTCGGCTCCTACTCGAGCCGCGTGACGTTGATGATGGGCAATGCCGCGATTGAAGCCGCGACGCGCGCGCGCGACCTGCTCGCCCGGGCGGTGTCTCGCAAGCTCGAGGTCCCGGTGGAGCGCCTGACCTTCCGGGACCGGCGGGTGTTCGACCGGGATGACCCCGGGCGCGGCGTCACCTTCCAGGAAGCCGTGTGCATGGCCGAAGCCGAGTTCGGCACTATTGGGACGACGGGCTCGTACACGCCGCCGAAGTCGCCCGCGAAGTTCAAAGGGGGCGGCGTGGGACCGTCGCCGACGTACTCCTACACGGCCGCCATCGTGGAGGTGGAAGTCGATCCCGACACCGGATGGCTCGTCGTGCCGAAGATCTGGATTGCGCATGACATCGGCCGGTCGCTCAACCCGACGCTGGTGCGGGGCCAGGTGGAGGGCGGTGTCTACATGGGCCTCGGCGAGGCGCTGATGGAGGAGCAGGCGTTCCGCCGCCTCCCGCCAAGGCTGTCGAACGCCCTCGTCCACAAGTTCCCGTCGATGCTCGAGTACAAGAGCCCGACGTTCCTCGAGATGCCCGAGGTGCACACGGACCTCATCGAGTCGATGGACCCGGCGGGGCCCTTCGGCGCCAAGGAAGTCGGGCAGGGGCCGCTCCTGCCCATCATGCCCGCGCTGGCCAACGCGGTGTACGACGCCGTGGGCGTGCGGATCGACGAGATTCCCATCACGCCGGAGAAGGTGCTGAAGGCGCTCCAGTCGAAGGCCGCCGGCAAGCCCGCGCGTGTCGGGCCCGCGAGCTTTCCCGAGAACGTACCCTGGCCCGACGCGCTGCTGGTGACGCCGCCGTGGGAGGGCGGCGACGGACGGGCGTCGAACGAGCCCGTGAAGAAGTCGAAGCGCAAGGCGGAAGCCGGCGTCGAGGCGACGGCGGGGGTGCGGCGATGATGCGCCTGCCTCCGTTCCGCTACCGCGCACCACGCACGGTGGGGGACGCGGCGCTCTGGCTGGCGGAGTCGCCGGGGGACACGATGCTCGTGGCGGGTGGCACGGACCTGCTCCCGAACATGAAGCGGCGGCAGCAGACACCACGTACGCTGATCGCGCTTCGCGGGATCGCGGAGCTTTGCGCCATCACGACGGGAGGGGGTGTCGGCGCGCCGGGAGAGCCTTCGGCGTCGGGAGAGAGCCCGTCGCCTCGCTCCGGGCGTGTCGGGATCAGGATCGGGGCCGGTGTCACGCTGTCTGCCCTCGTTCGCAACGAGGAAATTCGCGCGACGCTGCCGGCGTTGTGGCAGGCGGCCCTCCAGGTGGCCACGCCGCACCTGCGCAACATGGGCACCCTCGGTGGCAACCTGTGCCTCGACACGCGGTGCACCTACTACGACCAGAGCCACGAGTGGCGGAAGGCCATCGACTTCTGCATGAAGAAGGACGGGCGCACGTGCTGGGTGGCGACGTCGAGCCCGCGCTGCCTGGCAGTGTCGTCCACGGACACCGCGCCGGCCCTGCAGGCGCTCGGCGCGCGCGTGCGCCTCGTGTCCGCGGCCGGGGTGCGCGAGGTGAGCGTTGCCGATCTCTACGAGAACGACGGCATGCAGTACCTCACCCGCCGCGCAGACGAGATCCTCACCGAGGTGATTGTCCCGGACACGTCCGGGTGGCGCAGCACCTACTGGAAGCTGCGGCGGCGGGGATCGTTCGACTTTCCGGTGGCCTCGGTGGCGGCCGCCGCCAGGCTGGACGGCGACGGCCGCGTGGAGGCGGTCCGACTGGTGGCGGGCGCCGTGGCGTCGCGTCCGCTGTCCGCCCCGAAAGCAGAGGCGCTGCTCGTCGGCGAACGCCTGACGGACGAGCGCATCGCGGCCGCGGCGCAGGCCGTCTACGAGGTCGCCAAGCCGATGGACAACACCGACTTCGAGCTGGTGTGGCGGAAGAAGATGGTGACGGCCCTCGCGACGTACGCGCTGCGGGAGCTGCGCGGCGACGACACGTCGGCGGTTCGCCTCCGCCTCGCGCGCCAGGTGCTCTAGAAGGACTTGGGGCTTGGGACTTGGGACTTGGGTCTTGGGCCTCGGGGCCTGGGACTTGGGGTTAGAATCCACCCAGGTACGATCATGCGAGCCCTTCTCGTTGCCGCGGTCGCCATCACGACCCTCGCGGGTGGGCGCTCGCTTTCCGCGCAGCCGGCCCTGGACGACCTCATCGACCGGGCCTCCCGGTATGTCGTCGGCTACGAGCGCGCCTTCTGGCTGCTGGCCATGGACGAGGAGTACGTCCAGTGGCTCGAGCGGCCGACCAACCCCGGCAGCAACCTGACGCGCGGCAACCCGGGTGGGGGCATGGTGGCCGGACGGCAGGAGAGCCGCCGCGTCGCGAAGGCCGACTTCGTGCTGGTCCAGGCGGGCCCGGGCCGCGGGTGGCTGCCCTTCCGCGACATCCTCACCATGAACGGCAGCGAGGTGACCTTCGCCGAGGACCGTCTCGTCCGGCTGCTCCGCTCGGGAACCGCCGACGCGTTCGACCTCGCCGCCGATATGCACGAGGCCAGCCGGAAGCACGACGTCGGCAACGTCACGCGCACCATCAACATCCCCATGCTGGGCATGATGCTGTTGCACCCGGACGTGCGCGAGCGCTTCACGTTCAAGCACGAGGGCGACGAATCGATCGGCGGTCGCGAGGTGGAGCGGATTGGCTACCGCGAGACGACGCGACCCACGCTCATCAAGACGACGCGTGGCCGCGACCTGGTGCTGACCGGCCGGATGTGGATCGAGTCGTCCACGGGCGTCGTCGTCAAGACCGAGATGATTGCGGCCGACCCTGTCGTGCGTGCCCAGGTGACGGTCACCTTCCGCCGCGACGGCGAGCTCGCCATGTGGGTGCCCGAGAAGATGGAGGAGTACTACAAGGCCAGCCTTGCCTTCGACGACATCTACTCGACCTCCACCTTCACGATGCCGAGAGTGTTCCAGCCTGGCGGCCGCTACTGATCGAGTAGCTGGCGGTAGTTCGCGGGCGTCATCCTGATCGTGGCAGGCGTGCCGGGCCGCGCCGGCGGTGGCAGGCGCTGGCCGTTGGCCGAGACCTCGAGGTTCCCCGGCATCCCGATGCGCAGCACGATCTCCCTCCTGACGCTGATCGCCTGGCGATCCCCGGGATTCATCTGCCGGTACACCACCTGCTCGCCGTCTGCCGTCGCGGAAACCCAGCACGGGCCGGTCGCGTGGAGGTCGACGCTAAGGACGTCCGCCGTCTCCCGTGAGGCGGGGCGGGCCTCCATGGTTGGGGGAGGGGCGTCGGTTGCGGGCGCGGCCGCCGCCTTCGCGGGTGGCGTCTGGGTGATCGCCGGCTCGGCCGCGGTCGCCGCCGGCGACTCTGCGGGTGCTGCTGATGGGGGCGGCTCCTCAGGGCTGGCGACCTCGGATGGGGACCTCAGCATGACGTAGCCAATCGCCACCAGCGCGAGCGCCGCCAGGAGACCAGCGACGGGCGCGAGCGCGGGTCGCGGCCGCACGGCCTGTGTCGCCGTGGCGTTCAAAGACCCCGGCTCCGTCGTGATTGCTTCCTCGCCCGGTCGATCGGATTCCACAACGCCGGCCTGCTCCGCGTACCGCTGCCAGATCACGTCCGGCTCGAGACCGACCTCACGCGCATACAACTTCAGGAACCCGCGCGTGATGACGCCTCCCGGCAGGCGCGCGAAGTCGTCTGCTTCCATCGCGCGCAGGACGGACTGGCGGATGTTCGTGCGCTCGGACAGCGCCCGGAGCGACACGCCTCGCGCTTCCCTCGCATGACGAAGCTCGGCACCGATGGTCACGGCCGGAATGTCCCGGATGAGTTGGATGTCACAGCAGCCCCACTCGGGATCGATGAACAGGCGTTATGTCGATCCCGGGCCGCTATTATGCCGCTTCGCCGTAGGATTGGAGTGATGGGATTCTCCCAGGGCGCAGCAGCCTTCGCGATCGTCGCGACTGCGATCGTGCTCTCGGGCTGTGGTGGCGGCTCGTCACCATCGCCGCGCGATCCGGTGACGGACGCGCCGCTCGTGCCCGGCGCGATTGCCGTCAACGGTTCGGAGCGCCTGGCCTGGAGCCAGATGGGCGATGTGCCGAACCTCCGGTTCGTCGCGTACGTGGACGGCAATCCTGTCTCGCTCGAGGCGGCAGGCTGCAGCGGGGCGCCCGAAGCCGACTGCTCGGCACCGCTTCCGCCGCTCACCACCGGCGTACACACCATCGCGGTGGCCGCGATCTCGGCGGCGGGCCTCGAGGGACCGCGATCCGATGCGATCACGGTCCAGAAGACGGCGACGAGAAGCGTCGTCAGCGCGGTGTCGTTTCCCGACGCCCGCGCCTCGTCTGCGGCCGCAGGGCTCGAATCTACCGTCGCCATCTCCGGCGGACTGACCTTTGCGGCCGATGTCGTGGCGCGCACGCTGAAGGCGCCCATGCAGCTCGCCTCCACGCCCGATGGCCGGCTGTTCATCGCCACCGCGGATGGCCTGGTGCACCTGGTGCACCCGGGCGAGCCGGACCGTACCGTGACTGCGCTCGACGCGCGTGCGCTGCTCGAGCCGCCCCCGGCCGGGCCGCTCGCGGTGGCGCTCCACGCTGAGTATGCGCGCAATCGGTTCGTGTACGTCTCGTTCCTCGCGGAAGATGGACCGGGCCGGTCGCTCTTCCGTATCGTGCGGCTCCGTGAGGCGGGTGAGACGCTGGGAGAGCCGGCGACGCTGTTCGAGGCGCCGGTGGTGGCGTCGCACGACACGCGGCGCAGCGGCCTGGGCGACGAGGTGGCACGAGACGTACCCATGCCCCCTGGCGATGCGGGACCGCGCCTGTCGGTTGGCCCCGATGGCCTGCTGTATGCGCTCCTGCCACCGGGCCTCGAGTTCCACAACGAGCCCGCGGCGAGCCGACCGCACGCGTCGATGGTGCGACTCCAGGACGATGGGCGCGTGCCAGCGGCCGGGCCGCTTTCCGGGATCACCGCGCACCCGCTCGGGTTCACCTGGCATCCCGCGACCGCGGCGCTGTGGATGATCCTCCCGAGTGAGGACGGCGCGGTGGTGGTCCGCCCCGTCACGGGTGGGGGTGGTGGCGCCGACGATCCAGGGCACGCGGTGCTGCGGATGGGCGAGAGCCGCGCCTCGTCTGCCGGGGCCCTGGTGATTCAAGACGCGCCGACCAGCCTGGTCGGGCGGCCAGGGCCGTTCGCGACGGAGCTGGACCCGGCTGCGGCCGGCGTCATCAGGCTCCTGGTGCCGGTTCTCGCGGACAGCCTTCTGACCGGCATCTCGGGCCGGATCACCGACGTAGTCGCCACGGGAGGGGGCACCCTCTTCCTGGCCGCCAGCAGCGCCAAGGCCCCCGCCGGAGGCGCGGCCGACACTGGCGACGTCGTGATGAGACTCAGGCTCCGCTGAAACCCGGCTGCCCCCGCGTCATTCGACAATCCCCCGCCCTGCACCCGCGGATGATGTGGTGCTGCGCACCCAGAGGTCCGCGTGCAGCAGCCCGAGGTTCGAGAGTTGACGTTGAACGAGCCGAAAGCGGGCCCGGGCCAGGTAGGCATCGGGAGGCGTGACGGCGCAGGCGGCGATACCGGTGGTCGCACGGAAGAACGCGTACATCAAGGCGTGGATCGCCAGGGCCCTGTGCCTTCGCCACCCCGCGGCGGGCATGCGGAAATCCGACACGAGCCAGCGGGTGCCGGGGATGCTCCACTGCGCGACTCGCGCGACAAGGGCCGCGAGGTCGACGGGAGCAAAGCAGTCCAGGAAGAAATGAGTGGCGATGGTGTCGAAGGGCGCGGACGAGGGCGTCCACTCGCGGGCGTCCGCATGCACCAGGGTGACGCGGCCCATGGCCGCTCCACCGTCGCGCAGATCACGCCCGAGGTGTTCGAGCATTTCGTGGCTGCTGTCCACGAGTGTGAGCCGCGCGTCCGGTGCTGCCGTCAGCATCGCTGCGGCAAACCGGCTGCGCCCTGGACCGAGTACGAGGACGTTGCGCGCTGCCGCAAGGTGCCCGAGGTAGCGGGTCCGGCACTGCTGCAGCAGGGGGCCCGCGAGCACCGACTCCATCCATCGATAGTGGGGAGCGAGCGTGTCGAAGCTCATGGCTCAACCGCCGCTGCGCACCTGCGGCGCCACCAGAGCCATGCGCCGATGGCGCCGACGGCGTAGCACGCCACGTCCCATGGGTCGGCGGTGGCCCACGGCACGTACCAGGGTCCGATCCACTCGAAGAGTACCGACCACCCCGCGAGGTGCGCGAGCACCTCGTCTCCGCGTGGCGGACCGTCAGCGCGCCATCCCATCCGGTCGTGCATCCAGAGCACGAGTGGCAGGGCGCACGGGACGAGCCAGAGATCGTTGAAGTGCGACCGGAGGAAGGCCCCGGGCAGGTGCGCCTTGAAAGCCCAGCGGTTCGCGGTGTAGGCCGCGCACCCCAGCCAGAACGCCGCGTCGCGATAGAAGACGAAGCGCGTCACAGCAGCCAGAGGATGACGCCGCCCGCGACGAAGCTGCACAGCCCCCTCCAGAGCAGCGAGGACCACCGATTGGCCCGCCGCGTCGAGCCGGGGAACGGGTATGCCGACGGGATCACAGACCTCCATGATAGGCCCGACGGCACCGCACATGCTGCACGGGCGGGCTGGTGGCGCAGGTGGCAAGGGCGGGCGGCGCGCGCCTCACCGGCACGGCGTCGACGGGTGCGACGGCCTTCGTCATCGGAAGGGCTGAGCTTGCGAGCTTGCTCACTGACCAGCGCCACCCAAGCCTGCCTGCCCGGAACGTCCGTGGCGGGATTCGCCCGCCAATCTCGATATCCCAGGTGTGGCAGTTTCACGTACCCAATGTCGGATACGGAACACCTGAAGGAGTCTGCTCGTGAACTTGGAATCCACCACCCCTCGTCGCCAGTTCCTGGGCCGGATGGCCGGCGCGGCCGCGGCCGCGGGCATCGCGGCGTCCCTCGCGCGCACCGAAGCCGCGGCGGCATCGGCGCCCGACGCCTGGATCCAGGAAGTGAAGGGCTCGCACAAGTGCCTCTTCGACTTCCCGCAGCACAAGAATGCCATGCCGCTGCTGCACATCCTCAACTACATCAACACTTACGCCGCGGCGTACAAGGTCGATGCGAGTGAGGTGGGCACGGTCGGCACGCTCTACAGCGCCGGCAACCAGGCCAGCATCACGATGGCGTTTAACGACGCCATCTGGGCCAAGTACAAGCTTGGTGCCTACATGGGCCTGAAGGATGCGGACGGCAAGCCCTACACGCGCAACGTCTTCAACCGGCCGACGCCGGCCGACCTGCACCTGCTGCTGAAGGCGATTGACGCGCCCGACATCCCCGCGCTGGCCGGCGCCATGCCCGCGCTGGGTATCGAAAGCCTCCAGAAGATGGGCACGAAGTTCCTGCTCTGCGCCAACGCCCTGGGCATCTGGTGCCTGGAGCTCGAGGCCAGGGGCCACGGGAAGGCCGCGGACATCGAGAAGGAGCTGCGCGCCAACATGCTGCCAGGTGTGACCGTCGTGCCTGCGATGGTGATCGCCATCGAGAAGGCGCAGGAAGCGGGCATTCGGTACAACCGCCAGTAGCCAGGAGTCGCTCGAGGCCGGGATCGGGACCAGGTCGCCTTCGGCCGCCGCTGATAGCATGGCGGCAGCCTCCTGCCGGGGGCCACGCCTATGCCCAGTCCCGTCCTCGAGCGGTTCCTCCGCTACGTCACCTACGACACGCAGTCGCGCGAAGGCGCGGCCACGTATCCCAGCACACCCGGCCAGCTCGTGCTGCTGCGCGACCTGGTGTCCGAGCTGCACGCGATGGGCGTGGCGGACGCGGCCATGGACGAGCACGGCTACGTCATGGCCACCATCCCCGCGACGACGACGAAGCCTGACGTGCCGGTGATTGGCTTCATCGCGCACGTCGACACGTCGCCGGAGATGAGGGGCGCGGGCGTGAAGCCGATCGTCCACCGCGCCTACGACGGGCGCGACCTGGTGCTGCCCGACGACCCCACGGCCGTCCTCCGGGTGGCCGACTCACCCTACCTCGGCGAGTGCCTCGGCCACGACATCGTCACTGCGTCGGGGACGACGCTGCTCGGCGCCGACAACAAGAGCGGCGTGGCGGAGATCATGACGGCAGCCGCATGGCTGATGGCGCATCCAGAGATCCCGCACGGCGCCGTCCGCATTGCGTTCACGCCGGATGAGGAAGTTGGGCACGGCACTCAGTTCTTCGACCTGGCCCGGTTCGGGGCGCGCTATGCCTACACGATGGACGGCGGCCCGCGCGGCGAGCTGGAGTTCGAGAGCTTCTCGGCCGATGCCATCACGCTCACGTTCCGCGGCTTCAACACCCACCCGGGCTACGCGAAGGGCCGGATGGTGAACGCCATCAAGCTGGCGGCCCGCTTCCTCGAGCGGCTGCCGCACGATCGGCTGTCGCCGGAGACCACTGAAGGCCGCGAAGGTTTCGTGCACCCGTACGTCGTCCGGGCGGGCGTGGATCAGACGGCGGTGAAGCTGCTGGTCCGCGATTTCATGGCCGCGGGGTTGATCGAGAAGGAGGCGTGGCTCCGCGCGCTGGCCATGGAGGTGGTGGCGGGCGTGCCTGGCGCCTCCGTGGACGTGGCCGTGGAGGAGCAGTACCGCAACATGCGCGAGGTGATCGATCAGCACCCGCTCGTGGTGGAGAAGGCGCGCGAAGCCATTGCGCGGGCCGGGCTCCAGGTCCGCGAGCGGGCCATCCGCGGCGGCACGGACGGATCCCGGCTGTCGTTCATGGGCCTTCCGACGCCGAACATCTTCGCGGGCGAGCAGAACTTCCACTCGCGCCTCGAGTGGGTGTCGGTGCAGGACATGGAAAAGGCGGTGGAGGTGATCGTCGAGCTCGCGCGGGTGTGGGAAGAGCGAGCGTGAGCGTCGGGAGGTTGGCTTCGCTGATCGGGAGTGGACGGTGTCGGGAGGGGACGGCGTCGGGAGGAGACCGCGCCGGGAGGGGCTCAGCGTCGGGAACACTCCCGACGGGCGAAGCTCCCTCCCTTCGTGCGAAGCTCCCTCCCGTCAGACGCGGCTTCCTCCCGACAGGCGCAGCACCCCTCCCGTCTGCGCAGCCCCCTCCCGACGGGCCCGCTACTGCGTAGGGAGAGCGGGCATCCGATCTCTTGCCAGCCGCGGCAGCTGATCGTCCCGCATCGCCAGGTGGTACACCGCCGCCGCAATCACCATCGCGCTCTGCCGGGCGTCGTCCTCGATGATGCGCTCGTAGGTGTCGAGGTTGGTGTGCCAGGTGTGCGTGCCGTACTCGATGGGGTCCTGCTGGACGCCGATGCCCGGCAGGCCCACCTCGTTGAACGACGTGTGATCCGACCCGCCGCGGCGACGGCTGGTGGTGGCGATGGCGCCGAAGAAGCCGTTGTCCTCGAAGGGCGTCGTGGCCTCACGCAGGATGCCGGCCGCCTCCGGCGGGCCGAAGACCGTCATGCCGCGCGCGCGGCCCGTGCCCGAGTCGATGTTGAAGTAGCCGGCGAAGTTCGAGTACTCCGGCTTCTGGTCCTCGAACGTGCCGAAGTGCTCCTTCACGTACGCCTGCGAGCCGAGCAGACCCTGCTCCTCACCGCTCCACAGCGCCACGCGAATGGTGCGGCGCGGCTTCACGCCGATGGCGTTCAGGATGCGGATGGCTTCGAGCATCGTCGAACAGCCGATGGCGTTGTCGGTGGCGCCGGTGGCGGAGTGCCACGAGTCCAGGTGCCCGCCGAGCATCACCACCTCGGCCGCCTTGTCCGTGCCCGGGATCTCCGCGATCACGTTGTACTGCGTCCGGCCCTCGGGATAGGTCTGGTTGACGATGTTCAGCTCCAGCTCCACCGGGCGGCCGCTCGCGTTGAGGCGCCACAGCCGGCCGAAGTCCTCATTGCGCATCACCACGGTGGGCACGGCCTTCGCCACATCGAAGGTGCGGTTGTTGAAGGCGCGAATCTGGCCGTGGTCGCGGCCGGCGTCGTTGACGCGGGCGACGGCGCCCGCGTCCACGAGGAACTGATCGAGCTGCTCGTTCACCTGGTTCGCGGTGAGGATGTTCTTGTCGGCCGGGGCCTGTGGGGGCTGCGGGGGCCCGAACGGGCCGCCGGGGGCGCCGGCGCCCGAGAACTGCGCGCGGACGTCGGCATCTTCTCGCCGCTTCGCAGGCGGGTCGATGGTCACGCCCACCGCTTGCGGCGCCCCCACCATCACGACCCGGCCCTTGACCGTCGCGCGCTGCTGATCGAGGAACGCGGCCAGGCTCTCCTTCGTCGGCCGCTCGGGCAGCTCCAGCGGGGCCACCTGCGCGGTCACGGGACCGTTCGTCCCGGGTGTCCAGGCCAGCGCTTCGGCGACGAGCGCATCCTTCACCGGCGAGACGACGTGCACGGAGAGGCGCTCGTTCAGCCAGCCGGGATGCCCGAAGTCCCACGGCTCGAGGTGCGCGTTCTTCAGGCCCCACGCCGTGGTCTGCTTCACCACCCAGTCGGACGCGCCCTTCAGGTTGGGCGAGCCGGTGAGGCGCGGGCCGTAGACGTCTGTCAGCACCTGCAGCGTCTTCATCAGCTGCGAGTTGTCCGTGGCCTCACGGCGGATCTTCCAGTAGATGTCGCGGTCGAGTTTCTCCTGGGCGATCGGCGTGGAGGAGGAGGCAAAAGCGATGAGTGACAGCACGACGAGCGCGCGGAATGGCATGGAGGCTCCTTCGCCGCCCATTCTACTCACGCATCGGCGCCGCTTCAGGCTTGCCGCCCCCGGCTTTTCCGGCTCGCCAGGACGATGACTGTCGTGCCAAGGAGGCCGGCGGCGGCCGAGCCGGCCATGACGCCGAGCTTCGCCGCATCCAGGACCGGGCCCTCGAGGGCCAGGCCCGCGATGAAGGCCGCCATCGTGAAGCCGATGCCCGCCAGGCACCCCGCTCCCGTCAGCAGGCCCCATGACACCTGGTCCGGCAGCTGGCTCGCGCCGGCGCGGATGGCGAGCCATGAGAAGAGCACGATGCCGAGCGGCTTGCCGACGAGGAGGCCAAGCGCCACCGCCATGGTCTCGGGATGCACGCCGCCGCCCGAGACCAGCGGGACGCCGGCGTTGGCCAGCGCGAAGACCGGCATGATGCCGAGGGCGACCACGGGGTGCAGCCCTTCCTCCACCCGGTGCAGCAGCGACTCGTCACCCTTGCCAGCGCCCGGGAAGGGATGGGCCGGCGCCAGCAGGCCCAGCAGCACGCCCGAGAGCGTGGCGTGGACGCCGGATTCGTGGAACGCCAGCCACGCGATGAAGGCGAGGGGCGCGTGGGCCCAGAGGCTCGACACGCGCGCGCGCACCAGGCCGTGCACGCCGAGCAGCGCGGCGGCCACGATGGCGAGGGCGATCCACGAGATGCCCTTGGAGTAGACGAGCGCCACGACCATGATGGCGCCCAGGTCGTCGATGATGGCGAGCGACAGCACGAAGATCTTCAGCGTATGCGGCACGCGCGAGCCGAGGATGGACAGGCAGCCCACGACGAACGCGATGTCGGTGGCCATCGGGATGGCCCAGCCACGGCCCTCCGTGCCCTGCAACGCGAGGTAGATGGCCGCCGGCGCGAGCATGCCGCCAATGGCCGCGACGGCCGGCAAGAGGGCCGCCTTCGGGTCCTTCAGTTCGCCGACCGCGAACTCGCGCTTGATCTCGAGGCCAACGACGAGGAAGAACAGCGCCATCAACCCGTCGTTGATCCAGTGGCGCACGGAGTGGCGGAGGTCCAGCCCCGCCACGTCCCCGCCGACAGGCGCGGTCCAGATGGCTTCGTAGCCCGCGGCCCAGGACGAGTTGGCCATCCACAGGGCCGCACCGGCGCAGACGATGAGGACGATGCCGCTGAGCGCCTCGAAAGACAGGAATTCACGGGTGTCGTCCTGGGTCGTCGCCATCAGATGCCCCTGCTATGATCGTCCAGTTATGCAGATCGCCAAGCCCGCCATCCAGAAGCCCGGGGTCACCCTCGAGACGCTGCCGGGCCCACGTCCCGGTGATCTCGCGGCCGCAGGTGGACAGCACCTCATCCGCGGCACCGCGCTCATCTTCTGGGATCCGCGCACGCCTGGGAAGAAGCTCGACGCCATCGACACGGACCAGATCACGCCGGCCGCAGACTGCGTGTCCGAGAGCCTCGAGACGCTGGACGAGCGATGGAAGGCCGGCGCCTTTCGCTATTTGATGCCCGATTTCCGCGCGAGGGTGCACGCCGGGCAGACCTTCGTCATCGCGGGCGACCGGTTTGCCATCGGCAGCTCGCGGGAAATGTCGCCAGCGGGACTGAAGGCCATCGCCGAGGAAGCCGGGCTCGAGATGGTGATCGTCTGCGGCGCGAACATGGGCGATATCTTCCGCAGGAACGCGTTCAACCTCGGCCTGCACGTGGTCCAGAGCCCCGAGGCCGTGGCCGACGCGCAGGACGGCGACGTGTTCACGTTCGATCCAGTGTCGCGTGCCATCACGAACGAGACGCAGGGGAAGGCGTACACACCGGTGCCCCTCAGCGCGAAGGAAGACGAGATCCGGCAGAGCGGCGGCATCTTCGCAGTGGGGCGGCGGGAGTTCCGCGCGTCCGTCGAACGGACGCCCGAGGTCGCGTGGGCCGATCCAGACCGCGCGCGGCGCATGTCCACCACCGAGCAGATCGTGTGGGCGCACCGCGTGGACAAGGACGCCGAGGTGAAGCCCGGCGCCACGCTCCGTGTCTACGCCGACCTGCTGCCGGCCTCCGACGGCACGGCGCCCTTCGCCATCCACACCTTCAACCAGATCACCGGAGGCGATGCCATCTTTCCGCGCCAGGCGGCGGTGGCCAACGATCACTTCGTCTTCACGGGCAAGCAGGACGACGACCGGCAGACGGAGATCGGGCGGCAGTTCGCGAGGCACCACGGGATCGAGAAGCCGTACTACGCCACGCCAGGCGACGGCATCTTCCACTTCTACTTCCCCGAGCAGGGCCTGGTGCTGCCGGGGCAGTTCATCCCCGGCGCGGACTCGCACTCACGCGCGTACGGCGCCTACGGCGCGGTGGGCATGGGCGTGGGATCCACCACGCTCGGGTTCGGCTGGTCCACCGGCTACATCTACTTCACGATGGCGAAACAGCGCCGCGTCACCTTCACCGGCCGGCTCCGCGAGTGGGTGACCGGCAAGGACATCGTCCTCGAGCTGCTGCGGCGGTGGGGGGCGAAGCAGTCCCAGGGGATGTCGGTGGAGCTGGTGGACCAGGATCACCAGCTGCCCATCGCGTTCCGGAACACCATCGCGAACATGATGGCCGAGGCGGAGGCGCTGAACGGCATCTTCGCACCCGACGATGTCACGTATGCGTGGTACCAGGCGAAGGGCATGGCCGAGCTGCCGTATCCGCGCATCGCGTGCGGCGCCGACGCCGTGTTCGATCTCGACGAGGAGCTGGTGCTGGACGACGTGCTGCCGATGATTGCCAAGCCGTTCAGCCCGGGCAACGCGTTCCCCGCCGAGGAGGTGGCGCGCGAGCGGATCACGTTCGACAAGGCGATGATCGGCTCGTGCACCAACGGCAGCTACGACGACCTGCTGTCCGCCGCGCTGGTGCTGGTGGCCGCGCGCGCGCAGGGGTTGACGAAGGCGCAGAAGGAGTTCGTGGTGTTCCCCGGATCCGGCGGCGTGAAGCACCAGATCGAGCGGCCCGACCCGCGGCTGGGCGGCGAGTCCATCGCCGACGTGTTCCGCTCGGTGGGCGGGCAGATCCGCGCCAGCTGGTGCGGCCCCTGCTTCGGGCAGGGACCGGATGCGCTGCAGCCGGGGCAGCGCGCCATCACGTCGTTCAACCGCAACTGGCAGAACCGGATGGGCTACGGCGGCGAGGGATACCTCGCCTCGCCGTCGGTCGTCGCGGCCTCTGCGCTGGCGGGCTACATGGCGCCGCCGAGCGAGCTCGGGTTGTGGTGGGATCCGGAACGGTACGGGGTCTGAGGTTCTGAGGTTCTGAGGTTCTGGGGTTCTCGGGTTCTTACGTCACCTGCTGACATCGAGCAGCGGGTTCGTCCAGGACAAGCCGGGAAAGCGGGAGAAATCCCGGTCGGTCGTGCAGAGCGTGGCGCCGTGCTCGATGGCAATCGCGGCCAGCGCCGCATCCATGGCGAGCGGCCCGGCGGCCTGGCCCTCCGCCAGCAGGCGCTGGAGGATGGGCCAGTGGCGGTCCGCGGGCTCCAGCACACCTGTCATCGGCTGCGCCAGCCAGGACGAAACAATCTCGCCTGCCTCGGCAAGCGACAGCGGGCGCTCGAACACGCGCGGGCTCGTGGCGATCCGGATGAACGCCCAGAGCGTGACCCACGCGAAGCGGACCAGCGCGGTTCCCGACAACGCCTCTTCGAGCCACGCCCGGCTTCGCTCATGATCGGCCGAGCGCGGGTTGTAGGCGTGAAGCAGCAGGTTCGCGTCCACGAGGATCATCGGTGGAGTGGTCCTTCGACCTGATCCAGCAGGCCGGCGATGTCGTCGAGCTGGACCCCCGGCTGCAGCGCCCCGAGGTCGCGCGCCCGGACGCGAAACGGCGGGCGCGGCTCGGCTGGCGGCTCGGTGGCCAGCCCGCGTCGCAGCGTGTCGTTCACCACGTCGCGGAAGGACCGGCCGGTCTTCCTGACCTGCCTCTTGATCTTGGCCGCGACATCGTCATCCAGGGTGAGCGTCGTACGCACATCATGATGCTATCTGGCAGACATCATGATGTCAACCAGGCCATCTGCCACAATCGCGAGTACACGATGCCGGGCATCTCGCGCGGCCGTTGGCGACGCCTCGCCGGGCCCGCGCTGGCGCGAGCTCTCGCCTGCATACGGCCTGACCATCGCCGAGCCTGCCGGATGTGCTGGATTGCCTGCACATCTGATTCGGACGAGACTGTGCGGCGGAGGTCACGACTCATGCCGACACATGCCCCTCGTCGCGTCGCCGGACTGGCCCTGTTCGCCCTGGCGCTGCCCGCCCTGTCAGCCGCGCAGACGATTGGCACCTTCCACTGGCGGATGGAGCCGTACTGCAACACGCTCACGCTCACCGTCGTCCAGGATGCCGCGGGCATCCGCCTGCAGGGGTACGAAGACCTCTGCGATCCCATCTACGCGCCGCAACCCGTCGAAGGCTCCGCCGTCCTCGACAACAACGGCGTGGCGAGGGTCGGGCTGAGCACGGGCGTGCCGAGCGGTTTCACGTTTGAGGGCAACCGCGTCATCCTGAGCATCGACACCACGACCCTGAATGGATCGTGGCTCGACGATGCCGGCGGGAACGGGACGCTCCTGAGGGTCTCGACGCCGACCAGCTCGGGTATGCAGCGAGGCGAACGGCCCAACAGCTTCCTGCACGTCGTGAGCGCGGAGAACCGTCCGGCGGGCGCGGCCGACAACGTCTCGTGCTTCAGCCATCCGCTGGCCGATGGCCGCCCGTCCGCGCTCATCGTCTTCAGCCCCAACCGCGGCGGACAGAGCGCCCTCCGTCCGTTCGTCGGCTCGACCGTCAGCCTCTATTACGACGACGACGGCACCGGACTCGAGGCCCCGCTCGACAACAACGTCTGGTGCCTCAGCCGCGACGACAGCCAGGCCATGCCGATTGGTGCCGGGTTCACCGTCCGGATTACTCCGCACTGACCGCGCCGGGAGCGTGCGTGGTAGCCTCGGCGCGTGTTCCTCCTCGCCGTGCTGGCTGCCCTGCCGCTGGCTCTCGACGCCCCCGCCGCGCTGGTGGACCGCCTGGTCGACGTGAACGGCACGTCGCTCCGACTCCGATGCGGTGGGGAGCGGCTGCCGGGCACGCCGCTCGTGCTCTTCGAGGCCGGCGCGTTCAACACGGTGGACACCTGGCGTGACGTCCACGTGCCGGTGGCGGCGTTTGCCCGCGCATGTGCATGGGACCGGCCCGGCAGGGGCGCGAGCGGGCCCGCGCCCGCGGGCCTCGACGCGTCGGGCCTCGTCGAGCTGCTGCGTGGCCTGCTGCAGGCGAGCGGCGAGGCGCCGCCGTACGTGCTGGTCGGCCACTCCCTGGGTGGCTTGATCGCGCAGCTCCATGTCTCGCTCCATCCGGGTGAGACCGCTGGCCTCGTGCTCGTGGATTCCTCCCACCGTGACCAGGTCCTGCGGATGGCAGCGCTGAAGCCGGGCCCGCCGCAAGTGATGGCCACCGCCCCAGCCCCCGAGGCGGTCTCGCTCGAGGGGCTCGTGACTGCGCTGGAAGGACAGCGGTTCACGTTCGCCGGTCCTCTCGTGGTGCTCACGCGAGGCCGCTGGACGCGGGGGGGCGATGCCGCCGACGATCGCGAACGGCTCGGTGTCTGGCACGAGCTCCAGCGCGACCTGGCCTCGGCCTCGGCCCGGTCCGAGCACCACGTCGCCGCCAACAGCGGACACTACATCCAGAACGACGAGCCAGAGCTAGTCGTCCGTGCCGTCCGGCGCGTGCTCGATCAGGTGTCCGCCGGAGCCGCAGCTGCAGATGCGTCGGCACACCAGGCCTCAGCGGTGCACCGTGTGCGCGAGGGGGTGTGTGGATCGGAGGACCGCGCGCCAGCCGAGGTGGCGCGCCTGCTCGAGCCGCTCGGCGAGCAGGGGCGAACGGCTCTGATCGCCCTTGCGGAGTCGCCCGACTCAGCGCAGGTGCTGTGCGGCGTCGCGGGCCTGGCCGCTCTTCGCGATCGGCGCGTGATCCCGTACCTCGAAGCGGCGCTGCCGAATCCGGTCATGCGCCCGCGGGTGCGGCTGTTCGCCCGGTGGGCGGCCTTCGTGGCCGGCGGCCCCGAGCCCGATCTCGGGGCCGCGATGGTGAAGGTCGTCGGTGCCGTCACCGACAGCGCGGCGTGGAGCGCGGCGGGCCTGGACGCCATCTGGCTGCTCGGCGAAGTCGATCATGCCGTGGCGCGCGACCGCCTCCTGGCCGAGATCGCCCGGCCGCTCGACGATGCGCGACTGGATGCGGTCGTCCACGCGCTCGCCAGGCAGGGCGATCCGCGCGCGCGCGAGCGCATCACCGCGATTGGCGCCCAGGCCGCGCGTGAGAAGTCCGGCAACGCCACGCCGGAACAGGCGCGCCGACTCGGCGCCGTGGCGTTCTATCAGCTCGCGCTGGGGCCGGAGACGCTGTCGGATGGCCTCGAGACGCTCGACACCATTGCGGCGAAGGATCAGGAAGGTGCGGCCGCGTGGGCCGTGCACACACTGTGCGAGCGCGCGGCCCGGCGACCGGCCGAGCGGGCGGCCATCGACGCCCACCGGAGTGCCCTCGTCGAGGAGCTCGATCGTCTCGGCGTGTCGTGGCAAGGCCCGGCCGGGACGTTCGGCTGCCGGCCGGCGCCGTGAGCGGGGAACAATGGCATCGTGATGGTATATGCAGGACTGATGCGACTCCTCGCGATGGCACTCGCGTTCGTGCTCGCCGCGGGCTGCGGCGGGTCTGCGTCGATCGACGACATCCCGAACCCGCGCACCCGCGACGGCACGTGGGTCACCGACGTGCCGGGGGCCCTTCGCCCGGACACGGTTGCGACGCTCAACCGCGTCATCAACGAGCTCGAGCGGACCACGGGCGTCGAAGTGGCGGTCGTGGTCGTCGGGTCGCTGGGCGGTTCGACGGTCGAGGAGGTCGCGGAGCGGATCTTCCGGCGCTGGGGGATCGGGAAGGCCGGCCAGGACAACGGCCTGTTGTTCCTGTGGTCCACCGGCGATCGCCGTGTGCGCATCGAGGTGGGCTACGGCCTCGAGCCCATCCTGCCTGACGGCAAGGTGGGCGCCCTGCTCGATACCTATGTGATCCCGCGCTTCAAGGCCGGTCAGTACGACGAGGGTGTGGTGGCCGGGGTGGATGCCCTGGCCCGCGCGGTTGGCGGCCAGCCCGTTCCCCTGCGGTCGCTTCGCAGCGAGGACTATCAACCCGAGTCGTCCGGCCGTTTCGGGCTCTGGATGGGCCTGTTGTCCGCCGTCCCGCTTGCCGTCGTCGCGTCGGTCGTGCTCCGGCGCTGGCGCCGCAACCGGCGCCGACGGTGCCCGCAGTGCCGGACCCGGATGCGCCGCCTCGACGAAGCCGAAGACGATGAACACCTGGAGGAGGGGCAGCGGGCAGAGGAACGGCTGAAGAGCGTGGACTACGACGTCTGGTCGTGTCCCGGCTGCAGCTTCAAGCTCACGCTGCGGTACCCGCGCGGCCTGTCCTCGTACGACACCTGCCCGCAGTGCTCGAATCGGACGAAGTCGCGGACGAAGACGGTCGTCGAGCCCGCCACGCGGCACGGCGAGGGGAGCGCGCAGGTGGTCGAGCACTGCGAGTTCTGCAGTTATCACGTGGAATACACGGTCGCACTGGAGCGGCTCGCCGAGTCCTCAGGCTCCAGCTCGTCGTGGGGATCCTCGGGCGGCGGGTCGAGCTTTGGCGGCGGACGTTCGGGCGGGGGCGGCGCGAGCCGGGGCTACTGAGGCGGGGCAGCTCTGGTGTAGGCTGCTCCGCAGCGTCCCCGGAAGGAGTACGTCATGTTCCTCGCCGCGGCGTTCGCCTGCCTGCTCTTCACTACTTCCACCGCCTTTGCACAGGACGTGCCGTTCGCGTTCCTCATCGAGAACGGCTGGCAGTCCTTCTACGCGGGTGCGGGAACGCGCAGCGAGCAGGGCCTGACCTCGTGGTACGGCCGGGGCCAGGTCTACGCGATCACGAACGGCCAGAAGGGCGCGGGCATCGGCACTGCCCACATGCACGCCTTCACGCGCACCGTGCCCGATCCGACGTTCGCGGCCCTGGGCCCGCTCGCGGGGCTCATCGTCATCAACCTGGGCCCTTTCCGGGGACACCTGACGGTGTTCGAGACGCCGGCCGGCCTCCAGACGGCCGTCGCCATTCTCGATCCGGTGGGCGAGACGGACATCGCAGTGTCCGGCTCGTGGGTGTTTGGCAACGGGGCGGCCGTGGCCGGCGGGACGGCGAACGACATGGTCGTCGGTGGGATCGCGCACTTCGGCGCGCCACTGCCGGCGGCGAATGTGTCGCTCTCCCTGTCGCCATATTTTCCGCTCGTGCCCTTCAACAACGACCTGCCGTTCCACTTGTTCTCGACGAGCTCAGGACTTCCGTGGCCCGTTGGATCGGGGTCGTCCTATCAGAACTCGTCGTACGGCCCGCTTCGCACCTACATGCGCGGCGAGGCCGGCACGTTCTTCGACCTGTACACGAGCGCCGTCACCGTGCTCCACACCGGAGGAGGCAACTACGCGGTGCTCAGCTGCAGCTGGTACACGGGGATGACCTGGCTGGGCGCCATGGCGCCGGTGCCGGGTTGCTCGCTCTCGGGTACCGGCGTGTTGTCGCGACTCACGGGCCGGGCGACCAGCTATGAGGCCGTGACGCTCCAGGAGTACGTCATGCGGTGGCAGGCCTTCCTCGCGCCGTGATCGGGCGCGGCGCGCCACGCCGCGCCCGCCCGCTCAGGCGCGCCCCCGGGCGTAGGCCGCGGCCACGCCGCTCAGGCCGATGAGCCCCACCATGTTCGGGAACACCTGCAGCACGTTCATCAGGTCGCCCCACGCCCAGACGAACTCGGGCCGCATCATCGCGCCGAACGGGATGAGCAGGCAGTACACCCAGCGATAGGGCAGGGTGATCGAGCGCCCGAAGATGTACTCGAGGAACTGCTCGCCGTAGAACGCCCACCCGATGAGCGTCGTGTAGCCGAACAGGAACGCGCAGAACGCCACGACCCACCCACCCACGGTGGGCACGGCGGCATTGAACGCCGCCGCGACTGCGGCCGTGCTGGTGACATAGGGCGCGCCGCTCTGGGCCGCGGCGATGGACGTCTCGGCCACGCCGCTCACGAGGATCGTGAGCGCGCTGATGGTCCCCGTCACGAACGAGATGATGAACACCTCCATCACCGCCTGCAGCCCCTGCTGTGACGGGCGATCCGAGCGGGCCGTGCCGTAGGCCACGGCTGCCGTGCCGTAGCCGGCTTCGTTCGCGTAGACGCCGCGCGCGATGCCGTAGCGCATGGCGATGAACCACCCGAACCCCATCGCGGACCGCGTCGTCAGGGCCTCGCTGAAGACCAGGCCGAGCACGTGGGGCAGCCGGTGGGCGAACATCACGATGACCACGATGCCGCCCACGAGGTACAGGCCGACCTTGAGCGGCGACAGGAACTCGGCCACGCGGCCGATCGACTTGATACCGCCGATGATCACTGCCCACACGAGAACGGCGATGATGATGCCCGCCACCCAGGTGGGAATGCCGAACACGCTGTCGAGCGCGACGGCGATGGAGTTGGGCTGCGTGAACGGCGTTGTCGTGAGCGCGCCCACGCCCGCCACGAGGGCGAACGTGCTGGCGAGCCACGGCGACTTCAACCCGTCGCGCAGGTAGTACATCGGCCCCACGCGCAGCGTGTCACCGTGCGCCTCGCGGTAGCGGACGGCGAGCACGGCCTCGGTGAACTTCACCGCGGTGGCGACGAACCCGTACACCCAGATCCAGAACAGCGCGCCTGGCCCGCCGGAGATGATGGCCGTGGCGATGCCGGCGATGTTGCCCGTGCCGATCGAGGCGCCGAGCGCGGTCATGAAGGCCTGGAACGGCGTCAGCGCCCCGCCCGCGGCCTCGGACTGCTTCGCCACCATCGCGCGAAACGCCTCCGGGAGGCGGCGCAACTGGACCAGGTGGTAGCGGATCGTGAGGACCAGGCCGGCGCCGAGCAGCATCCAGACGACGATGTACTGGAAGAGGAAGGTGGTGAACGTGTCGATGAACTGGGCCATGGGGCGCCTCATCCTACCCTATCGTCCAGCGGCGGAACCTCGATGACCGCTCCCGGACACTCCGGCAGGGCTCTGTCCCTCGCTGCTCGCTCAAGGAGCACCCGCTTTTCGGGGCAATAGGGTGTTTTCCCGCGCGCGGCACGCCCTTTGATAGTCGACACTGGACAGGATCCGCCATGTCGTCGATCACCCAGGACGTTCGCCACGCGCTTCGCACCCTCCGCCAGCGGCCGGGCTTCTACGGCGCCGCGCTGCTGACGCTTGCCGTCGGCATCGGCGCCAACCTCACCGTCTTCAGCATCGTCAACGCGATGCTGCTCAGGCCGCTGCCGTTCGGCGACCGCAGCGACCGCGTGGTCACGCTGTTCGCCACGCACGCCCAGCAGCCGGAGGACTGGAGTTGGGGTGACTCTGAGGTTTCGTATCCGGACCTGGTCGATCTCGGCGAGGCGACCTCTCTCGAAGGGCTGGGCGGGTACGTGGGGCGGAACGTCACGCTCAGCCGCGACGGCGTCGCCGAGCGGGTGCGCGCAGGCTCGGTCACGCCCGATCTGTTTCCCCTGCTCGGCATCGCCCCAATCCTGGGTCGGCACTTCAGCGCCGAGGAGGCCGCGGCACCCGGCCTCGAGAGCGTCGTGCTGCTGACGCACGGCCTGTGGCAGCGTCGTTACGGCGGTGTCGCGGACATCGTCGGGCGCGAGGTGCACGTCAACGGGCTGCCGCGCACGGTCGTCGGCGTGCTGCCGCCGGGCTTCCGTTTCCCGGAGCGCGACGACATGTACATGCCGCTTCGGTGGGACGAGGCCCCGCGCGACGCGCGCAACGTGAACGCCGTGGGCCTGCTGTGGCCAGGCGTGACGCTGGCGCAGGCGCAGCAGGAGCTGTCGGCCATCGCGGGCCGGCTGGAACAGGAGCACGCCGACACCAACCGCGGCTTCGGCGTGCGGGTGATGCGGTTCCGCGACTCCCAGGTGAAACCCGACACGCGTGGGCTGTTCGGCACGCTGATGACCGCCGTGGGCCTGGTCCTGCTCATCGCCTGCGCCAACCTGACGAACCTGATGCTGGTGCGCGCCGCGTCCCGGCAGCGCGAGATGGCCGTTCGTTCGGCTCTCGGCGCCGGCCGCTGGCGCCTCGGTCGACAGATGCTCGTCGAGACCGCCCTGGTCTCGTCGGCCGGGGCCGCGCTGGGCCTGATCGGATCCGCCTGGGCCCTGGACTACCTGCGCGGATCGTTTCCGGAGGAGTTGCCGTACTGGCTGGCCTTCGACGTGGACGTGCGCGTCGCCGCGTTCACGGTGGCCGTCACCGTGTTCACCGCGGTGGCGATCGGCCTGGTGCCTGCGCTGCGCGCCTCGCGCCCGAACCTCGTGTCGGATCTCAAGGACGCCGCGCGTGCCACGCCCAGCCGGGGGCAGCAACGCTTCCAGGCCAGCCTGGTCGGCGCGCAAATCGCCCTCTCGCTCGCGCTCCTTGCCGGCGCGAGCATGGTGATCCGCGGCTTTCTCGCCCAGCAGACGACGGACCTCGGCTTCGACCATCGCCCGCTCGTCTCGCTGCGGACCTACCTGGCAGGCGACGAGTTCGACGATCCTGCGGCGCGTGCGCGCGTCGTGGACGAGGTGTCCGCTGCGCTGGCTTCGCTTCCCGGGGTGGTGTCCGCGGCGGCCACCACCAGCATTCCCGGTGACGATGGCGGAGGCCTCGTGCGCGTCGTCGTGGACGGACGCACCGATCCGGACGACGCGCTCGGCGCGCAGGTGGTCGGCGTCACGGCCGGCTTCTTCGACACCCTCGGGCTCTCGCTCCTCGACGGCCGTGGCCTGACGAAGGCGGAGACGGACGATCCTGACGCGCGGGTGACGGTGATTAACGCATCTCTGGCGCAGCGGTTCTGGCCCGCCGGAGGTGCCGTGGGCTCTCGTATCGGCGTGCGCTCGCGCACGTCCGTGGACTGGTATCGCATCGTCGGCGTGGCGCCGGACGTGCACTTCGAGGAGGTGGGCGAGGCGACCGAGCAGTCGCGCCTCAACTTCTACGTGCCGCAGGCCGTCACCGGCTACCGGACGATGGCCTTCCTGGCGCGCGCTGGTGCCGCGCCCGATCCGATCGTCGATGCCGTGCGGACGCTGATGCGGCAGCGGTATCCCGGCCAGGCGGTCTTCGAGCTGATGACGCTGAACGAGAGGCGACGCTTCGTCACGTGGGAGCAGCGCTTCCTGGGCGAGATGATGGGGACCTTCGCGGCGATCGCCCTGGGGCTGGCGGGGCTCGGGGTATACGCGCTGCTGGCCTACTCGGCGCGCCGCAGGCTGGCCGAGATCGGCGTGCGTCTCGCGCTGGGCGCCGCGCCGGGCGACGTGGTCCGGCTCTTCGTGCGGCAAGGGATGGTGATTGCCGGGATCGGCGTGGCCATCGGCCTCGCGCTCGCGGCGGGCGTGGCCGTCGTCCTCGAAGGTCTCGTGTTCGGCGCTGACGCGTGGGATCCGCGGCACGTCGGCGCGGCCGCCGCCGCGCTGGCGTTCACGGTCCTGCTGGCGACCTGGCTGCCCGCACGTCGCGCCTCGCGCATCGACCCGACCTCCGCGCTGCGCGCGGAGTAGCGCCGCCGACGGGAGCGCCGCCTGTCAGAACGCGATGATGAGACCGGCGGTGAGGTCCTGGAAGGCGGGGTTCGCGCGATATGACACGGCGCAGCCGAACCCGCCGCACACGCCGGCGCCCCCGGCATCCACGATGGTCAGGTAGCTGCGGGCGTCCAGTCGCAGGCCGACATTCCGCGTGGCGAAGAACTTCGCGCCTGCGCCGACGCCGAGGCCGAAACGGACCTCCGTATCTCCCGGCACCGCGTAACGTGTCAAGCCGAGAAGCCCGGCGAGGAACGGGCGAACGCGGCCGTCCGCGAGTTCCTGGATGCCGCCCAGCTGGATCTGATCGACCTCGACGCGGACGCGTCCCGGCGGATCGAGCGGTCCTCCGAGCACACGCAGGTCCGCCCGCTCGCGACTGAAAACTCCTTCGAGCTTCAGGCCATCCAGGCGTGACCCGAAAGCCACGTCCACGACGACCCCCACGCTGGGTCCGCCATCATCGTCGACGACCGTGCGGCCATCGACTTCCGCGAAGCTGCCGCCGACGCGGTATCCGCCGAACGGCGAGATCTCGACGGTCTGCGCACGCGCAGCCTCCGATCCCGCCGCGATTCCCGCCACGACCAACACCAGGATCAGGTGGGCACGCATCTGGAGAGGCATGGCCGTGCAGCTCAGCGCAACGACGTCGGTGTCCCTCGCCTCGCCGGCGTGACCTTCTGGTACCACGTGGACTCTGCGCCGCCCCCGATCCGCGCGACGACGAACTCGATGAGGTACGGGTTTCCGGCGCGCGTCTCGGCGGTACCCTTCCTGAGTGCACCCGCGATGTCGGTCGCGCTCGTCACGCGCTGGCCCTGCACGCCCTGGCTCTCCGCCAGCTTCACGAAGTCGATGTCCGGATCGCCGAGGTAGAGCCCCGGATACCGGCCGGTCTCGACCATGCGCTTGTTGTAGCGGTACGCCCCATTGCGCACCGTCTGGTAGTTGCGGTTGTTCCAGACGATCGTCAGCACCGGCGTAGAGTGGCGCGCCATGGACCAGAAGCCGCTGGCGCTGTACATCACGGACCCGTCGCCGATGCTGAGGACCACCTGTCGATCGGGCGCCGCCAGCTTGGCACCGACGGCCGCGCCCACGCCCCAGCCGAGCGATCCCCCGGCATGGCCGATGTTCTGTTTCTGTTCGGGGCCGGGCCCGTAGCTGAGGAAGTCGTGCTTGCCCTGCAGGCCGGGCGCGTTCTCGGTCACCAGCAGCGCGTTCTTCTCGAGAGCCTGCTCCATCTCGTAGCCGACCTGGTCGGGGTGAATCACGCTCTGATTGAAGACCTGGCGTGCCTGGGCGAGGCGCGCGGCACGGGCGGCCGCGGTGGCCTGCGTCACCACGGCCACGCGCTCGTCGCGGATGCGCGACAGCCGGTCGGTCGTCAAGAGAGACCGAACGCCGTCGGCCAGATCCTTCACCGCAACCTTGACGTCGCCGACGACGGCGAGGTCCAGGGCGCGGGTGCGGCCCAGCATGCTCGTGTCGAGGCCGATGGCAATGTAGCCCGCGCGGCCGGCCGCCGCCGGTTCGTTGCCTCCCAGCTCGCGCGCGCCGATCTGCACCACGAGGTCGGCGTCGCCGTATGGGTACGGCCGATCGCCGCCGAAGCGCGTGCCGAGATACAGGGGGTTGGTGGCTGAGAGGTAGTTGAACGCCGGCAGATTGGGCGTGACCATCGGCAGGCCCAGCAGCTCGCAGAGCGCCACCGCGTCCACCATCGCATCCGCCTTGAACACCTCATCGCCGAGCAGGGCGACCGGCCGGCTGGCCTCGACGATGCGGCGCGCGGCGGCCTCGATCTGGTCGGTGGCCGCGCGCGGGCGCGCGTCCACGAGGAAGGCCTCCCGCGGGAACACCTCCCCCTTCACCGTTTCCGCAAGGCCGCGCGTCGAGAACGCGACGTACACCGGCCCCCCCGGCGCGGTCCCGGCCAGCTTGTAGGCGCGGCGGATGGCCAGCGCGGTCGACGCGCCCTCGCGAACATCCCACGCGATTTTGGTGAACTGACGGTTGATCTCGGACTGGCTGAAGCCCGGGCGCGGGGCGAGCACGATGTCGTCGCTGGCGATGGTGTTGTCGCTCATCCCGGCCGTCACCACGAGACCCGACCCGTCGAAGTGCGCGTTGTACATCTGGCCCGCGATCTGGGCCGTGCCCACGGCCGCGTGCACGTTGACGAAGGCCGGCTGGCGCGACACCTTGTGATAGGCGTCGGCCATGGCGATGACGATGCCCTCGTGCAGGCCGACGACGAGCTCGAGCTCGGGTCGGTCGATCAAGGCGTCGAAGAACGCCACCTCCAGAGAGCCCGGATTGGTGAAGAGGTAGCGGGTGCCGGCCGCCCGGACCTGCTCCACGAGCAGCTCGCCGCCGGTGCCGCTGAAGGCCGTTGAGGCCGGGGGTGCGCCAGGGACCGCGCCGAGTTCTGCGGCCTCCACCACCGACCGTGCGGCGGCCATCGTCAGGCCTGCGGCGACGAGGCGGCCGACGAACGCGCGTCGCGAGAGGCGACCGTCGTAGAAGTCACGGATCAGCTCTCTCATGATGACCTCCAGGCGCTGGTAAGCCGGGACACGGGTGCCGAAGAACCGGCAGAACGCCGCGACGTGAGGTGATCGCAGCAAATCGGCTGCCAGAGACAGCCCGCTCCGCGTAGGATGTCCCTGCCAAGGCCTTGGCGAAGGGAGCACGTAATGCGTGGACTGAGCCTGGCGGTCGTCGTCGCGATCGCCGCGGTGGGATGCACTCCGGCGCAGGCGCCGACGCGCGAAATCGACGCCGCGTTCAGCGTGGTCGAAACCGGCATTCCAGACCTGCAGGCGGCACTCGAGTCCGGGCGGATCACGTCCAGGCAGCTCGTGACGCAGTACCTGGCGCGCATCGCGACCTACGAGGACCGCATCAACGCCATCGTCACGGTCAACCCCCGCGCCCTGGACGAAGCCGACCGGCTGGACCGTGAGCGTGCGGCCGGGCGCGTGCGCGGGCCCCTCCACGGCATCCCCATCGCGCTCAAGGACAACATCCACACCACGGACATCCGCACCACGGGTGGCGCCCTGGCCTTTGCGACCCTCGTGCCGCCGTACGACGCCACGCTCACGACGAACCTGCGCGAGGCCGGCGCCATCATCATCGCGAAGACGGTGCTCACCGAGCTGGCGCACTGGACCGCGGGCCCGCCGACGCCGATGGTGGCGAACTACACGGCGGTGGCGGGCTTCGCTTACAACCCGTACGACCCGCGCATGGATCCGCGGCCGGAGACCCTCGACGGGCGCCCGGTGCTCTCCACCGGCGGGTCCAGCTCCGGCTCCGGCACGGCGGCCAGCTTCTGGGCGGCAAGTGTCGGGTCCGACACGGGCGGCTCGATCGTCAGTCCCTCGAACGCCAACATGCTGGTCGGCATCCGGCCCACGCTGGGTCGGATCAGCCGCTACGGCATCATTCCAATCACCGCGGACCACGACACCGCGGGCCCGATGGGGCGCACCGTGGCCGATACGGCCATCCTGATGGGCGTGCTCGAGAGCGCCTCGCCGGATCCCAACGACGCGGCGACGAAGGCCTGCACGCCGCCGCCGAACCGCGACTACACGGCGTTTCTCGACGGCGGAGCGCTGAAAGGCGCGCGCATCGGGATCCCGCGGGCGTTCTACTACGACCGCGTCAAGGCACCAGGGGACGAACGGCGGCCGGAGTTCAAGGACGGGCGGGGCGGCCTCAACGCCGAGCAGGCGAAGGTGATGGCCGAGGCGATTGCCCTCCTGAAGGCGCAGGGCGCCGAGGTCGTCGACCCCGTCGAGATTCCCAGCATCGTCAGCCAGGACCCGACCACGAACTTCCTGCTGTTCGACTACTGCCAGGGCGCGGAGCACGGGAAGCGCGGCGACGCGAACTGCACCGCGAACTTCAAGTATGGCATGAAGCGCGACTTCAACGCGTGGCTGGCGAGCCTCGGTGACCGGGCGCCGGTGAGGTCGCTCACCGAGCTGCGCGAGTGGAACCTCGCGCACGCGAAGATGAATGCGATGCGCTTCGGGCAGTCGCGCCTCGACATCTCCGACGAGATGGACGTGGAGCGCGACCGCGCTCGCAACGAGGCCGATATGGCAAAGGACCGACGCCTCAGCCGCGACGAGGGCCTCGAGGCCGTGCTGCAGGCCCACAAGCTCGACGCGATCCTGACGCCGGGCTCGTCGGGCGCCAACATGGCGGCCCGCGCCAACTATCCCATTATCACCGTGCCCTTCGGCATGGTGCCGAACGCGCCGATGCCGCCGCTGCCGGACAACTTCAACGCGAAGCCGGCGCCGTTTGGCGTCGCGTTCACCGGCGCGGCCTGCAGCGAGCCGAGGGTGATCGCGCTCGCGTACGCGTTCGAGCAGGCGAGCCGGCGTCGCGTGCCGCCGCCAGATATGCCGTAGAGGTTGTGCATCCAGCGTGAATGGGGGCAGGAACCATGAGGCGAATAGTGACTGGAGCGGCACTGCTGCTGGCCGTCTCGGCTGTCGAGGCCTCGCGCGCGCAGGCGACGTCGGCAAGCGCGCTGGCCTGGATGGCGGGGTCGTGGGCGGGAGCCGATGGGCGTGTCGAACACGAAGAGCACTGGACCGCGCCAAAGGGCGGCGCGATGGTCGGCATGCACCGCACCATCCGCGACGGCCGCATGGTCGAGTTCGAGTTCCTGCGGATCGAGGAACAGAAGGGCGGACTCGTCTATCTCTCGATGCCCAACGGACGGAGCCCGGCCACGCCGTTCACGCTGAAGACGCTCGAGGGCCAGCGCGTCGTGTTCGAGAACCTCGCGCACGATTTTCCGCAGCGCGTGATCTACTGGCTGGATGGCGACGATCTGCGCGCGCGCATCGAGGGCACGGCGAACGGCAAGGAGCGTTCGATGGAATGGCGATGGTCGCGCGCGATCCTCGCGCCCTGATCCTCGCGCATCACGCTGCTATACTGCGGGCCATGGCCAAAGCCAAGCGCACGACCCACCGCAGCACCGCCGGCAAGAAGCTCTACGCGAAGAGAGACAGCGCGGGCAAGTTCAAGGACATCCAGACCTACGAGCGCGCGCACCGCGCCGACCTTGCGAAGAAGAGTGGCGCCGAGAAAGCCACGGCCGCAAAGAAGGCAAAGAAGGCAGCGGCGAAGAAGGCGGTGAAGAAGGCGAAGAAGGCGAAGAAGGCTGCGAAGAAGCGCTAGAGCCACCCCTTCGCGCGCGCGAGGTTCGCCGCTTCCACGCGGTTCTTCGCGCCCAGCTTGCTGATGGCCTCGGACAGGTAGTTCCGCACCGTGCCCTCGGAGAGCTGCAGCGTGGCCGCGATGTCCGAGCTCGACAGCCCCTCGCCGGCCAGGCGCAGCACCTGCCGCTCGCGATCGGTCAGCGGATCCGCGCCGGTCCACGCATCGGCCGCCAGCGCGGGGTCGATCACGCGGCCGCCCGCGTGCACCCGGCGGATCGCCTCGGCGAGCTCGGCCGATGGCTCGTCCTTCAGCAGGTACGCCGACGCGCCGGCGTCCAGCGCGCGCCGCAGGTAGCCCGGCCGCGCGAACGTCGTCAGGATCACCACGCGCGTGCCTCGCGCCGTGCGCGCGATGTCCGTCGCGATGTCCAGCCCGCTCCGGCCAGGCATCTCGATGTCGGTGACGAGGACGTCGGGCGCCAGCTCGCGGACCAGGGCGAGCGCCGCGTCGCCCGTGGACGCGCGCCCCACGACCTCGATGCCCGGCTCCGTTTCGAGCAGCGCCGCGAGCGCGCCAAGCACCATGGCCTGGTCCTCGGCGATGACCACGCGGATCATGCGTGGGCCGCTCCCTCCGGCCCTTTGACGGGGACGACCGCTTCCAGGCGCACGCCCTGCGCCCCGCTCCAGCTGATCGTGCCGCCCGCGACCTCGATGCGGCGCTTCATGCCTGTCAGCCCGCTGCCGGCCGTGACGTCACCTCCCACGCCATCATCCTGCACCACCAGGCGCACCGCCGTGCCCTCGCGCGCGATGCTGACGGTGCAGTGCCTGGCCCCCGCGTGCCTGACGATGTTGGTCACCGCCTCGCGGAGCGCCAGGGCGAGCGCGTACTCGGCTTCCCGTGTCAGCGCGCCCGTCGCGATCCGCGTGGCCGCGGCCGCGTCCACGTGCAGATCGACGCCGGCCGAGGCCAGCACCGATCGGGCGCGCGACAGTTCCCCCTCCATCGTTGCCGTTCGAAACCCCTGCACGGCCTGGCGCACCTCCGCCAGGGCCTGCCTCGAGACCTTCGCCACGTCCTTCACTTCCGCCGCCGCGCGCGCGGGATCCCTGTCGATCAGCCTCGCTGCCAAATCGGCCTTGAGCGTGATGACCGACAGCGACTGGCCCAGCAGGTCGTGCAGATCCGCCGCGATGCGGTCCCGCTCGGCCAGGGCCGCCAGCCGCGCGATCTCATCGTGTGCCATGCGCAGCGAGGCATCGCGCCAGCGCACCTCGGCGTCGTGAAGGTTCACGAACCCGATCAGCGGGACGAAGACGGCGACGAACACGGCAGAGAACGGAGCCCACATGCCCGCCGAGAGGGCCGCCGCCAGACCCGCGAGCGTGATCCCCGCAATCCAGAGTGTCGCCTCGCGACCCGTGCGCGATCCGCCGATGAACGAGGCGGCGTAGACGAAGAACACCGCTGCCGCCGGGTTCAGCCAGGTGAGCGCGGTCCCGAGCCCCACCAGGCCCAGGACGATGGGGAGCCGCCGCGCGCCGTCGACCCAGTAGCCCGCGAAGTAGAGCGGCAGGAAGACGACGAAACCCGCGACGTGCAGGGCCCACTGTGCGGGACTTGTCCGGGCGACGAACGGGAAGGCGATGTAGGCGCTCAGGTAGACGAGCCAGGCGTACGGCCTCCATCCGAGGGCGCGATCCGGCGGCAGCAGGCTCGGCGAGGTTGGCATGCGCGGGGCGTCCGACGCGCGGGCGGATCAGGCCTCGGGCGGTTGCAGGCGCTTGCGCTGGTACATCGCATCGTCCGCTTCCGTCACGAGGTCCTCGAGCGTCTGGCTCTCGCCCGGGTCGAAGTGCGACACGCCCACGCTCATCGACAACCGGTAGGGCAGGCCGGACGCGGTGTTGAAGCGGTCCAGGTGCCAGCCGAGGCGCTTCATGATCGTCCCGACGTCGGCCGGGGGCACGATGCCGAGGGCGACGAACTCGTCTCCCCCCACGCGTGCGACGACGTCGGCCGCGCGGAACGTATTCCTGAGGACGTCGGCGGCGTGCCTGATCAGGCTCGAGCCGGCGTCGTGGCCGTGGGCATCGTTGATGGCCTTCAGCCCGTCGATGTCGGCGTAGATCACGGCCGCGCCCTTGTGCTGGCGCACGGCGTCGGCCAGGACGCGCGACCCGTTGGCGAAGAAGCCCCGCCGGTTGTGCAGGCCGGTCAGCTCGTCGGTCATCGCCAGCAGGCGCAGCTGTTCCTGGGCTTCGCGGAGCGCCGTCACGTCCTGCGCGTGGCCGAGCACGTACGGGGCCTGGCCAGGCTCGGTGACCTTCACGTTGCGGAACTGCCAGGCGAGCTCCCGGCCGTCACGGGTGCGGACGAACATCATGCCCGCGTCCTCGCCGCGGTGATCGATTCGTTCCAGGTATCGGGGGAACTCCGCGCGTGTCTCCTCGGTGACGATGTCCCGGAGGTTGCGCCCGACGACCTGCTCGGCGGTCAGGCCCGTCAGCCGGAGGGCCGCGGGGTTGACCGAGAGGAGCCGACCCTGCATGTCGTGCGTGCAGATGAGTCCCTGGGAGCTCTCCACGAGATGCCGGTAGCGCCGCTCGCTGTCGGCCAGGCGGGTCTGGGCCTGCTGGAGGCCCGTGACGTTCATGGCCAGGCCGCCGATGCAGCGCCGGCCGTCGGCGGTCGGGAACGGGAAGCGGGCGAGCAGCCAGTGCTGCAGCGTGCCGTCAGCCCGCGGCACGTCCTCGATGGACTCGATGGGCTGGCCGGTCTCGAGGACCCTGGCGTCGTCCTGTCGAGTCGAGCTCGCAAGGTGAGGCGGCATCCAGGCCACGTCGGCCCGGCCCAGGATGTCGGCCAGTCCCACACCGAACAACCGTTCCATCTCGGGATTCACGTAGAGATAGCGGCCCTGATCGTCCTTGATGAACGCAATGACCGGCCCGCCGTCCATGAACGCTCGCAGAGGCGGATCGGTAGCGCGCATTCCTCCGGGGTCGGATTGCGGATCACTCATAGCGGGTCGAATCGCTTATCGGCTGCTCCCTTCGATAGTACAGGGTGCACGGACAATTCTCCGACACCCGTCGGGGCTGGCGGCAGGCCCCGGGCGTGGCGGTAGAGCCCGACCCCCGCCAACGCATACGCCCCGGCCATGTAGAAGAGCGTCCACGGCAGCGCCTCCTGCTTCAATTCGAGCGCGATGAGCAGCGTGCCGATGGAGACGGCTGGCGCCAGCCACAGGTAGATGGACGTGCGGTGCAGCCACGCGTACGGGACCAGGTGGCCGGCGGCCACGGAGGCGAGTGCCACGCCCGTGGCGTGAGGGGCCAGCCCGAAAGCCAGCAGCACCATCGGGAGCGCCGCGATTTGGGACATCGCGAGCTGGATGGAGAGCGGCCGCAGGGGGTTGTCCGGGGACAGCTCGCCCCGCGCCAGGCGGCGCTGCAGCAGGAACGCCAGGGGCAGGGCGACGTTGCCCTGGAAGAGGAGGATCAGGGCCGCGGTCTTCGTGGGTAGCCAGAGCGCGAGCAGGCCCGTGAGGAAGATCGTCAGGCCGAAGGAGAAGAGAAACGGGGCGCCGCCGGCCGAGCTGGCGGTGACTTCCATGCGCGCGCGGGTCAGATCGAGGGACATGAGGGCCTCCTCCATGAAAGGCCCTGCCATCGTCGGTCGCCGGCGCACCCGTCGCCAGTGAGCGGTGTCAGGCGCCCGGCATGACATCTGTCACATCGCGCCGGTGGGCGGGCGAGGACTTCGACGCGGGCGGCGGTAAGCTATGCGCGATGCGCTGCACACGACTTCTCCTCTCGCTGCTCCTGGCGTCCGCGTCCCCGGCGTTCGCGCAGGGGGATGAGCCCTTCTGGCCGGGCGCGAACTACGACCCCGCCATCCCCACCGTCCGCCAGGTGCTCGGCCACGAGTCCGGCGCCGAGATCACCCCGCCCGAGCAGGTGGGTGTCTACCTGCAGGCGCTGCAGAAGGCGGCGCCGACGCGCGCGCGCCTGTTCGAGTACGCGCGCACCTGGGAGGGGCGGTCGCTCTGGCTGATGGTGATCGGTAGCCCGGGCCGTATCGCGAAGCTCGATCAGGTGAAGGCCGACCTGAAGAAGCTGGCCGACCCGCGTGGCGTGTCGGCCGCCGAGCAGGAGCGTCTCGTGAAGGACATGCCGGTGGTCGTGTGGCTCGTCCACGGCGTGCACGGCAACGAGATCTCCTCCTCCGACGCGGCCATGCTCGAGGCGTACCACCTGCTGGCCGCGCAGGGCGACGCGGACGTGGACACGGTGCTGCGCGAAGCGCTGGTGCTCATCGACCCGATGCAGAACCCGGACGGCCGGGCGCGGTTCGTCTTCCAGAACCTGCAGGGCCGCGCGGCCGTGCCCGATCCCACGCCCTACAACGCGGAGCACGACGAGCCGTGGCCCGGCGGCCGCTCGAACCACTACCTGTTCGACATGAACCGCGACTGGTTCGCGCAGACCCAGCCGGAGACGCGCGGGCGCATCCAGGTGGCGCGCGACTACTGGCCGCACGTGAACGTGGACCTGCACGAGCAGGGCGGCGACAACACCTACTACTTCGCGCCGCCGGCCGATCCCCTGAACCCGCACATCACGAAGGATCAGATCGACGCGTTCGACCTCTTCGGGCGCGCCAACGCCGCCCGCTTCGACGCGCGCGGCTGGCCGTACTTCATCCGCGAGGTGTACGACTCCTTCTATCCGGGCTACGGCGAGTCGTGGCCCATCTTCCAGGGTTCCATCGGGATGACCTACGAACAGGCCTCGGCGCGCAGCCTCTCGTTCGCGCGGAGCGACGGCACCACGCTGACCTTCCGCGACGGCGTCATGCACCACTTCAACGCCGCCATCGTCACGGCCGTCACCGCCGCGAAGAACCGCGAGCGCCTGGTGCGCAACTTCCTCGAGTACCGCAAGAGCGCGGTGGCGGAAGGCGAGAAGGGCCCGGCGCGCGAGTACGTGCTCGTGCCAGGGCACGACCCATCCCGCGCGGCCGTGCTGGCGAAGAACCTGGCCACGCAGGGCATCGAGGTGCGGCGGGCCACCGAGCCCGTCACGGTCGGCACGCGAAAGGTGCCGGCCGGCGCGTTCCTCGTCTCGCACGCGCAGCCGTCGGGACGCCTCATCCGCAACCTGCTCGAGGCGCACATCCCGCAGCCAGACGACTTCATCAAGCGCCAGGAGGAGCGGCGGGCGCGCCGGCAGCCGGACCAGATCTACGACATCACGGCGTGGAGCCCGCCGCTGCTCTACGACGTGGAGGTGCTGACGAGCCCGTCGGCCATCACGGTAAAGGCCGAGATGCTGCCGATGGCCTACGACGCGCCACCGGCCCCGCGCGCCTTTGCGCAGGGCAAGGTGGGGTACCTGATGCCGTGGGGAACCGCCGCCGCGGCGCTCGCCGCCGAGGCGCTGCCCGGGGGCATCCGCATGCACAGCGTGGGCGGCGCTTTCACGCTGGGCGGCCGCGCCTATCCCATCGGCACGGCCGTCATCCGGAACGCCGGCAACCCCGCGGACCTGCACGCGCGGCTCTCGGCGCTGGCCACGAAGCACGGCGCGGAGATCGGGCCCATCGACACGACGTACGTGGAGTCGGGTATCTCGCTCGGCAGCAACGAGGCGCAGTTCCTGAAGGCGCCGCGGGTGCTGCTGGCCTGGGACACGCCCACGCAGTCGCTCTCGGCGGGCTGGACGCGCTACACGCTCGAACGGCGCTTCGGGCAGCCCGTCACCGCCGTCCGCGTGTCATCGCTCGCCCGTGCCAATCTCTCGGACTTCGACGTCGTCGTCCTGCCGTCGGGCAACTACGGGAGCAGCATCAGCGAGGCGCTGCTCACGCGCCTCAAGGACTGGCTGCGCGCCGGGGGCACGCTCATCACCCTGGCCGAAGCGTCCCGGTGGGCGACGGGCGAGAACGTGGGCCTGCTCGACACGAAGACGCTTCTCAAGAACGGAAACCTCGACGCGCCCGGCGACAAGCCGGCGCCGGGGATGCCACGGGGAGGGGCGACACCCACGGGAGGGACTTCACCACCGGGAGGGACAACGGCGCCGGGAGCGACTGCGGCGACGGGAGCCGGAGAACCGCGCCGAGGCGGCACCTCGACCGGCAGACCCTCTGCTCCATCTGCGTCACCTGCGGACAAGCCCTCTGCGTCATCTGCGGCCCCGTCCGCGTCTGCGCCATCCGGAGACCCATCGGTGTTCGATTACGACAAGGCCATCCAGCCCGAGCGCGAGCGCCCCGATGCGCAGCCCGGCGCCATCCTGCGGGTCACCATCGACCAGGACCACTGGCTCTCGGCGGGGCAGGACGGCGAGACGCAGGCGATGATCGAGGGCAACCGCGTGTTCGCCCCCATCACCCTCGACAAGGGCCGCAACGTCGGCACCTACGCGACGAAGGACCGCCTCATCGCATCCGGGCTCATCTGGCCCGAGAACCAGGACCTGCTCGTGCAGAAGGCCTTCCTGGTGCACCAGCCGTTCGGGCAGGGCCACGTGATAGCCTTCGCCGAGGATGCCAACTACCGGGCTTTCAGCGAGGGCACCATGCTGCTGTTCATGAACGCCGTGCTGCTGGGGCCTGGTTACTGACGCATGTCCATTGACGATTGCCGATTGATGATTGAGCGATTCATTGGGTGATTGGCGATTGGGCTTGGCGCATTCGGATTGTGGCATTGAGGGATTGAAGCAATGACTATGACGACTCGCACGGTTCGCGCGGGAGTTGTTCTGGCCGCCTTCGCCGTCGTGGCACTGGTGACGGGCCGTGACACCAGGGCTCAGGGGACGGCGCCGTACTATCCGCCGGCAGGCAACTGGGCGAAGAAGGCGCCGGCGGAGCTTGGCATGGATCCGGCGCTGCTGGCCGAGGCGGTCAAGTTCGCCGAGAGCCGCGAGTCCACCCGCGAGTTCGACTTCTCCGACCAGGAGCGCATCTTCGGCTCGCTGCTGGGCTCCGTCCCGACCAAACGCGCGCGGACCAACGGGCTCGTCATCTACAAGGGCTACGTGGTCGCCGAGTTCGGCGACACGACGTGGGTGGACCCCACCTACTCCGTGGCCAAGAGCATGCTGGCGACGGTCGCCGGGATTGCCGTGCGCGACGGGAAGATCGGCGTGGAGGATCCCGTCGGCAAGACCGTCACCGACGGGGGCTACGACTCGCCCCGGAACTCCCAGGTCACCTGGAAGATGCACCTGCAGCAGGAGACCGAGTGGGAAGGCGAGATGTGGGGCAAGAAGCACGACTTCGTCGGCACGGCGGCCTTTGGCGAGGGCGAGCGCAAGCCGCGCGAGCTGCAGCGCCCCGGCGCGTACTACGAGTACAACGACGTGCGCATCAATCGCCTCGGCCTTTCGCTGCTGCGGGTGTTCAGGAAGCCGGTCCCGGAGGTCTTCCGAGACGAGGTGATGGACGTGATCGGCGCCTCGAACGCCTGGAAGTGGGTGCCGTACCACAACAGCTACGTGGACATCGACGGCCGTCGCATGGCGTCGGTGAGCGGCGGCACGCGCTGGGGCGGCGGCGTGTGGATCCACTCGTGGGACATGGCCCGCTTCGGCTACCTGTGGCTGCGCGGCGGCAAGTGGGGCGACCGGCAGATCCTGCCGCCCGCGTACGTGAAGGCCGCCGTGTCGCCAAGCGCACACGGCCCGGACTACGGCTATCTCTGGTGGCTGAACACGAACGGCAAGAACTACCCGGGCCTGCCGACCAATGCCTACGGCGCCCGCGGCGCGGGCAGCAACACCATCACCATCTCGCCTGACCACGACCTGGTGGTCGTGTGGCGCTGGCACCGCGGGAACGAGGCGGAGTTCGTGAAGCGGGTGATTGCGGCGATCAAATAGCCGCGACGTTCGCCACGACGTCCTACGTGTCGCCGCCGCGAGGCGGCGCCTTGCCGTCCGACCGGGCGTCGGCCATCATCTGCGCCGCCTTGGTCCGGCACGTCACGCACTCCGACAGGTGCAGCACCATGGCTGCGCGCGCGGTGTCCGACCCGCGCTGCCAGCAGAAGGCCGCCAGCTCTTCCGCCGGCGGGCACGGCGACGGGCCGGCGTCCGTGCCGGCCATCACACCACCCGCGTCGCACGATGCAGCACGCGCGGCACGTGCGCGGATGGTCGCCCCACTACCTCGACGACGTCTCCAGGCGACACGCCGAGTGCGGTGAGTGCCGCGCACAGGTCCGCGTGAATCGCGGACAGGCGTCGGTACAGCCTCTTCGGATCCGTGCCGAGCATGGCGGCAATCTGGCTCACGCGGAGCCCCTGCTCGTGACGCATCCGGAGCAGGACCTGATCAGCGGCAGGCAGCCGCCGCACCACGCGCTCGAGGCACTGGCCCAGCCGGCGGCCGCAGCGGTCGCGCTGCTGATCGATGAGGGCCGCCCACGGATCCGAGGTGTGGTCCGCGATCAGGCGCACCCTGTCGATGTCGATGAACCGCCGCCGCACGTGCGGCCCGCGGGCCACGAGATGCTCGGCGAGGGCGGGCTCGAGCCTGGCCCCGGTGGCCTCGTGGAGCATGCGGTGCGCCTCGTCTGCCGAATGGCCATCCCGGCGCACCAGGCGTTCGAACTGCACCGCCTGCGGGCCCAGCCGGCGCGCCTCCGCCGAGGGTCGCCACTTGCCCCAGTGGGCGGTCCGCCAGTCGAGGAGCAGCCGTTCGGCCACCACCGCGATGTAAGTGTGCACGCGGCTGTCGCCCCGGTAGCCGCGCAGCACGCGGTAGTCGTCGCGGGTGAGATGGGCGCACAGCCGGGACAGGATCTCCTCGCGGTCCTCGGCGGGAACGCGGCGACGGCGCGCGACACGGGCGACCACGGTACGGACCTGCTCGAAGTTGTCCTGGAGCCACGCCCGGGGATCCACGAGGGGAGCGGCGGCCGTCGGGGAAGGATCAGGCTGCATGCCCCCCCTAAACGTCGCCAGGGCCCGAACCGAACATCCTGGGACCAACGGCCGCGCAATACCCGGGACGAACCGGGAAAACACGGTCCTGCGTCCGTCCCTCTTCGTGGACCTCGCCCCGAGTCGGTTTCTCCGGGGGGAGACCGGCTTTCCTGTCCCTGGAGCCTTCGGGTTCCGGACCCATGGAGGCGGGGTCCTCTTCCTTCCCGTCCGCTGCGCACCGCGGCTGGCACGGGTTTTGCTGCCCGTCCCCTTGAGCTTTGAAGGTGTGGCCTCCATAATCCGGGGCAGTGTGGGTCCACCCCCGGTACCACCGGCCGACCTCTATTCCGCCCATGCGGACCTAATCGAACGCATCCTCACGCGCTCGTGTCGGACGCATCGGCTGCCCGCCGACGCGGCAGACGAGTTCTGCTCGTGGGCGCGGCTCCGCCTCATCGATCACGATCAGGCCATCCTGCGTAAGTTCAGCGGGCGCAGCACGATGCGGACGTTCCTCCTCACCGTGGTCGAGCGGCTGTTCCTCGACTGGCGCAACCACGAGTGGGGCAAGTGGCGGCCGACGAACGAGGCACGCCGCCTCGGCGACCTGGCCATCGAACTCGAAAAGCTCGTCCTGCGCGACCACCACACGCTGGGCGAGGCCGTGCAGACCCTCGTGGCCCGCGGTGTGGCCGCGTCCGAGGCCGAGTGCGAGCGCGTCTGGGCTCGACTGCCCCGGCGGCCGCGACGTCAGCGGGTTGAGGAGGCGTTGCTGGGCTCCGTGATGGCTCAGGGGCTTGCCAGTGACCCCGTCGAGGACGAGGAGCGGAGGGCCCTCGAGGCCAGCATCGGAGAGGCTATCGAGCGCGCCGTCCGGACGCTGTCGCCCGGCGACCAGCTGATCCTGCGCCTGCGGTTCTGGAGTGGCTTCAAGATCGCCCGGATTGCCGAGCTCGTGGGGGAAGATGCGAAGGCGCTGTACCGCGGTGTGGACCGTATCTGCCTGCAGCTCAAGCAGATGCTCGAGGCCGACGGCGTCCGGGCGGTCGACGCCGGCGAGTTCCTGGGAACATTCGTCGAGCCGGACGATCCTGGCGAGTGAATCGCCGTGGGAATTCATTTCTGGGTCCGTCTGCTCAAATGGACACACGAGGAAACATGGCTGACCACCCCCGATTCGGGCCGCTCGACGCCGAGACCCTGGCGGCTTTCCTCGACGGCAGGCTGACCCCGGCGCAACGGGCCCGGGTGGAAGCCGAGCTGGCCGCAAGCCCCGAATCGTACGAGTGGCTGGTCAGCACTCTGCGGGTTGCCGAGCAGGTCGAAGCCGAGGCCGAGGGAAGCCCGGGCCCCGAAGAGTCCGGTAATGCAGACGATCCGCCGGAGGCCGCACGCGGACCGGAGCCGCGCGTCCTCCCCTTCTATCGAAAGCGCGGCTTCTTGACGGGGGCCGCAGCCGCGCTGGCCGCCGCCGCGGCTCTCGTCCTCGCCGTCGGGCCGCCGTCGGGTTCGTGGCTGGGGCTCGGCATCGCCGGGCGATCCCGACTGGAGCCGCTGGTCGCGGCTGTCGGCCAGGAGCGCTACCTCGAGGGTCGGTTGACCGGCGGCTTCCAGTACGGTCCCCTCCGCTCGGCGACGCGAGGCACGGAGGGCACGAGGCCGAACCTGTCGTTGCTGGCCGCCGCCGGTGCGCTGCAGCAGGAGTCCCAGGCGCGGCCGACCGTGGACAACCTGCACGCCTGGGGCGTGGCGCAGGTGCTCCTGGGCTACTACGACGACGGCGTGCGCGCGCTGCACCTGGCGCTGGCCGATGCCCCCGACGCCCCGCTCGTCATGGCCGACCTCGCGGCCGCCCTGATCGCCCGGGGCGACGCGCAGTCCACCGCCTACGACTATCCCCGCGCGCTGACCGCTGCCGAACAGGCGCTCGCCCACGAACCCGCACTGAAGGAGGCGGCCTTCAACCGGGCGCTCGCGCTGGATCGCCTGGGGCTCCGCCGGGAGGCGCGGAAGGCCTGGCAGCAGGTGATTGCGATGACCACGGGTCAGGGCGAGGACGATGCGTGGGTGGCCGAGGCGGGTCGCCGCGCGCAGGCGCTCGCGCTCGACGAAGGCCCGACGCTCGAGGGGTTCCCCTCGCTCGCCTCCACCACCGTGCCGTCCATGCGGGTGCTTGCGGACGAGGACCCCCAGCGGGCGCGCGAGTTCGTCGAGATGCACGTGCTGGCCGAATGGGGGCGCGCGCGTATCGAACAGCGCCACGCCGATGCGGAAGGGTACCTCGCGCTCGCCCGGGTGGCCGCCGAGTCGCTCGGCACGCGTGGCAACCGCTCGCTGCCGGAGGAAGTGGCGCTCATCGATGGCGCGACAGCGGAGGCCACGCGCGCGACGCTGGCCCGGGCGCACGTGCGGTTCGGCGAGTCGCTCCGCCTCTACGAGAGCGAGCAGGCCGCGACGGCGCTCGGCGGCTTCACCGAAAGCCGGCTGTTGTTCGAACAGGCTGGAAGCCCCTATCGGTTGTGGGCCGCCGTCCACGAAATGGCCGTTCGCTACCTGCGTGGAGAGCTGGCGGTGGCCACGGCGGCGGCGGGTCGCCTGCGCGCCTCGCCGGACCTCGAGCGGTACCCGGAGATCAACGCGCGGTTGTCCTGGGCGCAGGGCCTCTTCGCCGCCAACGGCGGCCGGCTGCAGGAGGCGCTGGCGCACGACGAGCGCGCCGCGCGCCTCTACTCGGCGCTCGGCGAGCGCGAGAACGGCGTTTTCCTCAAGACGCTGACCGCCGAGGCGCTGGACTTCGTCGGCGATGCGGCCCAGGCGTGGCGGTATCGGGTGGAGGCGCTCCGCGACGCGCTGCCGGCCAGGAACCCGAGGCGGCCGCACACGACGTGGGTGAACGCGGCGATCGCTGCCATCCGGCAGGGGCTGCCAGCGGTGGCCGTGCATCTGCAGGACGAGGCTGTTGCGCTTGCGGAAGTCCATCGCCAGCCCACCCTCACGTTCGAGGCCCACCTCTATCGGGCACGCGCGCGGGCCGCCGCCGGGGACACGGCCCTAGCGCTCGAAGATCTGCGGATTGCCGAAGATCTGCTGCCCAGTCTTCCCGGGGCCGTGCAGACCCGGATGAAGACCGAGGTGCTGGTCACGCACGGCATGCTGCCCGGGCAGACCGCCGACACCCTGAGCCGGACGGCGGCTGCATGGCTGGCGGAGGCGGGCGCCGTGGTCCGCGTCCCGCAATTGATGCAGAGCGCCGCCGCGGCGCGCCTCGCCAGGGGCGATACGGCCGGCGCGCTGCAGGATCTCACGCAGGCGATCGACGCCGCGGCCGGGCAGGTGCCCCGTGCGGTCGAAACCCTGCGATGGGCGTACGCCGACACCGTGTGGCCGCTGTTCCGCCAGGCGGCCGTCCTGCGCGTGGCCACCGGCGATATCACTGGCGCCCTCGACACCGCCGAGATGGGCACGATGCGGCTGGCCGGGCGCGGGACGGATCCCGCGGCGCTCGTGCGCGTGCCGGCCGGCGTCGTGGCCGTGCGGTTCCTCGTCAGCGACTCGCGCACCTTCGCCGTCGTCCTCACCGGGAACGGCCAGCGGGCCGTGGAGCTCGGTGTGAACATGGCCGCGCTCGAGCGGGATGCCCGGCGCTTCCAGCTCCTTTCGGCCGCGCACATGGACCGCACCAGTACCGACACCCTGCTTGCGGACCTTGGTCGCCGCTGGGTCCTGCCCTGGATCGACCTCGTTCCGGAGGGCGCCACGCTTGCCGTTGTCCCCGACGGTCCGATGCACCACGTGCCGTTTGCCGCGCTCAGGCTGGCCGATGGCCGTTACCTGGCCGAGCGCAACCCCATCGAGGTCTGGAGCGATCTGACCGCTCGCCCCGAATCGACATCCGCCGATCCCTCGGCCGACATGATCGCGGTGGGGCTGGAGCGGTTCGACCACACGGGATTCCCTTCCCTGAAGCCGCTGCCCCGGGCGCCGGACGAAGCCATCGCCATCGGCCTGCAGCATCGCGAGACCGCCCTCGTGGGTGATCAGGCCACTCCGGCCGCTGTGCAACAGCGCCTGACGCGCGCGCGCGTCGCCCACTTCGCCACGCACGCCCTGGCCAATCCCGAGTATCCCAACCTCAGTTGGATTGCGCTGGCTCCGGACGAGGCCCATCCGCGCGGATTGTGGTTTGCCGGCGAGATTCGCCAGCAGCCCCTGCAAGGCACGGAGCTGGTGTACCTCTCGGCGTGCGACGGGTCGGCAGGCCAGCTCTCACGGGCGGAAGGAGCGGCCAGCCTGGCGCGCGCCTTCCTCGACGCGGGCGTCGGCACCGTCATCGCCTCAGGATGGACGGTGGACGATCACATCGCCGGCCGCATCAGCCGTGCCTTCTATGCCGAGTACACGGCCACCGGCAACGCCACGTCGGCCCTGAACGCCGCGCAGCGGGCCCTCATCTCGGAAGGCGATGCCGTTTCGCCCCTCGCCTGGTCGGCCATGCAGGTGTTCACGCGAAACCGCGCGGCCAGGCCGACGTCCTGATTCACTCAACCGGAGAGCGAACGCATGAGACTGCAGGTTCAGTTCAGTGGCATGGTGTGCCTGGTCCGCAGGTGGCCCGCGGGGGCGGAGCCGGCCCGGGCGAGCGAGCAGCTGCGTCACCAGGTGACGATGGTGGGTGCCTTCGGGGACAGTGCGCCCGGAGTCCCCCGTCACCTGCCTCACCTGCTCGTGCCCGCCGACGCGATCCGAGAGTCCACGTGGACCCCGGAGCGCATCGTCGAGACGACGGCCGGCCAGTTCGCCGAGTTCGACCTGACCGGCAGGGCCCTGTCCTTCAGGACGGCGCGGCGCGCGGGCGTGGATTTCCGGGATCGGCTCCGGCCGCCGCGGACCGGCTCGCCGACGGTGGATCCGGACGGCGACAACTGGGAAGACATCGCGTGGCTGCCGGACTACCAGCGCGTGCTGGGGGAGGCGCCGCAGTGGCGCGAGAATCCGGCGCATCCGCCTGCGGGCAGCGGGATCATCTCCTTCACGGCGGCGTTGGGCGATGGATCCGTGAGGCCGAGAGAGCCGAGGTCGCAGCAGAATCGCGAGTCGCACTGGGCGTTCGAGCCCCAGGTCGATGCGAGCTACGTCCAGCCTTTCACGGACCGGATCCACTGGCGCGTTAGCGACGACGACCCCGTCCTGGTCTCGCGCGGGTTCGGGAGCGCCGACGAGAAGTCGATCGCGTTCGGGCGGGACTGCGCTGTCTTCATCAGCGCGCTGTCCAGGGACCTGCCAGCGGGAGAGGACCCGGACCGCCTCGTCCACTTCACGGGCTTCAGCACGCTCTTCACGAACGCGGACCGGCGGCCGGTTCCGGTGAGGCGTCCGAGGCCGGCGCGTCGGCCGGGCGAGGCGACGGTGGAGCCGCTGTTCTGCCTGATGGCCGCGGTCAACGAACTCGAGTAGCGGCCGGGGCCGTGCACGTGATGAGCGACGGTGCGGTCTCAGCCACCGCCGCCGATTGTTGGCACCTCGAGCACATCGGGCGGTGGAATCGCGCCGTGGCGGGAGAGGGCATCGTCGTTGGCGTGGCGGACAGCTGGCTGCACCCGGTGGAGCCGGCCCTCGCCCGAGCGGTGCCTGATGTACGCGCGTTCGCGGCGGATGGATCGGAGGCCGCGGCCGTGCCTCTGCCCAGCTCGCACGGCACATCGGTCGCCAGCCTGATCGCGGCGTCGGCCCATGGTGTGGCGCCCCGCGCATCCATCGTGTTCGCGTCGGTACTCAGGCAGGCGGATGGGCAGCGACGCTTCGAGGCCACGCCGGAGCAGGCGGCTGCCGGACTGCGATGGCTGGCCCGCGCTTCGGTTGAAGGGCGGCGGGTTCGCCTCATCAACGTATCGTTCACGGTGAGTCACTCGACGGCGCTGTACGAGGCCGTGACGGCGTGCCTCGAGGCAGGCATCGTGATCGTGGCGGCGACGGGCAACGACCAGGCCACGGTCGGATACCCGGCTGCGTATCCGGGTGTGGTGTCGGTAGGGGCCCTGGACCGAAGTGACCGGCTTGCGGCGGCGTCGGGGCGCAGCGCAACGGCGCCTGACGTGTGGGCCCCCGGCATGGCGGTGCGCACCCTGGGTGCGCTGGGGCCCAGGTGGGTGGGCGGAACGTCGATGGCCGCCGCCGTCGTCACCGGCGGGATCGCCGCGATGATGAGCGCGCGCAATGGGCTGCACGCGGGGACCATCCATGCGCATCTCGCGCGCACGGCGCGCCGGCATGCGAGCGGTGCACACTGCCTGCGCATCGCGTGATGCCGGGCCCGTCCGGGCTGCGCCGTATAATCGGCGCGAATCACCTGCCCGGAGGACACATGATCGTTCGCACGCTGCTGGCCGCGAGCCTGGCCCTGTCTGTTGCCGCCCCTGCCGGGGCGCAGGACTCCGTCTACATCGAAGAGCTCACCTGGACCGAGATTCGCGACGCCATCAAGGGCGGCAAGACCACCGTCATCCTGCCCACCGGCGGCACCGAGCAGAACGGGCCGCACATGGTGATGGGCAAGCACAACTTCATCATTCACCACACGGCTGGCGAGATTGCGAAGAAGCTGGGCAACGCCCTGGTCGGCCCGGTGGTGGCCTTCGTGCCCGAGGGCAACCTGGATCCGCCGAGCGGGCACATGCGCTTTCCCGGCGCCATCACCTTGCCCGAGGAGCACTACCAGAAGCTGCTGGAGTACACCGCGCGCAGCTTCAAGGTGAACGGCTTCAAGGACATCGTGATGATCGGCGACAGCGGCGGCAACCAGAAGGGGATGGCGGCCGTCGCGGCCATGCTCAACAAGGAATGGGCGGGCACCGGGGTCCGCGTCCACTTCATCCCGGAGTACTACTCGAGCGGGCGCTTCTCGGCGTACCTGGAGAAGCAGGGCTTCACGAAGCAGCAGATTGGCAGCCACGCCGGCATCACGGACACCTCGCAGTTGTGGTTCGTGAACCCGAAGATGATTCGCCCCGACAAGCGCGCCAGCATGGGCGGCTTCGAGGGCAGTGGCGTCAGCGGCGACCCGACGAAGGCCAGCCCCGAGCTGGGGAAGATCGGCATCCAGTTCAAGATCGACGTGACCATCGAGGCGCTGCAGAAGTCGATGGCGGCGAAGTAGTCCACACCACTCGTCCCAGCCCGTTGTGCCGCTCTTGTTGACATTCGACAAAAGCGGCGCGATCCTTTTGTCGATTCTCGACAGAACCCGAGAACCCGAGAACCCCAGAACCCCAGAACCCCAGAACCCGATGCCCCCCCGCCCCCTCGACCTCCTGCAAGGCACCCTCGACCTGCTCATCCTGCGCACGCTCGCGTTGGGTCCCATGCACGGCTGGGCCATCTCGCAGCGCATCCAGCAGATGTCGGACGACGTGCTGCGCGTGAACCAGGGGTCGCTCTACCCGGCGCTGCACCGGCTCGAGACGGCCGGGTGGCTGTCTGCGGAGTGGCGCGCGACGGAGCAGAACCGGCAGGCGAAGTTCTACCAGCTCACGCGCGCGGGGCAGAAGCAGCTGCGCGCCGAGACGGAGAGCTGGGAGCGGATGACCGAGGCGGTGGGGAAGGTGCTGGGGGGCTCAGAAGGGTTCTGAGGTTCTCGGGTTCTCGGGTTCGGGGTTCTCGGGTTCGGGGGTTCTCGGGTTCTGGGGTTCTGAGGTTCTGAGGTTCTGAGGTTCTGGGGTTCGCTTTGGAGGCGGCATGCTGCGCGAGCTGGTGGCGTGGTGGCGGAGGCGGCACGTCGATCGTGAGTTCGATGCCGAGGTGCGGTTTCATCTCGAGCAGGAGACGGCGAAGCTCGTGCGGAGCGGGCTCGGCCAGGACGAAGCCCGGCGGCGGGCGGTCAGGAACTTCGGTCCCATGGACAAGCACAACGCGGACGTTCGGGAGGCGCGCGGCATCAGCTGGGTGGACGAGCTCGTGCAGGACATCCGCTACGGCGTGCGCACGCTGGGCAAGAACCCCGGCTACGCGCTGCTCGCCGTCCTCACCCTGGGGCTCGGCATCGGCGCCAACACCGCCATCTTCAGCGTCATCAACGGCGTGCTTCTGAAGCCGCTGCCCTATGAGCACGGCGATAGGCTGGTCGTCGTCCGCCAGTCTGCGCCGCTCACCGGGCAGAACACGGTCGGTGTCGCCATCGCGGAGTACTTCGACTACCGGGAACAGGCGGAGGTCTTCGACGGCCTGGTCGAGTACCACCAGATGAACTTCGACCTGCTGAACCGGGGTGAGCCGGACCGCGTGAGCACGGGCGTCGTGTCGGCGAACTTCTTCGACCTGCTCGGGATCAAGCCGGTGCTCGGGCGCACGTTCGTGGCGTCGGACGATGTGCCGGGGGCGGAGGCGGTACTGGTGCTCAGCCACACGTACTGGCGCACGAAGTTCGGCGGCGACCCGGACATCGTGGGGCAGGTGTTCGAGATGAACGACCGCCCGCACCGCGTCATTGGCGTGCTGCCCAACGTGCCGCACTACCCGCAGGAGAACGACGTCTACATGCCGGTGCTGGCGTGCCCGTTCCGCGCCGCGGCGGAGAGGACCATTCCCCGGAACCGGCGGGCGTTCGCCGGGCTCAGCGTCTTCGGCCGCGTGAAGGAAGGCCACACGCACGAAGAGGCCGCGGCCGCCATCGCCACCATCAATCGCCGCTTCACCGCGGACCACGCCGGCGTGTATCGCACGGCCACGTCCGGCTTCCAGGCCACGGCCGTGGACGTGCGGTCGGCGCTCACCGAGGGCGCGCGCGAGCTGCTGCTCATCCTGATGGGCATCACCAGCCTGGTGCTGCTCATCGCGTGCGCGAACGTGGCGAACCTCACCCTTGCGCGGATGCTGGGGCGCGATCGCGAGCTGGCGCTCCGCTCGGCGCTCGGCGCGGGCCGGGGCCGCCTGGTTCGCCAGCTCCTCACCGAGAGCACGTTGCTGGCCGCGGCGGGCGGCGCCGTGGGCGTGGCGTTTGCCGTGGCCACCGTCGGCATGCTGACCACTTTCGTCGGGCGGTTCACGGCGCGCACCGGCGAGGTGTCCATCGATCCGGCGGTCCTCGGCTTCACGATGCTCGTCTCCATCGTCACGGGCCTGCTGTTCGGCACGCTGCCGGCGCTTGGTGCGCGGGTGAATCTGACGACGGCGCTGAAGCAGGGCGGCAACCAGGCGGGGGACGGAGCGGGACGTCGCAGGATGCAGAGCGCGCTCATCGTCGCGCAGGTGGCGGTGTCGGTCGTCCTGCTCGTGGGCGCCGGCCTGCTGCTGGCCAGCTTCTACCGCCTGCAGCAGGTGGACGCCGGCTACCGGTCCGACGGCGTATTGTCGGCCGAGATCTACGGCAACTTCTCCCGGTACGGCAACATCAGCGCACTGCGAAGGCTCTACCTGCCCGTGCTCGAGCGGCTCGAGGGACAGCCCGGGGTCGTGTCGGCGGCCATCACCAACGCGGTGCCGCTGGCGGGCGCCGCTCCGGGCACCATCCGATTCGACATCGAGAACCGGGTCACCGATGATCCCGACCGGCGGCCGGCGACGGACATCCGGATTGCCAGCGACCGGTACTTCGAGACCATCGGCATCCCCCTCCTGAGCGGGCGGAGATTCGGCCCGCTCGACACGGACGAGAGCCTGCGCGTCGCCGTCATCAATCGGGCGATGTCGCGCTACTGGGACGGTCACGATCCGATCGGAACTCGCGTGACGTTCAACCGCGGCGAGGACTGGTTCACCGTTGTCGGCGTCGTCGGCGACGTCCGGCAGTTCGGCCTCGCGCAGGAGACGGTGGCTCAGGTCTACTTGCCCCTGACACAGTCGCCGCAGACCTTCGCCGGGCAGGTGCTGGTGCGGACCGCGGGATCGCCTGACGGGTTTGCCGCCACGCTGCGGCAGACCGTTCATGCCGTCGACCCGAACCAGCCGGTGGAACGGGTGCAGACCCTGGACGACCTGCGTGCGGAGGCGCTCGCGGCGCCGCGCCTGACGGCGACGCTCCTGAGCATCTTCGCGGGGCTGGCGCTCCTCGTGACGCTGGCGGGCCTCGGGGGCGTCATCGCCACCTCCGTCACCCAGCGCACGCGCGAGTTCGGCGTGCGCATGGCGCTCGGCGCCACGCGGCCGGCGGTGATGGCGATGGTGCTGCGGCAAGGGCTCGTCCTGGTGGGTGTGGGACTCGCCCTGGGTGTGCTCGGCGCCGCCGTTGCGGGCCGTGTGCTCTCGGCCTACCTGTATCAGACGACGCCGCGCGACCCGCTCATCATCGCGGGCGTCGTCGTGGCGTTCCTGGCCGCGGCCACGCTCGCGTGTCTCGCCCCCGCGCGACGCGCGACGACCGTGGATCCGCTGATCGCGCTCCGCACCGAGTAGGCGTTTACGAGCACGAAGGGCACGAAACACGCGAAGACACGCGAGCCAAACGCGAATACAGGCGCGGCATGGAACACGGCGCTGGGGCAGCTACGTGGGAAGCCCCAGTTCCCGCGCGGCCTGCAGCTGGGTGGCGTCGAGACTGACGAACCGGTGCAGGGGGCGCTCCTGGTGGAACCAGAGGGCCGTTCGAAGATGCGCCAGATCGAGGGAGCGGGGCGTCCCGACTGCCGGGACCGCGCCCGCGCAGAGATCGAGCGTGAGGTCACGGAGCTCGAACTTCGCGATGTCCTCGGTCACCTGGCTCATGCACGCCTCGTACGCCTCGGGCGACAGGGAGCCTTCGCGTGCGAGGCGGATCAGGTTGCGCCTGGCTTCGAGTATCAGCAGGACGCTCGACAGGAGTTCCGCCCCGGCCATGGTTCCGGGCAGCGACGCCGCTCGCTCTTCCCGCAGCAGGATTCCGAGATAGGCCGAGGTGTCGAGATACAGGCGCCTTGGCCGCACGGCGTCTCGAGCCGTCACCGGGTCCCCCGGTCTTCATCGAGCACCTCGAAGACGCGGCCCCGGGTGTTCCTGCGGACGGCCGGGCCCGGGATGGCCTTCCCGACGAGGGTGCCGCGATGGACGTGCTGGGCTCGGGCGGGGACCAACCGTGCCACGGGCTCGTTGTGGCGGGTGATGGTGATCGTCGCCCCCGCCTCGGCCTCCGCGACTGCCGTCGAGAGCTTCGCCTTCAGGTCCTGAATAGAGATCCGTTCCATGGTCTCTATTATCACCTGAATAATGACCAGATTCTGTCACAGTGCCGCCTTGCCCCCTTCGACAACAGATAGCTATAATAGCTATATGCAGAGCGTCAACATAGCCGACCTGAAGAACAACCTGTCGCGCTACCTGGCTCGCGTTCGGGAGGGGGCCGAGCTGACGGTGCTCGACCGCGACACGCCGGTCGCGCGAATTGTCCCCTTCGCCACACGTGCTGCCGGTCGAAGGGGGGCAGCCGGTCGCGCGGCGGAACCGTCAGAATCGAAGCAGCGGTTGGCCGAACTGCAGCGACTGGGCATTGTCGGGACGGGTGATCCGGACGGCCTCGCGGACCTCGCGCGCACGCACGCGCCGGTCAAGCTCCCCAAGGGCACGCCCAGTGCGGTGGACCTCCTGATTCAGATGCGGCGCGAGAGCAAGCGGTGAGGTTCTGGGACAGCTCTGCACTCGTGCCGCTCGTCCTGGATGAGCCTGCATCCGATGAAATGCGGCGTCTCATTCGCGAGGATGGGGATGCCATCGTGTGGATGCTGTCATCCGTCGAGGTCTCGTCTGCGTTGGCGCGGCTGGAACGATCGTCCCGAGGGCTGGACGATCTCCTGAGCGGCGTCCGTCGCGATGCGCTGGACCGTGTCCGCCGGTGCCACGCGGTGACGCTGGTGGACGCCGTTCGTCAGCGGGCCGAGCGGCTCGTCAGCGTGCATGCCATCACCGCCGCCGACGCCCTGCAGCTGGCGGCAGCGCTGGTGGTGTCTCGCGAGCAGCCGGAGACGCTGGAGTTCGTGACGCTCGACAAGGTGCTTGCCCGCGCCGCACGGCTCGAGGGGTTTCCCGTCGTGGGGGTGTAAGGGCCTGGCGGGTGCCGGCAAGGTGCGAATGGGTGCGGGCAGATGCGAACGGTGGCTGGAAGGCCAACCACCGGCGGCGCACCGGCCACCTGGGCCAAGTCGCCAACAGCGTGGACCCGCTCGTCAACGGAAAGGCGCCGCCGGCTGCCGGTTCTTCGACATCTCAGGACTCGTCACCCCGTGGGCGAGGTGTGGCTGGTGCATGGTCTGCACGATCACCTTCCAGGACCTTCTGAGTGTGACCGGTACGTCGTTTGCGGCACATCTTGCGTCGTACCGGACCGTGTCCCCGCCGGCGGCAGGAGGTACACGGCAATGGCTCACTCCCGCCAACTCATCCGGCTTCTGTCAGTGCTCATCGGCCCCATCGTGGCGTGGCATGTGATGGCTGGAGCGGCGCTCGCGCAGACGTGTCTGCCGTCTCCGTAGGGTATCCCGCCGCGATCGTCAGCAAATTCAGGTGGGCGGTACCAACATCGTCACAGATGGGGTTCGAGGTGTACATGGGCCCCATCGAGGTCAGCGAAGGCATCGCCTTCGTGATCGGTGACGGTCTGACGTATCCACATCAGGCAACCGGGAACCCTGCCCCGTCCCTTCGCGATGGGAACTGGCATCATGTCGCCGCCGTGAAGACCGCCACCGAGCTGCGGCTCTTCTTCGACGGGTTCAGCGGACAAACGACGCACGGCGTTAGGGGTTCGATCTCGAACGACGTGAGCCTGCGGCTTGGAAGGCCGTGGGAGTTCCCGGTATCGGATCGCGACTTCGTCGGGAGCCTCGACGAAGTGTCGGTCTACAACAGGGCGCTCACCCAGGGCGAAGTGCTCGACATCGTCGCTGCTGGTGCTGCAGGGCGCTGCAAGCCGCCGGGGCAGCCAACCGACCTGGAGGTCGTGGTCAGCGAAAGCACGCTGACGTTCAACTGGGCGTACGGCGGCGGCCAGGCTCCGACCTCCCACGTGCTGACGTTCTTCCAGGGCGGCGTGCCGGTGGCGAACGTCCCGACCGGGCCAGGCAACTCGGCGTAGGTGACGATTCCGCCCGGCGTGTCCGGCACGTTCAGCGCGACGGTGACACCCTATCTCGGCGCCATCTCCGGGCCCGCGTCCGCCCCGGTCGCGTTCACGATTGTCCCGCCCCTGCCTGGACGGCCGACGGACGTCCAGGCGTCAATGTCCGGAGCCACGCTCACCGTGTCGTGGGTCATCGGAAGCGGTGTCGCTCCAAGCTGCCACGTGCTGAGGTTCTATCAGGACAGCGTGTTCGTCACGAGTCTCACGACGGGAGGCGCCCCTCTCGTGCGGGTCCCGATTCCCGGCGGCATAGCGGGAACGTTCACTGTGACGGTCACCGCCGTTGTCGGAACCACGCCTGGACCCACGTCGGCTCCGGCATCGTTCACCATTGCCGAGTGCGTTGCACCAGTGCCAGTCACTGGTTTGACAGGTGCGGTCGTCGCGGGAACCGGAACCGTCAGCTGGAATCCATCGCCTGGAGCCACGAGCTATGCCGTGCAGGCGGGGGCGAGCCAGGGTGGCACCGAGCTTTTCGACGACACCGTTGGCGATGTCGCCAGCGTCAGCGCGAGCGGTCTGCCGTCGGGCTTCATGGCCTGGGTGCGCGTCATTGCCGTCAATGCGTGTGGGAGCAGCGCGCCGCAGGATGTGTTTGTGCAGTAGGCCCGTCGGTCAGCTGTGTGAGGCGGCGGGCCCGCGCCAGCCGCCCGTGCGCTCCAGCGCCGCAGCGAGGGCCGCCTGTGCCTCGAGCACGCGCCTCAGCGCCGAGGCGTCGACTCCCGTCCACGGCTCCGCGCGGAGCACCTGCAGGGACTGCCCCTGCACCCACACCGGGCCGGTGACGCCCGGCGTGTCGAACAGACGGCTGACGGCCTGGCGCGTGGCGGCATCCAGCCAGCCGTCGCGCACGGGCACGCCGTCCTGGCGCACGCGAAAACGCGCGTCGAACGTCGCATCGCCAGTTGTGAGGTCGGAGGAGCGCCGGGCCGCCGCGGACAGCGTGGCGATGTCGACCTGGTGCAGCTCCCAGCGGCTGCCTGCGAGCGGAGTCGACGTGATCAGCAGGTGGCCGATCGGCCCGCGCCAGCTGTTGCTGCCCGTGCTGTAGGCCCGGGAATGCCACTCGCGGCGCACCTCGAAGCGGCGGCCGGCCACCCCCATCGGGAATGTCGCGGTTACCCAGTCGATAGGCGTGATGGCGGCGCCGGCCTGCTCGGCCAGCCGATCGAAGGCCAGGCGGGCTCGTCGGCGGCGAATCGGCGACTCCACCACGGCCGCCAGCATGGCGACGGCGACGAGGGGAACCAGGATCTGCGCCCACACAGGGGCGGCTCGGAACGCATCGATGAACTCAGTCACTATCCGCCGCCCTGCCAGCGCTTGATCGCGTCCAGCGGGTAGATCAGCATGATGACGTTCAGCGTGAGGTTGTCGCGGATTGCCAAGGCAACGAACACCTCCATCGCGACCGTCAGCCCCAGGCTGAGCGCGATGGGCGCGGCGCTGGCCAGCCAGAATCCGGCGGCCATCGCGCCGATGTCCGCCACGGAATTGAGCACGCTGTCGCCGTAGTAGTCCAGCGCGATGGTGGCCTCGCGGTAGCGGTTGATCACCATCGGCGTATTCTCGACGACCTCCCAGGCCGCCTCGAGCACCATGGCCATGACGAATCGCGTGTGAACAGGGAGCCCACGGGCCACGAGCCAGAACAGCCCGAAGAACGCGAAGCCGTGAATGACGTGCGAGGGCGTGTACCAGTCGCTCAGGTGCTGCGAGTTCTCCGAGCTCATCACCACGCCGTGCCAGGGCTTGACGTAGCCGCACGTGCAGATCGGCTCGCGGCCCATCGCCAGCAGGATGCCAGCCGCGACCACGACAATGCCTGCGGACACGAGGAGTGCAGTGCGGCGCGTCATTCAACCCTCACGCGCACCTGTCCGCGCCTGTTCGCACCCGTCGCACCTGTCCGCACCTGCTGCCCGCGCCCGCCCGCACCCGTTCGCACCTGCCCGCACCCGGGTGTCACTTGTCCAGTTCCCCAATCGTCGCCGTGGACGGGGCACGCGTCTTCTGCAGCCGCGCCGCCACCTGCTCGGCCTGCCGCCACGCGCGCAGGACGTTGAGGCCGAGGATCTTCTTGATCTCCTCGTCCTTGTAGCCGCGGCTCAGGAGCTCGACGGTGAGATTCGGGTAGGTGGAAACGTCCTCGAGGCCCTGCACGACGCTGGTGATGCCGTCGAAGTCGCCGCCGAGGCCGATGTGATCGATGCCCGCCGCCTTGCGGATGTGGTCGATGTGATCCGCCACCTGCTTCACCGTGGCGCGCGGCTCCGGGTTCTCCACCGTCCACCGCTCGATCCCGGCGTTCACGTAGGCGTCGCTGCTCGGGTACTGCGCGCGCAGCAGCTGGAGCTGTGCGGATCGCTTCAGCCCCCAGTCCGCCACCTCCTGCGAGATGAAGCCGGGCACGAAGGTCACCATCACCACGCCGCCGTTCTTCGGCAGCATCGCCAGCACATCGTCCGGGACGTTCCTGGGGACGTTGCAGAGGGCGCGGGCGGAGGAGTGCGAGAAGATGATCGGCGCCTCGCTGACGGCGAGCGCGTCCTTCATGGTGTCGGGCGACACGTGGCTGAGGTCCACGAGCATGCCCAGGCGGTTCATCTCGCGGACCACCTCCTCGCCAAATTTCGAGAGGCCGTTTTGCTTCGGCTGGTCGGTCGCAGAGTCTACCCAGGGCACGTTGGCGGAGTGGGCAAGCGTCATGTAGCGCGCGCCGAGCGCGTACATCTGCCGCAGCGTGCCCAGTGAGCTGTCGATGGAGTGGCCGCCTTCCATGCCGATCATCGAGCCGATGCGCCCGGCCTTGAACGCCCGCTCCGCCTGGTCCGCGGTCAGCGCCAGCTCGAACGTCTCGGGCCACCGCTTCGTCATCCGGTGGACGATGTCGATCTGCTCGAGCGTGGCGCGGACGGCGTCCTTGCCCTGCATGTCGGACGGCACGTAGACGGACCAGAACTGCGCGCCCACGCCGCCTCGCCGGAGGCGTGGAATGTCGGTCATCAGCGAAGGCACCGGCTCGGTGATGTCGGCCTTGTTGAAGTCGCCGCCGACGTGCCGCTCGCGAAGCGCCCACGGGTAGTCGTTGTGCCCGTCGATGAGCGGCACCTGCTTGTGCAGTGCCCGCGCGCGGGTCATCAGGTCGGATTGTGCAGCGATGGGAAGCGCGGCCACGCCCGCGACCGTCAGCCCGAGCGCCCAGGGGAGGAACCGATGGAGTGACATCCGCACATTTAAGCACGGCTCGAGCCGCACGCCTCAAGACCTCAAGACCTCAAGACCTCAAGACCCAAGACCTCAGAGCTTCAGCAGTGTCTCGCGCAGCACTCGCGCCTGCAGGCGGCTGACGGGCAGCGTCTGGCCGTTCTTCAGCGTCACCTCGTAGGTGCCGCCCGGCATCGGGATCACGCGGTCGATGAGGTCCACGGCGGCCAGGGTGCCGCGTCCCAGGCGGAGGAAGCGGCGCGGGTCCAGTCGCGCCTCGAGCGCGTGCAGCCGATGGGAGATGGTGTACCGCTCGTTGCCGACCGTCGTGAGGTGCAGCAGCTCGCCCTCTGCCACGATGGACGCGATCTGGCGTACGGGGAGGATGATCACCTCGTCCTTCTTCCGGACGGGGATCCGCTCGAGGTACGAGCGCTTCGTCGCCGCGTCGAGGGCCGCCGAGGCCGCGGCCAGGCCGTGCGATCGGTCGTTGGAGGCATCGCGCTCGCGCGCGCGGGCCAGCGTGGCCGCCAGGCGCTCCCGCTCTACCGGCTTCAGCAGGTAGTCCACCGCGTTCAGCTCGAAGGCCTGGACGGCGAACTCGTCGTACGCCGTGACGAAGGCGACCATCGGCGCCGCGCCCGCCTTGAGCAGGCGCGCGGTGTCGAGTCCCCCCAGCTCCGGCATCTGCAGGTCGAGCAGCGCCAGGGCCGGCCGGGTCTGCTCGATCAGTTCCAGCGCCTCCCGGCCGTTCGACGCCTCGCCGACGACCTCCACGTCCGGGAACGTCTTCAACAGGTTCGCCAGGAAGCGCCGCGCGGGCCGCTCATCGTCGGCCAGCACGACCCGCAAGGGCTTCGGCATGGGCGTGTTCGTCCTTCGTTTCGAGAGTCCCGAGCGGCAGACACAGTTCCGCGATGGTGGCGCCCGTGGCATCACGCCCGAGTGTCAGGGCCGCCGTGGGCCCGTAGTGGCCCGCGAGCCGGCGCTCCACGTTGTCGAGCCCGAGGTGCTCGCCGTCCCCCCGCCCGCCGGCCATCGGCGCGCCGGTATTCCGTACCGTGATGCGCAACACGCGCCCGGCGAGCCCGGTCTCGTCGCGCGCGAGGACCTCCACGTCGCCGCCCCCGGCGCTGGGCGCCACCCCGTGCTTGATGGCGTTCTCCACGAGCGGTTGCACGACCAGGGCGGGGATCGACGCGGTGCGCAGTGCTTCGGGCACGTCGATGCGGACGCGCAGCCGCTCCTCGAAGCGCTCACGCTCGATGTCCAGGTAGTGCTCCACGAGATCGAGCTCGCGCCCGAGCGTCGTGAACTCGCCCTCCGGCCGCAGCACGCCGCGCAGCAGCGCCGTGAGGCGCATCAGCGTGCGCAGGGCCCGTGGCGGCGCCGTCTCGATCAGGTAGCCGATGGTCGTCAGCGCGTTGAAGAGGAAGTGCGGGTTGATCTGCGCGCGCAGGGCACGGAGCTCGGCCTCCGCCGCCAGCGTCTGCATCTCCTCCTCCCGCAGCTCCGTTTCGTAGCGCTCGAGCCGCAGGCGGATGGCATCCACCCGTCGCGCCGCAAGGCCGACAGCCGCGTCGAGCAGCGCCTCATCGTCCGAGAGGAGGCGCCGGCCCCCGGTCAGCTCGCCCACGTGGATGATGGGATGGGGTGCCTCGGTGGTGGGCACGACCGTCGTACGGAGCGCCGGGGCTTCAGCCCCGGCGTCCCACCTCTGGTACGCCGGGCGTGGTCCCGGAGACGGATCCGCTCCCTCGCTCCACCAGACCCTCCGTGCGTTCAGGGCCTCGGCCAGGCGCGAGCAGACCGCGTCCATGACTCCCGCGATGGACGCCTGCTCTTCGATGTCGCGCGCCAGTGCCTGTCGAAGCACGGCGTAGTTCACCCGCCCGAGCAGCACCGCGTCCACGAAACGCACCACGGCCCGGCGCACCAGCGGAGCGACCAGTGCCGTTGCCACCCACAAGGCCAGCGTGAGCCCCACGGCAGCAGGGCCGGGCGGGACCGCCGACACGACCGAGTAGCCCGCCACCGCGATGCCGACGATGGCGAGCAGGGTGAGGGCCTGCTTGAGGAAGAGGTCGCCGAGCGCGAAGCGATAGTCCTGGTAGAGGATCGCGAATGCCAACGGGATGGCCGCGTGGTGGCCGACGAGCTGCATCCACCAGCTATCGGCGCCCGTATGGAAACTGCCGAGGTGCGTGGCCGAGACGGCCACCAGTGCCAGCGCCAGCACCCACAGCGCACGCCTGCCGTTCGGTTGCGATCGCGTGAGCGCGGCCAGCGGCACGATGAGCAGGCCGAAGGAGACGGTGAGGACCTGGAAGGCGAGCGTGGACGGCGCGGGGTCGCTCGAGACGATGGTCCTCGCATGGAGCACAGCGGCCACGACGCTGAGCGCGTACGCGGCCAGGACCACGAGCCGGCCATGGCGGAAGTCGCGCGCGACCGAATGCACGACCACGGCCGCGAGGAATCCCAGTGCGGGAAATGACACGGCCGACAGGCCCACGCTGTCGGCGGCGAGCCCCAGCCGCGGCAGCGCGTATGACGCGAGTTCGCCGAGGTTCCATGCCAGGCCCAGCAGAGCCGTGGCCAGGGGCACCCAGTCCGTCCGCCCCGCCTGGTCGCGACCGCGCGCTCCTCCGCGGAGGACCAGTACCAGCAGCATGGCGTAGAGCGCCGTGCCGGTGACGAAGCCCACCAGGTTCAGGACGTCGGCCGCGTTGGCAGCGGTCACATCACGATTTTAGTCACGACGGGGCAGTCACGCTCGGAGACGAACCACAGGTGGCTCGCGCTGGCCGGCCAGTGGTCGCGAATAGCCGATGGGTGGGGGGTATAATCCCGCGGGTTCGACGCACGATGGTTCGACGCACGACGGGTTCAAGGCACGGAGGTTCCTCGTGAGACGAGCAGCGCTTGCGGCACTCATGGTCGGGGCACTGGTGGGGCTGCCGCACGCGCGCGGCGGGCCGAGCGCCGGCCTGCAGGAACCGAACGTCGGCTTGCAGCAACCGAGCGCCGGGGCTTCAGCCCCTGCCGCCGCGGATCCTCGCGTCGCGAACCTCAAGGCGCTCCTCGACGCCGACGTCTCGTCGCCGGCCATGTATGACCTCGGCCAGCAGATGAACGACATGGTCTTCAGCTTCGGGGAGATCGGCTTCCAGGAGTTCGAGACACAGAAGTACCTGGGCAAGGTCCTCCGTGAGAACGGGTTCACCGTGGAAGACGGCGTGGCCGGCATTCCCACCGCGTGGGTCGCGAAGTGGGGAAGCGGCAAGCCGGTCATCGCCTTCGGCTCAGACATCGATGGCATCCCGCAAGGGTCGCAGAAGCCCGGGGTTGCGTATCACGATCCACTGGTCGACGGCGCGCCCGGCCACGGCGAGGGGCACAACTCCGGCACGCCGCTCAACATCGTGGCCGCCATTGCCGTGAAGCGCATCATGGAGCGCGAGAAGCTGCCGGGCACGCTGATGATCTGGCCCGGCGTGGCCGAGGAGCTGCTGGGCACCAAGGCCTACTTCGTCCGTGCCGGGCTCTTCAAGGACGTGGACGCCGTGCTCTACAACCACGTGGGTTCGAACCTCTCCACGAGCTGGGGCGACGGGGGCGGCAGCGGCCTCGTGTCGGTGGAATACACCTTCGAGGGCGAGACGGCACACAGCGCGGGCGCGCCGTGGCGCGGCCGCTCGGCGCTCGACGCGGTGGAGCTGATGAACCTGGGCTGGAACTACCGCCGCGAGCACCTGCGCCTCTCGCAGCGCACCCACTACGTCGTCACCAACGGCGGCGACCAGCCCAACGTCGTGCCGCGGAACGCCGGCGTCTGGTACTACTTCCGCGAGACCGACTACGACTCGGTGAAGAACATGTGGGACATCGGCGACAAGATGGCGCAGGGCGCGGCGCTGATGACCAACACCAAGTGGTCGTCGCGCGTGCTGGGCACCGCGTGGCCGCGGCACACCAATCGCACGCTCGCCGAGACGATGTACGCGAACATCCAGCACGTGGGCCTGCCGCAGTGGAGCGAGGCGGACGTCGCGCTCGCGAAGGCCACGCAGCGCGTGATGAAGGTGCCCGAGATTGGACTGGCCACCGGCCCCATCGGCCCGCTCCGCGGGCGCGAGCGCATCCCGGACGAGGAGAAGTTCGGCGGGCCGTCGGACGACATCGGCGACGTCACCTGGAACGTGCCGACCGTCTCGCTCAGCTATCCGGCCAATTTCCAGGCGGGGCCGGGCCACAACTGGGCGAACGCCATCCCGATGGCCACGCCCATCGCACACAAGGGCATCAACGCGGGCGCGCGCGTGCAGGCGCTCACGGCGCTCGACCTGGTGCTGCGCCCCGAGCTGCTGAAACAGGCCCGCGACTACTTCGAGAACGTGCAGCTGAAGCAGCGCAAGTACACGCCGTTCATCCGCGAGAGCGACCAGCCGGCCATCTGGATGAACAAGGCGACGATGGATCGGTACCGGCCCGAGATGCGGAAGTACTATTTCGACGCGACGAAGTACAAGACCTACCTCGACCAGATGAAGGACATGTTCGGGTATACGTACCCGGAGGTTCGCACGGGGGAAGCACGATAGTTCAAGGCACGAAGGTTCGGTTGCGGCCGCTGCTGATGCCCGTGGAGCACGGCGGCTGGGGCTTTCTGTTCGAGCCCATCGTCATTGCCCTGGTGGCGGTGCCCTCGGCGGCGACGCTGCTGCTCTCGCTTGCGGCCGTCGCGCTGTTTCTATCCAGGCAGCCGCTCAAGGTCGCCATCGAGGATACGCTGCGGCGGCGGCACGTGCCGCGGACGCGCGTGGCGTGGGCGATCGCCCTCGGCTACCTGCTCGCCGGTGGCCTTGCGGTCGCGGGCGCCTTCTTCGCTGCAGCGCATGCCTTCTGGGCAGTCGCCGCCCCGCTCGCGCCGCTCGGGCTGGTGACACTGTGGTACGACAGCCGGGGAGAAAGCCGGCGCCTGACGCCCGAGATCGCGGGCGCAACCGCGCTCGCGGGTGTTGCCTGCGCGGCAGGCATAGCCGTCGGTCTCGGGTGGCCACTTGCGCTTTCCCTCTGGGCGTCAGCGCTCGTGCGCGTGGTCCCTGCCATCGTCACCGTCCGCGAGCGGGTGCAGCGTCTGCACGGCGAGGCGCCGCGCACCCTCGGCGTCGCGGCCTCTCACGCCCTCGCGCTTGCGGCCGCCACGGGGGTTGGGCTGGTGGGCCTGATGCCGTGGGGCGTGGCCGTGATCGCCGTGCTGCTGGCACTGCGCGCCGCCTGGGACCTGCGCCCGGGTGCACCGGCCGTGACCGCGATGCGCATCGGCGTCCGCGAGCTCGTCACGGGGCTCGTGGCCGCAATGGCGATTGGCCTGGCCTGGCGACTGGCGTGAGGAACCTCCACCTCGCCTGATCAGGGATCCCTGATCCCTGATCCCTGCCCCCTGCCCCCTGCCCCCTGATCCCTGATCCCTGATCCCTGATCCCTGATCCCTGATCCCTGATCCCTGATCCCCGATCCCCGATCCCCGATCCCCGATCCCTGCCTACCCCTGGCCCAGTCCAGGTTCTCCGTCAGCCGCGTTCCGCGCCGGCCGGCGCCCCCACGACCACGCGGCTTGGCGCGGTGGAGGCGCGCAGGCCCATGGCCATGGCGGCGGCGACGAGCGCCATCACCGCGCTGCCGTAGAAGCCCATCGTCCAGCTGCCGGATTGCTCGTAGAGCATGGCCCCGATCCACCCGCCCAGGATGGACGCCACGCCCTTGGCCGTGTACAGCACCGCGTAGTTCGACGTGGCGTGCTGGCTGCCGAAGTAGTCGCCGCAGGTGGCGGGGAAGAGCGAGTAGATCTGTCCCCAGGTGAAGTAGACGAGCACCAGCGTGAAGGCGAACCATCCCGCGGAGCGCGACCCGACCGCGACGACGAGGAACAGGCAGACCGCCTGAGCCAGGAACGTGAGGATCATCGTGTTCTCGCGGCCGAGGCGATCCGAGGCCCAGCCCCAGAAGATGCGGCTGGCGCCGTTGGCCAGCGGGCTGAGGGTTGCGGCCAGCGTGAGGGCTGCGGCGGTCAGGCCCCACGACCGGGACATGGGCCCCGCGTTGGCGGTGACCAGCAGGCCGCCGGTGGCCATCAGCACGAACATCACGTACATGAAATAGAACTGGGGCGTTCGCAGCATCTCGAGCGTGGTGAAATGCCGGCGGCCGACGGACTGTACAGGGGTTGCGGCCGCCTGCGGCGAGACCGCGACCTTCGGCGGGTGCCGCAGGAACTGCGCCACGATGAGGATGACGAGGCCCTGGAAGAGGCCGGTGGCGATGAAGGCCGACTGATAGCCGCTGGTGCCGATGATCCACTGGATGACGGGGATGAACAGGGCCGTGCCCCCGCCGAAGCCGGCGGCCATGATGCCCGAAGCCAGGCCGCGGCGATCCTTGAACCACTTCAGCGCCGACCCGATGGATCCGCTGTAGACGAAGGCGGCGCCAACGCCCGCGAGGCAGTAGAGCAGGTAGAGCATGGGCAGCGACGTGGCGTAGCCCATGCCGGCCCACCCGAGCCCGCAGAGCAGGCCGGCGGCGCTGATGAACCCGCGCGGTCCAAGGCGATCGATGAGCCACCCGTCGAGTGGTTGCACCCAGGTCTGGAACAGGATGAACAGCGTGAAGGCGAACTGGATGTCCGACAGCCGCCAGCCCGTGCCGGCCTGCAGCGGCTGGACGAAGAGCGTCCAGGCGTATTGGAGGTTGGCAATCATGATCATCGCGATCAGCGACGCCACGAGCTGGAACCACCGGTTGTGGATCTTCACCTTCGCCTCCCTCGGAAACGCCCCTATCGTGCCTGGCCCCGGTTGTGTCCCCGGCTGTGTTCGTCCAGCAGCTTCGCGCAGGCGTACACGGCGCGCGTGGCCGTCATCGGCAGGCCCATGCGCTCGCCCAGCTCCACCACGGCTCCCACCACGGCTTCGAGCTCCATCGGCCGCCCGGCCTCGAGATCCTGCAGCATGGAGGTCTTGTGCGCGCCGACCTTCTCGGCGCCCGCCATCCGCTGCTCGATCGAGATGGGCAGCTCGATGCCCAGCCTTGCCGCCACCGCCTCGGTCTCGACCATCAGCTCCCGTACCAGGCGCGACACGTCGGCGTGCCGCGCCAGCTCCTCGAGCGTGCCGCGCGTGAGTGCACTGATCGGGTTGAACGCGACGTTGCCGAGAAGCTTCACCCAGATCTCGTGGCGAAAGCGCGGGGTCACCGGGCAGCGGAAGCCCGCGGCAATCAGCGCCTCGGCGATGCGCCTGGCACGCTCGGACTTGCTGCCGTCCGGCTCGCCGAAGCTGATCCGGTTGCCCTCGGTGTGGCGGATGACGCCCGGCTCGACGATGTCGGTCGCGAAATAGGCGAGGGAGCCGACCACGCGACGGGCCTCGATGTGCGCGGCGATCACGCCACCGGGATCCACGCGGTCGAGGCTCAGCCCCTCGAACTCGCCGCCGCATCCCTGGAAGTACCACCACGGGATGCCGTTTTGTGTGCTCACGACGACGGTGTCGGGCCCGAGCAGCGGGTGCAGCGTGGGCGCGAGCGCCGTGAGGCTGTGTGCCTTGACGCCGAGGAACACGACGTCACACGGACCGACGGCCGCGAGGTCGCCCGAGACGGCAGGCTGCACCGTGAAGTCGCCGTCGGGGCTGATGACACGCAGCCCGTGCTCCTGCATCGCCCGCAGGTGCGGGCCGCGCGCGTGCAGGACGACATCGGCACCCGCTTTGGCGAGCTTCGCGCCGATGTACCCGCCAATCGCCCCGGCCCCGACGATGACGATGCGCATCGGAGCGTGTCAGGCCTTCGGAGCGAACGCCTGGGCGACGACGCGGCGCTGGATCTTGCCCGTCGCCGTCCGCGGGATGGCCTCGGTGATGTGGATCTGCTTGGGCCGCTTGAACTCCGCGAGGCGTTCCTTGCAGAAGGCATGCAGCTCGGTCTCGGCGACGGGCTCGCGCAGGACCACGGCCGCGGCCACCTCCTCGCCCCACGTCTGGTGTGGCACGCCGAAGCACACCGCCTCGGCGATCGCCGGGTGGGTGAGGAGCACCTCGTCGATCTCGCGCGGCGAGATCTTCTCGCCGCCGCGGTTGATCAGTTCCTTCAGCCGGCCCACCAGCGTGAGGTAACCCTGCTCGTCGAGCACGCCCTGATCGCCAGTGCGGAACCAGCCGCCCTCGAAGAACGCCGTCGCATTGGCCTCGGGGTTGTTCTCGTAGCCCGTGATGACGTTGGGCCCGTGGATGCACACCTCGCCGCGATCGCCCGGGGGCAGCTCGCGGCCCTGGTCGTCGCGGATGCTGATCCGGACGTCGGTGCCTGGCCCGACCGAGCCGGGGACGCGCTTGCCGGGCGGCAGCGGGTTGGATGCCATCTGATGCGCGGCCTCGGTCATGCCGTACGCCTCGAGCACCGGCGCGCCGAATGCCGCCTCGAGGTCGTGCATCACCTGCGGCGGCAGCGACGCGCTGCACGACCGGATGAAGCGCAGCTTCTCGGCGCCGGCCGGAGGCGGCTCGCCAGGCTTCACCCGCGCCAGCAGCAGCTGGTGGATGGTGGGCACTGCCGAGTACCACGTGGCGCCGGCTTCCTGGGCGACCCTCCAGAACGAGAGGGGCGAGAACTTCGCCGGCACGACCACGGTGCCGCCCGTGGCGAGCGTGGCCAGCGTGGAGGCGACCAGGCCGTGGACGTGGAAGAGCGGCATCACGCAGAGCGACACGTCATCCTGGGTGAGCGCATAGCTGCGCGCGACGTTCTGCGCCGAGATGGTGAGGTTCGCGTGGCTGAGCGGCACGCGCTTGGGCCTGCCGGTGCTGCCGCTCGTGTGGAGGATGAGTGCCACGTCGCGGGTGTCCGGCGCCGCGACGGGCGTGCGACCGGTGACATCGCGAAGCGAGACGACCCCCTCGGGGCTGGTGTCCACGGTGAGGATGGGCACCGATCCGGCCGCCTGCCGAGCCTCGTCGATCCCCTCAGGCGGCAGGAGCAGTACCTTCGCGTTGGTGTCGTCGAGGTAGAAGCGGAACTCGTCTTCCTTGTAGCCCGGGTTGAGCGGCGCCGCGGTGCCGGCGACCGAAGCGGCGAGAAACGAGACCACGGTCGCGATGCCATTGGGAATGGCCATCCCCACGCGGTCACCGCGCCTTATGCCGGCGGCCGCGAGCGCCTCGGCCAGGTCCTGCACCTGCCGGCGAAGCTCGCCGTAGGTGAGGCGGACGTTCAGGTCGGGCTGGACGAGGGCTGTCCGGTCGGCTGGAATCGGCTCCAGCAGGCCGGACAGGGTGGTCGGCACGGACGTGGTGGCGCTCATGGGGGCGGCGTTCCTTCCCGGGAAAGTGGGCGCCCAGTCTGCCACGAAGCGGACCTTTACGGAAGATCCGCGTGCGTCAGCGAGCGAAGACGGTTCGGCCGCCCACGATGGTGCGCACGACCTTCGCGTTCCTGATCTCGGGCGCCGGAATCGTACGCAGGTCCTGGTCGATGAGCGCCAGGTCCGCCAGCATCCCGGCAGTAATGACCCCCTTCTCCTTCTCCTCGAACGACGCGTACGCACCCGCGCGCGTGTACGCGGCAAGCGCCTCTTCGACCGTGACCTTCTGCGACGGCACCCACCCGTCCGGGTTCCGGTCGTCCAGCGTGCGCCGGGTGACCGCGGCGTAGATGCCCTCCAGCGGCGTCGGCGGCGCGACGAACCAGTCGCTGCCGAAGGCGAGTGGCGCCTTTGCGTCGAGGAGCGACTTGAACGCGTACGTGCCCTGCGCGCGGTCCGGGCCGATCACGTTCTCCGCCCAGCGCCCGTCGTCGATGGCGTGGTAGGGCTGCATGCTGGGGATGACGCCGAGCGCGGCGAAGCGCGGGATGTCGGCCGGGGCGAGGTGCTGCGCGTGCTCGATGCGGAAGCGCCGGTCGCGCGGGCCGTGCTCCTTCGCGACGCGCTCATAGATGTCGAGCAGCGTCTGGTTGGCGCGGTCCCCGATGGCGTGCACCATCACGTGCAGGCCGGCCGTGTCGGCCCCTGAGATCCACGTGTAGAGATCCTCAGGCGTGTTGACGAAGAAGCCGCGATCCTTCGGCGCGTCGGTGAACGGTTCGTGGAAGGCCGCCGTATGCGAGCCGAGCGAGCCGTCCACGAAGCCCTTGAGGCCGCCCACGCGCAGCCACAGGTCGCCGCGCCCCTCGGGGCCGTAGGTCTTCGCCTTCACGGCCTCGGCCAGGCGCTCCCAGGTATTGAGCGGCACGGCCGCGTAGACGCGCGTCTTCAGCCGGCCCGCCTTGTTCGCCCGATCGAGCACCTCGAGGTCGTCCCACGATCCCATCTGGTGCACGGTCGTCACGCCCTGCTCGCCCACGTAGCGCATCGCCGCCT
>JADZCN010000066.1 GCA_020851565.1 Acidobacteriota bacterium | reverse complement strand
CTAACGTTTGCGGCTAAGCCGCGCCGCCCGGATGCCCATTCTGGACGATCAGGGAGCCGCAGTGCCAGCCGGCGTCGGCTTCAGCCGCTGGTTAGCCGGCATTTCTTGTTCGCACTCGCACTGACCGCCCCAGCATAGCCTTCAGATCTTCTCGAGCTCGATCGACGGGACGCGTTCCTGGATGGCCCGGATGAAGCCCGGTCGGTCGGCAGGCGACACCAGGAGCCAGAGTCCCTTGTCAGTGCGAATCTCGATTCGGTCGAGCGAGAGTGCCGGTGCGGCTATCGCCTCGCGAGTGCCTCGCAACGTCCGGAGGCGACTGAGGGGCATCTGGGATCGAATTGGCCCGCGCTTCACGATGATCGTGTCGTCCGTGATCGTATAGGAGACCACGCAGAGCCAGGCCAGCGCGAGTGAGATGGCGATCAAGACCACGCTGGTGCCCAGGCCCACCCGGCCCGCCAGCACACGGACGACACCCATGACGGCCGGTACGGCGATCCCGATACCCACCGGCACGATGAGCCACGCATCGACCTTGGAACGGAACCGCAAGTTCATGATTTTCGTTGTCCGGCTAACTAATAGTAGGTCGCGTGGTCCATGCCTCCGCCAGCCAGCAGACCCTGCGAACATACGCTGCCTTCCGAGACCGTCCGCATCCCTGAACCGCCACTAACCTACACGATCATCCGCCTTTCGTCGATTGCGCCCAGACGCCGTGCAGCGGAAATAGACTGCGCGGCGGCGCTGCATAACGCGGCTTCGCACCGACGCCGGCGCCCCTCCGGGGAGTTGGCAGATCTGCACGGGCCGTTGAGCCGTGGAGTACGAAGAAACTGCCCACACTGCGCCTCCGGGTCCCCTCAATCCCTCGCGTTGCGGTGAGGCACGGTTCTCGCACCGGCGGCCGCCCATGGCCATCCCCAAACCCACCACCCCGCCCAAGCTCATGGACCGCGTCCGCCACGCCTGCCGCCTCCGCCACTTCAGCCGCCGCACCGAAGAGGCCTACTGCCACTGGATCCGCCGCTTCATCGTCTTTCACGGGAAGCGCCACCCCGAAGAACTCGGTGACGACGCCATCGTGGCGTTCCTCACCTCTCTGGCGACGGTGCGGGAAGTCTCAGCCTCCACCCAGAACCAGGCCCGCAGCGCCATCCTCTTCCTCTACCAGAACGTCCTGCGCCGGCCAGTGCAGGGCCTGCCCGGACTCGTCCGTCCCACCGAGCCCGCGCGCCTCCCCGTCGTCCTGTCGCGGGAAGAGGTGCGCCGCCTGCTGGCCGCCATGCACGGCACCCCGAAACTGGTGGCCACGCTCCTCTACGGCGCCGGCCTCCGGCTCACCGAGGCCCTCGAGCTCCGCGTCAAGGACATCGATATGGACCGCGCGCAGATCGTTGTGCGCCGCGGCAAGGGCCGCAAGGACCGCCAGACGATGCTGCCCGCGATCGTGGCGCCGCTCCTCCAGCACCACCTCGTGCGGGTGAAGGTCGTGCACGAATCGGACGTGGCGAGCGGTTGCGGACACGTCGTGCTTCCCGCCGCGCTCGCAGCCAAGTTCAAGGGCGCCAGCATCTCGTGGGCCTGGCAGTTCGTCTTCCCGGCCGCCCGGATGTGCACCGACCCGAGGACCGGACAGCCGACGCGATTCCATCTCCACGAGACGGCCATTCAACGCGCCGTCACCGAGGCCGTCCGGGCAGCCGGCATCACCAAGCGCGCCAGTTGCCACACGCTGCGCCACTCGTTCGCCACGCACCTCCTCGAGGACGGCTACGACATTCGCACCGTCCAGGAACTGCTGGGTCACTCCGATGTGAGCACGACTATGATCTACACGCACGTGCTGAATCGCGGTGGGATGGGCGTGCGCAGTCCCGCGGACCGGTTGTGAAAGGAGCGGCGCCTCGCCGTCGCGACCAACGCGTGCGCGCAAACGAAGCCGGAGCCCCACGCACCCCGAACATCGCGCGAGCCGCCGACAGCCGCCACGGCGGCGCGGCGCGCTCAGCGCGGAGCCCGCAGGCGCTCCGCCAGGTCCACCTCCGCCGTCACACGCATCGGCTCCGGCACCGCCCGCTCCGGCGCGGACGGATGCGCCTGCCGGAATGCCGTCCACCAGGCGGCCGCCAGGTCCCGCGACCACGGTGTCCTCGCGCCGCACATCGCAAGCTCGCGCTCGAGCGACCGCGCGTCGCGCGGGCGGTCGTCCGGCGCCTTGGCCAGGCACTCGAGGATGAGCTGTTCGAGGTCGCCGGGGATGACGATGGCCGCCCGCTCCGAAGGCGGCTGCGGCCGGGTGTGCAGGTGGTGGGCCAGCACTTCGACGACCGTCTTCCCCGTGAACACCGGCGTGCCCGTGAGCAGGTAGTAGCCGACGGCGCCGATCGCATAGAGATCGGCCCGTCCGTCGGCATCGTCGCGCCCCGAGATGGATTCAGGGGCGATGTAAAGCGGGGTCCCGAGCAGCGTGATGCCGGCCGTCACGACCTGGGTGGCCTCCTCTTCCATCGCGTCGATTCGCTTGACCAGGCCGAAGTCCACCACCTTCGCCACGTCGGGCTCGCCGCCGCGCTCGCAGAGAATGATGTTCGCGGGCTTCACGTCGCGGTGGATGAGCCCGATGCCGTGCGCCTCGGCCAGCGCGCCGCACACCTGCTGAAGGATGCGGATGACGCGCGCGGGCGGCTGCGGGCCGTGCTCGCGCACGAGGCGGTCGAGGTCGATGCCGTCGAGGTACTCCATGGCGTAGTAGAAGACGCCCTCGGGCGTGCGGCCGTAGTCGAAGATTGCGACCGTGCTGGGATGGCTGAGACCGGCCGTCATCTGCACCTCGCGCTCGAAGCGGCGCAGGTTCTCCTCGCCGGCCTTCTCGGGCGGCAGCAGCTTGATCGCCGTGGGCCGCCGCAAGAGGGCGTGGCGCGCACGATAGACGACGCCCATGCCTCCCGCGCCAATCTTGTCCTCCAGCGTGTACTGACCCAGCTGCCTGATCTTGGCCATCTCGGTCCGCAGCCCGAAGATGACGCGCGACGCGACGGCGGACATGGCCACGGCCGCCGCCGACCACGAGGCCATGTCGACGTGCGCCATGGTGACGACGGGCCCGCTGGCTGCGCCATCCGAGAACACGTAGGTCGTGGTCGCGAGCAGCGGGAGCATGCTCACCGCGCTGATCCATGCGGTCCGGCCCGGCGTGCTGGGCACGGCGATGGCGCGCGAGAACAGCACGTAGCTGCAGGCGAGCACGCCGATCGAGAGGGCGTGCATCGGATCCACGGTGACCGGGAACTCGGCGCCGTCGGCCGCGAAGGCGTAGCCCGAGCGGGCCACCGCGCCGGCCATGGCGGAGAAGCTGGCACAGATCGCCACCGTGCCTGCGGCATCGACGGCCCTGGCCACGCGCACCGACAGGGGCCTGGCACGGCCCACGGCCCAGATGCCACCGGGGATGAGGGTGCCGACCAGGTGAAAGAACGCCGAGGGTCGGACGGCCAGGCCGTTGACCACGGCCATCAGCAGGCCGAAGGCCAGGAAGCCGCCGGCGATGAGAAAGACCCAGCCGCCGAAGAGGGTCAGACGGCTCTGGAGGAACGCCGGCCTTCTTCGGTGTGGCCCGAATCGGCCGGGAGCGCGATCGGCACGCGGGGGCGCGAGCCCGTGGACATCGCGCCATGGTAGGGCTTCGAGGACGTCGGTGCCAAGTGAGGCCCTGATGATGGGCAGTAAGTGAGGCCCCGATGATGTGCAGAAAGTCCGCTACGATCGAGGCATGGCCGTCCGCTCGCTCACGCGCGCCCTGTGGTGTACCTCGCTCGTTCTCGCCCTCGTCGCGCCAGCTGCCTTCGCGCAGACGCCGGCCGGCCGGGACACCTCGGCCGAGTCCGTCGCGGGCTACTCCCTCGGCGAGGGCATGCCGGTGGATCCGGAGGTACTGGTCGGCGGCCTCGAGAACGGCTTGCGCTTCTACGTGCGGCCGAACCCCAGGCCCGCCCGTCGGGCCGAGCTTCGCCTGGTGATCAAGGCGGGGTCCGTGCTCGAGGATCCCGACCAGCTCGGCCTGGCACACCTCGTCGAACACATGCTGTTCGAGGGCACCCGGAACTTCCCGGGACGCGCCATCAACGACTTCCTCGCCTCGCTCGGGCTCAGCATCGGCGCCGACGCCAACGCCGAGACCAGCTTCGACGACACGCAGTACACGCTGCGTGTGCCGACCGACGTGCCCGGCGCGCTCGACGTCGCGTTGCAGGTGCTCGCGGACTGGGCGCAGGGCGCCACCTTCGACCCGGCCGCACTCGAGCGCCAGCGCGCGATCGTGCTCGAGGAGTGGCGCATGCGCCTCGGCGCCGCCGAGCGGACGCAGGAGCGGATCCGCCGCGTGCAGCTCGAAGGATCCCGCTACGCCGACCAGCGGCCCATCGGCGTGCCCGAGGTGATTGAAAAGGCCACCCGCGAGCAGCTCGTGCGGTTCTATCGCGACTGGTACCGCCCCGATCTGATGGCCGTCATCGTCGTTGGCGACGTGGACCGGAACGCCGTCGCGGCGATGATCCGGGAGCGCTTCGCGCCGCTGGCCAATCCTTCGCCCGCACGGCCCCGGCCGGCCTTCGACGTGCCCGACCGCCCCACGACGCGGTACGCCATCGTCACCGACAAGGAAGCGACGGCGACGATGGTGCGGCTGACGAACCTGCCGCCCGCACGGAACCAGGGTACGGTCGGCGGCTATCGCGAGATCATTCGCGATCAGCTGTTCGCGGCGATGCTCGACGCGCGGCTCGACGAGCTCAGCCAGGGCGCGACCCCGCCGTTCATCAGGGCCGCTGCGGACCGTTCCCTGTTCGGCGCGCCACGCACGCGCGACGAGGCCGTCCTCCAGGCCATCGTGGCCAACGACGGGGTCGCCCGTGGCCTGGACGCGCTCGTCACCGAGCTCCAGCGCGTCGTCAGGTTCGGGTTCACGGCCACCGAGCTGGATCGCGCGCGGCGCGAGCGGATGGCCGGCTACGAGCGAGCGGTGACCGAGAGCACCGACCGCGAGTCCGAGAGCCGGGCCGACGAGTACACGCGCAACTTCCTGCAGTCCGAAGCGCTGCCCACGATCTGGCAGGAGCTCGCGTTCCACCGGCGGTTCCTGCCCGAGATCACGCTGGCCGAGATGAACCGGCTGGCGGCGGAGTGGTTCCCGGAGCAGAACCGCGTCGTCTTCGTCGTCGCCCCCGAGGGCGTCAAGGCACTGCCCGATCAGGCGCAGCTGGCCAAAGTCGTCGCCGACGCGTCCGCGAAGCGGCTGACCCCGTACGTGGATGCGGCCACGGGCGCCGCGCTCATGGACGCCGTGCCTCCCCGAGGCCGCATCGTGAAGAGCGTGACCCGGGCGGCGGGCGTCATCGAATGGACCCTCTCGAACGGCGCCACCGTCGTGCTCCAGCCGACGACGCTGAAGGTGGACGAGGTGCTGTTCCGCGCCGTCGGCCCGGGCGGGACGTCGCTCGCCAGCGATGCCGACTTCGCGGCCGTGCGCGTGGCCGATGACGTGGTGGCGGCGAGCGGCGTCGGCCGATTCAATGCCGTCACGCTCGACAGGGTGTTGACGGGCCGGGCCGTGGGCGTCCGCCCCTTCATCGGCGAGATCTCCCAGGGCCTGGGCGGCGGCAGCGCACCGAAGGATCTCGAGGCGCTGTTCCAGCTGATCCACCTTCGCTTCACCCAGCCCCGAGCCGACGCCACCGCCTTTGCGGCGCTTCGGGCCCAGGTACAGGCGCTGCTGCCGAACCAGGACGCCAGCCCGGACGTCGCGTTCAACCAGGCCATGGGCGCGGCGCTCAGCGGCGACCACCCGCGTCGCCGTCCGGAGACGTCCGATAGCGTGGCGCAGTGGAACCTCGAGAAGTCACTCGCCTTCTACAAGGCGCGTTTCGCCAACGCCGCCAACTTCACCTTCATCTTCGTCGGCAGCTTCACGCCGGACGCGATGCGGCCTCTCGTCGAAACCTACCTGGCCAGCCTGCCGGCAACCGCGGCCCGCGAGAGCTGGCGTGACCTGGGCATCACGGCGCCAAGAGGAGTCGTCGAGAAGACGGTGCGGAAGGGCATCGAGCCAAAGGCCGAGGTGTCGATCGTCTTCTCCGGGCCGTTCGAGTACGACGACAGCCACAAGCTGGCGCTGCGGACGATGGTGCTGCTGCTGCAGGCGCGCCTGAGCGGTGCCATCCGGGAGGACCTCGGGGCCACCTACAGCATCACCGCCGACAGCCTGGCGGTGAAGTACCCTCGCGCCGAGTTCCGCGTGCGCATCAACTGGGCGTGCGACCCCGCACGCGTGGAGAGCCTCGTCCAGCGGGTGTTCGAGGAGATGGGTAGAGTGCAGGCGACGTTGCTGACCGAGGACCAGATGGCGCGCCTGCGCGAGATTCTCGTGCGCGAGTTCGAGAAGGACAGCGAGGAGAACGGGTACCTCCTGAACCAGCTGGTGCGCCGGTACGAGGATGGCGAGGCCGACGCGGCTGGCACCACCCCACTCTCGGCGATCGCGGCCCTCGACGGCGGTGCCATCCAGCGCGCCGCCGAGCTGTACCTGGATCCGGCCAACTACGTGAAGGTCGTGCTGTTGCCTGAACCGAAATAAGGATCGGCGGCGTTACACTACGCCGCGAGAGGAGCGGTGAGACACGCACCTCGGACGTGGCAGCTCACAATCGGCCGATGGCACCCCGCTGCCTGCGGCGGGGCGGTCGCACTGGGGCTCTGGCTCGCATCCGGCGCGGCCGTGGCCACCGGGCTCGTCCAGCAGGGCAGCGAGGCTCCCCGCGTCATCGTCGCCGAATACGACGGCATCATCCACCCCATCGCGGCGGAATTCTTCGACGATGTGATCGCACGGGCCGACGCGTCGGGCGCCGTTGCGTCCGTGATCGTCCTGCGCACGCCCGGCGGGCTGCTCGAGTCCACGCGGACGATGGTGTCCCGGATGATCGCCGCGCGCACGCCGGTGGTCGTGTTCGTGTCGCCGTCGGGCGCCAGGGCAGCCTCGGCGGGCTTCCTGATCACGCTCGCGGCGGACGTGGCCGCCATGTCTCCGGGGACGCACATCGGCGCCGCGCACCCGGTCGCCGCCGGTGAACAGACGCCGACGAGCGAAGTGATGTCCCAGAAGGCCACCGCCGACGCGGCGGCCTATGCGCGCACGCTTGCCGAGGCGCGAGGGCGGAACACGGACCTCGCGGCGAAAGCCGTGACCGAGAGCGCCGCCTTCACCGAGCGCGAGGCGCTCAGCGCACAACCGCCGCTCATCGATCTGGTCGCCAACGACGTGGACGATCTCCTCCGGCAACTGGACGGCCGCGAGATCCGCCGCTTCGACGGGCGGAGGGTGACGCTCCGCACCGAGGGCGCGGTCGTCGAACGCGTGGAGACCACCTGGCGGCAGACGGTGCTGGGCGCCATCGCGCATCCCCAGGTGGCCTACCTGCTCCTGACGCTGGGCATGCTCGGCCTCATGGTGGAGTTCTGGAATCCGGGGGCGCTGGTGCCGGGCGTCCTGGGCGGCCTGTGCCTGCTGCTGGCCTTCTTCGCCTTCCAGGTGCTGCCCGTGAACCTGACCGGGTTGCTGCTCCTCGTCTTCGGCATCGCGCTTCTCGGCGCCGAGCTGATGGCACCGAGCTTTGGCGTGCTCGGCATCGGCGGGATCGTGGCGCTGCTCGCCGGATCGCTGATGATCACCCGCGAGGTCCCGGGCGTGCGCGTCGGCTACGAAGTCATCGTCCCCGTGGTCCTGGCCGTGGCCGCCATCGTGCTCGGCCTTGGACGCCTGGCGCTCCGGGCTCAACGCGTGCCGACGACGACGGGTGCCGAGGGCCTCATCGGGGAGCGGGGACAGGCCCTGTCGACGCTTGGCCCGGCCGAGCCCGGGCAGGTGAGGGTTCACGGCGAAATCTGGCGTGCCGTGAGTTCCGCGCAGATGCCGGCCGGAGCCTGGCTGCGCGTTGCGCGCGTGGAGGGGCTTACCCTGCACGTCGAAGCGTTGGAACCGACCGAGCCACCAGGAGGCGCCCCATGATCGTCTCGCCGATCCTCATCGCCGCCCTCATCGTCCTGCTCTACCTCTTGTCGTCGGTCTACATCCTCAAGGAGTACGAGCGAGGCGTCATCTTCCGGCTCGGGAAGCTCCTGCCGCAGCCGAAGGGACCGGGCCTGATCTTCGTCTTCCGGCCCATCGACAGCATTGTCCGCGTGAGCATGCGCACGGCCGTGCACGACGTGCCTCCGCAGGACATCATCACGCGCGACAACGTGTCGGTGAAGGTGAATGCGGTGGTGTACTACCGTGTCATCGACCCGAGGCGCGCCATCGTGGAGGTGGAGGACTACACGTACGCGACGTCCCAGCTTGCGCAGACGACGCTCAGGAGCGTCCTGGGCCAGGCCGAGCTGGACGACCTGCTGGCCTCCCGCGAGCGGCTCAACCAGCAGCTTCAGCACATCCTGGACAGCCAGACGGATCCCTGGGGGATCAAGGTCTCGGCCGTGGAGATGAAGCACGTGGACCTGCCCGAGGACATGCGCCGGGCCATGGCCCGGCAGGCCGAGGCGGAGCGCGAGAAGCGCGCGAAGATCATCCACGCGGAAGGCGAGCTGATCGCCTCGGAGAAGCTCTCACAAGCCGCGGCCGTCATCAGCACGGAGCCGGGCGCGATGACGCTGCGCTACCTGCAGACGCTCAACGAGATCGCCGCCGAGCAGAACTCCACCATCGTGTTCCCGCTGCCCATCGATCTGCTGGGCGTGCTGAAGCCGCAGGCTCAGTAGGGTGCGGGCGGGTGCGAACAGGTGCGGGCAGGTGCGGGCGGGTGCGGGCGGGTGCGGGCAGGTGCGGGCGGGTGCGGGCGGGTGCGGGCTGGTGCGATCAGGGCAGGCGATATGCGCGCAGCTCGCCTGAGTACCCGGGGCCGCTGACGGCCACGACGAGGTACTGCCGGCCGTCCCGCATGGAGGTCATCGGCGAGCCGGTCTGCGGCGCCGGCATCTCCACCGCGCCCACTTCCTTCCCCGTGGCCTTGTCGTAGGCGCGGAGCATCGCGCCTCGTGCGCCGGACGGCGTCGGTCCGGCATTGCCCTCGCCCGCGATGAGGAGCGTCTTCGTCACCAGCGTGCCGACGTTGTTCTCCACGCGTCCCGTGGGCGGAAGGTCCAGTCCCTTCAATGCCGGGTGATTGCGGATGGCGTCCGGCGTGGCGCCGTGCGGCACCTGCCATCGGATCTCACCCTTCGTCAGGTCGATGGCGCTGATGCGGCTGTACGGAGGCTTCACCAGTGGCAGCCCCTGCACGGTGAGCGCACCGCGTGCCGCCGCGGCCTCCGCGGGCGTTTCCGCGGTGGCCGAGCCCGAGCCGCCCGAGCGGCGGGCGCCGGAGAGCACCGTGCCCTGGAAATAGGGCAGGTCGGACGTGCCCGGGGGAGCCGGCACGAGGCCCATCGGCCGCGGCTGGCTCTGCGAGGCGACGTAGAGGATGCCCGTCTCCGGATCGAACGAGCCTCCCGGCCAGTTCGTCGCGGCGCCCTGAGCGGCCATGGTCAACGTCGCGATGGGCCCTTCGGCCCTGCTGAGCGAGGGCGGAGTGAAGACCGGGCCGATGCGGTACCGCTCGATGACCTTCAACCCTTCCGCCCTGAGTGCCGGCGTGAAGTCGATCAGGTCGTCCACCGAGAAGCCCTGGCGATCGTAGGCCGGCGGCTTCGATGGAATCGGCTGCGTCGGGGAATACCACTCGCCCGGCACGTCCCCCTTCGGCACGGGCCGCTCCTCGATGGGCCAGATGGGCTCTCCCGTGACGCGATCGAACACGTAGAGGAACGCCTGCTTGGTGGGCTGCGCGACGATCTTCCGGAGCCGGCCGTCGATCATCACGTCCGCGAGAATCGGTGCGCACGGGATGTCCATGTCCCACACGCCGTGGTGCACGAGCTGGAAGTGCCACCGGCGTGCGCCCGTCTTCAGGTCCACGGCGACGAGGCTCTCGCTGAACAGGTTGTCGCCCGGGCGGTAGCCGCCGTAGTAGTCGTGCGTGGGCAGCTCCACGGGAAGATAGGCGAGACCCAGCTCCGGGTCGACCGAGATCTGTGCCCACACGCCGGTATTGCCCGTGTAGGCCCACGAGTCCTTCAGCCATGTCTCGTGGCCCACTTCGCCCGGGGCGGGGATGGTGCGGAAGATCCAGAGGCGCTTGCCCGTGCGCACGTCGAACCCGCGCACGTAGCCCTTCACGTTCATGCGGCTCTTCGGATTGGCGCCGGTTTCGAACGCCGCGCCGACGATCACGACGTCGCCCGCAATCATCGGCGTCGCGTGCAGGCCCACGGCTGCGTTCACCAGGTCGAGGTCCTGGTCGAAGTTCTGCTTCAGATCGACAATGCCGTCCCGGCCGAAGCCCGGGACGGGTCGTCCGCTGGCCGCGTCGAGCGCGACCAGCTGATAGCCGGGCGTGACGTAGAGGATGCGTTCGTCCCTGCCGTCGGACCAGTACGACAGGCCGCGCCCCGAGAGCTGCCGCGGTGCCGCGGCGCCCCTCGCGCCCTCGTCCAGGGAGAACACCCACTTCAGCTCGCCGGTTGCGGCATCGAGCGCGACGACGGCCCGACGCGTGCCGGCGGTGGAGTAGAGCCGCCCCTTCACCATGAGCGGCGTGGACTGCAGGTTGAACTCCGGCCTGGGGCCGAGGCTGTCGGTCTTGAGCCGCCACGCCAGCTCGAGCCTGCCGAAGTTCGAGGCGTCGATCTGGTCGAGGGGGGCGTAGCGCGTGTGGCCGAGGTCGCCCCCGTAGGTGGGCCACTCCCCGTTCTTCGCGCCGGACTGTCCGTGCAGAGTGGTCGCAGACAGGGCCGCGATGGTCAGCAGGGCCGCAATCCGCCGCGGAACACAAGGCTGGACACGCATGTCGTTCTCGACGGGAGGTATATCACGAGGGACGGGTGCGAACGGGTGCGGATGGGTGCGAGCGGTTGCTGGCAGGTGCGGGCGGGTGCGAACGGGTGCGGACGGGGCCTGCCTCGCCAGAGCTCGCGTGGCCATGCGGACGAGCGAAGGGGGATATGATCGTTGCGAGCCACCGATGCCCACTGAGATCGCCACCTCGCCCTTCACGCTGGCGCGCCGCACCGCGCGTATGAACCCGTCCGTCATCCGCGAGCTGCTCAAGGTCACCGAGCGCCCCGGTATCATCTCGCTGGCCGGTGGCCTGCCCTCGGCCGACACGTTCCCGGTGGAGGCGATGCGCGAGGCCACCGCGCGGGTATTGCGGGACGCGCCTCGCGAGGCCCTGCAGTACGCGGCGAGCGAAGGCTACGGGCCGCTGCGCGAGTGGGTGGTGCACTACCTGGCCGCGCACCAGGGCATGTCCGTCTCGCCCTCGCAGGTGCTCGTCACCAACGGCTCGCAGCAGGGCCTGGATCTGGTCGGGAAGGTCCTCATCGACGCCGGCTCGCGCGTGCTCGTCGAGACGCCCACCTACCTTGGCGCGGTGCAGGCGTTCACGCCGTACGAGGGCGCGCTCGAAGGCCTGGCGTCGGACGAGGAAGGCCCGCTGCCCGATGCGCTCGCCACTGCGGCGCGCGGTGCCCGGTTCGCGTACGTGCTCCCGAATTTCCAGAACCCGAGGGGCCACGTGTACAGCGAGGTACGGCGCGCGGCACTCGTGGATGCCGCACGACGCGAAGGCCTGCCGCTCGTGGAGGACAACCCGTACGGGGATCTCTGGTACGACACAGCGCCGCCGCGAGGCCTGGCGTCCCGCTGGCCGGAGGGCGTGCTCTACCTCGGCTCGTTCTCCAAGGTACTGGCGCCGGGCCTGCGCCTCGGCTACGTGGTGGCCCCGCCTGCGCTCTACCCGAAGCTCCTGCAGGCGAAGCAGGCGGCCGACCTGCACACCGCCATCTTCAACCAGCGCATCGTGCACGAGGTGCTGAAGAGCGGCATGCTGGACGACCACATCGAGGCGATTCGCGCGCGCTACCGCGCGCATCGCGACGCGATGGCCGACGCGCTGGATCGCCACATGACCGGGCTCGCCACCTGGCAGCGGCCCGTCGGCGGCATGTTCTTCTGGCTGGAGCTGGCAGGCGGAGTGGACGCCACCGCGCTGCTCCCGAAGGCCGTGGAGGCCGGCGTCGCCTACGTGCCAGGCGCGCCCTTCTACGCCGAGGGCCCTCGTGCCGACACGCTGCGCCTGTCGTTCGTCACGGTGTCGCCGGAGAAGATCGACGCCGGTGTGGCTGCGCTGGCACACGTGATCCGCGACGCGGGCGCGCCCGCGCGGTGAGGGAGCGGCCGGTCATGCGCGTTCCTGCTTTGGCCATCGCGGTTGCCGCCTGCCTGTGCCTGCTGGCATGCGGGCCGCGCGACAACCGCTCGACCGTGACGGTGCGCACCGATCCGCCCCCCGACGTCGCCGCGCCACCCGCCGATGCCGTCTCGACCCGGTCGGGCCTGGCATCGAAGGTCATCGCCCCGGGCAGTGGCACGGTGCACCCGACATCCACGTCCCGCGTGACGGTGCACTACTCGGGGTGGACCACTGACGGGCGGATGTTCGACAGCTCGGTCACGCGCGGCGAGCCGGTCACGTTTTCCCTGAACAAGGTGATTCGCGGCTGGACGGAAGGCGTCCAGCTCATGGTCGTCGGCGAGACGCGCCGGTTCTGGATTCCCGAGGACCTGGCGTACCAGGGACAGCAGCCGCCGTTCGGGATGCTCGTCTTCGACGTCCAGCTGCTGCAGATACAGTAGGCGAGCCCGGCACGTCATCCGCCGCCTCACTCCGACGCTCGCCGGAGACTCGGCGCACGGTCCCTGCCAGCACCCGATTGCGGGGCATTCCGCGCGCTGCGCGCTGGCCGGGTTCTTGCTCTCTCATGCCCTGTCCGGCTCGATGGTTGGGCTGGACGATGCCTGAAGGAGTTCGCCATGTCGTGCCGCATCGTCCTGCCCGCGGCGTTGACGGTTACCTTGTTCTCATCCATCGCCTGGGCGCAGACCGGCGCCGTCACCGGCAGCGTGAGGCACGCGCCTTCGGGAACCCCGGTGCCCGGCGTCACCGTGACGTTGGTGGATGCGGAGGGCTACATCACCGGGGACACCGGGACCAGCAATGACGCCGGCCGGTACCAGATCCTGAACGTGCCCGCTGGACGCTACTACGCATTCACGACCAACCAGCTCGGCCTGACCAACGAAATCTACGACGACCTGCTCTGCCGCGGAGGTTGCGCCCCTGCAGGGGCGGGCCTCGTCGACGCGCCGGCCTCGCCCATGTGCTTCGGGTGCCTGCTCGGCACGCCCATCATCGTCACGGCCGGTGCGACGGCGAGCGGCAAGGACTTCGGCCTGGATCTCGGCGGCGGCATTGCCGGACGCGTGACGGCGGCGGACACGGGGAACCCGCTGGCGGGCGTGACGGTCACCGCGAACCTGGTCAACCCGACCGGGGGGAGCTGGCCTGTCTCCGGCTCGACGACCGACGCGAATGGGGAGTACCTGATTCGCGGGCTGCCGGCTGGGCAGTACTACGCCAGCACGCTCGGCGCGCCGACTGGATACGTCAACGAGATCTTCGACAACGTGCACTGCGGTCACGCCTGGGGCTGCTCCAATACCGAAGGCGGGACGCCGATCGAGGTGGCGCTCGGCGTGACCAGTGGCGGAACGAACTTCGAGCTGGAGCGCGGCGGCCGCATCACCGGCGTCGTCAGGGACGCCGTGACCCTTGCGCCCGTGCCGGGCGCCTGCGTGGATGCGTACCGCTACAACCCCGTCAGCGCGGTGTTCGATTTCGCGGGATGGGACTGCGCAGACTCGTCCGGGGCCTACGCGGTCGAAGGCCTCGTGAGCGGCAACCACTATGCCGTCGTGAAGAACTTAGACTCTTCGGGCTACGTGACAGCGTTGTACGACGGCCTCTCGTGCGTGAGCCACACATGTGACCTCACGGACGGGACGGCCATTCCGGTCACGTTCGGCGACACGACGTCGGGCGTGGACTTCGATCTCGTCACCGGCGGCGTAATTCGGGGTGTCGTGCGGGACGCCGCCACATCCGCGCCCCTGAGCTACCCCTTTGTGCGCGTGTTTCGCCGCCTGGCGGGTGGGCGAATCGAGGGGGCGTCGAGCATCATCTGGCCGGCGCCGGGCGAGTACGAGATTCGAATGCTCCCGCCTGGCACCTACTACGCGTACACCCAGATGCGGGTCGGCCACGTCGACGAGATCTTCGACAATATTCCCTGTCCGAACGACACGGGGTGCGAGCCGCTGCTCCTGACCACCGGCACGCCGATCACGGTGAACGGCGGCGGCGCGGTGACATCGGGCATCGACTTCGACCTCTCCGTGCTGACCGGTCCGCCGGCCGCGCCATCCGGCCTGCGCGCCTTCGTCAATGATGGCCTGGTGGGCCTTGCGTGGGAGCCGCCGCTCTCCGGTCCGACGTTCACCGACTACGTCCTTGAAGCCGGCCTGTCCCCCGGGAGCACGGCGTTCACGGCCTCGACGAATTCCTCGCCTTACGATGTCCCGGGCGTGGTGCCTGGCCGCTACTACGTCCGCGTTCGGGCCCGTAACAGCTTCGGCATCGGTCCCCCGACCGACGACCTCGAAGTCAACGTCCCGCCCTACGGGCCCACCGCGCCTCTCGCCCCACCCACTACTCGCCCCTTTGTGTGGATGAGTGGCCGACGCCTGACGTTGACCTGGGCTGCACCAACCGCCGGCGCCGAGCCCACCGGCTATCTCGTCGAGGCCGGCACTGCCGCCGGATTGGCCAACATCGGCTCGGCCCTCGTTGCCGGGCAGTTCCTGACCTTCGATCCGGTGCCGGACGGCTTCTACTTCCTCCGCGTGCGCGCGGTGAGGGGCAGCGATCGAAGCGAGCCGTCGCTTGAGATCATGCTCAACGTCGGGAATGTTCCAGCGCCGCCAGGCGCGCCCACCGCGCTGGCGTACTCCCTCAGCGGATCGACGGTGAACCTGACGTGGACGGCGCCAACGGAGGGAGCCCCGACGAGCTACACCTTGGAGGCCGGATCCGGCCCGGGTCTGGCCGACCTGTTGCGGCAGGACACCGGCAGTGCAGCCACCAGCCTCGCGTACGCGGGCGTCCCGCCGGGCCGGTACTACGTCCGCGTCCGGGCGGTGAACAGCCTGGGGGCTGGCGTGGCTTCGAACGAGGTCGTGGTGATCGTGCCCTGAGGGCGGCGGGGGCACCGCGCGATTCAGCGCTCCCACTCGGAGCTGGCAAGAACAATGTCAAAATTGACAATCTTGCCAGTTGGCCGCAGCGAGCCCAGGCGTTACCGTTGCGATCTCACAACCTTTCGAGGGAGATTGCCATGTATACACGTGCCCTGTTCGCCCGACTCGAAGCGAAGCCCGGCAAGGAGGAGGCCGTCGCGAAGTTCCTGGAGACCGGCCTGCAGCTCGCCAACCAGGAAAGCACGACGCCTGTCTGGTTTGCCTTGCGACTCGGGCCATCCACCTTCGGCGTGTTCGATGCGTTTGCCGACGAGACCGGCCGGCAGGCGCACCTGAACGGCCCCATCGCGCAGGCCCTGATGGCCCAGGCGCCCGAGCTCTTCGCGGCGCCGCCGGGCATCGAGCCCATCGACGTGCTCGGCGCCAAGGTACCGCGCGGCTGACGATCGAGGAGGCGGCGTGCGTGGAAGCGGACGCGCGGGCAGGCTCGGCGCCTGCCCGCGAACCGTTGTCGTCCGCGCACGCGCCGCGGCCGGTCTCGCGCCCCGCGTTATTGCGGCTGCGACGTCGTCGTGGCCGCCGGCCCCCGCCTGTGCCTGTCGAACCAGTAGCGCAGATAGAGCTGCGTCCGGACGAAGTTCGACGGCGTGGACGACGTGCCGTGCCACTCGTTGTTGAATCGCACCATGGCTGTCGGCACCTTCAGCAGCTTCAGCGCGCTGTAGAACTGCTCGGTCTGCGGGATGGGCGTCCGCAGGTCCTGCACGCCCGTCATCAACATCGTCGGCGTCTTGACGTGGCCCACGTAGGTGAGCGGTGAGCGGCGCAGGTGCTCGGACGGGTCCTCCCAGGGGAGCTTCTCGAAGTTGTAGTACCAGGTGGCGCCGTCGGTGGTCCCGACGAAGCTGAGCCAGTCGATGACGGGGCAGTTGGCCGACGCCGCGGCGAAGCGGTCCGTCTTGCCCACCGTCCACGCGGTGAGCACGCCGCCGCCGCTGCACCCGGTGACGAACATGTTCTGCTGGTCGACGAAGCCCTTCTTCAGCAGCTCGTCCACGCCGGCCATCAGGTCGTCGTAGTCCTTGCTCGGGTACGCGCGCATGATCTGGTTGCCGAACGCGCTTCCGTAGCCCGTGCTGCCGCGCGGGTTGGTGTAGAGGATGACGTAGCCGTTGGCCGCCATCTCCTGCCAGCCGTAGTTGAAGCCGACGTTGTACATCCCGTGCGGGCCGCCGTGGATGTGCAGCTGCATCGGGTACTTCTTCGCGGGATCGAAATCGGGCGGCGTGATGTACCAGCCCTGGATCTTCAGGCCGTCCACGGACGTGTACCACATCTCGGTCACCTCGCCGAGCTTGCGTCCCGCGAGGATGTCGTCGTTCACCGCCGTGAGCTGCCTGATCTGCTGCGGTGCCGCCAGATCCCAGGTCACGATATCGGGCGGCTTGCTGTATGAACTGAGGACACCGACCGCCTTGCCCTTTGCCATGCTCGAGGCCGCGAGCATGTGCGTGCCGCGCGTGACCGGCTGCACCTCATCCGCGCGCGTGCCGGCCAGCGGCAGGAAGAAGAGGTTCTGCGTCCCCTGATCCTGTGCCGTGAAGTAGACGCCGGTGCCGTCCTCCCTCCACTGCAGGTTCTGCGGCGAGCGATCCCACGTGCCCGACACCAGGCGCGGGTTGCCGCCGTCGATGTCCATCACGTAGAGCTTGCTGTCCTGCCACGTGTTCTTCGTCCAGTCGTAGCCGGTGTAGGCCACGCGCTTGCCGTCGGGCGAGACCTTGGGGCTGTTGTCAGGCCCCTTGCGCCGCGTGAGCTGCGAGATGGCGCCCGTGGCCACGGTGACAGCGTAGATCTCGCTCTCGCGCCACTGGTAGTCGGCATCGGGCATCCGCAGCGAGGTGAAGAGGATCTTCGATCCGTCGGGAGTCCACTCCACGCCGTTGTGATCCCAGTCCCCATCGGTGAGCTGCCGGGCCGTGCCACCGGTGGCGGGAACCACGAACAGGTGCCGATAGCCGTCGTCGGTGAAGCCCTCGCGGTCCTGCCGGTAATCGAGCCGCTCGACGACGCGAGGCGCCTCGGTCCACCTGGCGCCCTCGGGCGCCTTCGGCATCTTGATGGGCCAGGTGTTCTTCTCCTCGACCTTCATGGTGAACGCCACGGATGCACCGTCCGGTGACCACGACACGTTGGTGGGCGCCTTCTCCACGCGCGTGATCTGCGTCACTGCGCCTTCGGCGTCCATGTAGCGCACGAAGATCTGCGTGCCCTTGGGCTCGCCCTGCGCCGTGTAGACGATGCGATCCCCGGTGGGGGACCAGCGGGCATTGCTGCCGCGGACGAGGAAGCGGTTCCTCGATCCGTCGGCGTTCATCACCCACAGGGACGACTCGCGCTTGTCGTTCACCTTGTCGATCCACTGCCGGGTGTAGATGACCTGGCTGCCGTCCGGTGAGAGCTGGGGATCCGAGACGGTCTCGTATTCCCAGTAGAGGTCGAGGTCCAGGCGGTCGGCGGGCGTCGCCTGCTGTCCCGCGTTCAGCGCCGACGTTCCGCCGGCGCCTGCAATCGCAACCGCCATCGCCGCGAAGAGCACGACTCGTCGCATTGCCATCCTCCTGGTGACGAAAGGGACCGGCCGAGGGATGAGATTCTACGCGAACCGGGACGGGTGGTCGCCGGGGCTGAAGCCCCGGCGCTCCATCGGCCGCCCCGGCGCTCCATCCGGGCTCCGGGTGAAACGGCGCGAGGCCCTGCGTCACTAACCCGCATGCCCATCACCTTGAGCCCTCTCGAGCAGGCGTTCGTGGTGTCACTCGCCCTGACGGCGGCGGCTCAGCTGTACATCGAGCGACGGCTGAGGCGGAGATAGCGGCGGGTCTTGAGGTCTTGGGGTCTTGAGGTCTTGGGGTCTTGGGCCGGGAACCTCAGAACCTGTCGTGAGCCTTTCGCGGCAGCTTCTCCGGCCAGTTCGCGGCGTACCACGCGAAGACCGCGGCGACGGCGCCCTGCTGCACGAGGTCCTCGCGCTGGACGTGATCGAACGTGTCCATGTTCGAGTGGTGCGTGCGTGACTGGTATTCCAGCCGCTCCTGGATGAACTGGAAGCCGGGCAGCCCGGCCTGATCGAACGGCACGTGATCGGTCGCACCAACGCTCCGCGGGCTCACGGCCCTGAAGCCGAGGTCCTTCACGGCCTCGCCCCACTGCTCGAACAGCTTGACGGCGCCGAGGTTCCCCTGGCCCCACACGCCGAGGATGCGGCCCGTCCCGTTGTCCAGGTTGAAGTAGGCCGCGAGGTCCTGGTGGTCCGGCTTGGCCGTGCCCGTAGCGGCGTCGTAGTAGTGCCGCTGCACGTAGGCGCGTGAGCCGAGCAGGCCCTGCTCCTCGGCGGCCCAGAGCGCGATGCGGATGGTGCGGCGCGGCTTCAGCCCCAGCGCCTGGATCACCCGCACGGCTTCCATCATGGCCGACGAGCCCGTGGCGTTGTCGGTGGCACCGCCTGCATAGGGATAGCTGTCCAGGTGCGCGCCAAGCAGCACCACTTCGTTGGCCAGGTCGGTCCCGGGAATCTCCGCGATGGTGTTGATGGCGTTGCCCTCCGGATGGGTCTCCGGATGGAATGTCGTCTGGATGTTCAATTCGACGCGGACCGGCTGCCCGCGTTCGACGAGCCGAACGATGCGGTTGTAGTGCTCGACGGCGAGGGTTGCGGAGGGCACCTGCTGCTGGACCTTCGGATCACGGCTGCCGCCGCTGGTGGGGAAGATGGTGCCCCCGTCCACGCGCTGCTGCATCCACGAGAGATCGCTGCCGCCGAACGTCTCGTCGCTGTTGCTGCCGCGCTCGAGCAGCGCCGCGGCGCCTTCGGTGACCAGGAACTGCTGGAGCGACTGCTGGAACGCCTGCGCCGCACGCTGAGCCGCGCTGGGCCCGCCGCCAGGCGCCGCGGGCGACAGCGGCGTGTGCATGGCCTCCTGCCACTCCTTCTCGCCCATCCGGAGGATGATGCGGCCGTCCAGCATCCGCACGGCGCGGACCGGCTGCATCACGACAATCTTCCCTCTGAGCTGCCCCTTGTACCTCGCCAACTCGCTGTCGCTCGTGGCTTTCAGGTGGACGACCTCTGCGAGCACGGTGCCGCTGGTCGACGGCGAGTTCCAGCGCGGCTGGCCGATGAGCACCTGCGCGTGCGGCGTGACGATGTGCGCCGAGAAGCGCTCGATGGTCCAGCCCTGGCCGAAGGGGAACCGCTCCTGGTGGACGTTCTGCAGGCCCCACTCGGTGAGGCGCTTCATTGCCCACTCGGACGCCTGCCGGAACGCGGGTGTGCCCGTGGCGCGCGGTGTGTGCACCTCGGAGAGCCACCACGCGTGATCCATCACTTGCGACCCCTGGATGGCCTCGGTCCGGATGCGCCCGATGGTGGCGAGGTCCAGCCCCTGCGGCGGCGCCTGCGCGGAGAGCGCGGTGGCGACGAAAAGTAGGGACACCAGGGAAACCACCGACCGCGCCATGTGCATCTGCCTCTCAGATCAAAAGGAAACCACGAAGCCACACGAAGGACACTCGAACCCGAGAACCCGAGAACCCGAGAACCTGAGAACCCGAGAACCCCGATCCTACCGCTTCCGCGGGCGCCGGGGCCGCGGCGCGGCGAGTGTGGCCGCCTCGCGGCCGATCATCACCTCGGTGGACTTGATGACCGCCACCGCCTCGTCGCCCCGCTTCAGCTTCAGCTCGGCCACCGCGTCCTGCGTGATGATCGCGGTCAGGCGCTGATCGCCGATGCGCAGGCGCACCTGCACGAGCAGGCCGTCGCCGCGGACCTCCTCGACGATGCCGCGAAGCTGGTTGCGCCCGCTGACGCCGATGAACCCAGATGGCGCGGACGCCGATGACGCGGATGGGCGGGACGCAGATGAACGGGCCGCAGATGACGCAGATGGCGCAGATGGACGGGCCGCAGATGGCGCAGATGAACGCCGAGGCCTCGAGGGCGCAGATGAGCCGGCGGGGCCCGTCCCCGACAGCAGCAGGCGTTGCACCTCGAGTTCGGTGAGGCGATGGTGACCGCCGCGCGTGCGAACGGTGCGTACCGAGCCGTCATAGATCCACTGCTTCAGGGTGGAGTAACCCACGCCGAGGCGTTCGGCTGCCGCTCGGACGGTCAAGAGGCCAGGGGGCATGATTTGGACCATATCGTATACGAAATTGGCTAGAATCGACCTGACTTGCAGATGAGACCGACCCATGGCCGGGTTCTGGCCCGGATCGCCTGGGGCTTGCTGGCCGCGCTGGCTCCCGTGGCCGCGGCCGCGCAGCCGCTCACCGTGAGTGCCGCATCCAGCCTGGCCGACGTGATGGCCGAGGCGGGGCGTGCGTGGGTGACGGTCGGCGGTGCCGGCGTGACGGTCAACGCCAGCGGCTCGAACGTGCTCGCCAGGCAGGTGGCGGCGGGCGCGCGCGTGGATGTCTTCATCAGCGCCGACCACGCGCAGATGGACGTGGCCCGGGCATCCGGGCGGCTCGTGGAGGCGTCCATTCGCGATCTGCTGTCCAACACGCTGGTGGTCGTCGTGCCTCCGCGCAGCCTGGCGAAGGCGGTGACGCCCGACGAGCTGGCGAGCCCGAGTGTCAGGCGCGTGGCCCTGGGGAACCCCGACAGCGTGCCTGCCGGCGTCTATGCCCGGCAGTGGCTCGTGCGGCTCGGCCTCTGGAGCGCCGTGGCTCCGAAGGTCGTGCCCACGCTCACCGTGCGGTCTGCGCTGGCCGCCGTGCGTGCCGGTCGCGCGGACGCCGGCGTGGTCTTCGCCACCGATGCGCGCACGGCGCCGGACGTGATGGTGGCGTACAGCGTCCCGGTCGCGGATGCCCCGGCCATTCGCTATCCCGTCGCCGTGGTGCGCGGCCCGCGCGAGGCCGACGCGGCCAGGTTCGTGCAGTTCCTCTTCTCCGCCGCGGCGAAGTCCGTCTTCGAGTCGGCGGGCTTCGTTCACCTGGGGCCGTAGCGCAATGGAGCAGGGCGTCCTGAGCATCGCGGCTTTCACCGCCCTGATGGGCGTGCTCTCCACGCTCGTGGCGCTCCCGCTCGGCATTGGCGCGGCGTTCCTGCTGGCGCGCCGCTCGTTCGCCGGCAAGCCCGTCGTGGAGACGCTGATGGCGCTGCCGCTCGTCCTGCCGCCCGTCGCCACCGGGTTCCTCCTGCTGCAGCTCCTCGCGCTCGACAGCGCCGTGGGGCGCGCCCTCGACGCCGCGGGCATCGAGGTGGTGTTCACGTGGAAGGCGGTCGTGCTCGCGATGGCCGTGATGAACTTCCCGCTCATCGTGCTCACCGTCCGAGCGGGATTCGAGCAGGTGGACGTGCGCTACGAGCGCGTCGCCGCGACGCTGGGCGCCGGGCCCTTCCGCGTGTTCCTCACCATCACCCTCCCCCTCGCCGCGCGCAGCATCGTCGCGGCCGCCATCCTCGGGTTCGCCCGCGCGCTGGGCGAGTTCGGCGCGACGATTGTCGTCGCCGGCGGCATTCCGGGACAGACGCAAACGCTGGCCGTCGCCATCTTCAACCTGACGGAGGCCGGGCGCGAGGCCGATGCCAACCGCCTGTTGCTCGTGTCGATGGCCCTGGCCTTCGGTGCGATGCTGCTCGCCAACCTGATTCAGCGACGGAAGCCGGTCGCATGATCCGGCTGGACTTCGCCGTCACGCTCCGGCAGGGCGTGTTCACGCTGGAGGTGGCCGACGCGGCCTCGGTGGAGGTGCTGGGGGTCTTCGGACCGTCTGGCAGCGGGAAGACGTCGCTCCTCGAAGTCATCGCGGGCCTGCGCACGCCCGACACGGGTCACGTGCGGGTGGCAGACCGGCTGCTGCTCTCCACCGAACAGCGCGTGAACGTGCCGCCGCACCATCGACAGGTGGGATACGTCCCCCAGGACGTCGCGCTCTTCCCGCACCTCGACGTGCGCGGCAACCTCCTGTACGGCGCGCCATCCCGCTCCCGTATCCCGCTCCACGACTCCCGACTCCCGTCTCCCGACTCCCGACACGATCTGGAACAGATCTGCACCATGCTCGAGATCGCCCACCTGGTCGATCGCCGCGTCGCGGACCTCTCTGGCGGCGAGCGCCAGCGGGTGGCCATCGGGCGGGCGCTGATGTCCGCGCCGCGTATCCTGCTGCTGGACGAGCCGCTGACGGCCGTCGATCGGTCCCGCAAGGACCGCATCCTCCCCTATCTGCTGCGGATCCGGCGCGAGCTGCACGTGCCGATGGTGTACGTCACCCACGATTGGCGCGAGATGCACGCGATCGCGGACCGCGTGCTGGTCCTCGAGGCGGGCCGGGTTGGGGAAGTGAGAAGTGAGAAGTGAGAAGCGCTTCTCACCTCTCACTGCCCCCCTGCCACCGCCCTCTCCTCCCGTTCCGAGGCACTCCTCGCCGGGCGTGCCGGAATGCGGACGGTGAACGTGGCGCCCTGGTTCTCGCCGGCGCTCTCGGCGGCCACGTGCCCCCCATGCCGCTCGGCGAGTTGCTTGACGATGGAGAGGCCGAGGCCCAGCCCGCCGTAGGCACGCGTCGTGCCGGAGTCAGCCTGCCGGAAGCGCTCGAACACGTACGGGAGGAAGGCGGGCGAGAGGCCTACGCCCGTGTCGCTGACCCGGATCACCAGGTCCTCGTCGTCGATGCGCACGTCCACGTCGATCGAGCCGCCTCGCGGGGTGAACTTGATGGCGTTGGCGACGAGGTTGTTCAGGATCTGCTGGATCCGTGCCGGATCGAGCAGGAGCGCGCGGCTGGCATCGACCCTGTACGCGCAGTTCACACCCTTCGATTCGGCCGCCGGGCGGAGCGCCTCCATCACGGAGTCCACGATGCCGGTCACCATCGTGGGTTCGAGGTGCAGCCGCAGCTTGCCGGTGATGACGCCGGACACGTCCAGCAGGTCGGAGGTGAGCTGGGACTGGAGCTGCGCGCTGCGCTCGATGGCCGCCAGCGCCCGGTCGCGCTTCTCGGGCGAGAGCTGGCCCGAGTTGAGCAGCTGGATCCACCCGAGCAGTGCGTTGAGCGGCGTGCGAAGCTCGTGTGAGAGCGTGGCGAGGAACTCGTCCTTCAGCCGGTTCGCCTCCTGCGCCTCGCGGTAGAGGTGTTCGTTCTCCTGCGCGAGGCGCCGCAGGCGATCCTCGGCACGCTTGAGCTCCGTGATGTCGAGGAACGCGCCCACCGCGCCGCGGACGCGCCCCTCGTCGTCGAAGAGCGGCGCGGCGTACTCGTACAACGTGATGGTCGTGCCATCCGGGTGCACCACCTCCAGCTCCACGTTCTTCACCTCGGTGCCCAGCCGCGCGGCCATCTGCAGCGGCAGGTCCTCGGGCGCGAGCTCGACGCCATCCTTCCTGATCACGACGGGCGGGCGGTCCCGGGGATCCAGTGCCGAGAGCGACGCGTTGTCACGGGTGTCGATGCGGAGCATCTCCGCGAAGGCCGGGTTGACGGCGATGTTCCGGCACTCCGGGTCGGTGGCCACGCCAATGCCCACCGGCGTGAGCCGGAACAGCGTCTCGAACTCCAGCTGGCGGCGCTGCACGTCGCCGCGCGCGCGCGCCAGGCGGCCGGCCAGCACGGCGATGCCGAGGCCGATGCCGAGGTAGAGCGCGAGGGGGTAGGTGTCCTCGCCGAGCGTGCGGAGCGTGAAGTACGGTCGCCGGAAGAAGTACTCGGCCGAGAGGGCGCCGAGCACGGTGGCCACCATCGCCGGCAGGAAGCCGCCGACGAGCGCGGCCACGAGGACGGGAGGGACGAACAGCAGGAACCAGAGGGCGGCCGACGGCGGGAGCGCCTGGAGGCCGAAGCCGATGGCCGTGGCCACCGCCACCGCGCCGAGCGCGACGGCGAAGGCCCGGGCGCGGGTCACACCGGCTCCTCGATGAGCGCCGCGGAGGCCCCGACCCACCGCAGGCCCTTGTTGTGATCGACGCCCATCATCATGCCCCGCCCCATGCGCAGGAGCGGAATGGCCGGGCGCAGCTCGTCCGTCCAGACATACATGATGCGGATCTCCACCTGGGTGGGCCCGTGCGGCGTGGCGATGACCGGCGCGAAGCGCACGCGCTCCTGGAGGATGTAGTCCTGGCGCTCGTCGGTCGGGATCTTCGCGACGTCCTCGTCGGTCGGGGCGAACACGATGCCGCCGCCGGCGAACGAGTAGAGCGGCTTCAGCACGTAGTTCTCGCGGTCGTCGGGCAGCCGATCCAGCTCGTGCAGGAAGCGCGTCCGCGGGACCGCGGGGTGACGCAGCCAGGGGATCGAGAACTTGCTGATCCGGAAGTACCACGCCGGGTGCCCGGCCCACTCCACGTCCAGGTCGTCGCGGTAGTCGAAGGGCAGCTCGATGCCCTTGCGATCGAGCTCGTCCGGGATGACGCGGTTGTAGATGCGCCGGATGCGCACGCGACGGCCGTCGCGATCGTAGAAGAGCTGCCGGCCCTCCCGGTGGATCGCGCCCGTATCGACCGCGCGCACGCCCCACACGCGCTCGGTGATCGCGAAGTCGGGCCACGTCTTCTGCCGCCGTGGCTCGATCTCCATCAGCACCACTTCCGCCGGATCGTGATCGCCGACCATCGCGCGGCCGACCAGGGCGTCGTAGGCGGCCTCGTCGAGGTCGCCAAGATAGATGCCCAGGCCCCGGGGCAGCGCATAGGCCTGCCGGTAGGCCTCGGCCATCGCGCGCTGCAGTCCGTAGAGCGACGGGAACGCCTGCAGCTCGACGAGCCGCGGCTCGATGCGCCCCTCCGGCGTCCGGACGAGGCCGAAATCCACCTGCACGAAGCGGGGCACGGGGTCCTCGTTGGGCCCGGTGAAGCGATCCGGGACGGCGGCATCCGCGGCCTTGATCGCGGCGGGATTGGCGCCGAGCTGCCGGACGAGCTCGGCGCCCGTGTCCGACAGGCCCTGGAGGAACGCCCGCGAGAAGAAGCACGGCGTCTCCGATACGGGGAACGACGGCGGCGCCCCGGCGGCGTCGGCCAGCAGGCCGAGCAGGCGCTGGTAGCCGGCATCGGTCCAGGCCTCGTTGAACGCGCGGCGTCGCGACGGGATCATCCCGGGCTCTGTCCTCCTAGGCGGCGATGAGGAACCGGCCCTCGCGCATGATCGGCTCGTCGTCCACCCAGATGTCGAAGCGCGTGCCGACGACGTCGATGTGCGTGGACGAGGACCAGTTGGCGCCGGTGTGGGAGCCGTAGGGATCCCCGAAGGCGATGTGGATGCCGGGGAACTTCTCGTCCTGCAGGATGTGGCCGATGAGGTCCCGCAGCTCGATGTTGGTGCCGATGGCGAACTCGCCGACGCGGTCGGAGTTCTCGTCGGTGTGCGTGTAGCGCCAGAAGGCGTTCTCGAGGTCCTTGTTCTCGCTCGTCGCTTCGACCAGCCGGTTGTCCCTGATGACCGCGGTCAGCGGCGCATCGCCCAGCAGGCCGAAGCGGTCGCACAGGTAGTCGCCCACGACGCCGTCGATGACGAAGGTGCCATTGACGTTGCCGGGCGAGGTGAAGATCTCGCCGCCCGGGAGGTTGCCCCACTTGTCGGGGCTGATGAGGCCGCTCGTCTTGAGCCAGCGGTAGTCCGGGTTGAGGTCCGCCACGAGGTCCGTGCCGGCCGCCGATCGGGCGCGCACGCGCTCGGCCTTCGTGACCAGGCCCATCACCTTCGCGCTCAGGCGATCCACCTTCATGAAGTCGGCCCGCATGCCCTCGAGCATGATCTGCCGGTTGATGTTCACCATGTGCGCGTGCCGCATGCGCCGCCGGTTGACGATGTCGGTCATCTGCATCCGCGAGTGCAGCTCGTTCTTCTGCACCTGGGCGGCGAAGATGCTCACGTGGCTGCGTTCCATGTCGTCGGCGACGATGGCCGGGAGCGCCTTGAGGGGCCGCTCGGCGACGTCCTCGAGCAGGAACAGGCGGTGGCGGGCGCCCACCTCTTCGATCTCGTGCACGAGGCTTGCTGCAATCTCCTCGCAGGCCCGATCCGCAATCACCGTCACGCGCTCGGAGGGCTGCACGCCCAGGCACACCCGGACGGCGTTGCGCGCCCCCGGCGTCAGCTCCGCATCGAAAGTCGTCGTCATTACAGTCCCGCCTTCGTCTCTTCCACCATATATGCTACGACCTGCCGGAGGTCACCGGTGTCCTCGTAGACCTTCAGCTGGCGATCGGCGCCCGTGCCGCGGGTCAGGATGGTCTCGATGTAGGCCACTTCCTCCCGCGAGTCCAGCTCATCCACCACGTCGTCCACGAAATCGAGGTATTCGAGGAGGAGGGCCCGTTCCGGCACCTCCTTCTGGATGCCGAAGTCGATGAGGTCGCCGTCGATGCCGTAGCGGGAGGCCCGCCACTTGTTCTCCATGATCAGCGAGCGGCTGTACATCCGGTAGCCCTGGTTGCGCGAGTGCAGCTTGTACAGCTTGGCGACGGTGGCCTGGATGAGGGCGGCGATGGCCAGCGACTCGTCCACCCGCATCGGGATGTCGCAGATGCGGACCTCGATGGTGGAGAAGAACGGGTGCGGCCGGACGTCCCACCAGATCTTCTTCGCGTTGTCGATGCAGTTGGTCTTGACGAGGAGATCGACGAAGGTCTCGTACTCGGCCCAGCTCGTGAAGGTGTCGGGGATGTTCGTGCGCGGGAACTTGTCGAACACCTTGCAGCGGTACGACTTGAGCCCGGTGTTCATGCCCAGCCAGAAGGGCGAGTTGGTGGAAAGCGCCAGCAGGTGGGGCAGGAAGTACCGGATCTGGTTCATCAGGTGGATGGCCGTGTCGCGATCCTCCACGCCCACGTGCACGTGCAGCCCGAAGATGAGGTTCGAGCGTGCCACCAGCTGCATGTCCTCGACCACCTGCAGGTAGCGCTCGTCGGGGTAGATGTCCTGCACGCGCCAGTCGGCGAACGGGTGGGTGGCGCCCGCCACCAGGAGCAGCCCGTTCGACTGCGCCAGGTCCACCATCTGCCGCCGCAGGTTGACGATGTCGGCGCGGGCCTCCCGCATGTTGCGGCAGACACCGGTGCCCACCTCGACCACCGACTGGTGCATCTCGGCCTTGACCCGCTCGTCCATCTGCCGCTTGCCCTTCGCGATGATCTCGGCCGCGATGTGCGAGCGGAGGTCGAACGTCTCCGGGTCTATCGTCTGGTACTCCTCCTCGATCCCTATGGTGAAGGAAGGTTTCATGAAATCACCATTCACTCGATGGACGTCCCGCCCGCCGAGCCTTCCAGCATCGAGGCCCACCGGTACTCCGCCACCGCCGGAGGCCCCACCGCCCTCCGCACGGCCAGCTCGGCCACGGCGTTCACGATCCACTCGAAGTTCGCGGGACCCACCGAGTGCAGGTCCGCGTCGGGCGCGGGGTTCATGAAGTCGATGGCGTAGGGCACGCCGTCCTCCACCGCGAACTCCACGGTGTTGAGGTCGTAGCCGAGCGCGCGGCAGAGCGTGATGCAGTCGCGTTCCACCCGCTCCAGCAGCGCCTCGTCGTACGGCGGCGGGTTCTTCAGGTACCGCTCGTGGAAGGGCTGCCGCGGGTCGTAGGGCATGATGTGCACCTTCTCCTGCCCGACGACGTAGCAGCGGAAGTACTCCTTGAAGTTCACGCCGCGCTGCAACGTCATGCACAGATCCCGCGTCTGGTCGTAGGCCGCGAAGAACTCCTCGGGCGAGTTCACCTTGTGCACGTCGCGCCAGCCGCCGCCGTCGAAGGGCTTGAGGAACGCCGGGAAGCCCACGTACTCGAAGATGCCCTTCCAGTCGAGCGGGTAGTGCAGGTTGCGCATCGAGCGGTCCGTCGTCCCCGCGGGATGCTCCTTGTGGGGCAGGGCCACCGTGGGCGGCACCGCCACGCCCAGCTTCGACGCCAGCGCGTAGTTGAAGAACTTGTCGTCCGCGCTCCACCAGAACGGGTTGTTGATGACGTGCGTGCCGGTCAGCACGGCATTCTTCAGCCACGTCCGGTAGAAGGGAATGTCGTGCGAGATGCGGTCCACGACGACCTCGTAGCCGCAGGGCTCGGCCATGCGCGCCGCGCCGGTCTGCACGAATTCCGCCGTGACCCCCGGCACCCCCATGGCGTTGATGCGCTCGACGAGCGCGCCGGGGAAGGTGTTCTCCATCCCGAACAGGACACCGATCTTGGGCATACAGGTTTCGTCGGGAACCGGGAGCCGGGAACCGGGAACCGGGTCCGTCGCGCGGTCCGCGTCAAGCTTATCCCACCCCGGGAACCCGAGAACCCGAGAACCCGAGAACCCCCGAACCCCCGAACCCCCGAACCCCAAGCCCCTATACTGGACACCGTTGCCCGACGACATCGCCCTGCCGCGGCCCAGGCTCGTCCACCACCCGCAGTTCCCCTCGTCCGCCCTGCCCGATGACCGCGACATCGTGGTCTACCTGCCGCCCGGCTACGACGAGGGCAACGAGCCGCTGCCCGTGCTCTACCTGCACGACGGCCAGAACCTCTTCGACCCGGACACCGCGCACATCCCGGGGCAGCACTGGCGCGTGGGCGAGACCGCCGACGCGCTCATCGAAGCAGGCGCCCTCGTGCCTCTCGTCATCGTCGGCATCGCGAACACGGGCCCGCGGCGCATCCACGAATACACGCCCACCGAGGACGCGCGCCTGGGCGGAGGCCTGGCAGACGCCTACGGGCGCTTCATCGTCGAGGAGCTGAAGCCGTTCATCGACGCGGTCTACCGCACGCGCCAGGACGCCGCCTCCACCGGCCTGGGCGGCTCGTCGCTGGGCGGGCTGGTGTCGCTGCACATCGGGCTCTCGCGGCCGGACGTGTTCGGGAAGCTGGCCGTGATGTCGCCGTCGGTGTGGTGGGACCGGCGGGTGATCCTGCGAACGGTGCGCGCCGCACGGCCGCGGCCGCCGCTCAAGCTGTGGGTGGACATGGGCACCGCCGAGGGCCGCCGCGGGCTGGACGATGCGCGACTGCTGAAGGCGGCGCTGGTGGGCGCCGGCTGGGTGCCGGGGAAGGACCTGCTCTACGCGGAGTACGAGGGGGCTGCGCACACCGAGAGCGCGTGGGCGGAGCGGGTGGGGCCGATGCTGCAGTGGCTGTTCGGCTCGCCGGATCGCTGAACGCGGGGAGGCTGCCGGGACTCTGGCGGGATTCCCTCTCGGCAGCCCAGGCGCCTGGACGCGCCAGCGGCGTCTCGCACGAAATCGCGCCCACACCACTGGTCCCGCTCTTGCTACACCTCGCCCTGGAGTCCGTGCGCGCGTCGGGTGACGACACGTGCGAGGACCGGAGAGCGGCCGCAGGAGGGGTGGTCATGGCGAAGCACACTCCGGACAGGTGCGATTTCAGGCGTGTCGGCTCACTCCTCTTCGCTCCAGTCGTACTAGCCGCACTCCTGCTGGCGGCGGTCCCTGCCCACGCGCAGCAGGGCTGGGGAGCGCCTGTCGCTCTCGGCACCGGCTTGCCGGGCTGGGCGCCGGCCGTCGCCGTGGACCAGGCGGGGAATGTCTTCGTGGCGTGGCGCGTCGAGGCCGGCACGGACTCCTGGATACGGGTCCGCCGGTACTCGGCGGCGGACGCCACATGGAGCGTGCCCGCGGACCTGTCCACTCCCGCGGCTCGGCCATCCGGCAACGACAGCCCGATTGCCGCCGTGGACGCCGCCGGCAACGCCGTCGTCATCTGGCGGCAGGATGGCATCTTCGCCTCGCGCTACTCGGCCGAGACGGGCAGCTGGGGCGCGCCGATCGTGATCACGCCGGCGCCAGCCTCCGCTGACTGCTGGGTGTGGGAGACGATCCGCATGGCGGTCGACCCGGTCGGACGGGTGTTTGTCGTCTGGGTCCAGCCGTGCCGCGATCCCAGCCAGTTCGGCAGGTACACCCACACGGTGCACGCGGCGCGATACGCGCCCGTCACCGGCGTCGTCGCCGAGGCCACGCTGTCCGACGAGGGCGCGGGATCCTCGATCGATGCGGATGTCGCCGTGGATGCGCTGGGCAACGCCACTGTGATGTGGCCGCAATGGTCGCAACCAGGCGCTGTTCCCACCGTGGTGCAGGCGGCGTCCTACAACGTGACCACCGGCACTTGGAGCGCGCCGACGACGGTGCTGCCCAATCCGTACGACGGGTCCCTAAGTGGAGTCCGTGTTGCGAGCGATGCGCTGGGGCACCTGATCGCGGCCTGGCAGGTGGGGGATACGCGCGATTTCAGTGTGATACGCACGGCCCGATACGACGCGGTGTCTCGTGCCTGGTCGCACCTGGCCGATCTCGGGGGCGTCACACCCCCACGATTCGTAATGCACCCACATGTCGCCGTTGATCCGGCCGGTAACGCCGTGGCGGTCTGGGAAGAAGCCCTAAGGCCCGTCGTCGGGTTGGTGCCGATGCGCGTTCGAGGCGCGCGCTATGACGCGGGGACCGGTGCGTGGGGCCCGGCCCTCGATCTCTCGGCGCTGAGCCCCGTTCCCCCCAACGTGTCCATCGCCGCCGATGCCCTCGGAAACCTGACCGCCATCTGGTCCGAGCGTGGCGGCGCCAGCCCACCGAGTCACACGATCAGGGGTGCGCGCCTGACGTCGAGCGGCGACTCCACCGTGACCGACCTGGCCGTCGGCGACCTCTCTGGCGGAGCCCTCGCCGTCGGGGCCGGAGGCCACGCGGCAGCCGCCTGGATGCGCGGCTACAACGCACCCGCGGAGGTCGAGGTCCTGACCTGGCAGGCTACACCCGCCGCGCCCGTCATTGCGGCCGTCTGGCCGGGCAGCGGAACGCTCACGGTGACCGTGGCGCCACCCCACACGCGCGAACCCGCCTTCGCCCCTGTCTACTACGACTACTCGACCGACGATGGCGTCACCTGGACGACACGAATGCCGGCGTCCACGGTGTCGCCGGTCCGCATCGGCGGCCTGGCGAACGGTGTCGCGTACGCCGTCCGCGTGCGCGCCGTGAACATCGCGGGGCCTGGCGCCGCATCGCCGCCCGTGGTCGGGAGGCCGGTCGACGCGCCGACAGCGCCCACGAGTCTGATGGTCGCGAGGCAGGTGGGCAGCCGCGTGACGCTGCAGTGGCGTCCGCCGGCCGCGGGCGTGCCGGTCACCGGCTATGTGGTGCATGGCGGGGGAGAGACAGGAGAAGTGGAGGCGAGCCTGCCAGTGGCGAGCGGGTTGCCGACGCTCACGTTCGACGCGCCTCCGGGCGCCCACTACGTCCGCGTGCACGCGCTTGCCGGGGCGGCGTGGAGCCCGCCCTCGAACGAAATCCGGATCTACGCCGGCGTGCCCCTGCGCCCGTCGCCCCCGCGCAATCTGCGTCGGGTCGTCGACGGCACCAGCGTGGCCCTGTCCTGGGAGAACACGTTCGAGCTGGGCGCCCCGACGGGCGTGGTGCTCGAGGTGGTCCGAGCGGGCAGCAGCTCCATCATTCCTCTCCCGGTGCTCGAGACATTCCGCGTCGATGGCGTACCCGCCGGCGGCTATGAGGTGTATGTGAGGACCGTGAATGCCGTTGGCGAGAGCGGCTTCGGTTCGGGGTCGGGGATTACCTTCGACGTGCCGGCCTCTTGTGTCGACTCCGCACAGGGCCCGCCCCACGTGCCCACGGAACTCGTGGCCGTGTCGAGCGGCCTGAACTACCACGTGGCGTGGGCGCCGCCCGCCGATGGCCCCGCCGTCGAGAGCTACGTCGTGCAGATCGCCGGCAGCCACACGGACACGACGACCACCACGAGCCGCGCGCTGTCGGGCGTGGCCCCGCCGGGCGTCTATACAGTGAGCGTGGCGGGCAGGAACAGCTGCGGTACCGGACCGGCAACGGCATCGGCGACCGTCGTCATTCCGTGACGCGATCCGGCGAGTTCCCGGCCCGTCGCCGCTGCCCGAGAGGTCGCCAGGCCAGACAGTCCCTGGCGTCCGGGTGCGGTGGTCGGCCGATCGGGGCATCCCTCGAGGACTCTCGACTCATCCGACCGACAAACGACCCGCCTGTCACCTGCGGGACCCAGCCCGAGCGCTCTCGGAGGTTCGCCGATACACCACGTAGCTGATATGCGCTGGTCGACATTGGCGGAGTCGTGCATGCGGCTGGAACCTGATTGTGCAGGCTCTCCGTACGCTGCGATTTCGCCCCATGCACTGGCGCGTGGGCGAGACCGCGGACGCGCTGATCGCGGCGGGCGCGCTGGCGCCGCTCATCGTCGTGGGCATCGCCAACACGGGCCCACAGCGCATTCACGAGTCCACGCCGACGAGCGACGCCCGGCTGGGCGGCGGCCGGGCCGACGACTACGGGCGATTCATCGTCGAGGAGCTGAAGCCGTTCATCGACGCGGTGTCTCGCACGCGCCTCGACGCGCCCTCCACGGGGCTGGGCGGCTCCTCGCTGGGTGGGCTGGTCTCGCTGCACCTGGGGCTCTCGCGCCCCGACGTGTTCGGGAAGCTCGCCGTGATGTCGCCCTCGGTCTGGTGGGACCGGGGGGTGATTCTCCGGACGGTCCGCGCCGCGCGGCCGCGCCCGCCGCTGCGGTTGTGGGTGGACATGGGTACGGCCGAGGGGCGCCGCGGCCTGGACGATGCGCGGCTGCTGAAGGCGGCGCTGGTGGGCGCCGGCTGGGTGCCGGGGAAGGACCTGCTCTACGCGGAGTACGAGGGGGCCGCACACACCGAGAGTGCGTGGGCGGAGCGGGTGGGGCCGATGCTGCAGTGGCTGTTCGGCAAGGGGGAATCCTGAACGGAGCGCCGGGCCGAAGTTCTCACCACGGCGTCGCAAGGCACGAGCCGGCAGGCGTTCCCGCTCGGCGGACCACCGCGCCAGCCTGCGAGGGACCTAGCCTCCTTGCGTGCTCTCAGACGCCCGCCGATACAGCACGTAGCTGAACCGCCCGTGCAGCCACGCCTCGCCCTTCGCATCGTCGTGCTTGCTGTCGATCGACTCGTCCAGCACGTGCGCGTAGTGACCGCCCAGGCGCTCCACTTCCTGCCCGATGCGGTCGCGCGCCGCCTGCATCAGCTCCGCGTAGCAGCGATCCCACAGCTCGTCGCGGTGGAGGAGCGTGCCCTGGACACGCCCGCTCGTCGCCTCGACGACGTGCTCGTCGACGATGTCGGCGTCCACGGGGGGCAGGTCGCGGTGCCAATAGACGACGTCGTGTGGAGTCTGAGGCGTGTCGCTCATGCAATGATTTTACGGGGACAGTCCCCGGTGCTGAATCTGCCACCTGTACGCTACGATTTCGCTCTATGAGCCGCTGGTTCGTGCTGGCCTTGGTCCTCGTCGCGTCGCCCGCGGCGGCACAGCCTCAACCCGTTCCGGCGCCCGAGCTACCCGTCGTCCGCGTCATCGCCACCGGCGGGACCATCGCCGGCGTGCAGGACGCACCGGGGACGCTCGGCGGCTACCGGGCCGGCACCCGCAGCGTGGGCGAGATCGTCCAGAGCGTCCCGGAGCTCACGCGCTTCGCGCAGATCGAGACCGAGCAGTTCCTGAACGTGGCCAGCCCGGAGATCCTGCCGTCGCACTGGGTGGCGCTGTCGAAACGCATCAACGAGCTGCTAAGGCGTGACGACCTCGAGGGCATCGTCGTCACGCACGGCACGGACCGCCTGGAGGAAACGGCGTTCTTCCTCTACCTGACCGTCAAGTCCGACAAGCCCGTCGTCGTGGTGGGCGCGCAGCGACCCGCGACGGGCATCAGCCCGGACGGTCCCATCAACCTGCTCTCTGCCGTGCGCACGGCGGCGTCGCCGAAGGCGCGCGGCATGGGGGTGATGGTGGTGATGGACGACCGCATCCTCTCGGCGCGGGAGAACCGCAAGCTCTATCCCCGCACCGGCGGGTTCAGCACCGGTGAGATGGGCATGCTCGGCGTAGTGGCGGGCCGCGGCCCCGAGTTCTTCTTCAAGCCCGCGCGGCGCCATGGCGTGGACACGGAGTTCGACATCACCGCCATCGACACGCTGCCGACGGTGGAGCTCGTGTTCTCGTATCCCGGTGGGGAAGGCCCGCGGCTCGGTCCAAACACGCTGGGCGTAGTCGCGGTGACGACCAGCGGCTTCGCGCCGGGCGAGCGCGACGCGTTCACGGAGATTCGCCGTCGGGGCATCGTCCTGGTGCAGGCGTTTCCGACGGGCGAACACGTGGCGGGTGGAGCGACCGGCCCCGGACCGGGCCCCGGCGGCGGTCCCCGGGGCCCCCAGTCGGGTCCACAGGCCGGCCCCCCGCCCGGTGGCACCGGCATGAACCTGCCGCCCTCCGTGGCCGTGCAGCACCTGCTGCCACAGAAGGCGCGCATCCTGCTGATGCTGGCGCTGACGAAGACGAAGGATCCGCGCGAGGTTCAGCGGTTCTTCAATGAGTACTGATCGGGTGCGAGCGGGTGCGGGCGGGTGCGGACAGGTGCGGGCGGGTGCCGGCGGGTGCGGACAGGTGCGCGCCGCCGCCGCGCCGGCTCGATACAACTTGTGACAGCGCTCCCGTGGGGCAGACCCGCTAGACTGGCGCCTTACATAACGTGCGTTCAAGTTTCTGGCCCAACGTATCGTTTTCTCTGCGCCATCTGCGCCATCTGCGCCATCTGCGTCCGTCCGTCTGCGGCCCCGTAAAGCTCTGGGCCTGCGCTGTCTGCGTCATCTGCGGCCCGGTCTTCTCCGCGGCATCCGCGTCGGCCCAACCCTCGGCGGACGCCCCATCGCCCGAAGCGTCGGTGCTGGACATCAAGGCCGTGGATCCGCACTCCTATCGCGCCGTGGCCGCGCATGTGCCCGACGGCCAGGCGCCGAAGATCGACGGCCACCTGGACGACGCGGTGTGGCAGCTGGCCCCGGTCAACGGCAACTTCGTCCAGCGCGAGCCGCGCTTCGGCGCGCCGGCGACGGAGAAGACCGAGTTCCGCGTCCTCTACGACGACCGCACCATCTACATCGCCGTGTGGGCGTGGGACAGCGATCCATCCGGCATCCTCGGCAGCGAGCTGAAGCGCGACTCCGGCCTCCGGAAGGGCGACCAGATCAAGCTCACCTTCGACACGTTCCACGATCACCGGAATGCCTATTACTTCAGCACGAACCCGCTCGGCGCCTACAAGGACGCCAACTCCGTCGAGAACGGCCGCACCATCAACTACGACTGGAACGCCGTCTGGGATAACCGGACCTCGGTGGACGACAAGGGCTGGTACGTCGAAGCCGCCATTCCACTCAGCCAGCTTCGCTTCCCGACCACCATGGGCGAGGCGCTGTGGGGACTGAACCTGTGCCGCATCATCCTCCGCAAGAACGAGGAGGACTACTGGGTGCCCTTTCCGCGCGAGTGGGGCGCCTCGGGCTTTGCGCGCATGTCGAACGCGGGTGTCCTGGCCGGCCTGAACGGCCTCCGCCCACGCCGGCGCATGGAACTGGTGCCCTACGTCCTGCCTACCGTCTCGCGCGACTTCGCGCTGACGGGCACGGCCACGCGCCAGGCGAAGTTCGGCGGCGACTTCAAGATCGGGCTCACCAACGATTTGACGGCCGACCTCACGTACCACACCGACTTCGCGCAAGTGGAAGCAGACCAGGAGGTCGTGAACCTCTCGCGCTTCAGCCTGTTCTTCCCGGAGCGCCGGCAGTTCTTCACCGAGGGCGCCGGCATCTTCGACTACGGGAAGTCCGCGTCGGGTCTGTCGGGCGATGCGGCCACCGGCGACCCCGGTTTGCTCTCGCTCTTCTACAGTCGCCGCATCGGCCTCGCCGATGGGCAGGAAGTACCCATCCTCGGCGGCGGGCGTGTGACGGGCCGCGTGGGCCAGTACGCCGTGGGCGTGATGAACGTGACCACCGAGGCCGCGACCGTCCGCCGCGGTGGCACGGTGCAGCCGGTCGACGGCGCCAACTTCACGGTGCTCCGCGTCAAGCGCAACGTCCTCAGCAAATCCTCGCTCGGCGCGGTGTTCCTCAACAGCCAGGGCGGCGTCTCCGACTACAACCGCGCCGCGGGCCTCGACGCTGGCTTCTTCCTCGGGCAGAACCTCACCGTCATCGGCTTGCTGGCCCGCACGCAGTCTCCCGAGGAGGCGCTGACCAACGCCCCGTCCGACGGATCGGACCTGGCCGGCATCGTGGACGTGAACTACAAGACGGATCGCTTCACCTACGGCGCGCAGTACCAGGACATCGGCTCGCGCTTCAACGCCGAGATGGGGTTCGTCCCGCGCATCGACATCCGCGCCACGAAGGCGAAGGCCGGCTGGACGCCGCGGCCGAAGTGGCGGGGCGTGCGCCAGATGCTCTACACGGCGCAGGTGGACTACTACGAGGATCACCAGGGCCGCGTCAGCTCCCGCACGCAGTCGCTGGAGGCGCAGATGCAGCGCCAGGACACCTCGAGCGCAAGAATCACGGTCGAGCGCGAGCTGGACAGCCCGCTCGTCCCCTTTGCCACGGCCGGCACCACCATCTCGCCCGGCACATACCAGTGGACGACGACGACGCTCAACTACGTGTCGAACCAGGCACGGCGGGTCTACGGTTCGGCCACGGTGAACCTCGGCGGCTATTACAACGGCGAGCGACAGAGCATCACCGGCGCCGTCAACTTCATCGTCGGGCGCACCCTGCTCTTCGAGCCGAACTACACGCGCAACCGCATCGCGCTGCCCGGCCGGCCCGTCTACACGAGCAACGTGGTGAACGTGCGCGTCAGCCACTCGTTCTCGCCCAGCCTGTTCCTGAAGGGCTTCGCGCAGTACAACGACGACCGCCGCACGGCCAGCTTCAACTTCCTCTTCTGGTACATCTACAAGCCCGGCAGCGACCTCTACATCGTCTACAACCAGGGGTGGGACGCGAACCTGCCGGTGCCGCGGCAGTACACCGTCAGGAACCGCTCGCTCGCGGTGAAGCTCACCTATTGGCTGGCACGATAGGCCGCGTCGGGAATCTAGGGAAGCGGTGTGACGCGTCTGTCATTGCAATTCGCCGATGTCGCCCACCTCCACCGCATACAGACGAGCGGCGATTATGCAGCCGGAGACAGATTCGGTCTCCGGCTGCGTGGGTCGAACCTCGAGACCACCTTCCCTCGCGGGAGCCAGCGGCGCAGCGGAAAGGCCGTTCAAAATGGCGGCATCCTTCAAGGCCGAGGAAGGGGTGGGACACCAGCCAGGCGATCGGCGGCTCTCCGCTGTGTTTGATACACCACGTCAGGATCCGAAACCCCGATATCCGTCACTCGCCTAGGATCTGTCGCGAGTCCTTCAACGACGGCTCTCAGGCGCTCGTCTTGCAGGGATACGGCTAGATCTATTGCCCACCAGACCGTGCCGATGAACCGAGGCCGAACCGTGAGGTGCCGTTCGGCCGCGGCCTTCATGCGCGCCACGGTGGCGGCCCTCAGCCGTGAGGAGGAGGTTCTTGATCTCTCCACCATGAACCTCAGCGCAATGAGCCCATCGTTGACCGCGTAGTGGGTGCTTTCGGGCGACATAACGACCGTGAGCACTGCTGGGGCCGCATCATCGCCAAACGACGCTAGAGCTCTAATGACCGGCAACCCCACGCCGAGTGCCTCGGCCAACGCCGGTATGGTCCTCGGATCACCCAGCTCAGCCACGCCCTCTGCCAAGGCTGCAATCAGTTCGGGGTCCGGCAAGGGTTCCGGCGGTGTTTTGCGTCGGTCTTGCCAGTATCGCCGGTTGTTTCGCCGGCTCTCCTGCACAAGGGCGTCGGCCATCGCGGCTCTTACTTCGTCGCTGAGTTCTTGTGGGTCGAGCGTCCTTACGGCTTCGAGGGCGCGCCGCACCTCGTCTGCATTACCGGAGGACAGCTGACTGGCGAGCGATGCTTGTGTATTCTGCCGCAGCGTGTCATCGCCGCCGACCCATGCCGGCAGCGATTCAATTAGCGTCGAAAGCGCAATCAGAAACGCGAATACGGCGGTCATGTTTCCTCCTGCTACCAGGCCGCATGGTAATGGCGGTCGCTGTAGCTGTGCCAGAACAAGGACTCGGTAGGCCCTGTCAGCATGGCCGCATCACGCAGCAGGTTGAATTCCTCCTCGGTCCAAGCGTACGACGCAGAGTACATGTCTGCCGCACGCCCCTGCATGTGCAGACTGTTGTTAACCTCCAACGGCAGCATTCCCGTGGGGGCATCTGTATCCAGACGACAGCGTGATGCCCCCGCGGTTGTAATTGCTGCGCGTTGCTTCTAACCCATCCAGGAGGCCGTTCTGCACCAATCCCCATGGATAATGGGGGTTCCCATCCGTGAATCCGCCGTTCAGCTCTGACCACGAAAAGTGAGCGGTTCCGCCAATCGTCGCGAACTGCCAGCATTCGGGTGTCCAGTTGACTTGCCTGTCGTGATACTCCTTGATGAGCTCACCTCGGTAGTCGCCACAGGTGTTGATAAACATCGATTGCTGAAGGGTTCCGAGCGTTGTTCCGTCCACGCTGAACCTGGAGTAGCAGGTAAACGTTCCGCTCGTCTGTGGTTGAATGGAATACTGACCATCCAGACGGTAGCTGTATGTCGACTTCTGTTGTCCCCCGACTGTTACATTTCTCGGATCCGTGACCCAGGCGTCGTAGGAGAGCAGAGATATTGTCAAATGTTGTGGATCGCCCGCGTGAGTTAGGCGGCGTTCTCCTTCACCTCTCCAGCAGCGGTCTTCGGTTTCTCCTGCACGCCGTCGACGAAGCGTACGCCGGCGCGCACGAGCGGT
>JADZCN010000065.1 GCA_020851565.1 Acidobacteriota bacterium | reverse complement strand
CCATTGTCATCCACCCTCCGTGTGTGCTCTTCTGCCCGAAGAACTCACGGAACGATGTGCGATGGCCGTTTCGCCTGTCTACCGCCGGCCGCCTACTGAATTTCCACCACAAGCTGGGACTCTAACCATTGAGGCCTTGCGTGCGGCTAATGTCGGCACAGAGCCGAAGAACATCCTTCTTCTGCATACGACCCAGGACGAGTCGAAGGACAATCGAGCCGAGGCGGCCATCCAGACTCCCATCAATCCCGGGAAATCTCGTGAACAGCTGGAACACCGGCCACAAGGACTCCGTGTCGGGGAGCATTCGGAAGTCATCGCAGCGCATCACTCGTCGCAACACGTCCGCGGTTCTCTCGAGCACGCGAACGGTTTCATCCAGCATTGACGTCAGGTGCTTCTCTGCCTTGGCCAGGAGGTCGGGCGTCAATGCTTCAAATGAGAAAGACGACGACCCTATGCTCCTACTCGAGTGATAGGCCAGGACAATGGCAAACGCGCGCATGAACAGCTTGAAGCCATAGCGACCCTCTTTCTGCCGTCTGAGAAGGCCGTCTCTCTTCAGGTCCCGTGGGTCCGGATTTGTATCCATGGACCGCGGGTGGACGGAATCGAAAAACTCCGTCAAGTGCGAAGGGGCGTCGTGATAGGCCGAGACGAGACCAGCGAACGCTCTTTCCTCAGCCTCAACCCTCTTACCAGAGCTATTGATTCGATTGTAGATTCCCACTACCTCAGGCAGTGAGCGCTCCGGGCCGATGACGGACACCTGAAATGCTGGACGTTTCAGCATTTGCCTGAGCCGGCTCTTAACATCAGGATGGTCCAGCACGGCTCGGGCAGCCTTCTCAAGGGCCCGATTCCCATCGAAGCCAACCAACTCCAGAATCTGCGCATCGTCGCATGTCAGGAACCAGTTCAGGGGAAGTAGCGCCTCCATGTCACGTAGTGGTGCACCGTGCAGGCCGGCATTCGATCGGTCCCGACGCGGGTCGCGGGCACGCCTGAAGAGGCGATATCGGCGCCCACCTGGAAACCGATCCTGGAGCTCACGGACCTGACCAAGGTTGAGACACCAGACCCTCCGGTCATGCGGTGCTCCACCGGCTGGCCCATCCCCGCCTGTATCCTGCGCCTCGGCCTCATCCTCGAACCAAGGGTCGTCGCGGCTCCCTTCGTCCCCTTTGAGCACCCCATAGAGGCTACGGATGCGCTGCTGCCCGTCGACAATGAGGAAGCGAGGCGACCGACCAAGCGCCACCCCTTGCTGATCCGCATCCGGGGCAGCCCACAGAATCACGGCACCACATGGCGTGTTCTGGAAGAGCGATTCCAGGAGCAACGCAATTGAACGCGTGTCCCAGACCAGACCTCGCTGAAAGTGCGGCACGCTCAGCTGGTCGTAGAGACCGACGAGCTCCTCGGCCGACCGTGGGCGTTCGAACATTGCCTCGACGCGTTCGCTCATACTTCTCCTGTGCGACGGGAGTCACAATCCCGGGAGCCGGGCCACCCGCCTCGCTTGCACCAGCCCCTCGAACTGTGCTTTCAGCTGCGCAGTGAAATGGGGCTCGCGAATCAGCACGCCGGCCTCGACGTTCCGGTGCTGTGCCCACTCGGTGAAGTTTGCCGACGTCACGAAGGCCACATCGTCGTCCACGAGGACGCACTTGGCGTGCCACGTGGCACGGTCGGGACCGTCCGGCGCGAAGGCGCGCGGGTCGTAGTAAACCTCCGGGAATCGCTTACCCGGCCAGTTCTCGCGGAAGCCCACCGAGAACTCCCGGAGGATCTCGGACTCGTGTCGGGTGTCGCGCCAGTCACGGCCAATGTGCAGAAACACCTGGACGCGCAGGTCCGGGAACATCTCCATCCTCGCAGCGAGTGGCGCGAAGACCGCCTTCTCCTGTCGAACCACGAAGGTGCTGATCAACACGGTCCTCTGAGCAGATTCGAACAGCTCGCGCACAACCACGCTGGTGTCACGGCTATACGAGGCCGATGTTTCCGGCCCCGTCCAGACCAGTTCGATCGGGTTCGCGCCTCCGTTGTGCGCATCAACCGCATCCGCGCGCGCATCGAGCAGCAGTGCCATGTGCGCGGGCGTCATGCCCTCCGACAGCAGTCGCATGACTTCTCGCACGAGCGACTCTGGGACGTCGGCCACACGGCCCAGTGTGAGTTTGGATGCGCCGGCACCGAGCCGGCCCGATCGAAACCCGTCCGCGAGCGACCGCAGGACACCCGCTGACACCTTCTGGAAGGGTGCGGTCACGGCCGCGGCCTCCACCGCAGTGGGCATGCGTGGCGGAAGCCCTCCATCACTCGCCCTCGAAGAACGCCGCGCCGTCGCCGTCCACCGTCGGCACCACCAGCGCGCGATCCAGGTAGTCGTTCCGCCGCTCGCAAGAACTCTCCGGCAGCAGCACGCAGCCATGACAGGCGGCGCCCAGGAGGTATCGGTCCTCCTCCGGGCTGTCGGCGCGGTGCTGGGCGCAGACGGGGTCGTTGGAGCACAACTCGCCCAGCGCCAGGGCTCGCTCCAGATAGACGTCCATCCTGTCCGCGGACTCGACCAGGCCGCCGAGCGTCCCCTCGGCGTCCGGGCTGGAGGTGTAGAGCAGAATGCCCAGGCCCGCCGGGACGGCGTAGATGCGCTCGCGAATTGAGCTGGCCGCGTAGCCGCAGTCCAGCGATACCGCCGTGATGAGCAGATGCGACAGGGTGTGGAGCATTACGTAGGTCGGGCCGATGAAGGTGGCGCCAGGACCCGCGGAATGCGCCGTCTTCCACGCGTCGAAGCCGCGCTGCAGCTGCGCCGCCCGCGCCTTCACCGTCGGGCGCTCGAGCCAGGCCTTGACTGACTTAAGGCGGATGCCAATAAACACGCCCTCGCCGCGGTTCTCCACCGCCGGCAGCCAGCTCTCGTTCAGCGACAGCGCCGCGCGCTCTACGCCCAGCTCCAACTCGCCATTCACGTCCGGCACGGCCGCCTCGAAGCGGGTGAAACCGACCTGTGCTATGACCTCACGCAGACGATGGATCTTCACCACGCGCGAGACGTGGCGCATGGGCCCGGACGCGCCAGGAATGCGCACCGTCCGGGCGTAGAAATCCGACCCGGGAACGTCCTTGCCAGTCTCGTCGGCCGAGCACAGCGTCTCCACCTCCGCGTCGCGGATGCCGCCGGCCACGGGCGCTGCACCGCCGAGACGACGCTGGACCTCCTTCCACACGTCCGCGTCGCTGAGCCCCTCGAGCGCGACGGACACCTTCTGCTTCCGACGCTCCTTCCTGATGTCGTCCTCGGACTCGGCGTACTGGAGGAAGTCCTGCCACACGGCATCCACGGCCGCCTTCACCGCGCCCCGCGCCTCCGGAATGGAGATCACCGACATCGTCTGGGCGAAGTAGGCGTTCGATGCGGACCGGATCAGCAGCCGGTTGATCTGCCGCTTCTCCTCTCCCCCGCCGCATGGCTCACCCGAGTAGTTCCCCAGCCACGGTCTCGGCCCGTTACAGAAGCCCAGCGGCACATCGTCCAGCTTGGTGGCCGCAGACAGCTCCTTGAACTTGCCGCACTCGCACCGCACGACGATGTCCGTCAGTTCGCCGCTGGTGCCGCGCTCGTCCAGCCAGAGGTTGCGCCGGCACGGGTCGTCCTTGCCGTGGACAAAGACGTGCCAGTTGATGTCGCTGACGTGTCCGCGCGTGCACGCCTGGACGAAGCGGATGGGAACGACCTTGTACTTCTTGCGATCCAGCTCGTAGCGGCCCTTCACCAGGTCGCCGCGATGGACCAGCGGGCGCGAGCGGACGGGTGACCCGGATTCCTGAAACTCCACCTGCGCGACGAACCACTCCGGGAACAACCACGCGGTGATGCCCGTGATGGGCGCGGTGGGATCGTCCTGGTCCGCCGGCGGCGCGAAGAACTCCACCGACGGCACGCGCAGGAGCTTGGCCACCTTGGCGGCGAGGCGCTCTTCGAAGATGGGCCGGTCGCGATAGCCGCTCCAGTTGTCCAGGCCGCCGATGAGGACGGAATGGTCCGGCAGGTCAACCATGGCACCTGGACCGAAGGTGGTAACCACCTGGCTCTGGCGGATCTGGCCGTGCGGGCGGAACTCGCCGCGCCTTTTTGGAGAACCCGACGCCATGGGCTACGCGTCCTCCTCGACCGAGGGCAACTCGATCTCGGTGCCGTCCAGCCGCTTGACGATGAGGTTCACGGAGGGCTCCACGTCGCGCAGCGATCGCGGCGCCTTGAACTTCCGCTCGTCGCCGTTAAGGGTCGCCAACTCGGGGTCCAGCGGCATGCGCAGCAGCGGCGGGCCGTCGGCATCCTCGTATTTCTGGTAGACCAGCCGGGCGCCCTTGTCCTGCTTCTCGCGGGCAATCTTCGCCCAGGAATCCAGTAGGTCCCGCACGCGACCACGCACCTGGCTGACGAGGCGCTGTTCTTCCTCCGCGGACAGCGAGCGATGCGCCGTGGCGCGCGCCACCAGCGCGGCGGCAACGGCATCCACGCCGGCGCGCTCGGCCGCCATGTTCACAGCGCCCTTCGGCGGCGTCAGCGCCGGGCGCAGGTGGCGGGCCAGCGCCACCACCACTGCCGGCAGCGCGCGATCCAGCACCGGCGCGGCAAACGGCGTGACGCTGGTGGCCTCCACCGAGCGGTAGAAGGTTTGGTGGAACGCCTCGAAGCGCTCGTAATGAGAGCGGTCGCGCGGACGATGAACGTTGAGCAGCGTCACCACCAGGCCCGGCTTGTTCCGGTCGCGGCCCACGCGGCTGGTGGCCTGGATGTACTCCGCCGTGGCCTTCGGCTGACCCAGCACCACCATCAGGCCCAGACGCGTGAGGTCCAGGCCCACCGAGATCATGTTGGTGGCCAGGGCCACGTCCACGCGGTCCTTGGCGTCGTTGAAGCCCACGGCCAGGCGCCGCTTGGTCTCCGATACGTTAGCCGTGGATTCGCGCGAGGTCAGCTCGCACACCTCGCGGCCCATCTTCCGGCTGGCGAAGCTCCCCTCCTCCTCGTTCACGCGCTTGCGGTCGCCGTAGGCGCCGACGCGCGAGGCCACCTCGTCCTCGACGATGCGACGGCTGCCGCCGAGCTCGCGAAGGCTGTTGAAGTAGCCGAGGAGTGTCATGTAGGGGTCTGCCGGGTTGTCCGGATTCTTCGCGCCGCCGGCTTCCACCCACGCCTTCTCGGCCGCCGCCAGCAGCGCCAGGTAGGTGCGCAGCAGCACCACCTTCAGGCTGCGGCCCTGCGCGGCCACGCCCAGGTAGAGGCGGCCGGGGCTGGTGGCCAGGTCCACGGTCTTCGCGAAGAACGAGTCGCGGCGGTCCGGCCCGGGCGGCGGGAACACCTCCACGTGCGCGCGGCCGAACAGCGCGCGGATCTGGTCCGTGGCCTTCCGCACGGTGGCCGTGGACGCCACCACCTTGGGGCGGATGCGCTCCCGTCCCTCTCCCCTCGTGCACAGGTGGTCCACCGCCGCCTCGTACAACCCCGCCATCGTCCCCAGCGGTCCGGAGATGAGGTGCAGCTCGTCCTGGATGATCAGGTCCGGCGGCGCGAGCGGCGTCGGCAGCTTCTGTCCCACGCCCGGCTGCCAGGGCCCGTAGAAGCCGGCCTTGTCGTGGCGGTCCGCGCCGCCCAGCAGCGCGCCGCTGGCGCCCACCCACGGGAGGCTGGCGAACTTGTCCACGGTGGCGATGACGAAGCACGGCACGCGGCGGTAGAGCGGGTCGTCCACGGCGACGATGGGCAGGGCGCGGTTGCCGCGGAAGGCGCAGCCGCGCGCCACGCACACCACGCGCAGGTCCGTGGGCGCGTCGGCGTTGGGCTGCAAGCTGAACGAGTCGGGCACCAGCCGGCTGCCGCACCAGGGGCACACCTCGATGGGGATGGGGATGGGCTTCTTGCCGTTGTTCCTGTATGCCACCGTCTTGGCGCGGGCAGTGGTGCGGTCCTTCTCCCCCTTCTTGCCCATGCGGTTCGGCGTGGCGGCCTTGCCCACCCACAGGCCGATCTCGAACGGCCACGTTCCCAGCCGCTCGGCCATGCCCGGCTCCTGGCGCAGCAGCTCCAGCGCGCACACCAGCGTGGCGGCGCGGCCGAGCTGATCCAACGTCAGCAGGCGGAGCGTGTAGCGCATCAGCACCGTGACGCCGGCGGAGGTGAGGTCCGGGTTCACCAGGCGGCGGATGAGGATGGCGAACGCAGCGAGGCCCAGGTAGGCTTCGGTCTTGCCGCCACCCGTTGGGAAGAACAGCAGGTCCACGATCTCGCGGTCCGGGTGTGTGGGCTCCGCGAAGGCGCGGAGGTTCATCAGCAGGAACGCGAGCTGGAAGGGGCGCCACTCCGGCGCGTCCACCTGGTCCGGGCTGATGCCGCGCTCCTGCGCGCGGCGCTGGCGGGCGGCCATGGCCATGGCGCGGTTGGCCAGGCGGAACGCGTCGAAGGCGACGGGCTGCTCCAGCAGCGCGATGCCGGCCTCGATGCGCCCCGCCGCGCGGTCGGCGCTTTCCAGCAGCATCTCCGAGACCTCGCCTTGCTCTCTGTCCTTCGGAGCGTCCTTCCTCTGATCGGCAATCCAGGCGCGGTAGCGTTCGACCAGCGGCATCAGCGCCTTGCGCGCCGCCGCGGCGTCCGGCAGGTCGGCCAGTGCCTGCATGCCCAGCACCACGTCATCGATGCGGGCCGGCTCCACGCGCTCGACTTCGTACTCGGGAATCCAGGTGGTCTCCACGCGCCGGCACTCGCCGTTCTCGACGATGCTGCGGGTGGCGACGCCGTGGCCGACGGCGTATTCCCTGGCGTCGCGGAACTGGAGGTCCGCGATGCGTTCGTCCTCGTCGTCCGTAGCGCCTCCGCGCGGGTTGGGCCGCGGGACGAAGGGCTGATCGCATTCGACGACCAGGCCGGCCTGGAATACGAATGCCTTGTCCTTGAGATCGCCCTGCTCTTCGATGGGCGTGCGGCGGTTGACGAGGAACACCGACAGGGCGCGAGTGTCTTCTGGCAATCCTCTCAGGTCGGCGGGACGGCGAATTCGGCGGACCGTGACGACGACCTGAAATCCGCCGGCGTCCTCGAGATCGACCTCCGTCCGGTCGCGACTCAGGGCAACCGTCACGGTCTGCTGCCGCTGCCGGCGCTGCCATCGCCCGGTATATGCGCTGTCCTCTGCAGAGACCGGCTCGTAGTCGCCCCACTGCCCGATGACCGTAATCGCCGACGACGCGGCGGGGATGAGGACACTCAGCCCGATCGACGAGGGGAACCGCCCGCGCCTGGCGGCCTGCCCTTCGCGTGTCTCCTGGTCGTCGTCGCCGGACTCGTCGCCCGGGGACAGACCGTCGAGTTCCTCCTGGCCTTCTTGGTCCTCCTTCTGTGAATCCGGTGCATTCCAAGGTGCCAGAAACCCGGTAAGGTAAAATCGAGAAGGGGCACGGTCCAAGACCTCGCGATTCCGCTGCTCGTCCTGACTCGGACCAACCAGCTCGACAGAGAGCGATTCCCCGAGACCTTTGCGAATGCCGGCGGCGTTCATCGAGTGGCGCCCAAGGTTCACGCAAGATCTTGAAGAGTTCGCCGAAACACGAGGTCGCCGAGCCGCGCTCGCCATTGCTCGGCATCGTCGTCGAGGAGCGCACGTGCTGCAACCCTGACGGACTCCCATTCGTTCGGGACTCCCCCCGCAGTCAAAGCATTGCCGAGCTGAACCGCCGCACTTCTATGACGCAGCCCATGAGCGGACAAGGTGCAGCCGCATTCCGAAGGCACGCCATACCTTAGGTGCTCCGGGAGTCGCAGGACGGGGTCCGGCAGCTCGATGCCTCGTCCAGATAAGAAAGTCGCCAACAACGGGACGGCCTGCTCGACAAGAGCCTGCAGTACAAATCCTATGGCCTGAGCTTGGAGACCGAGCACGTCGTCCACCGGCGTCTGTTGACGCTGTGCAATCTCCCGATGCGAAGCACCTGCGAGCCACGCGGTCACCTGCGCGGCAAAGCGCCCCTTTACGATGTCAACGTCAACCTGATCGTCCAGTCTGTACTCCTGCCGCACTACGGCTCGCAGTTCTGGACGCCTCCACGCCCAATCGACCATCGTCGCAACGAGCTCGTCAGACACTGGCACGGTGAATTCTCGCCAGTCCCGTACGCTCGGCAGCAGTTCGTCGCGGACACTATCGACCAGTCGTACCTTGGCCCCACTAACACGCACCTGGGCGAGTTCACCTGACGTCCGTAGTTCCAACACCCGCCTTGCCCTAAGGCTGAACACCTGCCGCAGGAGCTGCCTCGATGTCTGCTGCGCAGCCTGTCGCGATGCAAACGTACGGTCTGCCAGTTCGGTCGCCATGCGAATCACGGTCTCTTCGCCAAGCTCATCTGTGACAAGGTCGACTAATGTCGCATCGATTCCGTCGACCAGTGTGTGGAGTTGAGGCGAACCTTCGAGAATCTGATTGCTGAGCTGCAACCCGCGGACGGCAAGAGCGCGCAGCAGCCCCTCCATCAACCGTCTCAACGCACCAATCACAGGCTCGCCTGGCGCCATGCGCGCCACGGGTTCCACGAATCGCCACTGATCGGGGTTTGCACATACCACCAACGCCTTTGTCGTTGCTCCCGCCCTACCCGCTCTCCCGACGAGATTCTTGATGTCTCGGGCGAGGAGGTGTTCGGTCTCCCCGGCCCTACCTCGCCGCTGCACCGAATACAGCACGAGCGTTCGAATAGGAAAATTGACGCCCTCAGCAAGCGTCGATGTGCAAATAACACACCTGACACTGCCGTGCCGAACAAGCCCCTCAAGCACTTCTCGAGCTTCCTGGGAAATGTCGCCGTGGTGCACGACTACACCGGAGCGAAGCGCTCTCGCCGCGACCCAGTCGGGGCCGAACTCTCGCTCCAAGTACTCCACGACCGGCTCAGTTCTGTT
>JADZCN010000064.1 GCA_020851565.1 Acidobacteriota bacterium | reverse complement strand
CCATTGTCATCCACCCTCCGTGTGTGCTCTTCTGCCCGAAGAACTCACGGAACGATGTGCGATGGCCGTTTCGCCTGTCTACCGCCGGCCGCCTACTGAATTTCCACCACAAGCTGGGACTCTAACCGGACGTCGCCCAGCTTGAGGGTCTTGTTGTCGCTGCGGCGCGTCCTCCGGGGAACAAGCAGAAGCCCAAGATCGGGCAGGATCTTCGGAAGAGCCTGAAACGGTACCTGCGCCAGGACGCCATCCAGCAGATCGACGAAGCTGTCTATCCAGACCGCGAACCGAGCAAAGGCGCCCTCGCTCGTCGAATCACCACGAAGAAACTTCGCAGCGTCAGCCAATCGAAACTCGCTCGGACACTTGGAATCACTCAGCCCCGGGTCAGCGTTCTCTTCAAGAACAATGCTATCCGCAGATACATTAGGGAAGCGGGTAAGCGTGACGCGGTACTTCTGCTCCTCCAAAAGGCAGGGGCGTGAAATGGCGCTGCCTAACGCCATCATCGCGGCCGACGGCCGCCGGTGCGATCCTGAGCCCGCCGCGGCTGAAGAGCGATCGTTCGGCGAGCCTGAGCATACGATTCATGCCGAGTGAACTCGGAGCCCTTGCGGCAGTGGTTGCCATCGTTCTCGCCATCTATGCCTTGGCCCTTAGGGAGAGGGTGGGCAGAGCGGAGGCGATGGCGGCGACGGCTCAGACAGAGATCAACGAACTCCAGGCTCGGTTCACGGAGAGAGTCCAGCAAGAAGTGCGCCAGTGGCGTGAACGAGAGGTTCAGGACGAAGCGGCGACGAGGGCCTCCGTGTTGCTACAGCAATGGCAGATGGAGAAGGAGAAGGAGATAAGGGCTGACGCCGTCCGGCGTAGCGGGTCAACCATTGCAGGCAAGGTATCCGAGCACCTGGCTCCATGGCTGCCAGGATTTCCATTCAATCCAAAAGACGTGAGGTTCCTTGGCGCGCCGATAGATTTGGTTGTGTTCGACGGCCTCAATGACGGAAGCCCCAAGCGGATCGTCTTCGTTGAGATTAAGGCGGGTAGCAGCACGCTGAATGCGCGCGAGCGGGCCATCCGCAACGTTGTCGAGAATCGTGCTGTCGAGTGGTTGGAACATCGCCTCGAGATCGCATCGACAGCCGTAGAGGAATCCTTGCACGGGACGCTATCGGCCTCGCTCGGGTCCTCGGCGGCGCGGATCGTGCCTTGCCCAGCATGTGGACGTCAGCTCAGAATCCCAACAACCAGCGGGCGAGTGCGGTGCCCGGACTGCCAAGAAGTATTCAGACTGTGAAGTCGCGTAGACGTCCTGCGTAGGCAGAGGCGACAGTCCGACGCCGGCCTTCATCGGGACCGGCCCGGATGGTGTCCGATTCGCGGTGGTGTCCCAGAACCCTGGCCCGCGATGACGTCAGGGATGGCGTCGTTTTGTTCCAGCATCGTGGCCCCTGGTGACGTCCCGGAATCATGTGAAATCGGGACTAGTCGTCCGCCGCACGTCTAGGGCTAGGACCTTTGGGAATCTCGCTCTGGACGCATGACGAAGCCACTGTCCGTTACCTCGATGGTAACCGCGCCCACAGAGATCTGGCCATACTTCGGAAACATGAGGTCAAATTTCCGACGCAGGTCTTGGTTGTCGCGCAGCAGGTCCCGGTACTCGGCAACGGTCCGGCAGAATGCCTCGAACAAGCCCTCGACGCTGAGGGCATACGACTTGCCGTCGAGGGACTTCGAGAGTACTGGTTCCGGCTTGCCCTGTGGAGCGGCTCCTATTCTTCGGACGACGATGATGTTGTACAGCTCGTTGTGAATTCCGAACGAGTGCAGCAGAGGGTTACGGCATCCAACCCAGAGGACCTCGGAGAGAATGGCTGCGTTACCGAAGCCCTTGAGGATGAAGCGTGTGGCGAAGGCTTTGAAGCGGCGACCGGTACCGCCGTTGTTGTCGGTTCCTTCGTAGAACTTCGCCAAGAGATCGACTCCAGCGACCAGCAGTATCGCTGTGGCGAAGAGCCGCCTTCGCTCGGGGCGTGACAGCGTCTGGTTCTCCGGGGTGACCTCGCCGATCAAACAGTCCTGTATCTCGCGGCGCAATAGGTGGAGCACGCTTACCTGGCCGTCGAGTTGAGGCGGAACTGGCGGAGCGAAGAACGCCGCGATTCTCTGATCGGTCGTTCTCGGCGGACCCTGAGCCAAGTGGCCCTTGTCTGCCTGGCCTTCATGCGAAACGTCGTGAGTGTCCATGGTGGCTCGCCCCTGTGTGACCCGCTCCATGCGCCGACGAGGCCCCCGATGGCGTCCAGCGTTCTCCGTTTGCAGCTCCGGCGACGGGAAAGATTGCTCTCAAGGTCATCAACCGCAACAGGGATGAAGTCCTGAAGGTCTTCGAGACGTAGAGATGCGAACCTGATGGGGGCTATCCTCGCGGGCGCCCATGGACGTCCCACGCTTCCAACAGCGTCAGCAGCTCGTCGGCCGCCTGCACGGCCAAGGGGAGTCCGACCTTCCGTTCCTTACCGAGGCCGCCCTCCGAATGCTTCAAGCGGTTAACCTCCGCATGAATCGCTCCCATCGCGGAATGTCGCCAAGGGCTACCAGTAAGGTCGCAGTACATCCGGCTCACACGCGGAAGGAGGACGCCGATGGCGTCATCATCGGTGAGCGGTGGCGCTACGATCTTGAGGATTCGGTGATACACGGCCGACAGGCGGGTGATCCCACTATTGAAGTGGAATCCGGCCGACCAAAGGCCGTCTTGACGGAGCTTCCCTGACGAAAGGTCTTCCGCGCGCTTGTGAACTACCTTCAGTTCGATGGGCTGGCGTCGGCGCTCCTTAAATCCGCCTTCGCTCGCAAGGAAGAGCGCATGGACCCCTCCGAGGAAGAGATCGAGCGTCGCTGCCAGGTCCTGGTTCTGCTTCGTGCCCGGGTGACGGGGAAGACGCGTGCGAATACGTCCCGCAAGCTTCGCGAGTTTGCCATTAGCCGGTCGCCCAACGTCGATCAGAAGGTATTGCTCGCCGCCGGATCCGTCCGTCTTGGCCATATCCTGCTTCGCGCTTACACCTGGCTTACACCGCCGGCTTCGCCAATAGGGTTGGATGCTCTTAAGTTGTTGATTCTATTGGTGGCCAGGGACGGGATCGAACCGCCGACACCGTGATTTTCAGTCACGTGCTCTACCAACTGAGCTACCTGGCCGTCGGTGGAGACTGCCGAGTATACCACGGCCCTGTCCGCGGGAGCGCGAAGGGCACGTAGGACGCCGGGGTCTGATCGCGCAGGATGATCGGCCGTATTCCTACGGTCCTGAGCCATCGGCCACCCATCTGCGCTATCTGCGTTATCTGCGGCCTCTGCGTTATCTGCGGCCCCTGCGTTATCTGCGGCTTCCGCGGCTTCTGCGGCTTCTGCGGCCTCTGCGACCTCTGCGGCTCATCTGCGGCTCACCGGCGTCGGCGTTCGTACGTCCCCATCAGCGTCGCGGTCCCGAGCACGTGCTTCTCGAGGGCCGCGTCGACGTCGTGCCGCGAGAACCCTTCCGCCAACGCCAGGCTCTTGTCGAGCGCGTGCAGGTGGAACCGGTAGTGGTGCACCCCGTGCCCCTTCGGCGGGCATGGCCCGCCATAGCCGAGGCGCCCGAAGTCGTTGGTCCCGGATACGCCCATCGCGCCCGCCGCGAACGCTTCGTCGAGGCCCTTTGCCGTCGCCGGGATGTCGCACAGCAACCAGTGCGTGAACGTGCCGGACGGCGCATCGGGATCATCCATCACCCGGGCGAACGCCACCGTGCCCGCCGGCGCGTGCGCCCAGTGCAGCGCCGGTGAGACGTCGTCGCCGTCACAGGTGAAGCGCGCCGGCACCGACGCGCCGTTGGTGATCGCGGGACTGTTGAGCGTGAAGGCCATGATCGCTTCCCCCACAGGTGCGACGGAGCACGAACGGTGCCACAATAGGGATGCCGGGATGTCGAGACTCATTGCTCGACCCCGGGCCCAGTCTCGCGGATTCACGAGCGATGCGCGAGGCACGATCATTGCTGATACATCCGGTACCTGCCGGATTCCCGGGGCCGCAAGCGAACAGTCCCCGCGCGCTGGAGGCCAGCCATGGAAATCGAACCCACTGTCACCTTCCGAAAAATCCGCACCCCTGCCGCGCTCGAAACCGACATACGCAAGCGGCTCGCCAAGCTCGAGACGCTCATTCCGGAGATCATCGGCGCGCAGGTGCTCGTGGAGCAGGTCGCGCGCCATCATCGCGAGGGCAAGCGCTGGCGCGTCCGCATCGAGGTCTCGGTGCCGGGCGAGCGGATTGTCGTCACGCACGTGTCGAGCCTCAGGCCCGACCTGCGTGCGCGTGAAGTGGAACGGACGCACAAGCAGGACGAGGCCGACGCCGCCGGCCACAAGTACGCCAAGGTGGCCGTGCGCGAGGGTTTCGAGACGGCTCGACGTCAGCTCCAGGACTACGTGCGCCGGCGCCGTGGCGCGCCGAAGACCGAGGCGTCGCGCCGCAAGCCGCTCCGTCAGCCGAGGGCGCGGCCGTAGTAGCGGGCGCATTCGTCCTCCCGCCCCCTCACCACCCGCCGGCCGCGCAGGGGACCACCCTGCGCGGTCACGACGGTCCACTGGCCGTCGGTGCGCCCGCGATCCCCGTAAATCACCACCCAGTCGCCGGTCATCCCCAGGCGGTGCGCCCGCTCCGTGTTCGAGAAGAGCGCCGTGAAGTGATGCTCGCCGCGGCTGGTGTGCAGGATGGGCAGCCACCGCCGCCCGGCGGGATTGAAGCGCTTCGGCGCGATACGAGGCAGGAGATCGGCGCTGGCCCCTTCGCGGTACTCGCGGTCCACGTCCAGCAACTCGCCCACGGACGGCGTCTCCGCCCCTGACGCCGGCGTGCGCACGCGGCCGAGCCGTTGCGCCAGCACGGCGCGAACGCCAGCCAGCCGCTTAGGGCCAAAGCCGACCAGGCTCTCGAGCCGCCCGTCGTACGCAGCGGCCTCCAGTTCCTCGAGCGTTTCCAGGCCGAGCTCTTCGTGCAGGCGATGCGCCAGCTTGCGCCCGATGCCCGGCACCGAGGCGAGCAGGCGGACCGGATCCACGTCGCCGCGGAGCCGCGCCAGCATCGGCGAATACCCGAAGCGGACGATGTCCCGGATGGCGCGGGCAAGGGTGTCACCGATGTCGGGCAGCCGCTCGAGCCCGTCCATTCCCTCGGCTTCGAGAATCCGCGAGACCGGCTCGGGCAGCCGGCGGACCGCCTCGGCGCCACGGCGGTACGCGCGGACGCGAAACGGGTTGGCGCCCTGTTCGTGCAGCAGCTGCGCCATCTCGTCCAGCTTGTCCGCCACGCCGTGGTTCAGGTCCACACCGGGACGGTTCGTCCGCCCGACCGTGGTCGGCAAGTGGGCCTGTGACATCCCACCCCGGATCCTCCGGCCATCCTCGGCCCAGGTCAAGTCGCAGGGCGACTGCGTGGTCGGCAGCCGCCCTGCTGGTCAGGGACTACGTCACGGCACGGTGAGTGTGCGCTCGTTGGAGGCGACGCTGGCGCCGAGCGCGTTGACCGCGCGCACGCGCACGTAATAGGTGCCCGAGGGCACGCCGCTGAAGCCGGCACTCAGGGCCGTGGACCCCGTGTTGACCACCGCGAGGTTCGAGAGCCCCGTCGCCGACCCCGCCTCGATGATGTAGCTGGTGGGCGAGCCGAAGGCCGGGGCGACCCAGTTGAGCGTGACCGTGGATCCATTCACCTGCGCGCTCGTGAAGTTGGGCGCACCCGGCGGCGTGGCCACGTTGCCCACGACGAGCATCAGTTCCTGCGAGGCGGCGCCGACGCCCGCGGCGTTCTGGGCACGCACGCGCACGAAGTAGAAGCCGTCCGGGACGGGCGCAAACACGAACGACCGGCTGGTGACCGGCACGGATGCGATGTTGGTGAGGCCGGTCGCCGATCCGGCCTCGACGACGTAGCCCGTGGGCACGCCGCCCGTCGCGGGCGCCGCCCACGTGAGCGTGAGCAGCCCGCCGCTCATGAAGGCGACGAGGTTCGTGGGCGCCTCGAGGGGCGAGCCACCACCCGGGTTGACGGTCAGGACCACCTCGTTTGACGGTCCGCCGGTCCCGGCGGCGTTGACCCCGCGGACGCGGACGTAGTACGTGCCCGGAGGCACGCCGGCCGCGAGATAGGAGGTCCCGTTGATCGGGATGCTCACGATCGTCGTTCCCGGCGAGACGCCGGCCTCCAGAACGTAGCTGGCGGGGGCGCCTCCCGTGGTCAGGCTGGGGGCGGTCCAGGTGAACTGGACGCTGAAGCCATCCGTGACCGCCCGCAGGTTCGTCGGTGCGGCCGGGGCATCGTCGCGTGCGTCGAGGGCGAAGTCGATGCCCGCGGTCAGCGGCGTGCCCGAGACCGCGATAGCCGTGCCGGAGGCGATGGCCGTCGAGGACGAGCAGGCGGCGGTGCAGCGGATGTCGTTGTAGATCTCGCCGAAGTACCCCACGTGGTTCGTGGTGTACGCCACGTAGGTACCCGCGGGGAGCCCGCGTACCCGGTACGTGCCGGCGGGACCCGTGGTCGCGCTGCCCGCGAAGGCGCCGCCGCCCGTCCCTCGCTGGTAGAAGTTCACGGTGATACCCGGCAGCGGCGAGCCTGTCGCCTCGTCGGTCACGGTCCCGGTGATGAGGTCGCCGGGCGCCAGGGCGAAATTGCGGCCCGACGAGACGGCGCCGGCGGCGACGGGAATGAGCGTGCCGGAGGTGAGGTTACAGAAGCCCCGCCAGCACGGAATGTTGTCGTACAGCTCGTCGACGTAGCCCGCGCTGCTGGCATAGGCAATGTAGTTGCCCGGGATAAGGCCGCCGAAGGAGTATCCGCCCATGGTGGACTCGCGGTTGCCCGCGTAGATCAATTGGGTGCCGACGACGGCATAGATGGTCACCGAGATGCGTCCGGCGATGGGCTGGCCGGTCGCGGCGTCGGTCACCGTGCCGGAAATGCCGCCACCCGGCGAGAGCGCGAAATCCCGCCCGCCGGTGTTGGCGCCGGCCGTGACGGGAATCGGCGTTCCGCGCGCCATCGCGTCGGTCGAGTTGCAGAAGCCGTAGCACGGGATGTTGTCGAAGATCTCGTCGGTCAGGCCGCCTCCGCCAAACGTGTACGCCCAGTACGAACCCGTAGGCAGGCCCCGCGCGGTGTACACCCCGGACGCGTTCGTGACCGCACTGGTGCTGAACGTCGTGGTGCCCACGCGGGTGAGGACGACGACCTGCCGCCCGGAGAGCGGGTTCGTGCCGTCGGTGACCGTCCCGGAAACGGTGCCGCCGAGCTGGAGCGCAAAGCTGCGCCCGCTCGTCGTCGCGCCCTGCGTCACGGGGATGGGAGCGCCGCTGGCCACGGCCGTGCTGGACTGGCACGACAGCGGGCAGAGAAGGCCATCGAAGATCTCGTTCGTGTATCCGACGGTGTTCGAGGTGAACGCAAAGTAGGTTCCCGTCGGCAACCCCTGCACCGTGTACGCACCAGAGGCATCGGTCCCCGCGCTGCCGGCGAACGTGGCGCTGCCGTTGACGACGGTGTACACGTTGATGATGACGTTCTGAATCCCCGTGGACGTCGCGGCGTCGGTAACCACGCCGGCGATGCGGCCTCCGGCATCGAGCGCGAAGTCCGCACCCGGCGTGGACGCGCCCAGCGTGACCGCGACGGGCGTGCCGGTGGCCGCGGCAGTGGACGAGCAGGAGCCGACGCACGGGATGTTGCCCAGAATCTCGTTGATGAATCCCTGGTTGTTCGCCCCGCTCGTCGCGACGAAGTACGTCCCGGACGCGAGCGGGCCTGTCGTGTAGTCACCGGACGCATTGGTGAGCCCGGAGCCCGCCGTAAATACGGTGCTGCCAATACGGGTGTAGACCGACACGGACACGTTCGGGAGCGGTGCTCCATCCGCCGCGTTGGTGATGCGCCCGGCGATGCTCCCTCCGGCGTCCAGCGCGAAGTCCACGCCGGGGGCCGTGCCGCCCGGCGGGACGACCACAGGCGGTCCGGATGTGATGAAAGTGTTCGGGCAGAACCCCGGGCACTGGATGTTGTCGTACACCTCGTTGACGAAGCCCGTCGCCGCCGAGGTGAAGACGAAATACTCCCCGGGCGTGAGGCCCGAGACCGTGTACACACCGGACGCATCGGTCGCCACCGTGACGGTCACGCTCCCGTCCAGCGTGGACGCCCGCACCGGGAGTCCCGCCAGCGGAGCCCCGCCGGCCGCATTGGTCACCGTGCCGCTGATGCTGCCTGTCTGGGCGGCCACGGCCGCAGGCAGCAGTCCGAAGGCCAGCACGAGGGGCAGAGTGTGTCGAGGAAGGTCAGCCAGTCGGGGGAGTCTGCAGAACGTCCGGAAGGTCATGGGGGGATCCTTTCCGCGGTGGCGCGCCAGGAGCCACGGCTGGGCACGGTCCGCCATGGACCGGTGCCGCCGTTACGGACGGACAGCTCGGCGGTTTTCCCCCTTTAATGCATCTCGGCGACAAACCGGACTCGGACATGTCCGGGCACGTCGACCCGTGATGGCGAGCGAGCTAGGGCGTGGCGGGCGGCGGCGGCGCGAGGGATTCAGGGGCGCGGATGGACGGTCGGACCGCGCGGCCGCCCAGCACCCACCAGCCGACGGCCAGGCCCAGGACCGCTCCTGCTACGACGTCCGTCGGCCAGTGCGCCCCAACGTAAACCCTCGACAGGGCGACGCCCGCCGCAAGGAGCCACCAGGCGAGGCGAGCGCGCGGGAACAGGCGGCCGGCGGCCAGTGCGCCGGCGACGGCGGCAGCCGTGTGACCCGACGGAAAGGAGCTCGTGACCGGCCGTTGATCGATGAGCCGCGCATCGGCGACGACATCGAAGGGGCGAGCCCGGCCGATCACCGGCTTGATGACCCCGTCGACCAGCAGGTACGCCAGGGCCACGGCGAGGACGAGCCTCCACGCGGCCATCCGGCGGCCGGGGAACAGCATGGCGATGAGGGCCGTGACCCACCAGACGAACCCCGCGCGGCCGACAGCGCTGGCCAACAGCATGAGGTCGTCGAGCCACGGCGCGTGGCTGGCGTTCACGAGGGTGTAGAGGGTGGTGTCCACTGACGGTGGCGGGAGCGGGGAAACCGGGGGCCGGGAACCGGGAACGACTTGCGACGGGAGCAAGAACCGTCTCGCGGAATACGAGCGACCGCCGGGGCATCCTCCCGGCGGCCGCCGTCCGACGAGATACGAGAGCGAGCTACACCGCCGCGGGTTCGGCTTCGCGCACCATGCCGAGCTCGCGCCGCACCTTGTCGTCGATGGCCTGCCGGATGTCCGGATGCTCCTTGAGGAACGCCTTGACGTTCTCGCGGCCCTGGCCGAGCCGCTCGCCGCCGTAGGCGAACCACGCGCCGCTCTTCTCGACGATCTTCTTCTCGACCGCGAGATCCAGCAGGTCCCCCTCGCGGGACACGCCCTCGCCGTAGACGATGTCGAACTCGGCTTCGCGGAAGGGCGGGGCCATCTTGTTCTTGACGACCTTGACGCGCGTGCGCCCGCCGATGACGTTGTCGCCGTCCTTGATGGCGCCGATGCGGCGGATGTCGATGCGCACCGAGGCGTAGAACTTCAGCGCCCGGCCGCCCGTGGTGGTTTCCGGGTTGCCGAACATGACGCCGATCTTCTCGCGGAGCTGGTTGATGAAGATGAGGACCGTCTTCGACTTCGAGATGGCGCCGGTGAGCTTGCGCAGGGCCTGCGACATGAGGCGCGCCTGCAGGCCCATCTGCGCCTCGCCCATTTCGCCCTCGATTTCGGCGCGGGGGACCAGGGCCGCCACCGAGTCGACCACGACTACGTCCACGCTGCCGGAGCGGATGAGCACCTCGACGATTTCCAGGGCCTGCTCGCCGTTGTCGGGCTGCGAGACGAGGAGGTTGTCGATGTCCACGCCCAGCTTGCGCGCGTACTCGGCGTCCAGCGCGTGCTCGGCGTCCACGAACGCCGCCAGGCCGCCGCCCTTCTGCGCCTCGGCAATGACCTGCAGGGCCAGCGTGGTCTTGCCGGAGGATTCCGGCCCGTAGATTTCCACCACGCGGCCGCGCGGCAATCCGCCGATGCCAAGCGCGTAGTCGATGCTGATGGCGCCGGTCGAGATGGCCTCTACGGGCGAGATGGTGTTGCGCTGCCCGAGGCGCATGATGGCGCCCTTGCCGAACTGCTTTTCGATTTGGCCGACGGCCACGTCGAGGGCCTTGATTCGTTCCTGTCGTTCGTCGATTGCCATGGGTGTGAGGTTCCTTTCCGGCCAGCAGTGATCCTAGAAACGGGCCAAGCGAAAGTCAAGCGAAAATACGTGTAGGTGGCACGCCCTAAGGGTTCACTATCAACAGGTTGCGGCGCCTGGCCACTTTCGCTTCGTCGGCGCCACGTCGCAGATCCCGCGCTCGCGCGGTTTGACCCGGTTGCACGCTTCTGCGTACGGTGGGGAAATGCCGAGCCCGGTGGGACATGCGTTGGGAGGGCTGATCGTGGGACTTGTCGGGATCTCCCCTGACGGCGATCGGGAGGGAGACCGCGGGAGGGAGGGGAAGGGCGGGCGGGAGACATTGGTCCCGTCGCCATGGCTGTCCCGTTTCCCGGCAGCGCGGCCGCTGGCCCTTTGCGCCACGGCCGCGACTCTCCCGGATCTCGATTTCCTGTGGGGCCGCCACAACATGGAGACCCACAGCCTTGGCGCCGCTGTGCTGGCCGGGCTCGTCGTGCTGGCCTGGACGCGGGGCCGCGACCCGCGGCTGGCGCTGACCGTCGCGCTGGCCTGGGCGTCGCACGTGCTGTTCGACTGGCTGGGCTCGGACGACACGCCGCCGCTCGGCGTGATGGCGCTCTGGCCCCTCACGAGCGAGTTCTGCTTCGCGCACGCCTACGTGTTCGAGGCCATCTCGCGGCGCACGTGGCTGCCGAACTTCTGGACGCACAACATCGCGGCCGTGTCATGGGAGTTGCTGATGCTGGGGCCGCTCGCCGTGCTCGCGGCCTGGTGGAGGCGGGCGCGCGGGCGCGCTGTCCATTGATGATTGCCAATTGCCAATCGGGCGATTCATTGGGTGATTGACGATTGAGGCATTGCGCATTGGATTGGCGATTGGGGGACTGAGCGATTGCCGCAATTCCCCAATCACCCAATGCCCCAATCCCAATGCCCAATGCCCCAGTCACCAATCGCCCAATGAATCGTCAATCGCCAATCGGCAATCGCCAATGAGCGCCGGCGCGCGCGGTTACACCAGCTCGACGGCGAGCGCGACGCCGTTGCCACCGCCCAAGCACAGGGTGGCAACCCCTCGCTTCCCGCCGCGGGCTTTGAGCGCGTAGAGCAGCGTCGTGAGGATGCGCGCGCCGGAGGAGCCGATGGCGTGGCCGAGCGCCACGGCGCCGCCGTTGACGTTCACGCGCGCCGGGTCTACGCCCAGTTCGCGCATCACGGCGACGGCCTGCACGGCGAACGCCTCGTTCAGCTCGAGCAGGTCCACCTCGCCCATCGACCAGCCGGCCTTCTTCAGCACCTTGCGCGTGGCCTCGACCGGCGTCATCAGCAGCATCTTCGGCGCGAGCCCGCTGGTCGCCTGCGCGACGATGCGGGCCATGGGCGTGAGGCCGAGGGCCTTCGCCCGGTCCGCGCTCATCACCACCAGGGCCGCGGCGCCGTCGTTCACAGGAGGCGCGTTGCCGGCCGTCACGCTGCCGTCCTTCTTGAAGGCGGGCTTCAGCGCGCGCAGCGCTTCCGCCGTGGTGTCTGCGCGGACCGACTCGTCGCGATCGAACACCAGCGGGTCGCCCTTCTTCTGGGGAATGGAGACGGGCAGCATCTCGTCCTTGAAGGCACCCGCGGCGTGCGCGGCGGCGGCCTTCTTGTGGCTCTCCACCGAGAACTGGTCCTGCTCGTCGCGCGTCACCTTGAACGCGTCCGCCACCGTCTCGCCGGCGTTGCCCATGTGCCAGTTCTCGAAGGGGCACCACAGCCCGTCGTGGATCATCGAGTCGATCACCTGTCCGTGGCCCATGCGCAGCCCCTCGCGGACGCGGGGCAGCAGGTAGGGCGCGTTGCTCATCGACTCCATGCCGCCGGCCACCGCGATCTCGATGTCGCCGGTCTGGATGCCCTGGTGCGCGAGCATCACGGCCTTGAGGCCCGAGCCGCACACCTTGTTGATCGTGAGCGCCGCGACGTGCTCGGAGAGCCCGCCCTTGAGCGCGGCCTGCCGCGCGGGGGCCTGGCCCTCGCCGCCCGAGACGACGTTGCCCATGATGCACTCGTCCACCGATGCCGGCTCGATGCCGGCGCGCTTCACCGCCTCGGCGACGACCAGGGCCCCGAGCGCGGGGGCCGTAAAGTCCTTCAGGCTGCCCAGGAACTTGCCGGTGGGCAGGCGTACGGCGCTGACGATGACCGCTTCAGCCATGACTGATGATCTCCACTTTGATGAATGCGTCTGGCCCGAGGAGCGTTTCGAGCCGGGATTGAATGAGTCCGAGTGATCGCTCCACTTCGCGCCGCCACTGCGCGTCCTGTGCCGTGACGACGAGCACGCGCCGCTCGTCGATGCGCACGCGCGTCGCGCGGCCGACCGCCGGTCCCACCGAGGCGCGCCAGGCGAACTCCACCTTCTCCTGGCACAGCGGCGCCGGGCGTATGACCTGCGCCAGGATGCGCGGGATGATACGGTGCGCAGGGACCATCTGCTGAGGATAGCATCCTGGCGCCTGCCCATTCGCGATTGCTGATTGGTGATTGAGCGATTCATTGGGTGGTTGGTGATTGGTGGATTGAGGCATTCGGATTGATGATTGGGGCATTGGAGCATTGGGGCATTGGGGCAATCGCTGAATCACCCCATCGCCAATCCAAGGCCCAATGCCCCAATCACCAATCGCCCAATGAATCACCCGATCGGCAATCAGCAATCACCAATGGACACGCTCATCCTCGCGTCGGCCTCGCCCCGGCGCGCCCAACTCCTGAAGGCGGCGGGTATCGGGTTCGAGGCCCGGCCGTCCGATGTCGACGAATCGCCCCGCGCAGGCGAGTCTCCCGACACCTATGTGAAGCGCCTCGCTCTCGAAAAGGCCGACGCGGTCGCCGGGGAGAACCCCGGGCGGCTGGTGCTCGGGGCCGATACGACCGTCGTCGTGGACGACCGCATCCTGGCCAAGGCCGAAGACCCGGCCGAGGCCCGGGCGATGCTGCGGATGCTGGCCGGGCGTGCGCACCAGGTCCTCACCGGCGTGGCCCTGGTCGGCCCGGGGATCTCGGCCGTGGACGTGGCGACCACTACGGTCGAGTTCGCCCCGATGACATCCGAAGACATCGACCAGTACGTCGCCACCGATGAGTGGCGCGACAAGGCCGGAGCCTACGCGGTCCAGGGCCGAGCCGGGCGGTTCGTTACCCGCCTCGAGGGCTCCTACACCAACGTCGTCGGCCTGCCGGTCTCGCTGGTTTACCACCTGCTGATGCGCTATCCTGAGGGGCGAGGAGCGGTCAGGTCCCAACCATGAGCCACAAAGCCATCAAGGTCGGTCTCACGAGCCTCGTTCTCGCGCTGTCGTTCGGCGGGCTGCTGTACTCGACGATGGGCGAAGCCACCGAGTACTACAAGCACGTGGACGAGGTGATGACGCAGCCGTCGGAGTGGTATGGCAAGAAGCTGCAGCTGCACGGCTACGTCGT
>JADZCN010000063.1 GCA_020851565.1 Acidobacteriota bacterium | reverse complement strand
GGCCGTATTCTCGGTCGTCGCGCCTGGCCAGCCGGGCGCCGCGCCCGTCTCGGTGCGACGCGGCACTCCCACCACGGGCTGCTAGCCTGCCATCGCCATCGCCGCGTCGAGCCGGGCCAGCACCCGGTCGCGGCCGAGCAGCGCCAGCACCTCGAAGATCCCCGGACTGGCGGCGCGGCCGGTGACCGACACCCGTGCGGCGTGGATGAGCGTGCCCGCCTTCACGCCGCGGGCCTCGGCCAGCGTCCGGATGGCGGTCTCGAGCGTCGCCGCGTCGAAGGCCGGCAGCGCGGCCAGCGTCTCGCGCAGCGCCGCGAGGTGCGCGCGCGTGCCCGGTGGCGCCAGGTAGCGCGCGACGGCCGCCTCGTCGTAGTGGATGACGTCGGAGAGCAGCGGCTGTGCCTGCGTGACGAAGTCGTGGAGCCGGTGCGCCCGCGGCTTGAGCAGGTCGAGCACCGAGAGCAGCCAGGGCCGCCGGTCGCCCGCCAGCGACTCGTCCCACGTGCCCGCCGCGCGCAGCAGCGGCTCCACGCGTCCGGCCAGCGCTTCTGCCGGCAGCCGCATGATGTGCTGGTTGTTGAACCACACCAGCTTGTCGGGGTTGAACACGGCGTGGCCGCCGCTGATGCCCTCCAGCGTGAAGGCTGCGACCAGCTCGTCGCGTGTGAACAGCTCGCGGTCGTCGCCCGGCGACCAGCCGAGCAGCGCGAGGAAGTTCACCATCGCCTCCGGCAGGAACCCCTGCCGCTCGTACTCGGTGACCGAGGTCGCGCCGTGGCGCTTGCTCAGGCGCTTCTTGTCGGGGCCGAGGATGAGCGGCACGTGCGCGAAGCGCGGCAGCGGCGCGCCGAAGGCGCCGTAGAGCAGCACCTGCTTGGGCGTGTTCGAGATGTGGTCGTCGCCGCGCACCACGTGCGTGATCCGCATGTCGATGTCGTCGCACACCACCGAGAGGTGGTAGGTAGGGTGGCCGTCCGAGCGCAGCACCACGAAGTCCTCGATGTGGTCGTGGTCGAAGGCGATCGGCCCGTGCACCAGGTCGACGTACGTCGTGGATCCCTCCGGGACCAGGAAGCGGATGGCGCGCGGCCGCCGCTCGCGCTCGAAGGCCGCGACCTGATCGGCCGCCAGCCCGCGGCCGCCGCGGTGATGGCGCCAGTCGCCGTTGCCGGCCTGGGCTGCCTCGCGCTCGGCCCCGATCTGCTCGGGCGTCCGGTAGTCGTAGTACGCGTGCCCGGAGGCGACCAGTTGTTCGGCCATCTCGCGGTAGCGGGCCAGGCGCTGCGACTGGAAGTAGGGGCCGTGGCTGCCGCCGGCGCCCGGGCCCTCGTCCCAGTCGAGGCCCAGCCAGCGCAGGCCGTCGAGGATGCCCTCCACCATCTCGTCCGACGAGCGTTCGACGTCGGTGTCCTCGATGCGCAGCACGAACGTGCCGCCGTGCCGGCGCGCGAAGAGCCAGTTGAAGAGCGCCGTGCGGGCGCCGCCCACGTGGAGGTAGCCGGTGGGCGAAGGGGCGAAGCGGACGCGGGGCGAGGTGGGCATGCGCAGGTGGCTCGTGCGGGATCGGTCACCGGAGGATCGGCCGGGCGATCAGTTTACGCCGTGATGCGCCGCGGCACCCATGCCAGCCGGCGCCGGTTGGAGGCGGCGCGGATGCTACGATGGCCGTGCCAGGTGGAGGCGGGCGCGCCCGTGCCCGGAGCGAACGTTGGCGAACACCTTCCTTCTGTCGTACTCCGCACGCGCCGTGCCGCGCCCCGACTCGCACCGGCGGGGCCTCGCGGCGGCGCCGTGCCGGCGGCGTCGGTGGCAGCGTGTCGCGGCCGCCGTGCTGGGGCTGACGCTTGCCGGTGCGGGCGGATCGGCGGCGCGCGCGCAGCTGCCCGAGAGCCGCGATCCCGCGCGCCTGCGGGCCGGCGTGCTCCTCTATGCCGCGCCGTCGATTGGGGATTCCCGCTTCGCCCAGACCGTGGTCCTGCTGCTCGAGCACGGACGCAACGGGTCGATGGGCGTGGTGATCAACCAGCCCAGCGACACCCCGTTGCGGAAGGTGCTGCCCTCGGTGCCCGAGGCGCGCCGCCTCGAGGTGCCCGTCTACTGGGGAGGCCCCGTGCAGCCCGAGGGGGTGACCGTGCTGCTGCGGAGCCCGCTGCGCGTCGAGGGCGCCAGGATGATCCTGCCCGACGTGTATCTGACGACCCAGCTCGAGGCGTTGCGATCGGCGCTCGACGATCGGCGGCCCGACCGCGAGATCCGCGTCTATGCCGGGTATGCCGGGTGGTCGCCCGGCCAGTTGGAGCGTGAGGTGCGCCTGGGCGCGTGGTTCCTCGATCGCGCCGATGCCGAGTTCGTGTTCACGCTCGATCCCGACTCGCTGTGGGAGCGCGTGCGCAGCATCATGCGGCGGCAGCAGGCCTGGCTGGCGTGGCCCGCGGCGGGCGTGGGCATGCGACGCGCCCTCACTTCATGATGCCCATCAGGAACAGGATCAGCTCGAGGACCAGGATGGCGATGATCGTTGCCTCGAGCAGGTGGCCGCGGACGATCTGCGTCTGTTCCACCGAGAAGCGGTAGATGTCGTCGAGCGTCTTCAGTTTGTCGGCGACGTTCTGCTTCCAGGCGCCGAGGCCCAGGCGCGCGGCCGTCATCGCGTAGAGCCGTGCGGCGTAGACGTCGCCCACCATCTTCAGTGCGTTCTCCGTGCGGTCGGTGAGTTCGCTGACGTCGACAAAGAGTGCGTGCAGCTGGTTGGCCGCGCGGATGTGGTGCCGGCCGAGCCGCCACAGCGGGCGGTGGCGCTGCAGGTCGTCGTAGATGCGCGTGAGCTCCGAGTCGAGCAGCGCATCGTAGTAGCGGAACTCCAGCAGCTGCGAGTTCGCGAACTCGAAGATCTCGATGGCGGCCTGGGCGCCGGCCTCCGTGTCGACCACCAGCGCCGCGTTCCAGGTGGGGATCACCAGGTCGTCGGCGAGGTAGGAGATGCGGTGGCGCAGCGCCTCGTCACGTTCCTGCGGGGAGAGCGGCGCCCGTTCGCCGCGCAGCAGGCGCGCGATGTCGTTGCCGTGCTGTTGCAGCAGGTCGTCGGCCGCCAGGGGCGGCTCGAGGCGTGTCAGGGCGAAGACGATGTAGTCCTCGCTGAGCGTGAAGGCCGTGCGCGGCCGTGACATCACCGGGTCGAGGCGCCGTGCGAGCTGCTGGCAGGCCGTTTGGGCGCGGTCTGCGAGCCGTTCCCCTTCGATCAGGCGCCAGCCGGCCTCGACCAGCGCGTCCCATCCGCCGCTGAAGGGCCTGGTGAGCGCCACCGAGACGATGCCGTAGGAGTAGATCTTGAAGCGGGTGCGGAAGCCGTCGAATCCCGGCTGCTCAGGGAGGTCGCCGTCGACGACGAGCGGCGGTTCCTGGTATTGGACGTAGGCGGGCGTGGCTGGCTTTGGTGAGAGGCGTGCGGGCGAGGGCTGTGCCGAGAGCAGGCGCGGGACGGCGGAGAGGTCGATTTCTTCGGCGGCGTCGAAGAGGTAGATGGCGGTGATGTATCCCGAGCCGATGACTGCCATGTGAGGGGCTGCGCGGGGGTGGGGCGCGGCAGCCGTGGGGGCGGGCGTTTCCGGCGGGCGCGTGTCGTGTGCCCGCCTGGTGCCATTCGCGGATTGGCGGTGAGGGAGGGATTCGAACCCTCGGTAGAGGTTTCAAGCCCCTACAACGGTTTAGCAAACCGCCGCCTTCAGCCTCTCGGCCACCTCACCGCGCTCGGTAAGTGTAACCGAAAGCAGGATTTGGCCGTCGAGCATTTTTCGCGGCACAAGCCGACGGTCTTTCGGACCGCCGGAATCGCGGATTCGCTGGCAAATCAGGCGATTAGCGCGCGCGGCGCGGGGACAATCTGGGGACAGTGGCCATCCGGACTCGACGAGAATGGCCTGCTTGATTGGTGCGAAACTCGCCGGAGCCGATGCGACTTCACTCAGACAGTGCTCTCGATTCCACGGCACGACGGCGTGCCTGAGCGCCCTCTTCACGGCCGGCCGCTACGAGGAACTCATGGCGCTCGTCCAGGCCGACTCCTTCTGGCCCTACAAGCAATGGGCGCTGAGGGCGCTGGCGGCGATGGGAAGGGCCGACGAGGCGATCGCCTGCCCCGCGATATCACGTGCGCGGGCGGCGTCGGCCACCAGCTTCTCGGTGGCGGCAATGAGGGCCAGGACGTACTCGTCCTGTGCCAGCGCGGACACGAATTCCTTCATCTGCGCCGCTCGTGAGAGCGTGCCGAGACCCCCGATGGCGTACGCGTCGAGCGCACGAATCCGTTCGGCAATCTCGTCAATCGCCACGAACAACTCTTCGTATTGCGTCTGAAACGCCGTGTGCAACGCGAAGAAGCCTGGACCTTCCACGTTCCAATGCGCCAGATGGGTCAGCGACAGGAGGGCATAGGAGTCGGCGAGCACCTGGTTCAGGCTCTTCGTCAGTCCAGCGGTGCGCGTTGAAGGGGCAGTCGTCCTCGTGGCCATCATTACCTCGGTTGTTCCAGGTCCTGTTGCACGTGAGCGGCTGTCCGGGCGGCTGGGTTCAGCTCACCCCGGTGGTGAACATCAGCGGCGCAGGCATCACCGTTGCCCCATCTCCGCCCGGCGCATGGGCATGCTGTCGATCAGCTCGAAGAGGCGTTCCAGATCGAAGCCCCCCTCCGATTGCCGCGCCTTGATCCCGCCGTCCTTGCCAATCAGCACGAGTTGAGCGCCCCGACCGTACAGCCCGAGGCGCCGGCGCACGCCGGATCGCTCTGTGGCACCGAGTTCCACCGCGGGCTGCAGCAGGTCCCCCGGGTGCGGCAGGTCGCCGACCGGGACGATCAGCAGATCGCGGGCGAGCAGGTCCTCCATCCGGTCGCCGAGTGACGTCCGGAAGGTCGCGAGCGTCGCCCGGCCGGGCTCGGTGTCGGGCACGTCGAGGACGAGCAGCCGGTGCGTCCAGCGATACGCCGACAGCGGGTCGGGATCCGCGCCAGCCGACGGCGGAGCGAGCAGCGTGACGGCAGAGAGCAAGGCGAGGCTGAGCGTGCTCGTGGTCATGGGAAGTCGGCGGCGGTGACGGCTCTCGGACATGGTGGAGACACGGTCATCGCGAGGCCACGATGAGTGCGCACGCGATGATGCCTCGGGCCGACCAGGCCAGCGTGCGCACCCAGTTCGTCTTCATCAGCCGGCGATGGGTGACGGCATCGAATCCGCGTTCGAGCCGGCGATGGGCCGGCACCTGCCAGAGCCCGGTGCTCACCCAGGCGACCGCCAGGAGGCCCAGCCCGCCCCAGGCGAGCGCGCCTCCAAGACACCAGGCCGTGGCGATCGCCGTTCCGAGTTCGACGAGCATCGGCGGCCCCACCACCCAGCCGGTCCGCCGTGCGTGATGACGCTCGTACTCGGGGAACGCGGCCTCGCCCACCCAGGAGAACAACGGGTAGTGCACGACCTGCACGAACCAGATGACCCCCACCATGAACAGCGTCGTCGCTGCGTGGAGGAGCAGTAGCCACTCGATGGGGCAGGAGACCGTCATGACACACCCGTCAGGACCGGGTCACCGCGGTCCAGCGGGCTGCCGAGCATCGCAGGTCGCCAGCGCGCTTGCCAATCCTCGGGTTCGGCAAAACCGCGACACCACTGCTCGATGAATGATCAGCACGTCGGTGTCGTGTTGGGGCTCGCGCATCGACGCGCCCGAACACCTCGACCGCACGACGAAGACACGCCTCCACCTCTCCCGTGCTCGTCGCATCCAGCGCAAACGTCTCCCCGCCGACGTCGGCCGCCAGCTGCGCCAACCGCTTGGCATCGCGGCCGGCCATCAGGACGCGCGCACCGCCCTGCACCAGGCGCCGGCAGAGGGCCTCGCCCACACCGCCGTAGGTACCGATGACCACGTAGGACTGCGTCATGAACGCCTCTCCATCTCCCCGCCAGACGGTCGAGGCGAATCCCCTGCCCCCTCCCGCCCTCGGTCAGACGCAGGCGGCCGCGGTGGCGATTCGACAGGCCCGCCATGGACTGGTGGATCTTGTCGGTGGGACTCGGCGCCTTCGCCCTGCTCGTCGGCGGCGTCATCTTCACCTTCGTGGAGTTTCGTCGACTGGAGCGTCGCTACCCCAACGGGTGAGCGAGCGCGTGACCTGGCGCGCCGTGATCGCCGAGGCCGATGACGAGGTGACGGGATCCCGCAGGCACGGGATCGCGGCGCGATCGGCTGCGCCGAGGGGTCATGCCAGTTCCCGGTCGAACTCCGGCGGGCCGACCGCGACCAGGCCCAGGTGCCCGTCCACGGTCACCAAGTCTCCGTCGCGAAGCTGTTCCAGTGCGCGGGCGATCCCGTTGACACAGGGGATCCCCATTTCACGGGCGATGATGGCCCCGTGGATCAGCATGCCGCCTCGTCGATCCACGACGGCGGCCGCCAACGGCACCAGGTGATAGCGCGTCACCGCAACGTGTGGGTGGTGCCCGAGGCGCTGGCCGATGATCAGCAGCTCCTTCTCGTCCGGAGTGAAGCTCATGATCGTGCCCCCACACAGCTCTGCCACAGCGTCGAGATCGGTACCGCCCACAGCTTGTCCCCGACGGGCACGGTCTCAACGCCGTCGTACAACACGAGCCCGGCGGTGAATGATCGCCCGGCCAGCGTTGCCAACCGCCGCAGCCCGCCGAAGTCGTCGCGCGTCACGGTGGCCGCGGCCTTCACCTCCAGCCCAACGACACCGCCCGCGCGGTCTTCGATGACGAAGTCCACTTCCACCTGGTCCTTGTCACGATACGTGAACACGTCGTAGTCGCCGTCGGACCAACTCGCCAGCTTCAGCAACTCGCCAAAGACGTAGCTCTCGAGCGCCGGACCGAACCGTGTGCGATCGCGCTCGACGACTGTCTCGGTGAGGCCCGTGAGACTGCACAACAAGCCAGAGTCGAGGAACTGGAGCTTCGGCGTCTTCACGATGCGGCTCAAGCGGTTCGCCGACCACGGCGTCAGGCGGCGCAGCAGGAACATCCGCTCGAAGATCGCAAGGTACTTGCCGGCGGTCTTGGCGTCGAGACCCACCTGTCCGGCCAGCTGGGCAAAGTTGCACAGCTGACCCGACATCTGCGCCAGGGCGCGAAGCAGCCGGGGCAGGTGGTCCAACTTGTCGATGCTGGCCACGTCGCGGACGTCGCGCTGGACGAGCGCGTCCACGTACTGGCGTGCCCAGGCGGCACGACGGCGGGCATCGGTCCGCGCTACTGCCTCGGGATAGCCGCCGGCCAGCACGGTCTGAACGACGCCGCCACTGGCGGCGCGGTGCCGCGGCGGAGAAGCAGCGCGCGGAGGCGCGCCGGAGAACACGGCGTCGAGCCACCGCCCATTGCCCCCATGGATCTCGCACCCGGCAAGCGGCAGCAGCGCCAGTGTTTCCATGCGTCCGGCCAGCGAGTCGGCGACGCCAGGCACCAAGAGGAGGTTGGCCGATCCGGTCAGCAAGAAACGTCCGGGCCGGCGGTCCTGGTCGACGGCGTGCTTCAGGGCGAGCAGCAGACGAGGTGCGCGCTGCACTTCGTCGATCACCGCCCGGTCGAGGCCACGCACCAGACCGACCGGATCCTCCTGTGCCGACAACAGCGTGGCGGCGTCATCGAGGGTGAGGTAGCGCCGGCGTGGCCCAGCGAACTGCTGCACGAGCGTGGTCTTGCCTGCCTGCCGCGGCCCGTTGAGGAGCACCACGGGCGTGTCGCTCAACGCCTCGTCGACGCGCGGCCGCAAGTGACGGGGATACAAGAGCGCAGGCATGCGCAGGTCGTCCGGTCGGGATCGGACAATCGGCTAATCGGGATTATAGTGTCGTCCGATCGGGAATGCACGGCCCCCGCGCACCTCAGTGAAATGGGCCGCTGCCGCCGGGCGCGTGAGGTTCACGTCGGACTCCCAGTCACCCTGCCGGGGGAGTGGCGGGTGCAGGAGGCCCTCCGCGGTGTCGCGCAAGCGGCTGGGATCCCCCTCGAGATCCGTCCCGATCGACACTTCTTCGCCACGCGCGACGAGTTCGCGGCACACGCCCGCGGCCGGAAGCAGCTGCGACTGGAGTATTTCTACCGGCCGCTGCGGGAGAAGTTCGGCGTGCTGATGGACGACGGTGAGCCGGCCGGTGGCCGGTGGAATTACGACGCCCAGAACCGCGGCGCGTTTCCGAAAGAGGGACCGGGCGTGTTGCCTGCGCCCGTGCGCTTCGTTCCGGACGCGGTCACCCGCGGCATCATCGACCTCGTGAACTCGCGGTTCGCGGACCACCCCGGCGGGCTTTCCCGCTTCGACTGGCCCCCCCGCGAGCCGGACGAGCGGCCCCTCAGGGGCGCCGGCGTCGCAGGGCCGCCGCCAGCGGACCCAGCAGGCCGATGACGACCGTCGCGAGGTTCGACGGCTCCGGGACGGGCGTCGGCGTCACGGGGTCGGTGTTGTACTCCACGATGTAGGCGATGGGGTTGAGCCCTGGGGGCAATGCGGCGAGATCCCATGGCGCGTCGTTCCACGTGCTCCCGCGCCCCTGGTAGCGGAAGTAGTGGAGCGCATCGGTGGGGTCGAGACTGTTGTAAGGGCTTCCGACGCCGTTGCTGGGCTCGGTGGATTCCCAGTTCGTGTAGCCCCAGGTGCTCCCGTCGACCCACGTCCACCCGCAACTGGGCTCCGGCGTGCAGCCATGTTGCTGGTAGCCGCCGAGCCACGGGCCCACATAGGCATTGGAGCTGACGAACCAGAACGAACTGTTGTCGATGAGGTTGAACGCGAACGTGTTCTCGTTGGCGTCGGCGATCGTCGCCAGGTAGCCGCCCTTCGCCTCGGCGGCCGCCTTCGCGCTGTCCCACGTGACCCCTCCCGGCACCGCGACCGCCTCGTACCAGTGGCCGTTGGCGCCGGAACCGCTGTTCCATTGAATCGGAGCCGCGTCGGCTGCCGCCGGGACGAGGGTCGCCACGACCACGGCGAGCAGCCGCCTGCAGGACCTTGCACAGAACATCGGGACCTCCCTGGCGCACAGGTTGCCACCGTCGGGCCCCATGCCCGTCCGAGCACCTTCTGCGCCTTGTGTTAGGTGAGAACGATCCCGACGGGGAAAAGCGGAATCCCGACAGAACTGTGACGCCCCGGTGTGCGGAGCCGACCCACGTCACCGGCAGGACTCGGACCGCGGCCTATCGGACTTCGAGCCAAACCAGGTGCACGGAACCGGACGCCTCGGGCGACCCACCCGGACCGGTCGTGATGCCGATGATCACGATGCCCTCCAGGAACTGGCGGTGGCCGGCGTAGCCCGTCCTGACGAGCCTCCCGTCGCGGTACAGTCGAACGCCCTCTCGCGGCAGGTGCCGAAGCTCGAAGAGCGGGGGCTCGCCCGCCGGTGGATGGACATCGCGCAGGGCCTGCCTCGAGGCAACGTCGGTGAACAACAGCGACTCGACCGCCTGGCCTCCGGCGGCGGGTGCGAGGCCGAGATCGAATCGCGGCCCGGCCGGCGACGTGTCCACCGTCACGCCCACCGTTCCGGTGCGAGGCGTTGCGCGGAAGAACAGGGAGAACCCCCGCCGCACGGCGCGCTCTCTCAGCCCCGCCGGCAGCTGCTGGACCAGCTGTCCCTGCGCGGAGGTCGACACCTGCCACCCGGCCGGCGGGCCGGTGTCCGGGCCCTGGCGCAGCGCGTGGCGGCTCTGCCACAGGTCCCGGACCGGCGGGTACACCCCGGCGTGCGCAATCGTCAGGAACGGGTCGGCCGACACGCCGAGCGCCAGCAGGTTCGAGACGCCGTCCCCGTCGTGGTCCTCGTCCTGGTCCGTAACGACGTCGGCGTCCGAGTCCGTGCGCTCCGGATCCAGGCCCACGGCCGCCTCCAGCACGTTGGGGATGCCGTCGCCGTCCGTGTCGAGTTCCACGGGAATGGCCCTCAGCAGCTGGGCGAGACGCTGCGTGTCCAGCTCGCGCCGCGTGCGCCCTGCAGGATCACCCGGCCCGAGCAACCGCCGGCGGAGGTGCAGCCCCCGCTGCACCGCTGTCGCGGCATCCTCATATCGTGCCTCGCGTTGGGCGAATCGCGCTTCGATCATCGCCGCCACAACGCTGTAAGGGTGGTGCTCTCCGACACTCTGGGCAAAGAACCACCGGAGATCGTCGACGTGAGTACGTGCGTCGGCGACGTTGTCCTCCGCGAGCCGGAGCCACGCCTTCATCGCCCACATCCGTCCGTGAATCGCCTCGTCGCCCGGCAGCAGCGACTTGAGGATGGCGTACGCGGTGGTGAGCGCGTCGTAAGCGGCGGCCGGGGCCGTCTCCCGCTTGTCGAACGCGAGGTCGAGATACCCTGACAGCAAGCGAAACTGATCGGGAGCAATCACGTAGCCGGCCTGGTCGTCCGGCGCAGCCGCCGGAGCCCCGCCCTGGCGGACACGGCTCGTCAGGAGCACACCCGCCACCACCCCCACTGCCACCGCCCCGGCGAGCCACGTGACGATCGACCGCGGCCCACGGCTGGACCGTGCACCGGCGAGTTGGCGCAGCGCGCGCTCGAGGTCGCCGGCCGACTGGAAGCGATCGGCGGGCCTCGAGGCCATCGCCCGCTCCACGACGCCAACGAAATCAGCCGGCAGGTCGGCGCGCATGGCGCGCACCGGGCGAAGGGTGCCCTCGCGATGCGCCGCCCGCACGTCGCCCACCGTGCGGCCCTCGATGGGATAGGCATGGGTCACGAGCCGGTAGAGCAGCACGCCGAGCGCGTAGACGTCGCTCGTGACGTTCGGCGACGCCCCGTCGTACAGCTCCGGGGCCATGTAGAGCGGCGTGCCGGCCAGCGAGCCGACGGGCGTGTCGCCGCGCGCCATGTCCACGCTGGTCCCGAGGTCCAACAGGACGATGCGGCCGCCGACCTCCCGCATCACGTTCTGCGCCTTGATGTCCCGGTGGACGAGCCCCGCGGCGTGGATCGCGGTGACGGCCGAGCACACCGCGATCCCGAGCGCCGCCGCCTCTTCGGCACTGAAGGGCCCCTGCGCCGCCAGGATCTCGTCCAGCGTGCGACCGGTGAGCCGCTCCATCCAGAGACCGGGCAGGCCGTCGTGCTCGTCGGCGCCGAAGACGGTGACCACATGAGGGTGGCGCACGCGCGCGAGCTGGCGCGCTTCCTCGAGGGTGACGGTCGTCGTGCTGCGCGGGAACAGCTTGAGCGCGACCTCGCGGGCCAACCGCGTGTCCCAGCCGTCGTAGACCTCCCCGTACGCCCCGCGGCCGAGCCCGCCCCGGATCTCGATCGGGCCCCATCGCCGGGGCCCGCTCCACCCCGCCGCTCCGGGCCAATCGTCGGGAGACGACGATGGGCCGTTGAGCGCCGAAGCGGCCAGCCGCGCCATCTGGTCGAGCGCCTGCAGGTCGGCCAACGCCTCGGCCTCGACGGCGTCGGCGGCCTCGGCGTACAACGACAGCCAGTCCACCGGGTCGTCGCGGCTCAGCAAAGCGGTGGCGCGGTCGAGCGCACTCCCCATCGGATCGACGTCGTCCTCGCTCACCCAGAACGTCGCGACGGGGCAGGATCGGAATCGGGTGACGCCTGGGACTCCGGCGAGGTGGCCCCACGCATGAACTCGAGCAGGTGGACCATGGCCCGCTGCAACAACTTGCGGGCCGCGTCGGGTGTTCCCTTCCCGCGCATCGCCGCCAGCTCCGCGTGGGTGAACCCGAACTCGAACCGCGCGACGATCGCGCTGCGCTCCTCCTCGGGCAGCCGCGCGAGTGCGCCTTCGTAGCGCGCCAGGCGCTCGGCGCCGATCACCCGCTCGAGTGGGGTCGGCGTGTCGGCCGGGTGCTGCGTGTCGACCGGGGCCCGGCCGGGCCGGCGCATCGCCGCGCGCACCTCGTCGCGGATCGCGTTCTTGACGGCCTCCCGGAGGTACTGCTGAAACGCGACCTCGCTGGCCGGCTCGAAGCCCTGGAGGTTTCGCAACGTCTTGATCAACGTATTCTGCACCAGGTCCTCGGTGTCGGCGAGATCCCGCGCCCAGGCGGGCAGCCGGCCCCTGGCCCAGCGCACGAGCAGCGGGCGGTGATGCGCGACCAGTTCGTCGAGCGCGGCGGCGTCGCCGCTGCGTGCCCTGGCCAACAGGGGAAGCGTGTCCGTGACGGTCATCGGGTGTCGCGGCAGGCGACCGGCAGCTGACGAAGGTACACAATCGCTGCGCGGTGATTCAAGCAGTCCTCCGCCACGGCCGGTCCCAGTCGACCCTCGAGACGGCATTGTGGCCGCAGGCACGTGAGGACGGCGTGGAACCTGAGGGCGCCAGAGGGCGAGCGGCGATGCCCCCTGCCGGGCACCCAGCGATCGCGACGGTCGACGTCGCGGAACGTCTCTCGGCTCGAGGCGCCTTGGGTCACGGCCGGAACAACGTGAGGCCTGGGAGGTCCGCGAAGTCCTCGACGTTCAGCGTCCACGGCTCGGCGTCGCGAGTGAGGGCGCACGCCGCGATCGCGAGGTCGATCTCCCGCCCGCGCGGCCTGCTCACCTGCCGGCACAGATCGGCCGCCAGCCGGGCCGACGATAGTGCAGCACGGCCCGCCCGTCACCGGCCACCGACAGACGGTCGCCCGTCACCGGCGGACGCAGCACGTACCGACACAGCCGCTCCAGGCGCGCACGGTGCCCCGGGGCCGAGGCCGCCGCCAGCCCGGCCAGCCCCGGCGCCGCGTCGCCCACCCCGTCCGCCCCCGCCCCCGCCTCCTCGTCCACGCCCGCCCGGGCCAGCCGCGCCCGCACGCCGGGCGCCATCGCCGCCAGCACGTCCGCCACGTCCGCCGCCGTCGGCGCCGGCGCCCGGTGGAACCGCAGCCGGCCATCCCCCGCCCGCGCAAACACCCCCTCGAGCACGAGCGCATGCAGGTGAACGTTGAGATTGAGCGCCCCGCCAAAGCGCTGCACGACGATGACCGCCCCGCTCCGCACGTCCCCCAGGCCCCGCGCCCGGCCCCACGCGCGCAGATGGCGATGGACCGCCCGGAACAGCACACCCGCCACCGCCGTGCAGAGGTCGTGGCGCCACGCCAGGAGGTAGCGGACGCGCGGCGGCAGACTCAACACCCACTGCCTGACGGGGACCTCCGGCCAGACATGATCCACGAGGTGGGCGGCCCGCTCGGCCATGCGCCGGCCGCCGCAACTCGGACAGAACCCGCGCCCCTTGCACGAGAAGGCCACCAGCCGCTCCTCGCGGCAGCGCGTGCAGCGAAACCGCGCGAACCCGCCGGCGAGCCACCCGCACCGAAGGAACGCCTCGAACTCGTCGCGGACGAATCGCGGCAACCCCTCCCCGTCCCGCAGGCGCGTCGCCTCGGCACGGAACGTCTCGTAGTGATCTCGCACGACCTGGTACAGCACCGACGCCGCGGGGTCGCGCCGGGCGTACGGGCCCGAGGGCAAGGCCATGCCCCACTCAGGAGCGAGCGCCATGCCGGGCCCGGAACCGGCCGTTTCCGGTTGGGAACACGCTCAACGGCCGCCGAGGTGGTCAATCCGTGCGTACGCCTGCCCCGGGACGGATGGCAAACCGTGCGTACGGCCAGGTGGGTTGCAGCCGTTCACCTTGGAGGGAAACGCCGGCACCGAGGGCGTGGTGGGCTGGGTCTTGGCCATGCCGACCGACGAGTCCTGGTACACGCATCGGAGGTGCGCTCGCCTGGTGCGGGCTGGGCCTCCTGGGTGAGCACCGGGCTCTCTGCGTCGCGAAGACCGCTGAAGGTGGTGTTCTGACTTGTGTGCAAGACGGCTTGAGCCAGACGGGCGGCCATGGCAAGAGCTTGATTGTCGAAGTCGACCTCACTGACAAGGAGTCAGGCCATGACCACCCGAGCCAAGCGTAACGCGAAGCGCATGCCGATCGAAGCCCTGCTGACCGGCGACCGGGAGTTGCTCAAGGGGCTGGTGAAGGAGTCGCTGCAGGAGGTGCTGGAAGCGGAGATGACCGAAACGCTGGGCGCCGGGGCGGGCGAACGGACCGCCGACCGCGTCGGGTACCGGGCGGGCTACTACAGCCGGGGCCTGTTGACGCGGATCTCGAGCAGCGCCCAGGCTGCGGCCGAACAGCCTCGACCGGTTCGACCACCGGGCCGTGTGGAACGACCGGCATGCGTGCGTGGAGATGCACCTGGTCAGCCGTGTGTCCCAGCAGGTGGCCGTTGCCGGCGCGGGCCTCGTCGCGAGCTTCGCTGCGGGGGAGTCGATCTGGACCGAGAGTTCCTACAAGTACACGCCGAGCGGCATCGCCTCACTCGGCACGGCGGCAGGCTTCGGCCTGCGCGAGCAGTGGCTGGACACCGACGCGGGCTTCGCCTTGAGCCTGTTCCAGTCGGAACGAGGGTGAGGCGGGCCGTTGGTGGCCCGTGTCCGGCCCGCCCCACGAGGCGCGCGGGACTAGCGCAGGGCCACGATCGCGGCGCTCATCGCGAGCATCAGCGCGGCGAAGAGCGACTTCATCAACGGGTCGCCGACCTTGACGTGCATGGCGATCGCGCCAACCATGAGCGCGGCCACGAGACCAGCGGCCGCTCGCACCGGGAGCGCGATCCACACGCCAGCAATCAGGACGAGGGCTGCGCCGATCTTCAGCGCGCCGACCAGGTAGAAGGCGAACCCGGGAAGGCCGTACGCGGTGAACTCCTCCTGCAGCGTCCGCGAGGCGCCGCCGCGATGGGGTGTCGCGGAGCGCCCGCACAGCAGCCAGACGTTCAACAGCCCGAGGCCGACGATGATTTGCAGCAGATTCGTCGGTGACAACCAATCCATGACCGTGCTCCTCGCATGAGTAACCAGACAGGTGGCCGCCGCCCCTTGAAGGTGATTGACCGTGACCCGGGCCTACTACGCATCGATCGTCGTCTCTTCGACGCTGTTCCTGTTCTACGGCTGTGCGTGCCTGTTCTTCGAAGGCATGAGACGTGATTTCGAGCGATTCGGTCTCAGCTGACTCCGGACTCTCGTGGGTACCCTCGAGGTGCTCGGTGCCCTTGGCCTGATCGTCGGCCAACTCTGGCTGCCCCTGGTGCCGCTCAGCGCGGGCGGCCCGGCTCTGATGATGTTCGTGGGCGTGGCGACCCGCATCCGCGTGCTCGACTCGCTCGCGCAGACCCTTCCGGCCCTGGTGCTGATGTGCGTCAACCTGTTCATCGTCTGGGTCACGCTGGGACACCTCAGGACCGCGACCACGACGATGGGGCCGTAGCTGACCGGACCGAGTTCGCCGCAGGCGGGGATGGTCGGCGAGAGGCTCGAGGGGGCCGCGTTTACACCGAGCTCGGGAGCCACGAACGCCAGCCTCGGCGGGGAGCCTCGGATCGAGTCCGCGCGTGCTTCGAAGGTTCCACGGCTCGCAGCGGATTCGCCGCGAGCGTGCTCGGCGCTGCCCTCGACCTGGCGTGAGGCTGGTGGTCGGTGGCCGGCGTTTGCCGCCCAGACCTGCGTCGACCGCTGGCGCCGCTGCTGCGCCTGTGTCGACCGCAGCAGCTCGGGCAGCGAAGTCGCGCGGAACTCCTTGATGACGGCAGCCGACTTGATCCACCGCTCACCCTTCAGGCCAGCCACAAGATCGAACCAGACGCGCGTCCAGCGATGGAACGGCCCGAGCCACGACAGCACGTTGCGCAGGGCATTGACCGTGGGGCCGATCGGTTCGGCACGACGCTGCACGAGATCGATGTCTTCCGAGTAGGGGAGCGGCTGGCGAAGCAGCCGCTTGTGAATCGCCGTCGCGCCGCGGAACGCCAGTCGGTCAGCGAGAAAGGGCTCACTGAAGATCTCGCAGAGCGCGCGTCAGATGATGAGATCCTGTTCGACCTGCCGCGGCTCTCGCCACGGCGTCGTGACGCTCCACGCCTGGACGTGGGCCCGTGGAATCATGCGTCGAGCTCCACGGGGAAGTTCAGCTGGAGCCTCCAGGTCGCGTCCTCGACGTGGCCCACGCTCTCGGCCAGACTGGGGACGTGCGCACCGACGGGTCGAGCGGCTTCGACGACTTGGCCCGCGCGGCGAGCTGTCGCCCCGAGACCTTGTCGAACGACTGCGTCTCTCCTCGCGCCAATTGATCAGAGCCGCCTTGCACGTCGATCAGCAGACGTTGACGCGCCTCGTCGCGTTGCCGTCGCCCTGCCATCACCCGCGCCCCTTCAGTTCCGCGTCCGTCGCCGGCTGCCGTGCGCCGCGCCTGATGTGCACCACCAGCACCGCCTCGGCGGGATCATCGATGCGGAAGAAGACGCGGTAGATGTGCGGCTTCCGGCCGTAGTGCAGCACGCGCACCGGCGATTCGGGATCAAGGTTCTCAGGGGCAATCGGGCATCGCGTCGGGTGGCTCGAGAGCGACAGAACGGCCCGCTCCAGACCGTTGAACCACTTCGCGCCCTGATGAGGGGCACGCTCGACGACCCAGAGGTACAGCTGCTCGAGCTCGGCCTCCGCGTTCCTCGCGATCTCAACGCGGTACGCTGTGCTTCCGACGCAGCCGGGTGAACACCTGCTGGGCGGGCTTGGTGCGCCCGGCCTTCACGTCAACCAGGCCGCGCTGAATGCCTTCGAGCGTTTCGACGCGGTCGAGCAACGCCTGGTAGGCCTCGGCATCCTGAACGACGAGCTCGGCCTTCCCGTTGATGGTCAGCACCATCGGGTTGCCCGTCTTCCGGATTCGGTCGAGCAGGTCCACGGTGTTGCGCTTGAAGTCGCTGAGCGAACGGATGTCGTTGGCCAGGTCGAGCATCAGGTCCTCATCAAATTCGCATCGAATTCGATGATGGCACGGTGCGCGCGATCGGTCAACGCGTCGCCCTGAACTGTCCCCAGGATTGTCCCTGTGAGCGGCCCGAACCGGCCGATTGGGGCCAACGGCGGCCAACGCGCTCAACTGTGGAAGTGCTTGGAACGGTGGAATTTGCGCCGAACAACACGAATGGCCGAGAGCAGGTCGCGACGCTTAGCAAACCGCCGCCTTCAGCCTCTCGGCCACCTCACCGCACTTGGCTAACTACTGTCGCACAAGGACTTGCGGATTTCAGCGTCTTGGCTCGGACCGGCGTTTTGGCCCGATTGTCCCTGGAATTGTCCCTGCGGCGACTCTGGGGCCGTCCCCGACGGCGGGATCGGCGCCAGCGGCGGACATTGTAACTGAGGTGGGGACGGAGGTGTTGCCAATTGGCGCCCGCGCACTCAACGGCTTGGGGAGCGACTCCACCAGGGCCTAATGGCAGTCGGATCCGCTGGCCACGTTGGCGGACGTCCCCCAATCCGCCTCCTCGCAGCCGTGGGCCGACCGAGCTCCTGTGCGTCAGCGCGTCGGCGAGAACAGGGGATGTCGGGGCGGCCGCCCGAGTGCGTATTCCGCTGGATCGTGAACACCGATTCCGGCCGAACATGAACGGGGATTCCGGGCATGGTGAACACGGATTCCGGTGATCATGAACACCGGGCCCGGTCAAGCTGACGCCCATCGGTAGTTGGAGCGATCCTGAGGGTTTTCCCGAGAGGAAGGACCCCAGGATGGCAGCCCCGAGGCTACCGATGCGAAAACTCCGCGAGATTCTCCGTCTCCACCACGAGGTCGGGCTGACGCACCGCGCCATTGCGGGCGCCTGTACGCTCGGGTTGGGGACCGTCAGTACCTACTTGAGCAAGGCGACGGCCGCCGGCCTGACGTGGCCGTTGCCCGACGACCTGGACGATGCCGCGTTGGAGGCGCGGCTGTTTACGCGTCCGGTCTCTGCGCCTGGACGCGACCGGACGCTGCCGGACTGGCCGGCCCTGCACCAGGAATTGAAGTGGCCGGGCGTGACCCTGATGCTACTGTGGCAGGAGTATCGGGCCGCGCATCCCAGCGGCTACGCCTACAGCCAGTTCTGCGAGCGGTATCGGCAGTGGGCGCGCCGGCTGAAGCCCACGATGCGCCAGGTGCATCGGGCCGGCGAGAAGCTGTTTGTGGACTTCTCCGGGAAGCGGCCGTCCCTGGTGGACGCCCAGACGGGCGACGTCGTGCCCGTCGAACTCTTCGTCGGCGTGCTCGGCGCCAGCGGGCTGATCTACGCCGAGGCCACCCGAAGTCAGGATCTCGCCTCGTGGGTCGCGGCCCACGGGCGGATGCTCGAGTACTTCCAGGGCAGTACGGCCATCTGGGTCCCTGACAACCTGAAGAGCGGGGTCACGACGGCGAGTCGCTACGACCCCGACATCAACCGGACGTATGCGGAACTCGCCCGGCACGACGGCGCGGTGGTGATCCCGGCCCGCGTGGCAACGCCGACCGACAAGCCCAAAGTCGAAGTGAGCGTGCAGATCGCCCAGCGCTGGGTGCTGGCGGTGCTGCGCCACCGCACCTTCTTCACGCTGGCGGCCCTCAACGTGGCGATTCGCGAGCGCATCGACGCGATCAACGACCGGGTGATGAAGCACCTCGGCGTTAGCCGCCGTGCGCTCTGGACGCAGCTGGATCGGCCCGCGCGCCGTCCGCTGCCGACCAGCCGCTACGAATTGGCGGAGTGGAAGGCGGCGCGCGTCAACATCGACTATCACGTCGAGGGCGATCACAACTTCTACAGCGTGCCGTATCAACTCGTGCACGAGCGGGTCGACGCCCGGTACACCGCGACCACGGTGGAGGTCTTCTTCAAGGGCCGGCGCGTGTCCGCCCATGCGCGACTCTCGGGGCGCGGCCGCTACGCGACCGAGCCGGCCCACAGGCCCCACGCGTATCGGGCCCACGCGGAGTGGACCCCGTCCCGCCTGATCGCGTGGGCGGAGAAGACGGGCCCGGTGACCGGCCGCTACGTCACCCGGTTGCTGCACGAACAGCGGCATCCCGAGCAGGGCTACCGGGCGTGTCTCGGACTCATGCGGTTGGGCCGGGACTGCGGAGGCGATCGGCTGGAAGCGACGTGTGCGCGTGCCGACCGACTGCGCTCGTATCGCTACCGCACGGTCGCCGCCATTCTCCGTCACCACCAGGACCGGCTGCCGCTCGAGGAGCCGGCGCCGGCCCGCCCGGCGTTGCAGCACGACAACTTGCGCGGGGCCCGCTACTACGAGGAGGTCTATGCTGATGCATCCGACGATTGAGAAGCTGCACACCTTGCGCTTGGCTGGGATGGCCGAGGCCTTCCAGCAACAACAACGCTCCGTGCGCATGCCGAACTGGCATTTGACGACCGGTTTGGCCTGCTGGTCGAGGCGGAATGGACCGTCCGCGAACAGCGTCGGCTCACGCAGCGGTTGCGGAACGCGAACCTGCGCTACGCCGCGTCGCTCGAGGACGTGGGCTTCACGACGCCGCGCGGCCTCTCGCGCGACGTCGTCTTACATCTGGGCACCGGCGCGTGGATCCGTGACCACCACACTCTCCTGATCACCGGCCCGACGGGGATCGGGAAGTCCTGGCTCGCGTCGGCCTTCGTCCAAAGCGCGTGTCGCCATGGCTTCACGGCGACCTACGTGCGCGCGCCGCGGTTGCTCCACGACTTGGCGGTCAGTCGCGGGGACGGCTCGTATGCGCGTCTCCTCGCCCGGCTCGCCAAACTCGATCTCCTGGCGATCGACGACTAGCTGCTCGCCCCGCTCACCGATGCCGAACGCCGCGATCTCCTGGAAGTCATCGAAGACCGCAGCGAACGCACCGCCACCCTCATCGCGAGCCAACGGCCGCCGACCGCCTGGCATGCCGCGATCGGCGAGCCCAGCGTCGCCGACGCGATCTGCGATCGCCTCATCCACTGGGCGCAGAAGCTCACCCTCAAGGGCCCGACGATGCGCGACCCGGCCACCCGACGTCCGCCCAAGGGGACGTCGTGACCCGCCTCGTCCACCACATCGAGGCTGGCGCCCCGGGAGCCTGTGGATCGTGCCTGAGCTGTGGAAAACGCCAAGAGCCAGAGCGCGTTTCCCGGCTGTTCACCGGTTTGAGTACATGGATCTGAGGTAGTACCCGGCCGCCTGCGCGGACCGCTCTTGGGGTGGGCGGTCTGCTCGGCGGCCTGGACGTCGAGCAGCGCGATCCCACTTGGCACCGGACCTCCCGGTGTCGTTCTCTCTTGTTGTGCTGCAACGAGGGAGGACGCGTGGGATCGCAACGCGATTGTACGTGGATCCTGGGGTTGCCCGGGTTCCGCGTGGAGCGGGTGGAGGGAGAGGATGGTGACGCGACGAGTCGCGTCCAGATTCGCCTCGAGCGACGCGGCCCGCGCCGCTATCCGTGCAGTGGCTGTGGCCGGCGCACCCGCCGGGTGCGGTCGGCGCGGGACCGCACCTGGGATGACTTGCCCTGGGGGCCGCATCCGGTGACGTTGGTCTATCGGCAGCGCCGAGTCGACTGTCGACACTGCGGGATTCGCACCGAACGGGTCGAGTTCGCGGACCCGAAGGCGCGCGTCACGCGCCGCCTCCGCCAGCAGATTGGCATCGACGGCCAATCGATGCCCACCAGCCACGCGGCGGTGCGGCATGGCGTGAGCTGGGGCAAGGCCCGCCGTGCGGAGCAAGCGTTCCTCGCCGACTGGGATCGCACGCGCCCCCAGAAGCGACCCCGGCACCTCGGGCTGGACGAGATTCAACGTGGCAAGGGGCAGCAATTCTGGAGCGTGCTGTCGGACCTGGTCCACGGCGAGGTGATCGGGTTGCGTCGCGACCGCACGACGGAGACAGCGACGACGTTGTTGACCACGGACCTGACGGCCCGCCAGCGGGCCGCGGTGACGGCCGTGTGCACGGATATGCATCGGCCTGATCGCAATGCCGTCGCGGCGGTGCTGCCCAAGGCCGAGGTCGTGTTCGACAAGTTCCACGTGCTGCAACACGCGAGTGCGGCGCTCGACGAGGTCCGTCGGCAGGAATTCTTTCGCGCCGGAGCCGTCATGCGCGCGCACGGTCGGGGCAAGCGCTGGTTGCTGTT
>JADZCN010000062.1 GCA_020851565.1 Acidobacteriota bacterium | reverse complement strand
TGAGAACAAGGGGCAGTGCGCCGGCGCCACGCTCCTCGACGCGCGTGAAGGGTCGTCCAAACACCGGCGAGACACCCAGCATCGGGAAGAACGACGCCGACATGCGCGTGATGGTGAGCGGGATGGCCTCACCCCCGCCCGTGATCGTGGCCGTGGCGCCGACGTAGACGCCCAGGTCGGTCACCAGCGTGAGCCGACGCTCCAGCTCCGCCAACTCGTCCGGTTCGACCGTGGTGGGCGTCCGTTCGGCAGGGCCGTCCGCCGACGGCTCGTCTACGAACCGGACCAGGCGCTCCGCATGCGGATACGGCAGGGGACGCCGCAGGACCGTATCCGCCACGGTGAACACTGCCGTGGTGACCCCGACACCCAAACCGATGGTGAGCACTGCCGCGGCGGCAAATCCGGGGGCGCGGCGGAGCGCCCGACAGGCGTACCGAACGTCGCGGGACAAGTTCATGCGCGGACGGTAGCGGTGGAAGGGACCGCGGCGCAAGTGGAAGGTCGCGTCCCGCAACCTGTCAAATCGTTCATCTTCCCGTCACGCTCCGATCACCTCGCGCCCCGTCCAGTACTCATAGACGAAGCCCTCGACGAGGGCAGGAGGTTGTCATGAACGCGATGTCGAGAACGTCGGTGCTGTTCGGATCGCTGCTGCTGGCCGGAGGCTCGGCCTGGGCGTCGCCGGTGGTCGAGGCCACGGTGCCCTTCCCGTTCACGGTCCAGGGGCATGTGCTGCCTGCCGGGCAGTACCGGGTGGAGCGGGATGCCTACGACCAGAGCATCCTGCTGATCAAGGGCGAACACGGCGTGCGCGCCGTGGCCATCGCCGAATCCAGCACGGCCCCGGGGCAGGACCCCGCCGGCGACAAGCCGGCCCTGGTCTTCGCGCACGGCCCGGACGGCTACCACCTCAAGGGCGTCTGGGACGACCACTTCGACGGCCGGGAGATTGTCGGCCGGTAGGCCCACGCCTGTGTCAAGCTGGCGGGAGGCGCAGACACTCGACTGCGGAAAAGGAGGCAGGCATGGCTCTCTCGCGACACACCCTCTGGATGGTCGCCGTGCTCGCCGTTCTGTCGGGCGCGGCGGCGGCCGCCCTCGCACAACCCGCCCAGGGCCGGCGCCAGGCCGGACCGGTGTACGACACGAAGACCGAGGCGCGATTCACCGGCTCGGTGGTGGACGTGCAGGACGTCATGCCGCCAGGCCGCAGCGGGCGCCGGAGCCTGGGTGGTACGCACCTGACCCTGAAGACGGCCACCGAAAGCCTCGAGGTGCACCTCGGGCCGACGGCGTTCCTGAAGGACAGAAAGGTCGAGCTCGCCAGGGGCGACGCGGTGAAGATCCTGGGCTCGCGCGTGACGCTGGATGGTGAATCGGTCCTGCTCGCTCGGGAGGTCACGAAAGGCGAGAGCAACTGGACTCTACGAGACTCGACGGGACGCCCCCTGTGGGCTGGCCCCCGCTGACAGGTCAGTGAAGAAGTCAGCAACCTGAAGGCAGAACGCACAAGGCAGAATCGCGATTCGTGGCGCGAGACGGCTTCGCGACCCGGTCGAGCGCGCATCGAGCGGGCCGGCGCGGGTGCCGGTCCCTTCACACCCTATACGAACGGCCGGGCGGTGGATCGACATCTCCGGTCAGCGCATCCATAATTGACGTCTCGCCCATGACCCAACACGCGCACATGGACGTCCGCATCGCGGACTTCCCCGAGACACCCGTTGCCGTCCTCGAGCACCACGGCGCCCCCCACCTGGAGTACGAGACCGCGAAGACGTTCATCGCGTGGCGAATCGCGAACCGGCTGCCGCCCGACCGCCACCGCACGTACGGCCTGCACTACACCGACCCGCGGACGACGCGACCCGAAGACCACCGTATGGATCTGTGCATCTCGGTGGACCAGCCGGTGGGCCCGAATCCTCAGGGGGTGATCAACAAGGTCATCGCGGGCGGGCGCTGCGCCGTGGCCCGTCACGTGGGCCCACGGGAGTTCGTCGCCGCCGCCGCGTATCTCACCGACGTCTGGCTGCCGGCCAGCGGCGAAACCAGGCGTGACGCGCCGATGATCTTCCACTACGTCAACGTCGGGCCGGGCGTGCAGCCGCACGAGATGATCACCGACGTCTATCTTCCTCTTCTCTGATGCAGGTTCCCATGGATACCTCGGCGATTACACGACGGGATCTCTTCACACTCACGGCTGGCGCGTTGCTCGCACCCGCGCTGCCCCGCGCGCAGGCGGGCGATCCCGCCCGCGCCATCCAGGCCCTCGAGTCACGCGCCGGCGGGCGCCTCGGCGTCTGCATCCTGGACACCACGACGAAACGGATCACGGGTCACCGCCTGGACGAGCGCTTCGCCATGTGCTCCACGTTCAAGCTGCCGCTGGCCGCCGTCATCCTGCGGGAGGCCGACCAGGGACGCCTGAAGCTCACCGACGTCGTCTCCTACTCGGAGAAGGACCTGCTGTCGTACGCGCCGGTGACGAGCGCGCACCTGAAGGCGGGCGGGACGGCCATCGCGATCAGTGCGCTGGCCGAAGCCGCGCAGGTCACCAGCGACAACACGGCGGCCAACCTGCTGCTCTCCCGCATCGGCGGGCCGTCCGGGTTCACCGCGCGGCTTCGAGAGATGGGCGATCAGCACACCCGCCTGGACCGCACCGAGCCGATGCTGAACCTCGTGGTGGCGGGCGACGAGCGGGATACCACCACGCCGCGCGCGATGGCGCAGACCGTGGCGGCGTTCCTGACCGGGGACCTGTTGTCGCGGGCCTCCCGGGACACGCTCATCGACTGGATGGTGAAGACCCGCACCGGCGACAAGCGCATCCGCGCGGGCCTGCCGAAGGACTGGCCTGCAGGAGACAAGACCGGCACCGCCAACGCCGACGCGATGACGGACAAGATCAACGACATCGCCATCGCCTTTCCTCCCGGCCGCGGCGCGCTGGTCATCACCGCGTACTACGACAGCAACAGGCGGTCGAAGGAGATTAGCGATGCGGACCAGGCCGTGCTCGCGGACGTCGGACGGCTCGCCGCGGCCTGGTGAGGCCCTGACATGAGCCGTGGCTCTCCGAGCGAGCCTGGAGCAGCCGGCGCCGCTGCCGAAGCGGACCGGGTGGTCCTGTACAGCAAGCCGGGATGCCACCTCTGCGAGGACATGCACGCCCTGGTCCGCCGGGCCCTCGCCGGGACCGGCGTGGCCGTGACCGAGCGGAACATCGCCCTCAATCTCGACGATTACGCGCGCTACCGCCACGACATCCCCGTGCTGGCGATCGACGGTCGGGAGGTGGCGCGGCACCGGATTACGGAGGCCGCGCTGGTCTCGGCGCTCCGTGTCGCCGGCATCCTGTGAACCTCGCGGGGCGTGCGCGATGGGCCGCTCAGCCACGACCACCCGCCGGGGGTAGACTGGCCCATGCCCGTCGCGATCCTCTCCGCCGCCCGGTCGCTGCGGCGATCACCGGGATTCACAGCGGCCGCGGTGGCGACGCTGGCGCTGGGGCTCGGCCCGGCGATCGCGATGTTCAGCCTGGTCTGGGCCACCCTTCTCAAGCCCTTCCCCTTCCCGACCGCCGATCGCATCGTCATGCCTGTGGTGCGGCTGGCCGACGGCGACTACGACGTCATCCCTTCCGGAGTGGCGACGACTGAAGCGCTCTCGGCGACGAGCTTCGAGGCCGCCGCGCTCATCGACTACGGCTACGACGTGCTGGTCGGGGCCGGTGATCCCGCGGGAATCATCGGCACGGCGGTCGAGCGGGACTTCTTCCGTGTGTTCGGCACCGAGCCGGCCATCGGCCGCCTCTTCACCGCCATCGAGCGCGACACGGCGGTGATTGGCTGGCGCCTCTGGCACGAACGCCTGGGCGGTGCTCCGGATATCGTCGGCCGGGTCATCGAGTTCGGCGGCCGGCCGTACACGATCGTGGGCGTCATGCCGGCGGGGTTCGACGAGCCCTCCAGCACGCTGCTCTGGACGCCGCTCAACCCGCGGCCCACCCCCGCGGAGATGGCAGACAACTACGTCGATGCCATCGCCCTGCTGCGCCAGGACGTGACCCTGGACCAGGCGCGCGCCGAGATCGCGGTGATCGGCCATCGTCTGGCCGAGGGTTCCCCGGACGCGCAGGGTCTCGCACGGCTCGACCTCGAGGTGCTGCGGAACTTCGCGGTGGGCTTCCTGGACCGGCCCCTTGCGCTGCTGTTCGCGGCGTCGGTGTTCGTCGTGCTCATCGCGTGCGCGAACGTGGCCAACCTGCTGCTCGCGCGTGGTATCGGGCGCAGCCGCGACATCGCGCTTCGGATCAGTCTCGGCGCCAGCCGCGCCGGAATCGTCCGCCAGATCCTCGCGGAGTCGCTCGTCATTGCGCTGGCGGGGGCCGCGGCCGGCCTGCTGCTCGCACAGTGGCTCATCCCGGCCGCCGTCGCTTACCTTCCGCCAGTCGTTTCGCGGGTGGCCTCGGCCGGCATCGACGTCGTCGTGGCTGGCTTCGCCGTCGTGCTCGCCGTTGGCACGGCCGTGGTCTCGGGCCTGTTACCCGCGATCCGGCAGTCGCGTCCCGCCCTCGCCCCGCTCCTCGGCGGCGTGACGATGACGATGCCGACCCGGCAGTCGCGGTCGATGGGGAGCCTGGTGGTGCTGCAGGTCGCGCTCGGCACGACACTCCTCGTCGGCGCCAGCCTGATGCTGGTCACGCTCCAACGGCTCGGGGCACAGGCCGACGCCGTCCGCACCGAGGGGTTGCGTCACCTGCGCCTGACTCTCCCATCCGCCGATCGCGGCCGTGTCCTCGACGAGCTGGCCGCGACGATCGCCGCGGTACCCGGCGTCAGGTGGGCCTCACCCGTTTCCCGTCCGCCTCTGGCCGGCGGTGCCATGACCCGGATCGAGATGGGCGGAGCGTTCCCGGAACCGGTGCCGACGGTCTCGATCGGAGCCGGGTACTTCGCGCGGCTCGGCATCCCGCGGCTCGCAGGCCGCGAGTTCAGCGATGGGGATGGCCCGGCCGCGCCGTGGGTAGCCATCGTCGACGAACTGGCGGCCGCGCGGATCGCCGCGGATACCGGTCGGCCTGCGCTGGGGCAATCGCTTACCGTCACAGTCGGGGTGCCGAGGCCGGTCGAGATCGTCGGCGTCGTCGGCAGCGTCCCGTTCAGCCTGACCGAGCCCGCGCGGCCGATGGTCTACCTGTCCGTTCGCCAGCATGCAGCCAGTGGCGCCTTCGGCGTCCTGATCGATTCTCCCCTCGAGGCCGTCGCGCTGGTCCGCCAGGTCCGCGCGGCCGTCCGCCAGGTGGACCCGCGGCTGCCCGTCGACGACCCGATCCCGCTCGACGCCGTGCTGGGCAGGCAGCTATCCTCGCAGCGGCTGCGGGCACTCGTCTTCGGCGTCGCGGCAGCCAGCGCGGTGTCGATAGCCGCGCTCGGGATCTTCTCCGTGCTGGCGTACGTCGTGACGAGGCGCAGGCGCGAGGTGGCCGTGCGCATCGCACTCGGCGCCGGCCAGCGCGACATCGCCGCGCTGGTGCTCGTTGGCGCGATCCGTCAGGTCGTGCTGGGGCTCGCCGCGGGCCTGGTCCTCGCCGCCGCGCTCTCGAGCATCGTTCGCGCGATGGTGCACGGCGTGAGCGCCACCGATCCGCTGACCTACGTGACTGCTGCCGCCCTCTTCCTGCTGGTATCACTTGCCGCCGCCTGGCTGCCACTCCGTCGCGCGCTCCGATCGGATCCCGCACGGTTGCTGCGAACGGAGTAGGCTCGGAGCCAGAACATGACCACACGTCGCACCACGTCAGCAGTCGCCTTCGTCGCCGCCATCGTCGGTCTCGCCTCGGCTCAGGCCCCGCCGCGACCGGGCGAGCCCGCTTTCACACCCGTGCAGCCGGATCTGCTCGCCATGCCCAACTCCCTCGCCAACACCTGGGGCGACTACGACAACGACGGCGACCTGGACCTCGCCGTGTCGCTCGGCAGCGGCGAGGTGCGCCTCTACCGCAACGACGCGGGCGCGTTCGTCAGCGTGGGCGCCGAACTTGGCATGCCACAGGCGGGCGGCCAGGAGTTCCGCGGGCTCAGCTGGGGCGATTTCGACGGCGACGGCTTCATCGATCTCCTCGGCGGCGCCACATCGAAGGAGGCCCTCTCCGTCGTCCTGCGCAACGAGGGCGGGAAGCGCTTCCGGGATGTCGCGGCGGAGATCGGCCTGACCATCCCGAACCGATCGGCGCGCCAGACCAACTGGGTGGACTACGACAACGACGGCGACCTCGACGTCTACGCCACGGATCGCGCGGGCGACAACCGGATGTTCAGGAACGACGGCGGCAGGTTCACGCACGTGTTCGTCGGCGTCGGGCCCACCGACGGTCGCCCCACCGTGGGCGCCTGCTGGCTGGACATGGACGATGATGGGGACCTCGATCTGTTCCTGGCGAACCAGGCAGGCGCGGCCGACGCGATGTGGCGGAACGACGGCGACTCGTTCACCGACGTCGCCGCGGCGCTTGGCATGACCGGCCCGAAGCGCACCACGGCCGAGGGTGGCGTGGGCTGCGCCGTGGGCGACTACGACAACGACGGCGACTTCGACATCTTCGTCCCGGCCTACGGGCACAACCTGCTCTACCGGCGGAACGCCGACCGCACGTTCACCGAGGTGGGCGTAGCCTCGGGCGTGGGCATCGAGAACCACGCGGTGGGCGCGGACTGGGGCGACTACGACAACGACGGCGACCTGGATCTGTCGGTGATGTCGTACGAGGGCCCCGTCGGAGGCCAGACGCCGCTCAACGCGCTGTTCAGGAACAACGGCGAGTGGGGCTTCGCGAACGTGCTCACGAAGGACAGCCCGCTCAACAAGGGCGACCACGGCGTGCAATTCGTGGACTTCGACAACGACGGCGCACTGGACCTGACACTCACGGACGGCTACGGCAAGGACGGTGGCCACTTCGTCTTCCGGAACGCGCTCGCGGACGAGGTGAAGCAGCGTGGCCTGAGCGTCCTCGTCCTGGACGCGAACGGCCATCACACGCGCTTCGGCGCCGAGGTCCGGCTCTTCGACGCGTCCGGGCGCATCCTGGCCTCGCGCCTGGTGGCCGCCGGCGGCGGCTACAACACGCAGCGGGCCGCGCCGGTCCACTTCGGCCTCGCATCGATGGCGCCTGTCACGGTGGAGGTCACGTTCATGAGCAGGTCCGGCCGGAAGGTGCAGACCGTCCGCGGCGTGTCGCCGGCGGAGTATCGCGGACGGTCGCTGGTCGTCCGGCAGGCGCCCTAGCTGAGCCAGATGGGCGGGCGCGAGCGCTCGCGCCCGCCCGTCGATGGATCACGGAATCGACACCGTGTGCGGCGCAGTCGCCTCGCTCTCGCCGCACGGATTGATGGAGCTGAGGCTGACCGTGTAAACGCCAGCCGCTACTGCGCCGCTCATCTCGCGCGCGGTCGTCTCGAAGCGGCCCGCCAGCGAACCGCCGACGGTCACGATGTAGCCGGTGGGCGCCGGGCCCGCGGCCGGCGGATCCCAGGCCACGTGAATCGTGTTCTTCACGCGGTACGCGGCGACATTCGCCGGCGCGAGCGGCGCACCGGAGCACGACCCGGGCAGGGTCACCTCTACCGGGACCGTCGCGGCGCTGCTGCCGGCCCCGTTCACCGACCGAAGCGACAGCGTGTAACTCCCGGGAGGAACGTCCTCGAAGCTGGCCTTGTCCGTCATCCCCAGAGCCATCGACATGCGCGCCGGGCCGGCAACGTCCAGCACGAAGCCCGTCGGCTCGCCGCCGCCTCCCTTCTCTGACGGCACGTAGGTGCTCCGCCACGACAGCGCCAGCGAGTTGCCGTTCACGAGCGCCAGGAAGCTGTCCGGCGTCGAGGGCGATGCCGGCACGTCCACCAGCACCTGGATCTCGATCGATGCCGCGCTGAGCAGGGCTCCCGATCGCGTGCGCACCCGCACGTGGAACCGCCCGCGCGGCGCCTCGAAGGTGACCCCTGGCACCTCGCCGACGAGGATGGCCGCCCCCGCCTCACCCGGAGCCGAGCCGCCTTCAACGGTGTAGCCCGTCGGCGCCGGACCAAGCCGCGGCGGGTTCCAGCTCAGCGTGACGCGATGACCACGGATCGCCTCCACGTGCAGGTCGGTCGGTGGTTGCGGCTCGGTCGGCGCCTCCACGCGGATGCTGACGACGGCCGGCTCGCTGACACCGAGGCTGTTCCGCACGCGGTAGGTGAATCGATCCGTTCCGGCAAACGCGGGATCTGGTGTGTAGACGAAGCCTCCGCGCGCGTCCAGGGCGAGCACACCGTCGGCGACGCCCTCGCCAAGTTCCGCGGCCACGCCGATGATCCCGCCGGCGTCGTCGTTGACCAGCACACCGGGCGCCTCCACCACCAGCGGCGTGGCGAACGACGTGGCATAGGCGTCGGGACTGGCGCTGGGCATGCGGCTTCCGTCCACGGTGCCCAGGTAAATCCCCGCCCACCCGGCTTCCTCGGTCCCCATTTTCACGCTGACGGCGAGCCACGGGCCGCGAAAGCCCTCCCGCTCGATGGCCATGTCGGTCACCGGGAGCGGTTGACCTGTTTCGGGGTCCACGGCCGCAGGGTCGAATAGGCTCCCGTCCAGCCCATCTGTCACGACCACGGCGAGCGGCGACTTCCGGCTTCCTGCCCGGAGGTAGACACCGTCCACTGGCGGCTCCGCGTCGGACGCCTCACCCGTCCTGGCCTTGAAGACCGTGTGGAAGAAGGGATCGGCCAGCGAGCCGTCCGCCAGGCCGGAAACCGCCGCGAAGCTGGCCGACCGCCACCGCGCGGGCTCGCCTTCCTCCTCGCCGTGCGATCCCGGGACCTTGCCCGAGAAGTTCCAGTAGACGAAGTCGGTGAAGTCGTCCGGCGTCTTCACGATCGGGGTGGTCTGCCCGGTCTCGATGTCATGGACGAAGATGCCCTGGTGCACCGGCACCCTTGCCGCGTAGCCGTCGGGGTGCTGGCTCCGGCAGTACTCGAGGCGCTCCCGGTTTCCCTCGTCCGGGCACTGCAGGATCACGGTCCTGGTGTCGGTGCCCCACGTGGCCCCGAACGCCACGAAGCGCCCGTCGAAGGAGAGCCCCTCGCCGACGTTGCGGAACACGATCCCCTCCGCTTCGTCGGGCACCGCGTCGCCGATCTCGATGAGCGGCGTCAGCGGCGGGCGCGGCCCGCTGAGCAGCGCCATGTAGATGCCGCCCTCCGTGGGCCTCCACTCGTTGTCCCAGCCGGTGAACACCGCGACGCCGCGCGCGGCGCTCGGAGGCGCCGTCGAGCCGAAGTTCGTCGTCGTGCCGGGAATGACGGTCTCCGAGTCGGCGATGACGATCACCGGGGACGATCCCCCGGCGGGCGCATCCGCCAGCACGCGGTAGTAGACGCCCGTCCGGCCAATCAGCGCGGACGGATCGTCAGGGTCGGGCACGCTGTAATTGCCCTTGAAGACAATGGTCGCGCCGTCGGTCACGGCAGGCGCGCCGGGAAAGACGTCGAACCTGGTGACGGGGCTCAGCCCGGGGACCGCAAAGACTTCAAAGCCCGACACGGCGCCGAGATTGCTCGCGCCGGTCAACAGCGAGGAGAACGGGTTGGTGTAGATGCCGGTCGTGCCCGCTCGTGATTCCTCGGTGTCGCCCGGGGCAACGTACGCCCACACCGGCGGGTGGTTTGCGCGGGACGCGACGGCGCTCGACCACATGTCGATGCGTGGAAACGATGGTGGCTCCACGATCGTCGTTCCCAGGTTGTTCGGGTACGTCACCTGGGTCTGGCGATCGAAGATCGTCACGATCGGCGTTCCGAGCGCCATGTCGCGTGTGAAGACCCCGTGAGCGGGCTCGCCGCCCGGTCCGCCCTTCGTTCGCCCGCGAAAGACGACCCGCCGATCGGTGTTGAGAGACGGGGGATTGTAGCTGTTGAATGGCCGGGGATCCCCGGGAACCTGCACGCCGTTGTTCACCACAACCTGCCACTGGAACCCGGGGTCGTGAAACGCCCGCCGCGTCTCCTCGTCCTGGGCGCGAACCGGACCCGCCAGGCCAGCGAACAGGGTCCAGGCGATGACGGCGGCGAGACGAGACAGCCGCGCATTCATGATGCCCTCCCTTATGCACGAGGGACCGCGAAGTCCGGAGGCGCAAGACAGGGGCCAGCGGCCCGGCCACGATTCCCGCCGCTAAGGACCCGGCGGTCGAGGCCCTGCCGGTCTCCCGAAAGCGCGCGCCGGATTTCCTCCGGGCGACGTCACCGGTCCGCCCTCCTCCGCATCACGATCGCATTCGCGCAGCACGCCATCAGAGAACCTCCCTTCGAGCCTTCGATGCCGGTACCTCGTTCAGGACGGACGGCGAGGCCACCGCGATCACTGCGAACACGACGGCGATCACACTGAACACGGCGCTGTAGCTGGCCCGGCCCGCCAGCCACGCAATCGCCAGCGGGCCCGCGGCCCGCGCCAGCTGCTGCTGCATCGCGATTCGTCCATTCAGCAAGCCGCCGCTCTCGTGCGCGAACATCGCCTGAACGAGATACGGGCGAACCAGCGTCGTGAGGCCGGCGCCGAGCGCGAACACCATCGTGCCGCCGGCCATGATCGGCCACGCGCGGCCAAGGGCCACCGTGCCGAGCCCGGCCGCCTGCAGCGCCACGCTCATCGCCAGCAGCACCGACGGCGAGCCCGCCAGCGCCCCGTGCATCAGGAGCGCGCGGCCCGGCAGCTGCATCACGCCGATGAGGCCGCCCAGCATCGCCGCCGCCGAGGCCGAGACGCCCCGCTCCCCGAGCGTGGGAACGAGGTTCGCGACGAACGCGGCGCTGGCGAGGCTCACCGCCGCGAAGACGCCGGCGACGTAGCGGAAGCGCGTAGAGGTCTCCGGTCGCGTCTCAGGCGGTGATTCACCGCGTCCCGGCACCGCCGCCTGGGGTGCAGCGTCCAGCGTTCGGAACACGAGCAGGCTCGTCAGCGCCGTCGAGGCGGCGAGGAGCCCTGCCAGCGTCAAGACCGCGCCGCGCCATCCAAGGCCGTCCACCAGCAGTCCCGTCGCCGGGAGGAACAGCGTGCTGGCCAGTCCGCCGAACAGCGTGACGAGGGCGAGCGCGCGCAGGCGCGTCGCCGGATCCCCGTGGGCGCGCGCAACCAGCACGAAGGCCGGCTCGTACAGCGTCGCCGCCATGCACAGGCCCAGGGCCGCCCAGAAGATGTAGAGCGCCAGCACGCCGGGAACGGCAGTCCACGCAGCCAGAAGCGCCGCAGCGAGGAATCCCCCGGCCTGTATCGCGCGCGCGCCGAGGCCTCGGTCGCCCCAGCGACCGACCGCGGGCGCCAGCGCGGCCGACATCAGGAGCGCGAGCGAGAACGCGCCGGTGATCACCCACGTGGCCACGCCGAGCTCCTGCTCGAGCGGGCGCACGAGGACCGCGAAGGCGTAGTAGAGCACGCCCCAGTTCACCAGCTGTCCCACGCCGAGCCAGGCTACGGCCCTGGTCGTCATCAATGCTGCCGCGCCGATCCAAACGCTACCCGCAGCACCCGCCGGAGGCCGGGCGCGGTGCGGGCGCTGTCGCCGCCCCGCGCGATGATTCTACGAGCGAGCGCAGCGTCGCGGCGACCGGCGGCGCCGTCGCGGTCCCGCAGCAGCCGCCGCCCGTCTCGCCGGCGCTGTCCGTCGAGCACACACCCGTCTCTGGCAGCACGAGCTCGACGCGACGCGCGGCCTCCCAGTCGCCCGCAATCGCGGCCACGACCGATCGCGCCTGCTCGTAGCCGGTCAGCATCAGGAACGTCGGCGCGCGGCCGTAGCTCTTCATGCCGACGACGAAGAGGTTGCCGTCGGGCTGCTTCAGCTCGTCCGCGCCGTGCGGCCGCACGGTGCCGCAGCTGTGCACGTTGGGGTCGATGAGCGGCGCCAGCGCCCGCGGCGCCTGCACCGCCGGATCGAGATCCAGCCGCACCTCGGAGAGCACCGACCAGTCCGGCCGGAAGCCGGTGGCCGCAATCACCTCGTCCACCGTCGGCGCGGACCGCACGCCGCTGTGCGCGACGATGCCGTCCTCCGTCGTCGTCAGCCGATCGATCCGGAAGCCCGTGAGCAGCTGGAGCCGACCCTGGTCAAGCAGCTCGCGCACGCGCTGGCCGAGCCTGCCCCGTTCCTCGAGCTGGTCACTGCGCGCGCCGCCCAGCAGCCGGCCAAGCGCCGGGCGCCGGACCGCCCACACGATTCGCACGTCCGCGTCCGTCTCGGCGAGCGTCCCCAGATCGAGCAGCGCGTTCATGGCGGAGTGGCCGCTTCCCACGACCAGCACGCGCCGCCCGGCGTAGCGATCGCGGTGCGCGCCAAGGACATCGGGGATCCCATAGAAGATCCGGTGCGCCGCGGCGTGCTCGCCAAGTGCCGGCAAGCCGGTCGCGCCAAGCGGCCCGGGCGTCTCGATCGTGCCCGACGCGTCGATCACCGCCTGCGCGAGGACGTCCTCCTCGCCCTGCGGGCCATGGACGCGCACCACGAATGGCGCATCGCTCCGGCCCGCGTCCTTCATGAGGTCGTGGTCGCGCCTCGACACCCCGACGACGCGCGCGTTGACGCGGATGTGCGGCCCGAGCTCCGGCGTGCCGGCCAGCGGCTCGAGATAGCGCGCCACGAGATCGTGGCCGGTCGGGTAGTCGTCCGGATCCGGGATCGTCCAGCCGTGCCGGGCCAGGACGCCGGCTGCCACGGCGTCCACGTTGTACTTCCACGGCGAGAACATCCGGACATGGCCCCATCGGCGGATGCCCGCACCGACACGGTCACCCGCCTCGAGGACGAGCGGCGTCAGCTTTTGCGACAGGGTGTGGGCGGCAGCGGCCAGGCCGACAGGGCCGGCGCCGATGATGACGACGGGCAGGGACTCGAAACGCATGACTTCGCTCCTGTGCTATCTGCTTGTCAGTAACAACTATCACACCCCAAAAAAACACTTACCCGCCAGCGGCCGGCGCGCAGCTCTCCGTCGAGCAGTGCCCCGTGGACGCGCCCGCTCGAAACCGTGAGTCCGCGGCGCGGGCCAGTCGCCGAACCACGTCCACGACGCCGGTGCGCACCCGGGGCTCCAGGTCCGCCAGCAGCGCCTTCTGCTGTTCCACCAGCTCACCGGTGATTCGTGCGCACAGCGCGCGTCCCGCGGCGGTTGCCGTCAGCGCGGTGGCGCGGCCATCGTCCGGATCCGGCTGCTGCTTCACGTAGCCCTTACGAATCAGGGTGTGCACCACGCGGCTCGTCGTGCTCTTGTCGAGGAACAGGCGCTGGCTCAGCTCGCCAAGGCGCATCCGCCCGTGCTCCACCAGTGTTTCCAGCGCATTGCACTGGGTGACCGAGACATCGTGGCAGCAGATCTTGTCGCGGTCGCGGAACTGGTAGACGCGGACCAGGTCGGCGACAGCGGCCTGGAGGGCTTCGGCGTCGCGCTGGAGGTCAGGGGTGGGTGCGGTCCGGGATTTGGACATGGAAATATGTTGGCAGTGCCAACTATATTCACACGTATTCTCCAGTGTCAAGTCCCTGCAAGAGCCGGCCCCCTCACTCGTCCAGCGATCCTTCCGCCAGGCGCCGCTTCCACCGCCGCTGGGCCATCCGCTCGGCGACCGCGGACCGCTCGAACCGCTCGCGCGCGAATCCGGAGACGACGATCACGAGCGCGGCGAGGAACGCGAAGGGCGCCGGCCAGCCCGTCGGCTGGAGGGCCTGCACCACGGCGGCTATCGTCCACGACACCCCGATGGCCACGACCGGCGTCAGCACGACACACGCGAATGCGGAGTCGACGAGCCAGAACAGCAGGGTCATGGCCGTGGCCATCGACAGGGCCAGGGTCACCCACGCCTCCCAACCCTGGCTGGTGACGTACCGAATGGTGTGCAGGGCCGCGCCCGGGGCCGCCGAGGCCGCACGCAGCCAGGCCCGCGGGGAAACAAGCCCCTCCGAGATCTCCTTTCTCGCCTCGCTGCGGCTGATGGCGTTCGCGGGGTTGATCGAGGGCCGGCGCGCCACGAACCCGCGCCCGCCCGGAAGCGTGACGGCAGCGCATCGAAACCCGAGCTCTTCCTGGCACGCCACCGCCTGCAGCAGGAAGTGCTCCGTCACCAGGACCGGCTCGACACGAACGGTGGCGGTGACCAGTCTCCGGGTGAACGCCGCGAGCGCGGCGCCAGCCGGCGGTACGAGCCACGAGACGGCGAGGACCGTGCCGAGGACCGCCGCAAGCAGCGCCATCCGGTTGCGCCATCGACGACGCTCGGTGAGTCCCATGGGGGCGTCATCTTGTCACAGGCTGGCTCGTCCTGAAACGACGTCAGGACTTGGCGGCTGCCGGCGAGACCCGGGCACCGTGGCGGATCTCGTCATTCCCCCGCTGGACGATGACGTCGCCCTCCTGGAGGTTGCCGAACACCTCAATCGCGCCGTCGCTCATCTCGCCGCGCCGCACGTCCACCCACTCCGCAACGCCGTTCCGCACGCGCACGACGAACTGCCGCTCCGATGTCCGGACGACCGCGGAGACCGGCACGAAGAGGCTCTTCCCGGCGCGGGACACGGGCCACCGCACCTCGGCGAACATCCCGGGTGCCAGCTTCAGTTCGCCATTGGCCACATCCAGCTCGACCAGCATGCTCCGGGTCCGGATGTCGAGCGAATGGGCCGGACGCGCAATGGTGCCCTGGAACGTCTGATCCGGAAACGCGGCCACCGTGAAATCGACCGCGCGGCCCTTCGCGATGGCCGCCACGTAGGTCTCGGGCACGGGCACGGTCAATCGCAGCCGCGACGTCTGCTCGATCCTGAGCATGGGGCCGCTCGACTGGCTGACGAGGCTGCCGGGGTGCACGTGGCGTTCCGTGACGACGCCCTCGAACGGCGCCGTCAGCTGGAGATACCCCTCGAGCTCGGCCACGGCCCTGGCCGCCGCCTCTGCCGCGGCACCGCTGCTCTTCAGCGCCTCGACCTGAGCCCGCAGCGCCTCCGCGGCCCGCTCGGCCACCTCGAGATCGTTGCCGGCCACGACACCGGGTGTGGCGCTGGCGGCCTCGAGCCGCTCCGCCGTGTTGACGGCGGCGATCATGCGCGCCTGCGCCTCGGCCTGCTGCGCACGCACGGCCTGGACCCGGGCGTCCGCCTCGGCTCGCTGGGCGTGCAGCTCGGGCGCCGATACCCGGGCCAGCAGCTGGCCCCGTTTGACCCAGGAACCCCGGTCCACCGCCACCGACTCGACGAAGCCGGACACCTTCGCGTGGATGTTCACGGCCTGATACGCCGAGAGGTCTCCGGGAATCGAGACCGCCTTGTCGAGCGCTCGCGCCACGACCGTGACCGTCTCCACGGTCATCGGGGTCTGCTGCGCGAGCAACGGGCTGGCGGCGGCGCCGAGCGCCATGAGGGCGGAACACAGCCAGGTCCAGCGGTTCATACGGAGTCTCCGGAATGGTGGCGGCTCATGACGTCATCGGGATCCAGCGACGGGGACGCTGCGCCGGCGTGGCGCTGGACCAGTGCGAACAGGGCGGGAAGCACGAGCAGGGTGGAGACGGTGGACGCCGCCAGTCCGCCGATGACGGCGCGGCCGAGCGGGGCCAGCTGCTCGGCGCCGAGCGCCACGGGAATCATGCCCGCGATCATGGCGAAGGTGGTCATCAGGATGGGCCGCAGGCGGCTCGTGGCGCCGCCGAGGGCCGCCGCGTCCGCCGCGCTTCCCTCCCGGCGGTATCGCTCGGCGAAGGTGACCAGCAGGATGGCGTTCGCCACGGCGACGCCAATCGCCATGATCGCCCCCATGAACGACTGGATGTTCAGCGTGCTGCCGGTGACGAACAGGCTCGTGGCGACGCCGGC
>JADZCN010000061.1 GCA_020851565.1 Acidobacteriota bacterium | reverse complement strand
TGACTTCCTTCTCGAGGCGCGCCTGCTCGAAGTCGGCCTCGACGGTGGCCGCCACGGACCGCTGGTTCAACCGTTCGGTCTGCAGCCGCGCATCCAGGCTGGCCAGGTCGGCTTCGGTGGCCAGGAGCTGCTGCTCGGCTTCAGCCAGCAGCTGCTGGGCCAGGGGGTCGCTCAGTTCGAGGACGACGGTGTCGGGCGAGACCTCGGCGCCGGGGCGGAGCACGATGCGCTCGACGCGTCCCTGAGTGGCAGCGGGAATCCAGCGCCGGGCCTCGTCCACCGGAACCAGCGTGCCGAGGCCGCGGACCTGCCGGAGCATGTCGCCACGCTTCACCGTGTCCACCCAGACCGTGGCCCGCTCCACCGTCGGCGCCGCGGGCTTCAGCCGCGCGAGCACGACCGACACCAGGCCGACCACCAGCAGGCCGGCCACGGCAAAGGCCACCTGCCTCATCTTCTTCTTGCGTGCGACGGATGCGGGACGCTGAATGTCCATTGCCACGGATTGCCCTCTTAGACGGTGAAACCAGCTCGTTTGGATGCCGACGTTGGCGATGATTCCTCAACCCGGTATTTCACGAGTCGTGCCAATCTTCCACGGGGCGGCCAACACCCTGAAACAACGAGATTTAGGGGCCAGATGTTCCGCCATCTACCAGCCGGAGTGTTCGGAAGTGGGATTCAGGGGCGCCGCACGTGGGACTCCCACTCCTCAGGCCGTTTCGGCCATGACGCGCTGCCAGAGGGGCGGATCGGTCATGCCTTCGCTGACGATGACGACGACGGTGGACCACGAGCCGAGGTCCAGGTACAGCGCCAGCTCGCGTGCCGCGGGATCCTCCCGCGTTGCGAGGAGCCCGGCCAGTGCGGCGGCGCCTGACGGCCCGGCCTCGATGGCAGGATCCAGATCGGCGGGCCTGCCCAGCAGCCGCATCGCCCGCTCGGCCCATGCATCGTCCACGGCGATGTAACCATCCACGATGGGGAGTACCCCGTCGAAGGCCAGCGGGGATACCTCTCCGCAGCGCAGGCCGCCCATCATGGTCGTGAACGGTCCCGGCACGGTGGTTGGTGTGCCCGCGCGCGCCGAGACCTGGAGGCACGCGCACGACGAGGGCTCTACCGCGACGATGTGAGGGGGCCTGGGGAAGTGGAACGCGCTCCAGGAGGCCACCGCCGCCAGCAGACCGCCGACCCCGCCCGGGACGAAGATGGCGTCGGGCCGCCAATCGTCCGGCATGCCCTGGATCATCTCGTCCATCATGCGGGTGTAGCCCAGCATGATGAGCCGCGGGATGCGCTCGTAGCCGGGCCACGAGGTGTCGGAGACCACCGTCCACTGCTGCGCCTCTGCGTCCGCCGCCGCCTGCCGGACGGCATCGTCGTAGGTGCCGGCGACGCGCACCACGGTGGCGCCCTCGCCGGCAATGGCATCGGCGCGAGGTGCGGCCACCGACTCCGAAAGGTACACGCGGGCGGAGCAGCCGAGCGCGCGCGCGGTGTGGGCGACGGCCCGGCCGTGATTGCCCTCGCTCGCGCAGACCAGCGTATCGCCGGGGCGGATGGCGCCCTCGGCCAGGAGCTGTTCGACCGCGAAGCGGGCGCCGAGCAGCTTGAACGCGTTGAGCCCGAAGCGATGGGTTTCGTCCTTCGCCAGCAGCGTCCCCAGGCCCAGCCGGCGCGCGAGCCCGGGCAGCGGCGCGAGCGGTGTTGGCGCCAGTTCGGGGTGACGCTCGAAGAAGCGGGCAACCAGCGCGTACTCGTCTCGCGAGAACAATCCGGGAGCGGAGGCCGCCGGGAGCAGGGTCGGGCGCGCGGTCACGTAGGTGGAGGTCACGGGCTACGGGTGGTTCTGGGGTTCTGGGGTTCTGGGGTTCTGGGGTTCTCGGGTTCTCGGGTTCTGGGGTTCTGGGGTTCTTGGTTCGACGATCTACGGAAGCCTTTGCCCCCCGATCCAGACCTGCTCGATCGAGCGGAGGTTCCGGATGTTCTCGATGGGGTTGGCGCCGAGCACGAGCAAGTCGGCGACCCGGCCCTGGGCGAGCACGCCCAGCTCGTTGTCCATGCGATGGCACTTCGCGGCATCGCCCGTGGCGGAAACGAGCACCTGCATGGGCGTCATCCCTGCCTCGACCATCATCTCCATTTCCATGTGCTCGAAATAGCCCTGGAAGCGTGCGGGCGGGCCGGTGTCGGTGCCCATCGCCACGCGGACGCCCTGGTCGACGAGCGCCTTCAGGTTCTTCTTCGCCACCTCCAGGCCTGCCTTGTACTGCTGGCCGGCCTCCCAGTTACGGCTCGACCGCACCTGGGCCTGTCGGGCCGGATCGGAGAGCTGCGCCACGATGTCGGGCGAAACACCCTTCGTGAAGAAGGGGTCTTTCACCCAGGTGGGCGTGGTGTCGTACGCGAAGGTCGAGACCTCGCGCGTGAACGTGGGGCAGTAGCAGACGTCGCGCGCCTTGAGCGCCTTCGCGAACGCCGCGTCCACCGGCACGTCCCGGACGCTGTGGCCGATGAAGTCCGCGCCGGCCTCGACGGTAGCCTTCGCATCGGCGAGGTAGAAGATGTGGACGGCCATCCGCAGGCCGCGCTCGTGCGCGCGCGCGATGGCGGCGCGCCAGGCGGGCTCGGGCATCTTGCGGGTGGAGCCGAGGTTGTCGTCCACGCGGATCTTCAGGATGTCCGGCTTCATGTCTGCGGCCTTGTCGGTGGCCTCGCGCGCCTCATCCGCGGTGGCGCCATTGATGACGGCTCCCGCCACGTAGATGCGGGCGCGGTCGACGGGGCCCGTCGCCTGTTCGTTGCGCAGCGCGAACCCCGCGGCCTGGTCGTCGCCGAGGCTGAAGACCGACGTGACGCCGTACTGCGCGTAGGTCTTGAGCTGCCGGGCGAGGTTGTCCCGCGTGTAGAACTCCGGCCCGGAGCGCAGGCCCGACGTCGCTGCGACGTGGCCATGGGCGTTGACGAGGCCCGGCATCAGCGTCTTGCCGGTGACGTCCACGCGTGTGGCCCCGTCGGGGACCGGTGTGCTGGACGCCGGCCCCACCTGCGCAATGCGCCCGTCGCGGATGACGACCGTGCCGCGCTCGATCACCTGCCCGGTGCCATCGATGACGCGCCCGCCGACGAAGGCGGTGACCTGCGCCTGGGCAAGGGAAGGGGCAGCCAGCATGGACGCCGACCACAGGGCGAAGAGCATCGTGCGCATGCGCGGAAGCATAGCAAAGGCCGCCGCGTTGCGGCGGCAGGCCCGGCGGGTGGGCCGGGCCGCGCTCCGCGCGGTGGGAGGCCCGCACCCGTTCGCACCTGCCCGCACCCGTTCGCACCTGCCCGCACCTGTTCGCACCTGCCCGCACCTGTTCGCACCTGCCCGCACCTGTTCGCACCCGCCCGCACCTGTTCGCACCCGCTACGACGCATAGCGTCGCAGGTAGTCCTTCACGCTCACTTTCCGCGCGGTGTTCTCCGACGTCATGTACCGGACGACGCCGAAGACCGGGCGCTCGGGGCCCCAGGGGCGGTCGTACCGGCCGAGCACCCAGAAGATGCCGCTGTAGGAGTTCGGGTTGCGGCCGTCGAGCGCGTACTTGTTGTTCAGCTCAATCATCACGGCGAGCGCCTCCCGCGGCGAGGCCGTCCACTGCAGGATCTTCTTGCCCCAGAGCATCCGCAAGTAGTTGTGAATGCGGCCCTCGCGCACGAGCTGTGTCTGCGCCGCGTTCCACAGAGGGTCGTGCGTGGTGGCGCGCTCGAACGCATCGAGCGTGTAGACGTGCTCGCGGGGATCCTCCGCATGTCGCTCGAGCGTCTTCAGGGCCCACGAGGGCAGCGAGTCGTAGGCGGCGTAGTCCGCGCGCTTCGAGGCCATGTTGTAGCCGAGTTCGCGCCAGGTGATGAACTCGTCCAGGAACCCCTCAGCGGCGGCGGAGACGCCCCACCAGCCCTCTCTCGAGCCCGTGGCTTTTGCCGGCAGGTGGCCCAGCCAGCCTTCGCGCGCCATCAGGCGGTCGAAGACCTCGTGAGGGCCGATGTGGCCCCAATGGAGGTAGGCCGACAGCCGGCTGGTGACGTCGCGGTCGGGCACGTTGCGGTCGTTGCCATAGGCTGCGAGGTCGTGCTCCACGAAGGCGTCCAGCCGGGCGTGGGCGGCCTGGGCGCCGCCGCGCAGTGCCGCCGGCCTTACGGACTGGTCGAGGGGCAACTCGTCGAGCCGGTGCCCATGCTCGAGCCATCCCTGCGCGTCCGGCCAGCGCTCGGCCATGCGACGAGGCATCGTCCATGCGTCCGCCGGGATGGGCTCGTCCAGCGGGTTGCCCGCGGGCCTCTCCTTCAGGTGCGCCGGCAGGGCTTTCTGCAGGGCTCGCCGGAACGCGTGGGCCGTGGGAAAGACCTGGGAGACGGCGCGCATCGGCAAGAGGCCGTTCCCATCGACTGCCTCGAGGCGAACATCCAGCCGTCCGCCGGCGGCGTCGATCATCGCGGGCAGGAAGAAGCACGGAAAGTCATCGGTGACCACCGCGGCGGCGTGCGCCGCCAGCGCTGCCAGCAGGCCGCGCCCGGCGCCGGGCTCCGGCTCGAGGTAGGGCAGGTAGGTGATCCCGGGACGTCCGGACAGGGCCTTCTGCGTATCGCGCATGCCGTCCACGACGAACTGGTGGAAGCGCGCCGACGCCCACCGATGGTCCAGGCGCAGCGCCTCGAGCACGACGAGCGGCTTGCCGAGCGACCTGGCGTGGCTGGCCGCCTGTTCCAAGGCGTAGCTCGAGCGGGTGCGCCGTGCTGCGATCATCCAGTACAACACCATCTCGCGGCCGGGGTGGATCGGGGCATCGTTGATCGCGCGAACCCGGAGGGAGGGCACCATGTAGAATCAACTGTAAGACGTCGGGAACCGGGAACCGGGATCCGGGAACCGGATTCGGCCCGACCGGCATCTAAGAGACGTAACCACCCTGATTCGGAGCCCCATTTCATGATCGTCCAGCGCTATCCGGAACCCTTCATCGCGCCCATGCGGGCGGAACTCACCAAGCTCGGCTTCGATGAGCTTCGGACTCCCGAATCCGTGGACGAGGCGGTGAAGCAGCCCGGCACGACGATGGTCGTGGTCAATTCGGTGTGCGGCTGCGCCGCGGGCAAGGCCCGGCCGGGCATTGCCCTCTCGCTGCGGCACGGGGCCCGTCCCGACAAGCTGGCCACGGTGTTCGCGGGCGCCGACGTCGAAGCGACCGAGCGCGCGCGTGCCCACTTCGCACCCTATCCGCCCTCCTCGCCCTCCATCGCGCTGATGAAGGACGGCAAACTGGTCTACATGATGGAGCGCCGCGAGATCGAGAACCAGAGCGCCGACGCCATCGCCGCGAAGCTGCAGGCGGCATTCGAACAGCACTGCAAGTAGGCCGCGCTGCGCGCGGTGGGCGGCGCTTCGCGCCGTCGGGGCCGCGCTGCGTGCGGTGGGTTACACTGCGCGCTTCGGAGGTTCCTTCCATGCGAAGCACGCGGATTCCCCAGCGGGCGCCTGCCTTCTTCTTCCTCGCGGCCCTGCTGGCCGCCGCCACGTTGTTACAGGACGCGCCGAGGGCGCAGAGCGGGGCGATCGATCCGAAGCTCTACCAGTCCCTCCGCTGGCGCAACATCGGTCCCGATCGGGGCGGGCGATCGATCGCCGTGGCGGGCGTGCGTGGCCGACGGCTCGAGGCCTACTTCGGCGCGGTGGGCGGCGGTCTCTGGAAGACCACGGACGGCGGCGAGAACTGGTCGGCGGTCACGGACGGGCAGATCGACAGCTCCTCGGTCGGCGCGGTCGCGGTCTCCGAGTCGAACCCCGATGTCGTCTACATCGGGATGGGCGAATCCCACATCCGCGGCAACATCATGCAGGGTGACGGGATCTACAAGTCCACCGACGCCGGCAAGACGTGGACGAGCGTCGGCTTCAAGACCCCGGGCTTCACCATCTCCCGCATCCGCATCCACCCCTCCAACCCCGACATCGTCTACGTGGCGGTGTTCGGCAATGTCGTCGCGCCGAATCCGGAGCGTGGCATCTACCGCACGCGTGACGGCGGCAGGACCTGGCAGCGGGTGCTGTTCCGCGACGACAGGTCCGCGGGCATCGAAGTGCAGATTGACGCGAACAACCCGAACGTGATCTACGCCTCGCTCTGGGAGGCGTACCGGCGCTCGTGGCAGATGTGGAGCGGCGGGCCGGGCAGCGGGTTGTTCAAGTCCACCGACGCCGGCGACACGTGGACCGAGCTGACACGCGCGCCGGGGCTCCCTGCCACTGGCCCGGTCGGCAAGATCGGTATCGCCGTGTCGCGCGCGGACTCGAACCGCGTGTGGGTGCTGCTCGAGCACGAGAACGGCGGGCTCTTCATGAGCGACGATGCCGGCGCGAGCTGGAAGCTGGTGAACGACGACCGCAACATCCGCCAGCGCGCGTTCTACTACTCGCGCGTCTACGCCGACCCGCGCGAGAGGGACACGGTGTGGATGCTGAACGTGAACGTGTATCGCTCCACCGACGCGGGGAAGACGCTGCAGAACGTGCGCGCGCCGCACGGTGACTACCACGACCTGTGGATCGATCCGGACGACTCCGCGCACCTCGTGAACGGCAACGACGGCGGCGGCACCGTGTCGTGGAACACGGGCCAGACGTGGAGCGACCTGGAGTTCCCGACGGCGCAGATCTACCGGCTGAGCGTGACCCACACGTTCCCGTACTACGCGTGCGGCGGGCAGCAGGACAACTCCACGGTATGTGCGCCGGTGAGCGCCCGCCCCGGCGAGTTGGGCACCGGGTACTTCTCGGCGGGTGGAGGCGAGAGCGGCTACGTGACGCCGCACCCGACGAGCCCGAACCTCTTCTACTCGGGCAGCCAGGGCGCGCTCATCACCCGCTTCGACAGGTCCACCGGCCACATTCGCGACATCCAGCCCTACCCGCGGTTCTTCTCGGGCGAGCCGGCGCGCGATCTGCCGGAGCGCTGGCAGTGGACGTTCCCCATCGTGTTCGACCCCTTCGACCCGAACACGCTGTACATCTCGTCGCAGCACGTGTGGAAGACCACCACCGACGGGCAGAGCTGGACGAAGATCAGCCCGGACCTGACGCGGGCCGACGCGTCGACGCTGGGCGATTCGGGCGGTCCGATCACGCGCGACATGAACGGGCCGGAAGTCTTCGCCACCGTCTTCGCCATCGGGCCATCCACGGTGGAGAAGGGGCTCATCTGGACCGGATCCGACGACGGATATGTCTTCGTGACGCGGGACGGCGGCGGCAACTGGGCCAACGTGACGCCGCCGGGCATCGGCGACTTCACGCGCATCAGCACCGTGGAGCCCTCGCCGCACAAGAGCAAGGCGGGCACGGCCTACGTGGCGGGCAAGCGGTACCTGGTGCCGCCCGGCGACCGGGCGCCATACCTCTTCAGGACGGACGACTACGGGAAGACGTGGACGAAGATCGTGACCGGGATCGCCCCGCACCACTACGCCCACTCCATCCGCGAGGATCCGAAGCGGCCGGGGCTGCTCTTCGCCGGCACCGAGCACGGCGTCTACGTCTCGTTCAACGACGGCGAGAGCTGGCAGTCGCTGCGGCTCAACATGCCGGACACCCAGATCTCGGACCTCGCGGTGAAGGACGACGACCTGGTCGTGGCCACGCACGGGCGGTCGTTCTGGGTCCTCGAGAACATCAGCACGCTGCGGCAGCTCACGCCGGAGATCACGACGACAGCGATGAAGGTGTTCGAGCCGCGCCCGGCCATCCGCTCGTACAACCGCGCCGACGTGGACTACTACCTGGGATCGGCGGTGGATCGCATCACCGTGGACATCCTCGACGCGCAGGGGCGCGTCGTCCGGTCGTTCACGCGCACGGCCGAGGAGGAGAAGGCGGACGAGAAGACACCGGCACCGGCCGGGGGCGGCGGCTTCGGCGGCCCGCCGCAGCTGCCGCCGTCGACGAAGGCCGGCATGAACCGCTTCTCGTGGAACCTGCGGTATCCGGGCTCGACGGTGTTTCCGGGCATGATCATCTGGAGCGGCAACCCGGCCAACGGGCCCATGGCGGTGCCCGGGCAGTACCAGGTCCGGGTGACGGCGGGCTCACAGGCGCAGACCGTGCCCCTGCAGGTGCAGAAGCACCCGTTGTTCGAGAACGTCTCGGTCGCCGACCTGCAGCAGCAATTCGACCTGGCCATCCAGATTCGCGATAGGACGAGCGACGCCAACGAGGCGGTGATCCAGATCCGCGACGTCAAAGCGCAGATCCAGGAGCGCCTGGAGCAGTCGAAGAACCCGCGCCTGAAGGAGATCGGGGATCTCGTGACGCGGAAGCTGAGCGTGGTGGAGGAGGAGATCTACCAGGTGCGCAACCGCAGCGGGCAGGATCCGCTGAATTTCCCGATCAAGATCAACAACCGGCTCGCGTCGCTCAGACGGAGCGTCGAGACCGGTGACGCGGCCCCGACCGACGCGTCGCGCGAGGTCTTCAAGACGCTGAGCGCCGAATTGCAGAAGCAGATCGACGAACTGGCGGCCATCACGAAGGGCGATCTCGCAAACTTCAACAAGGCGGCGACGGAGCAGAAGCTCGCACCGGTGGCGGCAAAGCCGGTGGAGAGGGCGAAGTAGGAGAAGGCGCGCCTGGCGGCGCGTGGGCGCGGCTCTGCCGCGTGGGCGGCGCGTTCGCGCCGTGGGGAGCCCCACCGATCGGAGCGAGGCCCACCCGCAGCGCAGCGCTCGCGCTGCTGAGAGGGGACGATGGACCTGCTCCGGGGGCGGCTCGTCAACCAGAAGCTGGCCGGATCAGCCTTCCGGCATCCGGGCGAGGTGGTGTCCTGGCTGGGGGCCGTCCAGGCACAGGACTTCGCCGGGGCGAAGTGGGCGATTGGCCTTCGGGCGGCGGGGCTCACCGAGGCGGCGGTCGAGCGCGCGTACGACCAGGGTGCGATTCTCCGCACCCACGTGCTGCGGCCGACCTGGCATCTCGTCGCGGCGGATGACATCCGGTGGCTCGTCGCGCTCACGGGCCCGCGTGTGATCGCGCGCCTGGGACCCCGGCATCGGTACCTCGAGCTCGACGACAGGACCGTCGCCCGCAGTCGAGCGGCGCTGACACGCGCGCTCGACGAGAGCTCCCTGACCCGCCGCGAGGTCGGGGAGGTGCTGCGGCGCGCGCGGATTCAGTTCTCCCCGGAGCGCCTCACCCATCTGCTGGTCCTGGCCGAGCTCGAAGGTCTCGTGTGCAGCGGGCCGCTGCGCGACCGGCAGACGACCTACGCGCTGATGGACCAGCGCGTGCCGGCCGCGCCGCCGGTCGGGCGTGAAGAGGCGCTCGCCAGGCTCGCCGCGCGCTACTTCCTGAGTCGTGGCCCGGCGACGATCGCGGACTTCGCCTGGTGGTCGTTCCTACCCCTGGGCGATGCCAGGGCGGCCATCGAGCTGGCGCGGCCTGCGGTCCCGCGCGACGCGGTCGTCACCACGACAGCGTCCGGCCACGCCGGCGCTCGATCCCGCACGGCGGGATCGGCCGCGTGGCTGCTCCCCAACTTCGACGAGTTCCTGGTGGCCTACAAGGAGCGGAGTGCTGTCCTGGGGCAGGGGCCAATCGGCCCGCGAGACACGCTGACGCACACGGTCCTCATCGAGGGCCGCGCGGTCGGCTCGTGGAAGGCGGGACGGCAGGCGAGCCTGTCGCGGGCCGCGGCGGCCGAACGCCGGACGGTGTCGGTCGCCGTTGCCCCGCGCGTCGAGCTGACACGGGCCGATTGGGGCAGCATCCGGCAGGCGGCGGACCCGTATGCGCGGTTCCTGGGAGCCGAAGTGACGGTTCGAGAAGGACTGTGAGCCCCGCGCCGGTCAGCCCCCTCGGGTATGCATCTCGAGGTGCGGGTCGCGCTTGAGACTGCTCACCGGGATCAACGGCGATCGTCCGCGGGCGTGCAGGCGATGCTCGGCGCCGCGGTCCGTGCGCGCATGCCAGACGCCGGTGATGAGCTCCTTCAGCGATTCCCGGCCCGCGCCGCCCCGGAGCGGGCCGCGCAGGTCGATGCCGCGCGCGGCGTAGAGGCACAGGTACCAGAGACCATCGGCGGTCAGCCGGCTACGGTCGCAGTTGGCGCAGAAGGGCGCCGTGGTGGAGGCGATGATGCCGAAGACCAGGCCGTCCGGCAGGCGGAAGCGGTCCGCTGGTGCGGAACCCGCCTCCTCGATGGCGGTGATCGGCCCATAGTGGGCCCCGAGCCTCTCCAGCATCTCGGCCCGCGACACCACCTGCGAGGGGTTCCAGTGCGTGGCGCCGCCCACGTCCATGTACTCGATGAACCGCAGCTCCGCGCCGCGCGCCCGCGCGAACTCCAGCAGCGGGATCATCTCGTCGTCGTTGGTCCCGCGGATGAGCACGGTGTCCATCTTGAAGCCGGGGAAGACATCCGCGGCGACGTCGAGCCCCTTGAGCACGCGGTCCAGTTCATCGAAGCGCGCCAGTGCCTTGAAGCGCTCGCGGTCCAGCGTGTCGAGGCTGACCGTCACCCGGTGCATGCCGGCCCGCTTCAGGTCGGCCGCGGCATCGGCCAGCAGGACCCCATTGGTGGTGATGGCCAGGTCGCGGATGGCTTCCCGCCGGGCGAGCCGTTCCACCAGGTCGGGCAGGTCGCGGCGGAGCAGGGGCTCGCCACCGGTGAGCCGCACCTTGTCGACACCCAGCTCGAGGAACAGCTCCACCAGCTGCTCGATCTCCTCGAACTGCAGGATGTCCTCGCGCGGCAGCCAGACGTAGTCCGGCTCGGGCATGCAGTACTGGCAGCGCAGGTTGCACCGATCGGTGACCGACAGGCGGAGGTTCTTGAGCGGCCGGGCGTGGGCGTCGACGAGCGCCATTACCGCCATCATAGCGGAGGGCGAGTGGGCCGCGCGCTCACGTGCGCGGTGGGCCTCGCGGCTCCGCCGCTCGGTAGGCCGTGCTGCGCACGGTAGGCCGCGCTTCGCGACGTAGGGGGTCGCCCACGGCGCCCCGCGCCGCCGACACGCCGGGAGGCGTGCCCACGGCCCGCAGGGCCGCCCACGCGGCGAAGCCGCGCCCCCTACGGCTGCTTCATCCTCCCCAGGATCTCGCCCAGCCGCTTGATCTCCTCGCCGTACTTCGCCCAGTCGCCGGCGCGCTGGGCGGCGAGCGCCGCGTCGTAGGCGCCTCGCGCTTCGTCGGACAGCTGTTGCAGCGACTGCGACGGCGCCGGAGCAGCGGAGGGGGACGTCTCGGGCTCCTCGGCCCCGGTCGCCAGCGGGCGAGCCGCGGGCGGGGCGCTGCCGGGCGCGCCGAAGAGCTGCGTGATGGCCGCATCCAGCGTCCGGTCCATCACGATGCGGTTCTGGTAAGCCACGATCACGCGCGTCAGCTCCGGAATGCGGCCGGCCTGCGCGCGCAGGTACAGGGGACGCACATAGATGAGCGATTCTTCGATCGGGATCACCATGAGCGTGCCCTGGATGACCTCCGACCCCTGTTGGCTCCAGAGCGTGATCTGCGGCGAGATGACCTGGTCCTGGTTGATGCGCGCCACGACCTGGCGGGGACCGAAGATGAGCTTCTGCTTCGGGAACTGGAAGACCAGGATCTTGCCGTAGTGCTCGCCGTCGCTCCGGGCGACCATCCACGATGCCAGGTTGTCGCGCCGCCGCGGGGTGAACGGCAGCATCTGGATGAACTCGGGCTGGCGCTCGCCGGGGAGCGTCATCACGGTGTAGTAGGGCTCCATCCGGACCGATTCGGAGCCGCGATCGATGGCCGGCACCTCCCACTGGTCTTCCTTGTTGTAGAAGATCGCCGGGCTCGTCATGTGGTACGTGGAGTAGACCGAGGCCTGCAGGTTGAAGATGCCTTCGGGGTACCGCACATGGCGCCTCAGATCCGGCGACAGCTCGTCGAGGGGCCGGAACAGGCCGGGGAACACGCCCTGCAGCGTACGCACCATCGGGTCCTCGGGCTGGGCCACGTAGAACGTGGTCGTGCCGTTGTAGGCGTCGATGACCACCTTCACGGCGTTGCGGATGTAGTTGATGCCCCGCGCCGCCTCACTCGAGTACGGGTAGCGGTTCGTGACCGTGTACGCGTCCTGGATCCAGAACAGCCGTCCCTCGCTCACCACGAGGTACGGGTCATCGTCATACACCAGGAAGGGCGCGATCTTGGACACGCGACGGCGGATCTGCCGGTCGAAGATGAGACGGCTCTCGCTCGTGATGTCGTCGCTCAACAGGATTTGGTACGAGCGGAAATAGACGGCGAAGAGCAGCTTCTTCAGCAGCGAGTCGAGCACCACGCCCCCGGAGCCGGCGTAGTCCACGAACACGTTGTCGTCGCCCTTCGGGTAGTGGAACTCGCGCGCCCGCGTCCGCGCGATGACGTACTCGTTCGACAGCTCGCCGAAGTAGATGCTGGGCTCGCTGACGTTGATATCCACCGTGGTCACCGGGGGCAGATCCTGCACGAACAGCACGGGCAGCCCCTCGCTGGTGACCTGGTTCACCGGGCCCAGCGTGAGGCCGTGACCGTGCGTGAAGACGAGCCGCTCGTTGATCCACGTGCGATTGGGCAGCGCGGCCGGGTTCAGCTCGCGCGCCGAGAGCATCACCTGCCGCGTCTGGCCGCCGATCTCGTAGCGGTCGTTGTCCACGGCGATGAAGTCGTAGTAGGTGCGGATCTCCTGGATCTGGCCGAAGGTCTCGAGCAGCTGCTGGTGGTCCCACAGCCGCACGTTGTCGAGGGTGGGGCGGTTGCGCGCGATGTCGTCGCGCGTGAGCTCGGCGTCCCCGGAGAGCTCGCGCTCCTCCACCTGGTCGAGCGCGAAGGCGCGGCGCGTGGCCGCGATGTTGTGCTCGATGTACGGCGCCTCGCGCGCCTGTTCGTTTGGGGCCACGACGAAGCGCTGGAGCAGGCCCGCGTACGCCTGCCCGCCGAAGAGCACGGCGCCGTAGAGGAGGGCGGCACCGACCAGCAGCTTCGTGCGGCCGGTGACGGCCGCCGTGGCCGCCAGGCCAGCGCCGGCCAGCGACGCCATCGCGAGGATGAGCGCCGCGGGCATGCGGGCCTCGACGTCGGCATAGCTGGCGCCCTGGATGATCCCCGACGTCAGCACCATGTACTGCAACCGGCTCATCCACGCCCCGAGCGCGAGGACCACGAAGAGCGCCGCCACGAGCCACGACAGGTGCGGCCACACGCGCGCGCCGAGGCGCGGGCCGAACGGGGTCATCGCCAACTGCCCGGCCATCGCGTAGAGCACGGCGCTCCCGATGGCGGCCAGCAGCACGAGCGCGAAGCCGAGATTCCGCAGCAGCTCGAGGAACGGCAGCGTGAAGACGTAGAAGGCCGCGTCGTGCCCGAGGATCGGGTCCGCTGCGCCGAAGGGCACCTGATGCCACCAGGTGAGGACGGTCAGCCACTGGTTGCCCGCGTACGAGGCCACGAGAAACGCGCCCACCAGCGCGACCAGCACCGCCAGCGGCCGGAGCTGGGATCGGGTGGGCAGCGCCACCGTGAACCCCTCGCGCGTGGTGAACGCGATGGGCTCCTCCGACAGCGATTGCCAGGCCTGGCGGAGGTTCAGGACCAGCCACGCGGCCGCCAGCCCGAAGGCCAGCGCGCCGATGAGCACCTCGGCGGTGATCGCGAGCGTGAGGACCGGCAGGTACCCGACCTCGGTAAACCAGTGCCAATCGGCCGCGAGCGACAACGCCGCCGGCAGCGCGAAGAACAGCAGCCCGGCGACGAGGAAGAACACGAGGCGTGCGCGGGCGCCGGCGGATGAGGTGGGGACGGCCATCACGCGATCATGCCAGAAGATCGCGTCGGGAACCGAGTTGCGCCGGGAGGAGAGTTGCGACGGAAGGGAAGCCGCGACGGGAGGGCACGACGGGAGGGCGCGACGGGATCTGCGTTCAGTCCTTGCCGGTCAGGCGGCGCCGCGCGCGGCGATCGTCTCGCGTGGGCCGCCCGGTCGTCATGGCGGTCGCCCGGTAGAGACGCTCGATCTTCCGCATCTCCAGCTCTTCGGCCGTCGGCGGCGGCGTCCGGTCCTCGTAGAGGGCGCGCGCCTCGGCCTTCGGGATGTGCGTGTCGGCCACGCCGAGCACGACGATGGCCTGGCGGCGGCCGAGTGGGCGGGAGATCACGAGCTCGTCGCCGACCTTCACTTCACGATGCGCCTTTGCCGGCGAGCCGTTCACGCTCACCTTGCCCAGCCGACACGCCTTCTGCGCTTCCGAGCGTGTCTTGAACAGGCAGGCGACGTCGAGCCAGACGTCGAGGCGAACCGGCATGCCAGAGGGTACAACGGGTGCGGGCGGGTGCGAATGGGTGCGGATGCGGGCGGGTGCGAACGCGTGCGGGCGGGTGCGAACGGGTGCGGGTCGCCGCTGTCGGCTCCCGACTCCCGCCCCCGACTCCCGTTTCCGTTCCCACTCCCGACGTGATCGACTACCCGACGAACTCCCGCTCTTCGGACCGCACCGTCAGCACCGGGCACGGCGACTTGCGAACCAGGCGCTCGGCGACGCTGCCCATGACGACGTGCCCGAGCGGCCCGCGGCCATGGGTGCCCATCACGATCAGGTCGATGTTGTTGTCCTTCGCGTAGCGCTGGATTTCCATCACCGGGTGACCGAGCACCGTGGTGGTGACGGCCTTGAGCGAGGCGCGCTCCTCGTCGGTCAGGATCTTCTCCATCCGGCCCTTGGCTTCCTTGATCCACTCGTCCTGCAGCGCGGCCAGGGAGAACCCGTAGGCCTCCACGGCCCACGGCTGGCCATAGGGCTCCTCGATGACGTGGACGACGTGCAAGGTGGCGCCAAACGCCGCCGCGAAGGCCTTGCCGTACTTCAGGGCGACGTCGGAGGTCTCGCTGAAATCCGTGGGGACGAGCACGTGCTTGAGGGCGATCATGGTCGTGTCTCCTCTGACAGCGTCTGCAAGCCGAGTACCCGGCCGCCTGCCGGCCAGAGTCTACCTCTGTTCGATGAAACGGCGAAGTTCCGTCAGCGCGATGACGGGTTTGCGGCACCCCTCGGTCGGCCGGCTCGCCGCGCACCTTGCACCGTGCCCCCCGCACCCCGTAGTCTGTGGCCCACATGCGCATCCGTCGCCCGCCCGATTCGAAGCCTCCCTCCACGCGTCCCCACTCCGCCCTCGTCCTCGACGGACCCTCCCGCGCGCCGGGGCGCGCGATGCTGCACGCCGTCGGGTTCACGCGCGAGGACTTCGCGAAGCCGCAGGTGGGCGTCTGCTCGGCGTGGAGCCAGGTGACGCCCTGCAACATGCATCTGGACGTCCTGGCGCGGCGCGCCTCGGACGGCGTGGCGGCCGCGGGCGGCAAGCCCGTGATGTTCGGCACCATCACGGTGTCCGACGGGATCTCGATGGGCACCGAGGGCATGAAGTACTCGCTGGTGTCGCGCGAGGTGATTGCCGACTCCATCGAGACGGTGACGGGGGCCGAGGGCTTCGATGGCCTGATGGCCATCGGTGGCTGCGACAAGAACATGCCCGCGATGGTGATGGCCATGGCGCGGCTCAATCGCCCGGCCGTGTTCGTCTACGGGGGCACGATCATGCCTGGCCTCTGGCATGGGCAGGCGGTCGACATCGTGTCGGTGTTCGAGGCGGTAGGGAAGCACGCCGCGGGGACGCTCTCGGATGCGGAGCTGGCCGACCTCGAGCAACACGCCTGCCCGGGGGCCGGGTCGTGCGGCGGGATGTACACCGCCAACACGATGGCCTCCGCCATCGAGGCCCTGGGCTTGAGCCTGCCCAACAGCTCGGCGCAGGCGGCGATCTCCGACGACAAGAAGGCGGACGCGGAGCGGGCAGGTGCCGCGGTGGTGGAACTGCTGCGGCGCAACCTGCGCCCGCGCGACATCCTGACCCGGCGCGCCTTCGAGAACGCCATCACCACGGTCATCGCGCTGGGCGGGTCCACCAACGCGGTCCTGCACCTGCTCGCCATCGCGCACGCCGCGGGGGTCCGGCTCACCATCGACGATTTCGCGCGCATCGGGCGGCGGGTGCCGGTGCTGGCAGACCTGAAGCCGAGCGGGACGCACGGCATGGCCGAACTGGTGCGCATCGGCGGCCTCACGCCGCTCCTGAAGCGGCTGCTCGAACGCGGCCTGCTGCACGGTGGCGAGATGACGGTGACGGGCCGCACGCTGGCGGAGAACCTGGCGGGCGTGCCCGACTATCCGGCCGGCCAGCGGGTGGTGATGGACTTCGCGGCCCCGGTCAAGAAGGACAGCCACCTGGTCATCCTCCGCGGCAACCTGGCGCCGGAGGGCGCCGTGGCGAAGATCAGCGGGAAGGAGGGCGAGCGCTTCGAGGGCCGCGCCCGCGTGTTCGATCGCGAGGAGCGCGCGCTGGAGGCGATCCTCGCGGGCCGCATCCGCAGCGGCGACGTGATCGTGATCCGCTACGAGGGGCCGCGTGGCGGGCCCGGGATGCGCGAGATGCTGGCTCCCACCAGCGCGATCATGGGCCGCGGTCTCGGGGCCGAGGTGGCGCTCATCACGGACGGCCGGTTCAGCGGCGGGACGCACGGCTTCGTGGTGGGGCACATCACGCCTGAAGCCGCCCTGGGGGGGCCGCTCGCGCTCGTGAGGACCGGCGACCGGATCGTCATCGACGCAGTGGCGCGGACGGTGACGCTCGACGTGCCCTCCCGAGTGCTGGCGACGCGCCGACGGACGTGGCGGGCGCCGCGCCCGCGCTACACGCGCGGCGTGCTCGCCAAATATGCACGCCTGGTCGGTTCGGCCAGCCTGGGGGCCGTCACCGATCCAATTCCTTGAACGAAAATTTGCGGCTTTGCCCCCTTGCCAAAGCATCGGCTTACGCCATAGACTCCGCGGCGGCACGTTGTTCTTGGACGAGCCCTTTGCGATGGTCCCTGGGCGGGCGGCTGCCACCCGCCTCTTTGGGCGCGTCGTTTTGCCTGGCGTGGCAAGGGTGCCGCGCACCGGCGCTGGTGGAGGAACAAGAATGAGAAGCCCCTTGAAGTACCTGGTCGTTGTGCTCGCGGTGCTGGTGGCCGTGAGTCCTGCGGCCGCGCAGACGTTTACTGGCGGCCTGCGTGGCGCAGTCAGAGATGCCAACGGCGTGATTCCGGGCGTGACCGTCACCCTGCTGAACGAGGGAACGGGCGCCAGCCGTGATGCAGTATCGAACGAGGAAGGGCAGTACAACTTTGCTGCCGTGCCCCCGGGCACTTATACGGTGAAAGCCGAGCTCGCGGGCTTCAAGACCTTCGAGAACACGGGGCTTCGCATTGCTGCCCAGCAGTTCGTGACGCTCGACATCACGCTCGAAGTCGGCCAGCTGCAGGAGACCATCACGGTCACCGGCGCGGCGCCGCTCATCGACACGTCCAACGCGACGGGTGGCGGCGTGATCAGCACCGAGCAGCTCTCGACGCTGCCGAGCGGCGGCCGGTCGGCGTTCCTCTTCGCCGTGACGCTGCCCACCGTGGTGGCCTCGGGCGACCCGCAGTTCAACCGGCAGCAGGACCAGACCAACGCGTCGCTCCTGTCGCTCGGCGGCGGCACCCGCCGCGGCAACAACTACCTGATTGACGGTGTGCCGGTGGGCGACATCCGCAACCGCGCGTCGGCCAACCCCACCATCGAGGCCCTGGACGACGTCGCCGTGCAGGTGCACCAGTACGACGCCGAGACGGGCCGCACCGGTGGCGGCACGTTCAACGTCGCGACGCGCTCGGGCACGAACAGCTTCGCGGGCAGCGGCTTCTATCAGACCCGCCCGCGGTGGGGCGCGGCCAACAACTACTTCTCGGAGAAGGCGGGTGTGCCGCTGGCCGACACCTACTTCCACACGGCCGGCGGCGGGTTCGGCGGCCCGATCGTGCGCAACCGCACCTTCTTCTGGTTCGGGACGGAAGGCTACGGCTCGCTGACGACGCGCAACTCGCAGGTGCGCCTGCCCACTGCGCGCGAGAAGAACGGCGACTTCTCCCAGTCCACCGACGCCAACGGCAACCTGGTGGTGATCTACGATCCGCTGACGGGCGACCCCTCGACCGGCGTGGGCCGCACGCCCTTCCCGGGCAACGTCATCCCCGCCAACCGCATCAACCCGGTGGCGCGCGCCATGCTCAGCTACCTGCCGGACCCGCAGACCGACCGCAGCAACGGCCTGGCGAACTTCGAGAGCCAGCCGATCATCGAAGACCGGGCGATGATGTACACGGGCAAGGTGGATCACCGGATCAACGACAAGGTGTCGCTGTCGGGCTTCTACCTCTATAACAAGACGGACGAGCCCTGCGGCAACGAAGTCGTGCCGCAGAAGGATGCGAACGCGTTCATCGACCGGTCGGACTACGTCCTGCGGCGCCGCGTCCACGTCCTGTCGCTGAACAACACCTGGCTCCCGAGCAGCAACACGGTGCTGACGCTCCGCTACGGCTGGACGCAGTTCCGCGACGACGACACGCTGTCGGTGGGCTTCGACCCGGCGACGCTCGGCTTCAATCCGGCCTTCGGCAGCGCCATCCAGACGCAGAAGTTCCCGCGCGTGATCCCGACCGACTACTTCGATTTCGGCGCGATCGACCCGTCGGACCGCAACCTCTACTCCTGGGCGGCCAACGCGACACTGTCGCGGCTCATCGGGCGCCACACCGTCAAGCTCGGCGGCGACTTCCGGACCATCGGCATCGACACGCAGTCGTTCTCGGGCGGCGCGGGCGTCTTCAACTTCGACCGCCGCTACACGTCGGCCAACCCGAACGTGAACGGCGTGAACGGGGCGAACCCCTCGGGCAATGCCATGGCGGCCCTGCTGCTTGGCTACCCCTCGGGTGACCCGGACAACCTGAGCCGCATCAACGTGTCGGCGCCGGCGGACTACTACCTGCGCTACTACGGCGGCTACATCCAGGACGACTTCCGCGTCAACTCCAAGCTGACGGTCAACGGCGGCGTCCGGTTCGAGTACGAGAGCGGCCTCCGGGAAGCGGAGGACCGCTTCACCGTGGGCTTCGACCGCGAGGTGAATCCCGGCGGCGCCGTCGGCAACATCGTCAACCCGCTGACAGGACAGCCCATGCGCGGCGGCCTGATGTACGCCGGCGTGAACGGCGCGCCCACGGAGCAGGGTGACGTGCCGGCCATCAAGATCTCGCCGCGCTTCGGCGTGGTGTACTCGGCCAACCCGAAGACCGTCATGCGCGGCGGCTACGGGCTCTACTGGGCGCCCTGGCCCTACCAGTTCGTCGGCGCGGCCAACTACGGCCAGGTCGGCTACAGCCAGGACACCTTCATCCAGCAGGGGCAGTTCTTCCCGACCACGTCGCTGACCAACCCGTTCCCGAGCGGCGTCGTGCAGCCGCGCGGGAACGCCTTGGGCTACCTCGAGGGCGTCGGCCGCCAGATCGAGTTCATCGATCAGGACCGCAAGGCCCCCTACGTCCACCAGTACTCGTTCGACATCAACCGTGAGCTGCCGGGCAACATGGCTGTCGGCTTCGAGTACTCGGGCTCCACGATTCGCGACACGAGCCTCGGTGGCGCCAACGACGCCACGGTGAACATCAACCAGCTGGATCCGAGCTTCCTGTCGCTGGGCTCCGCGCTGCAGCAGCAGGTGCCGAACCCGTTCTTCGGCCTGCCCCAGGGCCAGGGCGTGAACGTGAACAGCCCGACGATCTCGCGGGCGCAGCTGCTGCGGCCCTTCCCGCAGTACCTGAACATCCTGATGCGCCAGCACACGGCTGGCCGCAGCCAGTACCACGCGGCCATCTTCAAGTTCGAGAAGCGCATGAGCAACGGATGGGGCGGCCGCATCAACTACACGTGGTCGCGCCTGAAGGACAACTTCTACGCTGAAACGAACACCTATTCGGCCGTCAACGGCAATGCGCAGAACGCGTATGACCTGGGCGCCGAGTACGCCACCAGCATCCTCGACGTGCCGCACAAGCTGGTGCTTTCGCCCATCGTCCAGCTGCCGTTCGGTGAGGGCAAGCGCTGGGCCAGCAGCGGGGCCGCTGCCGCCATCCTCGGCGACATCACCATCTCGTCGATCATCGCGTTCGAGAGCGGCTTCCCGATCGCGCCGGCGAGCAACTCGAACAACCTGAGCGGCGCGTTCTTCCTGATGCAGCGTCCCAACCTCACCGGGTCCGACGCGGCTACCGGCGGCGGCCGCGAGGAGCGCATCTTCACGGCGCAGAACTCCGGGACCTGGCTGAACCAGGACGCGTTCAGCAACCCCGGGCTGTTCACGCTCGGCACGGCGCCCCGCACGCTCGACGACGTGCGCACGCCGCACCGCAACAACTGGGACTTCGTGGCCACCAAGGACATCCGCCTCGGCGGCCGCGCCCGCGCCCAGATCCGCTACGAGGTGCTGAACATCACGAACACCGTGAAGACGGCAGGCCCGAACATCAACTACGGCGCCGCCACCTTCGGCCGCATCACGACGCAGCGTGGCTTCATGCGCCTGACGCAGCTGATGTTCAGGATGAGCTTCTAAGGGTCTTGAGGTCTTGGGGTCTTGAGGCCTTCGAGATCGTGAGACTTCGGGATTTCTGAGATTCACCGCCGACGCCCGGGACCAGAACACTCTGGTCCCGGGCGTTGTCTTTTCGGACACCCTTCAAGACCCCAAGACCCCAAGACCCCAAGACCCCAAGACCCCAAGACCCCAAGTCCCCTGTAGTACCCTTCCCCGATGCTCCGCTTCGCCTCCGCCCTCGCCGCTGGCGTGGGCCTGTCGGTGCTGTCGCTCGTCGCCCAGGCACCACCCCCGAAGTCCCGTCCGGCGCCACAGCGTCCGGCCGCCTCGACGCCCGCGGCCGTCCCCTCGCTCGGCGCGGTGTCCTTCCCGAACGCGGGAGCGCCGGCGGCCCAGCAGGCGTTCCTGAGGGGCGTGGCCTGGCTCCACAGCTTCGGCTACGAGGACGCGATGGACGCCTTCCGCGAGGCACAGAAGGTCGATCCGGCCTTCGCGCTGGCGTACTGGGGCGAGGCGCTGTCGTTCGACCAGCCGCTCTGGTACATGGAAGAGCCGGACAAGGGCCGAGCCGTGCTTCGCAAGCTGGGCGCCACGCCCGCGGAACGGCGGGCGAAGGCGAAGACCGCGCGGGAGCAGGGCTACCTGGCGGCGGTGGAGGCCCTCTACAGCGAGGGCGATACGCGCTCGCGCCACTTGAAGTACTCGCAGGCCATGGGAACACTGGCCGCGGCGCATCCCGAGGATGACGAGGCGCAGCTGTTCTACGCGTTGAGCCTGCTGTCGGTGCTACCCCGAGGGGATCAATCCGTACCGCAGCGCCAGAAGGCCGGAACGATGGCGGAGGCCGTGTTCCGGAAGAATCCCCAGCACCCCGGCGCCGCGCATTACATCATCCACGCCTACGACCACGGGGCGCTGGCGCCGAAGGCGCTGTCGGCGGCGCGGGCCTACGCGAAGATCGCCCCCGCGGCGAGCCACGCCCTGCACATGCCGGCACACACCTTCGTGCAGCTCGGGTACTGGGAGGAGGCGGCCGTCACCGATCGGGCGTCGTGGGACACCTCGGTGCAATGGGCCGCGCGGCGCGGCCTGCCCAACACCATGCGCGACTTCCACAGCCTCACGTGGCTGCACTACGAGTGGACGCAGCTGGGGCGCTTCCGCGAGGCGGCGGGCGCGCTGGTGCTGGTGGACGAGGCCCTCAAGGTGGCCCGGCCGACCGACGCGATCGGAGGGCATCACTACTCCGACGCCATCGGGCGGGGGATCGGCGTGGAGTCGCTCCGCCTCGATCGTGGTTCCATGCGCGCGCGCTACATCATCGAGAGCGAGCGCTGGGGCGAAATGCGGGGGCAGGGCAGCTTCGACGGCATCGACGAGCTCTTCGCGCTGGGGATGAGCGCGGCGATGCTGAAGGATCGCGGCCGGGTCGAGGCCGTGATCCAGGAGCTCCGCATCGCGGCCGCGCCCGGCAAGCCCGCGGAGCTGCGCGAGCAGGCCGAGATCATGCTCTACGAGATGCAGGCCATCCATCTCTTCGCGCAGGGCCGCCATGCCGACGCGTTCGCGGAGATGGATCGCGCAACCGCCTTGCAGGCACGGATGCCGAAGCCGATTGGCCGCCCCTACCCGGTGAAGGGCGCCGACGAGCTCTACGGCGAGCTGCTCCTGGAGGCCGGGCGCGCGCAGGCCGCCATCGAGTGGTTCGAGAAGGCGCTGAGGCGGACCCCGAACCGCAGCCGCTCGGTGATCGGCCTGGCCCGCGCGAAGGCCGCTGCCGGCGACGCCGCGGGGAGCCGCAAGGCGTACGAGCAGTTCCTGCAGAACTGGCGCAACGCAGACCCCAACCTGCCGGAGGTGGCCGAGGCGAGGGGCGCGCTGCGGGGGCGTGCCCATTGACGATTGCCGATTGGTGATGGAGCGATTCATTGTCGATTGAGCGATTGGGGCACTGCCCATTGAATTGCGTCATTGGCGCAATGACGCATTGGCGCAATCTGATTGCCCCAATGCCGCAATCGTCAATCGCCCGATGAATCACCCGATCGTCAATCGGCAATCATCAATGAGCGCGCCGGTCAGAGCTCCTCCACCCTGACCCTGCGTGTGTAGAAGAACAGGTCGAGCCGGCGGGTACGTACGGACGGGTCGGGGCACCTGAGCGCGATGTTGTAGATGCCCGGCTCGGTGGGTGTCCAGCGGTAGTGCCAGAGGGACCACGCGCGCGTGGTCGTGGGAGGCGGGCAGATCTCGAGCGGCTTCCACGCATCCCGCACGTTGAAGCGAATCTCCAGCCTCGAGACGGGCGCCGTGCCGCCCCACACGATGCCGATCACGTGGTGCTGGATCGCGCCATTCACGCGGCGGCGCTCGACGCGGATGGGCGTGGCGGCCAGGTCGATGGCCGGCGCCTCGTAGTCGCGCGCCCGCGCGGGCAGGCCATCCTGGTGCGTGCGGCGCGAGAACTCCAGCATCTGCGTCGTGGCGGGCTCGTCGGGCCCGACGAGCGCGATCTCGCGGACCCACTTGATCCACGCGCAGCCGTACCAGCCCGGGACGACCAGGCGCACAGGGGCGCCGTGGTCCAGCGTCAGCGGCGACCCGTTCATCTCCGTGGCGAGGAACGCGCCGAGCCGGGGGAGGTCGGCCAGGGGGATCACCCAGCTGGCGCCAGGAACCGACGAGCGCGCCGAGGCTTCGTGATCTTCGCCGGTCACGAGGACGCCCCAGGCGGCGTCCCGGCCCGGCATTTCCATGAGCACCTCGGCCAGCGGGACACCGGTCCACTCGGCGACGCTCAGCAGCCCGAAATTGTCCGGGTTGTTGTTACCCGCGCACTCAATCAGGTGGGCGCCCATCGGCCGCGCCGCGCGGCGAAGCGCGTCGATGGCGAGCGGGCGTGTCCCACCCGGCCTCGTCAGCTGGACGGCCCAGGTTGTGAGCGCCGCCTCGACGCCCGGCGGCACCGACGTGCGGACGAACACCTCGTTGGCCGGCGTGATGAGCCTGTCCGGCGCGAGCCGGGAGAGATCGGTGAAGACCCGGGTCTCGAGGCCAGGCCCGCCCAGAACCTCGCCGTACGGAGTCTGCCACTGGCGCTCGCCCGTCAGCGGCAGCGTGCCGATGAGCTCGCCGTCCGGCAGCGCCCCCTGGCACTCGGGCTGGGCCAGCAGTCGAGCCACCGAGGCGGCATCGAACGTCCACGCCCCGGCTGCCGCCAGGCTGGCACGGAGGAACCGGCGACGGGAAGACATAGGGACATTATGCCGGGAGGAGAAGCGAGCCGGGAGGGGATTGGCGCCGGGAGGGCCTTCGCGCCGGGAAGCGGGCCCCGAACCCGCGAACCCGAGAACCCGAGAACCCGAGAACCCCAGAACCCCAGAACCCCAGAACCCCAGAACCCCTATAATGCGCTGATGCGCGCGGTTCTTGCCCTGGCATTGGCCTGCACCCTTGGCGCGGCGCTCGCGGCCCAGTCGCCCTCCCCGCCGCAGGCACCGGCCCCGGGTGGCGTCCAGCAGCCCACGTTCCGGGCGGACATCACCCTGGTGACCACCGACGCCATCCCGCGCGACAAGGACGGCCGCTTCGTGGCCGACCTCACGAAGGACGACTTCACGGTCCTCGAGGACGGTGTGGCGCAGCGCATCGAGTCGTTCGTCATGGTTCACGGCGGGCGGTCGTTCAACCTGCTCGCACCGCCGCCGCCGTCGGCCCCCGAGGGCATCGTCCTGCCGCCCACGCGCCGCCCGGCCGACACGGGCGAGTCGGGGCGCATCCTCATCATCTTCGTGGACGACCTGCACTTCCAGGCTGAATACACGCCTCACGTCCGCCGCATCGTCCAGCAGATCGTGGACACGCTGCTGCACGAGGGCGACCTGGTGGCCATGGTGTCGAGCGGCCCTTCGGCCATCGAGATCGATCCCACGCTGGACCACAAGCTGATCGCATCGGCGGCTACGCGCATCCGCGGTTCGGCACCCACGGCGGCCGAGATCTTCCAGATGCTGGAGTCGCCCAGCGGTCCCGGTGACATCCGCTTCCGCGCCCAGGTGGCCTTCCAGACGATGTACAACCTGGTGTCGTCGCTGGACCAGGTCCGCAACCGCCGAAAGGCCGTGATCTACATCAGCCCCGGGTACGATCTCGACCCCTTCGCCGAGGGCCGGAAGGGCAAGGACCGCATCATGGGCGGCCGGTTCGGCGACCCCATGAAAGAGCTCATCGACGAGGAGAACCCCTACTTCCGGATGAGTGCCATACGGGCCGACGCCGACCTGTATCTCCTGATGAAGGAGCTGACGCTCACCGCCAATCGCACCAACACGAGCCTGTTCACGATCGATCCGCGCGGCCTGTCGGGTGTGGTCGACGCGGGCCAGTACGTGGACCAGAGCGAGTGGCGGACATATCTGCAGAAGACGACCAGCAGCCTGCGCTACCTGGCGGAGGAGACCGGCGGGATCGCGGTGGTGAACGACAACGACCACGAAGCGGCGTTCAAGCGCATCGACGCGGAGACGAGCGACTACTACGTGCTCGGGTACTATTCGAGCAACCCGGATCCGACCAAGCGCGTTCGCGAGATCGAGATCAAGGTGAACCGGCCCGATGTCACGGTGGCCGCCCGGAAGGACTACTCGCTGAAGACGCCGGGGACGCCGCCCAAGGTCAAGGCACCGTCGCCGGCTCGGAAGCAGTAACGAACGCACGCCACTCCTCGGCCAGCGCCCGGTGGCGGCCTCCGGCCGCGACATAGCGGTCAACGGCGTCGTCGAGGCGCGCGCGCCCCTCTGGGGTAGCTCCCGGGGCTTCGCCCCCCACGAAGCTCGCGAAGAGGGCGTGGATGAGCATCCACTGCGCCTCGGCATCCCCCGGCGCGACGGAGAGGTGGGACGTGAGCGCGTCGACGGCCCGCGCGAACCGTCGAGCCGCGATGTCGGCGGCGGCGGCCACGCGGACCAGGCTGGGGTCCACCGCCCCGGCGTCGAGCGCGCCGCGCGCCGTGCGTCCCGCGTCCTCGAACTGCCCGAGGCGGATTTGTGCTTCCGCGATGGGCGGGGCCGCCAGTGCGGGCGGCCAGCCTGCGGCGCCAGCCGCCTGCCACGCCTGGACGGCATCTGCATCCCGTCCTTCGAGTGCGAGCGTGGCGCCAAGCCAGAACTGCGTGGCGCCGTCGGGCGCGCCTGCTGCCCGCGCCTGTCCGAGCCGGACGCCGATGGCGCGTGGCGTGTCCCCCAGGGCATAGGCGGCCAGGCTCTGCAGCAGGATGGCCGTGCCGCGCTCCGTCTCGGTCACCTTCGTGTCGGCCATGAGGTCCACGAAGCGGTGCTGCCGCGCGAGCGAGAGCAGCGGCGCGAGGCCGGGTGAGGTGGCGAGCGGGGCCAGGGCGTCGAGCGCGGGGTCGAACACGGCGGTGTCGAGCAGGCGTGCGCGGGCGAACGGCGCGGTGAATGCGGGTGCGCTGGCCAGCAGGGCCGCCGGCGTCGGGGTGATTCGGAAGCGGGCTTCCGTCGTCGCCGACGTGCGGGCCACGCGGTCCGTGGCGGCAATGGCCAGGCGGTATTCGCCGCGAGGCAGCGTTCGGAGCGGCGCCGCGAACGCGGCCAGCAGCGGGTGCCCCTGGAGCAGGCTGAAGTCCGGCGGCAGCGTGTTCTCGTTGTATTCCAGCGGCGCGAGCGAGGCCGCCAGTGCCTCGCCGCCGTCCGTGCGGCGGTACAGGCGAAGGGCGATGCCGACGTCGGGCTTGCCCGCTGGCGATGGCGCGGCGTTGAACACCTGGAAGGCCACCGAGAGGCGCTCGTCGTTGGTGAACGCGTGGTCGGGCGCGGGGTCGATCTCGGTGCCGCCGATGGCGTAGGGATGCGCGGTCTGCTGCTCCGCCGTGTACAGCTCGGCGCGGGCGCGAATCGCGTCGGCGAGGATCACGCTGCCGAGGGCCAGCCCCGTCGTCTGCACGGGGGGCAGGCTCACCGACTGGCGCAGGGCGCCGGTGCGCGTCGGGCGGTCCCGCCCGTCTACGACCGCCCAGGCGACGACGACGTCGTAGTCACCGGGCCCGGCGGTGAGGGCCCGCTGGAAGACGGCGGAACGGCCCGGGCGGGCGAGCACGCGGGCCTGCACGTCGAAGTCCTCGAATGGCATGACGTTCGGCGCGGCGCCGCCCTTGCCCTCCAGCGCCTCGCGACGGGCCCGCTCACGGGCTTCGGCTTCCTCGCGGGCCTTCTGCTGCCGCCGCTCCATCAGCGCCAGGACCGCCGAGTTCTGGCCTGATCCGTCGCGCGTCATCGTGGCCGCCGTTCCGCCCATGGGCAGCTCCCCGGAGGGAACCGTGACCACGCGTGCGGCCCGCATGGGCAGCGGATCGCCGCGCTCGCCGCGCAGCCATTCCTCAACGGTCGAGCGTGGTGGGGGAGACGTCGACGGTGGTTCGGAGGGCTTCGGCTCGAGCCGCACGTACAGCACCAGGCGCTCGTCCGGTGTCAGGTTCGGTGGCGCCCCCATGGTGAACGCCACGTAGTGCGAGCCATCCGACGCCCGCAGCAGGTGCATCTGCCAGTCGTCGTCCGGGGTGAGGCGGACGGCGTCCCGGGCCGCGGTGACGGCGGCCAGGAGGGCCTGTTTCTGAGACTTGGAGAGGTTGGGCGCCTTGGCCTGCGCCGAGGCAAGGGTCGGGGAGGCAAGCAGCGCGGCGACGAGCAGCGCGCGGGCGATTGAGCAGGCCATGGCGCGTCTTCCCCTGATGCGGCTGACGATACCACGAGGACGGCGAGTCGGGGAAAGAGGATTGTCATTGCCGCGGCCATCGGAATAGACTTGCGCGACTCCCGAGCCGTTCTCTCCATGCCACATGTCGCCACCGTCGCTGTAAGCCGGTGGAGGGCCGCCGCGCTGCTGGCCTTCTGCCTCGTTGTTCCCGGGTTGGTCTTCGCGCAAGGCGCTCCGTCCCCACCGGTCGTCACCCCCGGCAAGCTCGCGCCAGGCCAGTCGCCACCCGTCATTGACGGTCGGGTGAACGAAGAGGTGTGGCAGGGCGTGACACCGCACACCACGTTCACGCAGCAGGATCCGCGCCTCGGGGAACCGGCCACCGAGCGGACCGAGGTGCGGCTGCTGTTCGGGCCGAGCGCCGTCTACGTCAGCTTCGTCTGCTTCGACCAGGACCCGTCGAAGATCATCGTCTCGCAGGCGCGGCGCGACGCGTCGCTGGCCGAGACCGACTCGGTCATCCTCGTCTTCGACACCTTCAACGACAACCAGAACGCGTTCGTCTTCGGCACCAACCCGCTGGGCATCGAGTACGACGGGCAGGTGGCCCGCGAGGGCCAGTCGGCCGGCCTCACCTTCGGCGGCGGCGCCGCGGGCACGCAGCGCGGCGGCATCAGCGCGTTCAACCCGAACTGGGACGGCGACTGGACCGTGCGCGCGCAGGTGACGGAGCGAGGGTGGGAGGCCGAGATGGCCATCCCGCTGAAGACGCTGCGCTACGCCACCGGCGACGACATGACGTGGGGCTTCAACGTCATGCGCAACATCCGGCACAAGAACGAGCAGGTGTACCTGTCGGAGATCCCGCGCGGCTTCGACATCTACCGCATCTCGCTGGCCGCCAAGGTGCCGGGCCTCAGCCTGCCGCCGCGCCGCGACATCAAGCTCATTCCCTACGCCCTGGCCTCGGCCAACAAGGACTTCACGCGCGCCAGCGACCAGCTCGATCGCAACGGCGACGTGGGCCTGGACGTCAAGTGGGGCGTGACGCCGAGCCTCACCCTGGACGGCACCGTGAACACCGACTTCGCGCAGGTGGAGGCCGACGAGGAGCAGGTGAACCTGACGCGCTTCGACCTGTTCTTCCCGGAGAAGCGGCCCTTCTTCCTGGAGAACGCCAGCACCTTCCAGTTCGGGCAGCCACAGTCGGTGGACCTGTTCTTCTCGCGGCGCATCGGCCTCTCGGGCGCCGGGGGCACGCTGCAGCCCATCGACATCATCGGCGGCGCGCGGCTGAGCGGCAAGGTGGGCGGCAGCTGGAACGTGGGCTTCCTCAACATCCAGACCAACGACGCGGAGGACTTCGCCGGCCGGCCCATGGCCCCGGACACGAACTTCAGCGTGGCCCGTGTGCAGAAGGAAGTGGGCCGGTCGAGCTACGGCGCCATCTTCGTCGGCAAGTACTCCACCGGGACGTCGGGGACCACCTTCAGCAACTGGAACCGCGCGTACGGCGTGGACGCCAACTTCCAGGTGTCGGCCGGCCAGCGTATCTCCACGTTCTTCGCGCGCACCGACTCGCCCGGCGCTACGGGCAGCGACCACGCCGGCCGCGTGTTCTACGACTTCCGCAACCAGCTCTGGCAGATCTCCGGCGGCTTCACGCAGGTCGGCAACCGCTTCAACCCCGAGGTGGGCTTCCTGCCGCGCCGGGGCTACCGGCGGCCCGAGTTCCGGGCGTTCTTCCAGCCCCAGCCCAGGAACCACCGCTGGATCCGCCGGTTCGCGCCGCACGTGTCCTACACCTCCTTTTACGGGTTCGACGACAAGCTGCAGTCTTCCAACACACACGTGCACCCGTTCGAGATCCAGCCGATGCAGGGCGGGCGGTTCGGCTGGTTCTTCGATCGCGTCCAGGACAACCCCATCGCGCCGTTCACCGTGTACAACCGGGACGCGAACCGCGTTGTCATCCAACCAGGCGACTACACCTGGTACCAGCACGCGTTCGAGTACATGCACAATCCGAGCTCGGCCGTGACCGGCACCATCCGCTACCGCATCGGGAACTACTACAACGGAGACTTCAACTCGGTCGAGGTGACGAGCGACTACCGGTTCACGGCCCGGATCACGGCCAGCCTGGGCTGGACCAGGCAGGACGTGAACCTCCCGACCGGCGCCTTCGTCGCCAACCTGATTCCGCTCAAGGCGACCGTCTCGTTCACCAATCTCGCCAGCCTGTCTGCACTGGTCCAGTACAACGGGCAGACCGGACAGTACTCCTCCAACATCCGCCTTGCGCTGCTCGACCGATCAGGCACGGGCCTGTTCGTCGTCTTCAACGACCGGCGCGACGTGCTCGACTCCACGTCGTATGACGTCGTCGGTCGCTCGTTCGTCGTGAAGTACACCCGGCTGTTCGACTTCTGATCGGGTCGGGAACCGGGAACCGGGAACCGGGAGTCGAAGGGGGTTGCCATGGGCATGTCACCGTGGGTGGTTTCGAGGCGGCGGCTTCTGCAGGCGATTCCGGCGGGCGCGGTCGCGATGGGGGCCGCCGCCCTGGCTGGCGAGCGTTCGCTGGAGGCAGTGACGCGGGCCGCGCAGGCCGGTGGCACCGACGAGGAGTTCTGGCGCAGGGTCCGGGACGAGTTCCTGCTCGACAAGGACTGGACCTACATGAACAACGGCACGCTGGGGCCGACCCCCAAGCCGGTGTACTACAGCCTCACCGAGCGCTATCACGACCTGGCGCAGGATCCCGGACAGCCCAACACCGACCAGAACAACATGGCCGAGGAGGTCCGGCGGAAGGCCGCGGCCTTCCTCGGGGCGGACGTGGATGAGATCGCGCTCGTCCGGAACACCACCGAAGGCATGAACTTCATGCTGGGCGGCCTGGACCTCAAGGCCGGCGACGAGATCCTCACGACGTTTCACGAGCACGGCGGCGGCCTGAACCCGTGCAACCTGAAGGCGAAGCGCCACGGCGTGGTGGTGAAGGCCGTGAAGTGGCCGGCGCCCGCGGAGGATCCGGACGTCATCCTGAAGGCCTTCGACGCGGCGATCACGCCGCGCACGCGCGTGTTCATGGTGAGCCACGTGATGTACCAGTCGGGCTCGATGGTGCCGCTGAAGGAACTGGCCGCGCTGGCGCGCTCGAAGAACATCATCACGGCCGTGGACGGCGCGCACCCGCCGGGCATGCTGAAGATGGACATGCACGACCTGGGCGTGGACTACTACGCGTCCAGTTCGCACAAGTGGCTCTGTGCGCCGACGGGCGCGGGCATCCTGTACCTCCGTCGCGCGTCCCAGGAGCAGCTCTGGCCCACGGTCGTGGCGGGCGGCTGGGACGACCCGAAGCGCGGCGCCGCCCGCTACGATCGCCAGAGCCAGCGCGCCCACCCGATTGTCGTGGCCCAGGGCGCGGCCATCGACTTCCAGACCGCGATCGGCCGCGAGCGTATCGAGGCCCGCGTCCGCGCGCTCTGCACCTATGCGCGCAGGCAGCTGAGCGGGCTGCCCGGCATCACGTTCCACACGTCGATGAACCCGGCGCTCAGCAACGCGCTGCTGGCCTTCACGCTGCCGAACCTGAAGAACGCCGACATCGTGTACACGCTGAAGAAGCGCCACCGCATCTGGACCCGGACGATGGAGTACGACCTGAACGCGGTGCGGATCGCGACGCACATCTACAACACCGAGGCGCAGGTGGACGCGCTCGCCGACGCGCTCCGGGAGATCGTCAAGGGCCAGGTGCTGGCCATGCCGACCGCCTGATCACGGGAACAGAAGACCACGAAGGCACGAAGAGGACCACGAAGGTCACGAAGCTTTCTGGGGGCAGCCCAGAGTGACTTCGTGCGTCCTTCGTGTTCTTCGTGTCTTCGTGGTTTCGTGTGGGCTACGTCATCTCGTTGAAGAACGGAATCGCGTTCACGAGCAGCGCGGCGGCGATGAGCACCACGGCCGCGAGCGCGAACCACTGATAGACAGGCTCGTTGGCGACGTGGGTCTGGCTGATCACCAGCGACTTCTCGAGCTGGTCGAGCTCGGTGGAGGCCTGCCTGAGCTCGCGCACCGTGTCGGCCTCGTAGTAGCGGCCGCCGTAGCTGCGGACCGCCGAGATGAGCGCCTGCACGGTGGGGCGCTCCTTGATCTGCTCGTCCAGGTCCACGCCGATGAGGTGTACGCGCGCGTTCGCCCCGTCGGCATCGGCGAGCGACTCCAGCGGATCCCGTCCGTAGTTCCGCTCGCCGTCGGTGAACACCAGGATCACCTTCGTCCGCTCGCGCCCCGACTGCTTGCCCAGGACGAACGTGGCCATGTCGATCCCGTCCCCGATGGCCGTCATCGCCTCGTTGCGGAGGATCTGGTTGTCCACGATGTCCAGGTAGCGGAGCAGGTATTCCTTGTCGAGCGTGAGCGGGCTCACCACGTAGGCATAGTTCGAGAACACCACCATGCCGAGGCGGTCGCCATGGCGGCTGCTGATGAACGAGCGGATCGCGGCCTTCGTCACGTCCAGCCGCGTGGGGCGCCGGGGGCCGTCCGGCGACGGGGGGCCGCTGCCGCCCATCTCGGTGTTCATGCTGGACGACAGGTCCATCACGAGGACGATGTCGATGCCGAGCGAGCGCAGGTCGGCGGTCGAGTGGGGCACGACGGGCTCGGCCAGGGCGACGGCCGTCGCCGCGATGCCCGCCAGCCCGAACAGCAGCGGCAGGCGTCGCACGATGGACGGGCGAAAGCCCTGCGCCGGCAGCGCCCCGGTGGTGGGGAGCGCGACATAGCGACGGCGGCGCCACAGCGCCCGGACGACCAGCACCAGCAGGCTGGCGGGCACGATCGCCAGCGCCCAGGGCTGGAGCAGGCTGAGCCCGGCGAAGCCGGCAAGATCGGGCACGCTACCGCCCCAGCGCCGACTGCAGGCGCTCGATCGTGCTCCGCACGGCCTCGGCGGCCGGCAGGCGATCGTCCGGGCCGTAGCGCGCGTGCTCGCATTCCGCCAGGATGTCGCACACCTCGCCGGCCCGCACGCGCTTCGACTCGGCCAGGCGCGGCCGGAGCTCGTCGGCAGTCAGCGCCAGGGCTGGCAGCGCCTCGGCTTGCGCGAGGTAGGCGCGCACGTCGGCGTCGATGCGGTCGTAGGCTCGCCGGCGGCCCTCAGTGGTGCTGGTGTCGATGATTCGCAGCTCGTCGAACATCGACTTGATCTGCGCGTGGAGCGAGCGGGACGAGGCGCGAGGCGTCGTGACGCGTGGCCGGCGCACCCGAGTGGCCACCCAGAGAACGACGGGCGCGATGCCCAGGGCGATGAAGCCCAGGCCCGCGGGGCGCAGCCACCCGAGCCAGGCGGGCGAGGGCAGGGCCGCCAGCCGGTCCCGTGCACCGTCGGCGCTGCCATCGTCCGGGAGCGTGCTGCGTACGGCCAGGGTGGCACCGGCTACCTTGATATCGCTCGCCTCGGCGGCGCCAGACGCCGTGGCGGCGGTCACCGGACGCCGGAAACGGACCGTCAGGTCGCCGATGCGCTTGGGCGGCGTGGTGTCCCAGGGCGTCACGGTGTACGCATGGCGCACCGTTCGCCAGCCGTCCGCGCGCGGCTCCATGGTGGACGTGGCCCCGCCGAGTTCCAGGCCTTCGACGACCAGTCTCTCCGGCGCGAGGTCCTCGGTTACCACCTCCACGCCCGGCGCCGTGTCGATCTCCACGATGAACTGCAGCGGATCGCCGACCCAGGCGGCCGTCTGGCTCAGCTCGGACCGCACGCGGATGTCCGGTGGCGGCAGCACGGGAGCAGGCGCCGGCGGCGGCGTGGGGGCGCGCTTGCGCTGCGCCGCGGCCGGTGACGCGACGAGCAGCAGCACGGCCAGGCAGGCGAGGACGAAGCGATGCGAGCGGGTCATGACGCGCGCCTCCGGGCGCTGAACAACTCCATCAATGGTTCGAGGATCGCGGCGGCCGTAGCGCCGCCGGCCTCGCCGGCATCGGCGCCCGCGGCCACGGCCCGGTCAATCACGAAGGCGTGGTCCATGCCGGCCTCGTAGAACGCGTCGACCAGTCGCTTCCGGCGGTCCTGCATCAGGGCGGCGTAGCGGCGTCGTGTGCGGCCGGTGAGCGCCAGTCGCCGGCGCAGGCCGGACTCGGGGTCGCGGACGCGCAGCTCGCCGCCGGCGGTGAAGAGCCCTGTTTCCGACGGGTCCTGCACGACGATGCCGACCACGTCGTGCGCGGCGGTGAGCAGGCGAAGGCCGGGCAGATCCGGCAGCGACTCGCTGGTCAGGAAGTCGGACACGATGAACACGACGGTGGCCTGGCGCAGGCGTTTCTGCAGGAAGGTGGCGACGGGCTCGATGGACGTGGGACCCGGGTCCGGTGGAAGACGCCACAGCTCATCCAGCGCGCGCCACGCCCGGCCCCTGGAGCGGCGCGGCGGCCAGTAGTGCAGGACCTGACGCCCGAAGGCGAGCATCCCGAGGTTGATCTGGTCCGCGGCCGCCGAGAACGCGAAGCACGCCGCGAGATAGAGCATCAGCTCCTTCTTGTCCAGCCGCGCGGTGCCGAATCCCATGCTGGCCGAGAGATCCAGCGCCACGATGACGTTCAGCTCGCGCTCGGCGTGCGTCTCGCGCACGAAGGGCTTCTGGAAGCGCGCCGTCACGTTCCAGTCGATCCGCCGCACATCGTCGCCGGGGCGGTAGGGGCGGTGCTCGTCGAAGTCGAAGCCCGGGCCGCGCAGGCGGCTGGTGTACGTGCCGGCGCGGAGGTTCCTCATCTTCCTGGCCGTGTAGATCTCCAGGTAACGGAGCTCGCGGGTTATCTGTTCTGGTAACACGGCGCTCGCCTGCTCATTGCCGATTGCCAATTGGCGATTGACGATTCATTGGGCGATCGATGATTGGCGCAATCGGCCAATTCCTGAGCGATCAGCCGCCGCCTTGATTCCGAGGCGGCGCACCGCTCCCGAATGCCCCAATCCCTCAATCCCCCAATGAACCAATCCAATGTCCAATCCCCCAATCGCCAATCACCCGATGAATCGTCAATCGTCAATCGGCAATCGCTCAATGGACAGCTACGGCACCGGAGTGGCCTCGAGCAGCTCGGCCACGATGGTGTCAGTACTGACGTCCTCGACTTCGGCGCGCACGCTGCGCGCGATGCGGTGGCGGGCGGCGTCGGGGAACACGCTCTTCACGTCCGCGGGCAGCACGTAGCCGCGCCCCGCCAGGAACGCGGTGACCTGCGAGAGGGCCAGGATGTGCTGGAACGCGCGCGGCGATACGCCGAGCGCCACCATCTGCACCAGGTGCGGACGGCCCACCTCGTCCGGGTGCCTCGACGCGCGGCCCAGCCGGACGATGTAGTCGCGGATCTTGTCGTCGACGGCGACGCTGTGCCGGATGAAGTCGCGGATGACGGCCACGTCCCCAGGCGCCAGCCGCGTCGCGGGCCTCGTACGCCCGGCGCCTGCGCGCAGCATGTTCACCTCGTCCGAGTGGCCCGGGTAACCCACCCGCAGCAGCATGCTGAAGCGATCCAGCTGCGCCTCGGGCAGGGGATAGACGCCCTCCTGCTCGACCGGGTTCTGCGTCGCCAGCACCCAGAACGGGTCCGGCAGCTGGTAGGACGTGTCGGCAATGGTCACCTGCCGCTCCTGCATCGCCTCGAGCAGCGCGCTCTGCGTCTTGGGTGTCGCGCGGTTGATCTCGTCGGCCAGCAGGATATTGGTGAAGACCGGCCCCTTCTCCGTGCGGAAGTGACCGGTGTCGGCGTCGTAGATGCGCGTGCCGATGATGTCGGCCGGCAGCAGGTCCGGCGTCAGCTGGATGCGGTGGAACTCCGCCGAGATGGCACGCGAGATGGTGGTGGCCGTGAGCGTCTTCGCCACGCCCGGAACGCCTTCGAGCAGTACGTGGCCGCACCCGACGGCGTTGCCGCCGCCAGACGAAGTGAAGGGGATGGCGGTGAAGAGCGCCGTCACGAGCCGGTGGATCAGGTGCGGCTGCCCGACGACGACCGACGCGATGTCGGCCTCGAGCTGTGCCACGCGCTCCCGCGCTTCGGCAGGGGTGAGCGTGGTGGCGGACGCGGAAGGAACGGCCGATGTGCTCATAGGGTGATGAGGAGCGCGCAGGCGGCCAGCGCGGCCACGCCCAGCGCGTAGGGGTGGAGGTCCCTGTACTCGGTCTGGTTCACCCAGCCCAGCTGCCGGCGCTCGCGAGCGGCCAGGTCGCGCATCGCGTCCCGCAGCTCGAGGCCGGTTTGGGACCGGTAGTAGCGCCCGGCGCCCGCCGCCGCGATGTTCCGGAGTGTCGTCTCGTTGAACGTGACCGTCAGCGACCACCCGGCGTCGCCGTTGCCGTCGTCGGCTGGCACCGGCACGTCGATGGGGCGCGACCCGCCGACGCCGATGCTGTAGATGGTGACGCCGGCGTTCCGCAGCTCGTTGACCGCCGACTCGAGCACCTCGCCCTCGTCCTCGCCGTCCGAGATGACCAGCACCACCTTGTTCGTGGGCAGGCCGTCCCGCTCGATGACGTCGCTGGCGGTCAGCAGCGCCGAGCCGATGTCGGTCCCGAAGTTCGGCCGCGAGTCGTCGGCCAGCCAGTCGAGATAGAAGAACAGGCTGTCGATGTTGCGCGTGAAGTGCGAGATGGCGATGGCGGCGTTCGAGAAGCCCACGAGCGCGACGCGATCGATCTCGGCCGGCTTCTCCTCGAGGAAGGCCTTGATCTCGGCCACGGCGCGGGCGAAGCGCGTGGGGGCGACGTCGGTGGCGCGCATCGACACGGATCGGTCGAGCACGAGGACGAGGTCCCGCCGTTCGTAGTCGGGCAGGCGCCACTCGTAGAGCAACTGCGGCCGCATGGCGGCGAAGACCAGGGCGGTGAAGGTGAGCAGGGCGAGGCCCAGTCCGATGAGGTCCGTGCGCGTCGTGGACAACCGCGAGGCGGCGCGCGTGCGCTCGCCCAGCGCCGCGTCCCGCAGGAACGCCAGCCGCGCGTAGCGACGAAACGTCCACCAGGCGACGGCGACGGGCAGGGCGAGCAGCCAGCTGGCCAGCTCCGGGTGGAGGAACCGCATGCTAGCCGGTACGGCGTGCCGGCGCGGTGCCACCCGAGCGTGGCGACTGCGGCCGCAGCAACTCGAACAGCAGCCGGCGGGGAGTGTCGGGCTCCTCGCGCAGCCGGTTCAGCAGCGACCGTGTGAGCTCGTAGTTGTACTTCGTGTCCCAGTCGGCAGGCGACGCCGTGAGGGCGGCACGAAACTCGCCCTCGGCGCGCTCGAACCACTCGAGCCGTGTCTCGGGCCGCTCCTCGGCGCTGGCGCGCGCGAACATCGCGCAACCCGACCAGAAGTGCGTGCCGTGCACGCTGGTCGACGTCCCGGCCTTCTCGATGGCCTCGTCGTAGCGCTGCATCTGGTAGAGCAGTCGCACCTGGTTGGCCTGGACCGAGCCGATGAGCGCAGGCGCGAACTGCTGCAGCGCGGGCACCTGTGACAGGCGGGACTCGGCCGTCCGGTACTCGCCGAGGCTGTCGGTGAGGCGGCCGTCCCGCAGGGCCTGCTCCGCCGCGACGAGCGGCGAGGTCCAGGTCGCCAGCCAGAGGCACGCGCCGCCGATGACGACGGCGAGCAGCGCCGCCGCGAACGTTCCGCCCGAGACGCCACGAGACATCGCGTGGATCGTCCGCTCAAACGGGCGTGTCGTCAAGACCTCGACCGCAGAATTCCGGGCATAATGACACCAGGAGACATTGAGCGTGAACATCCGCAACGTCGTAGCCTCGAGCCTCGTGACCCTCCTTGCCGCCGCTGGCGCGCTGGTCTGTGCCCAGCAGGCGGGCGTGGACCCGCGACCGCCAAACGGCGTGGGCCAGACACCCGCGTTCCCGGGCCAGACGCGCGCCCCGGAGCAGAAGCTGGGCGTCGCCTTCGAGGTCGTCACCATCGTCGGCGGGCTGCAGAACCCGTGGAGCGTGGCCTTCCTGCCCGGCGGGAAGATGCTCGTCACGGAGCGGCCCGGCCGCCTGCGGGTCCTGGGTGCCGACGGCACGCTGTCGGCGCCCGTGGCGGGCCTGCCTCCCGTGGACGCCCGCGGCCAGGGCGGGCTGCTGGACGTGGCCCTCGACTCGGCGTTCGCGACGAACCAGATCATCTACTGGAGCTACGCCGAGCCGCGCGAAGGCGGCGTGAACAACACCGCCGTCGCGAAGGGCCGGTTCGTAGACGGGGCGGCACCGCGCGTGGAGAACGTGCAGGTGATCTATCACCAGGCGCCCTCGCTGAACTCCCCGCTGCACTTCGGCAGCCGACTGGTGTTCGGGCGGGACGGCACGCTGTTCGTGACCCAGGGTGACCGGTCCATCACGGAGGGCCGCATGCAGGCGCAGAAGATGGACAGCCTGCTCGGCAAGATCGTGCGGATCAACACCGACGGCTCCATCCCGAAGGACAACCCGTTCGTCGGTAAGGAGGGCATCCGCCCCGAAATCTGGTCGTCCGGCCACCGGAACATCCAGGCTGCCACGCTGCACCCGGCGACGGGTGAGCTCTGGGAGGTCGAGCACGGCACGCGTGGCGGCGACGAGATCAACGTGGCCCGCAAGGGCAAGGACTATGGCTGGCCGACGGCGGCCTACGGCATCGAGTACCGCGGTGGCCCCATCCTCGAGGGCAAGACGGCGAAGGAGGGCACGGAGCAGCCTGCCTACTACTGGGATCCCGTCATCGGCCCGAGCGGGATGGCCTTCTACACGGCCGACCTGTTCCCCGCATGGAAGGGAAGCCTGTTCATCGGTGGCCACGCCACCAACGATCTGGTGCGGCTCACCCTGAACGGCGAAAAGGTGGTGGGGGAGGAGCGCCTGTTGAAGGACCTGAAGGAGCGGCTCCGTGACGTCCGGCAGGGGCCGGATGGGGCGCTCTACATCCTGACGGACAGCAACACCGATGGGAAGCTGATGAAGCTGGTTCCCAGACGCTGAACGCAGATGGACGCAGATCAGCGCAGATGAACGCAGATGGCGCAGAAAGGGCAATGGTTCGAAAGGGGACTGATTCGGGTCCATCGACGCCGCGTTTGATGCTCTGCGCCCTCTGCGCATTGTTGCGGCCCTATGTTCTGCGCCATCTGTGGCCCATCTGCGGCTCGGTGATGCTCTGCGCCATCTGCGTCCCATCTGCGGCCCCGCGCTGATCTGTGTCTCTCCCATCCCGCGTCGCGGCATCGCTCCCGGTCATCATCGTCGGTTGTTCGGCGTTCCTGCTGACACACGAGTCCTTCCAGCCCGTTGCCGAGCGCATCCACGTCGAAGGTCGCGAGGCCAGCGTGGCGTTTGCGCTGCCGGCGCGTGAACCGCTCTTTCTCGAGTTCGAGCTGATCCTGAGCGCTCCAGGCGAGCGGCGCGCCACAGTGGCTGTCAGCCTCAACGGAACCTCCGTATCGGAGGTGAGGCCGGCGGCGTTTCACCGGACCGAGTTCGGCAAGGTCGAGATTCCCGTGTCGGCCGTGCGGGAGGGCGAGAACCGCCTGGCGTTCGCCGTTCATGGAGCCGAGGATGCGTCGTTCGACGTCAACGCTCGCGTCAACAACTACTACGGGATCGCGCCGGACTTCCCGCGCGTCTTTGTCGTGGGCGATGCCGCGGTGTGGCACCGACTCGACCAGCGCTCTGCGGCCGTATGGGGCTTCCGGCTTGCACTATTCCTGCTGGGCGGCTGGCTTGTGGTCGAGGGCCTCAGCCGCCTGTCGCGGCGAACCACGTCAGGCGGCCAACCTGGCCGTTGGACCGGGTCGCTGGGCCTGCTGGCGGTCCTGGCCTACAGCCTGGCGACGCCGCTTCACGTCTGGCTCTCGCTCGAGGCGCTGGCCGTGGTGATCGCGGTGCCGTGGATGCTGGGCGAGGGTGTCCGGTGGTTGGGTGCACACCGGGGCATCGCCTGGCGCGTCGCGCTGACAACGGCCGCCACACTCCTGCTCCTCGAAGGTTCGCTGCGCCTCGTCAACGCCGTCAGCCCGATCTTCATCTTCTACTCCGACTCGTTCGGCAGGTACCGCGGCCAGCCCGGTGCGCTGCACTTCGACAGCGTGCTGAACTCCCGCGGATTCAACGACGTGGAGCGCGCGACCGCGCGGCCCGCGCACGTCCGGCAGCGCGTCGTGGCCATCGGCGACTCGTTCGCGTTCGGCGTCGTACCGCGCAGGGACAACTACCTCGCGCTCCTCGAGCGTGCGCTGGCCGCCGACGGATCCGTGGAGGTCATCAACCTGGGCGTCGCCGGCACCGAGCCGCGCGACTACCTGGCCATCCTGGTGGAGGAGGGGCTGGCGTACGGACCGGACGTGGTGGTCGTCGGGTTCTACATCGGCAACGACTTCGAAGCCCGGGCGCGGAAGCCCTACGAGCACTCCCACGTCGCCACGCTGGGCAACTTCCTGTGGACGCTGGGCCGCTCCGGGCGCAGCGTGATCGTCAACGGCGAGCCGACGTCCGGCGCCTATGACGATGGTGCGCCGGGGATGGAGGAGGAGGCATTCCGCCGCATCCTGATGGGACGGGCCGCCATTTACGTGGGCGACGACGGGGCGCTCGCGGGCCCGGCGGCCCGCGCGGCCGGTTACCTGCGCGAGATGCGCGATCTCGCTGCCGGGGCCGGGGCCGGGTTCCTGGTCGTGCTACTGCCAGACGAGACGCAGGTGGATGACGCGCTGCAACGTGACGTCGCGCGAGCGTGGGGCGTGGCCAGGGAGGCCATCGACTTCGACCGCCCGACACGGGCCATCACGGAGGCGCTGGGGCGCGAGGGCATTCAGACGCTGGACCTGTTGCCGGCCTTCAGGCGTGAAGCTGCGCGCACGAGGCTGTACAAGCCGCGGGACACCCATTGGAACGTGGCAGGCAACCGCCTGGCCGCCGAAACGATGACGCCGATGATCCGGGAGATGCTGGAACGCCGATGAACGGCGGATGCTCCCGGGGCCGCAGATGGCGCAGAGCCGCGCAGGGCCGCAGATGGCGCAGAGCCGCGCAGGGCCGCAGATGGGGCAGGGCCAGGTAGGGCCGCAGATGACGCAGACCTACACAGGGCCGCCAATGGCGACGCGAGAGTGGAGGAGGCCAGGTCCGGACGCCGCCGGGGTCACCCTGACCGCCGCTTGTGGCCTCGAGCCCACCGCCCGTCGTCGTCGTCCGAACGCGGATGGCGGCGGCTCGTCTAACGCCACAGTCATCTCGGCCCGGCAGCCATGCCGATCCGGGAGGGTTCGATCGCCAAGAACGGCGGGGACGTGACGATCCGCGGCCTCCGCGAAGGGCGCATGTGGATTGCCGTGGCCTTTGACGAGCGCGGCGGCTCGCCGGGCAATCAGCCGCCGGCTTCGGGATCGCCCGTAGGCACCTACAGCACGGATGGCGGGCAGCCCTCGGCCGTCGAGCCCGCTGGTGACCCACGCGTGACGGTGACGTTCGACGACTCGATGCGGATGCCCTGAGTTGGCCGCAGAGTGCGCCCGAATGGGTTGCGCAGGCCGCAGAGCGCGAGCTGCTGCTTGCGCGCGTCCGCACGTGGGCCCTCGACCGAGAGCGCGCGGAGCAAAGGGTTGCAGGGGGTGGTGGCCAGGGACGGGATCGAACCGCCGACACCGTGATTTTCAGTCAGGGAACTGGAAACGACCCGTGACAAGCTGAAACGCTCATCCCCAATTGAGTCCGGTATTTATTGCCTCAACATGTTTCACGGTGTAAGCTGCGGTTGCGTCGCCAGCTTACACCATGCTTACACCGGAGGCACCGTGACTCCCGCAGTGACTCGTCGCCGCAAGCGGACGAACCGCCGGAAGAGGTTCACCGCTCGGAGTATCGCCGCCCTGAAACCCGAAGCCACGGCCGTGGACTGGTTCGACGTCGATACGCCGGGCCTCGCCATTCACGTCTCGCCCGGCGGAGCAAAGTCCTGGTACCTCTTCTACACGAAGGGGCGCACCGTGCGGCGCGTGAAGCTGGGGTTGTGGCCGGACACCGAGTTGGCGAAGGCGCGCCGGCTGGCCCGTCACCAGCGGGACCGCATCGACACGGAGGGGGCGGACCCGGCGCACGAGCGGCGCGAGGCCCGCGATGTGTTTACTGTACCGCCGCACGCGAATTGGACAGCGCGTTGATGATAATCAGGCCGCCGGTCTGACGGCAAACGCCTGACGCGCCTGCGTCGGGGAGCGATAGCCGAGTCGGGCGATCAGCCACTCACGGTTG
>JADZCN010000060.1 GCA_020851565.1 Acidobacteriota bacterium | reverse complement strand
GGCCACCCCGTTTGTCTGGACCAAGAGCGCCGACCAGATCCTCGCCAGCATCGCGCGCTTCGCCCAACGAACGCTCGACTTCCAGGCCGCGCCAGTTATTCAGCGAACCACGCGGTCAGGACACTAGCGTCCGAGCTGCTTACTTCGGCTCCAATGCCTGCTTCATGAAGTGCGCGACGCCCGCAATCTTCCCGACCGGCAGGACGAACGCGATTCCCCGGCCGGTGTCATTCAATTCTCCGGCACGGACGATCGCGTCGAGAATGACGTCGACCTGGCTCACATGGACCAGCGTCAGCAGGATCTCCTTTTCCGGCTCGATCGACATGCCGAAGATCTTCTCGCGTTCATGGATGCCCGCTCCTCGGCCGAAGAGCACGGTGCCGCCTCGCGCGCCGGCATTCACGGACGCCTCCAGCACGGTGCTGCCCCATCCCTTCCGGACGATGCTGACGATCAGTGAGAGTGTCGACATGGTTACGGCTCCTTGGGCGCGTTCCGGCGAACGAGCACGCCCAGCAACATCACCGAGAGAATCGGCGCGAGCGCGATAAGGGCGACGAGTCCCAGGCCGTGGAGAAGCGGGTCCTGGCCCATCGCGGATGCCGCACCGAGGGCGAGCGCCAGCAGGAAGCTGTTCGCCAGGGGCCCGGTCGCCACGCCTCCCGCATCCACCGCGATGGAGACGAACCGTCGGTCGCTGAACCACATCAGCGGGATCGCGAGCCCGTAGCCGGGCACGAGCAGCCACAAGAGCGGCACCCCGTACCCGATCCGCAGCAGGCCCGTCCCGACCGCGACTGCCACGCCCAGGCAGATCGCATAGAGCACCACGGTCCGTCGGATGGATCCGGACGATGCGTCCTCCACCTGATCGGCCAGGACGCGTACGGCCGGCTCGCCCCACGTCGTGACGAACCCCAGAAGCAGGCCGAACGGCACCAGCAGCCACTGCCGAGAGAGCGAGCCCAGCGCCTCGCCGATCGCCCGCCCGAACGGGAGAAACCCGATGGTGATCCCCAGGAGAAAGAGGAACAGGCCGACCGAGGCGACCAGCGTCCCCGTCAGAGTGCGCGACACCTCTTGTGCTGGCAGCCTGAGGAACAGGAGCTGAAAGGTCATGAAGAAGGCCGCGAGCGGCAGTACCGCCAGTGCCACACTGAAGGCGGTTCGGCCGAGATCGTGCACGAGGGTGACATCGGTCACGAGAGCAGCAGTCCCAGGAGGAGAATGACGACGATGGGTCCCGCCGAGCCGAGGCCGAGCAACCCGAATCCGTCTGCCAGCGCCGAGCGATTGCCGAGGACCGAACTGAGGCCGAGCGCGAGTGCCAGCATCACCGGGGCGGTCAGCACGCCGGTCGTCACGCTGCCGGCGTCGTACGCCAGGGGGACGAACTCCTCCGGCGCGGCGAACGAGAGCACGATGATGATCGCGAAAATCGCCGCCAGCAGGTGGATCATCGAGAATCCCCAGATGATCCGCAGCAAGGCCACGGCCGCCAGCAGCCCGACCCCGACCGCGATGATGTAGACCAACGCCTGACCACCGACGGCTCCCTCCGAGGCCGCTTCGACCTGCGCGGCGAGCACCAGGACATCTGGCTCCGCGGCCGTGGTGGCGAAGCCCAGGGCGAACGCGACGCCGGCAATCAACCAGAGGGAGCCCTTCTTGGGCAATTCGGCGCCGATGAAGCGGCCCATCGCCAGAATGCCGAAATCAATGCCCGCAAGGAGCAGCAGCATGCCGACCAGAGCGAGCACCGAGCCGGCGATGAACTGGAGGAACAGCGCGGCCGGCGCGCCCACCAGCAGCACCTGGAAGGCGCACACCGCGGCGAACAGGGGCGCAACGGCCTGCAGCACTTCGGGAAGCTTGTACTTGAGCAGCGCGAGCATCGGATTCGGTCGCCGCGAGGTCGGTTGTCCGAGCATACAACGCGCGGCCCTGATCCGGGTCGGCGGAAGCGGCCAGGCGGGCGCGCATCGCGCCGGCACCAGCCGTTCACTCCGCCGGCGGCGGCCCCGGCTGTTCCCACGCCACGCGATCCGTGTCGCGCCGACGCTCGTCGAGGACGGTCCCCTTCCAGAGCGGCACATCGGCCAGGTACGACGCGCGGGCGATGACGTGCGCGGCCACCGGCGTCGTCAGCAGGATGAACGCCCCGATGCTCGCCGCCCGGATGAGCGATCCGAAGTCGCCCAGGTGGAGCGCCGTTCCCAGCAGTAGGCACCCGACGCCAAGGGTCGACGCCTTCGTCGACGCCTGCATCCGCGTGAAGACGTCGGGCAGCCGCAGCACGCCCAGCGCCGCCAGCAGCGCGAAGCCCGATCCCGACAGCCACAGCAGAGCGACGAGGGAGTCAATCATTCCTGACGCCCCCGCTCGACGTAGGTCGCGTAGGCGATCGTGCCCAGGAAGCCGATGAGCGCGATGACGATGGCCGCGTCGAGCATCGTCCGTACGCCGGTCCACGCGGCGAGCACGACGATGAGGCCGACGACGAGCACGCCCAACAGGTCCATCGCGACGACGCGGTCCGGCAGCGTCGGCCCCTTCACGAGGCGCACGACGGCCACCAGCAGCGCGACGCCGAGCATCGCGAGTGTGATTGGCGCAACGACATCGAGCATGTCCCCTCCGGCCGTGTTGCTCACTCGAACAGCCGCTTGACGCGGCGTTCGAACCCTTCCTTGATCTCGCGCCGCGTCGCCTCTGCATCGTGCATGTGCATGACGTGCACGTACAGGGTCCGCCGATCGTCCGAGAGGTCGATCGTCACGCTGCCGGGCGTGATGTTGATCAGCATCGACAGCAGCAGGATCTCGTCGTCCCTGGTCACGTCGAGCGGGATGGCGAGGACCGCCGGCCGGATGCCCTCGCCGGCGCGCACCACGTCGAGTGCGACGCGGGCGTTCGCCAGCACCAGTTCCCAGACCACGAAGAGGGCGAGCCCGACCGCATGGACGGTGCGCGACCAGAGCGTGGACGGCATCACGCCCCCCCTCGCCAGCAGGACGAGGATGACATAGCCGAAGGCGTACCCGACGAGCAGGTTGCCGAGCGAGATCTCGCCCTGCAGCGCCGACCACGCCAGGGCGAGCAGGATGCTCTCGAGCACCATCTATGGCCCCTCCCCGAGCACCGCCCGCACGTACTCGTCGCGCCGCAGGAGCTGCTCGGCGCTGCGCGAGGTGAGGTCGAAGAGCGGCTCGGCCCAGATGGTCATCGCGAGGGTCACGACGCTCAGTGCCGCGATGGCGACGAGCAGTGGCGTTCCCGGCGCCATCATGTCACGCGCGTCGCCGGCCGGGCGCCAGAACCCGTCGGCCCACGTGCGGGCCATCGACAGCAGCGTCAGCAGCCCCACCGCCAGCACGAGCCCGCCGAGCCAGTACGCGCCGGCCGCGAACGTCCCGTTCAGAATCGCGAGCTTGCCGAGGAAGCCCGACAGCGGAGGCACCCCGGCGAGCGAGAAGAGGGGAATCATCGCCAGCCCTGCGAAAAGGGGCTGGCTCCGGTACAGGCCGCCGAGCCGCGCCATGTCCGTCGTGCGGCGAAGCCGCAGCAGCACGCCGCTCACCAGGAAGAGGTTCGTGATGACGACGATGTGGTGGAGGACGTAGAAGATCGCGCCTGCGAGCGCGGCCGGCGTCAGCAGCGCCAGGCTCACCGTGGTGTAGCCGATGTGGCCGACCAGGTTGAACGACAGGATCCGGCGGAAGTCGCGTTCGCTCATCGCCGCCACGAGTCCGATGGCCATCGTCGCGGCCGACATCGCGAGCAGCAGCGCGAACAGCTCCACCCGCGCGTCCGGGAAGAGCAGCGTGAAGGTCCGGACCAGGGCGTAGACGCCGACCTTCGTCAACAGCCCCGCAAATGCCGCCCCGATGGCCGCTGGCGGCGTATGGTAGGACGCCGGGAGCCAGAAGAAGAGCGGGAACAACCCTGCCTTGATGCTGAACGCGATGAGGAAGAGCACGGCGAGCACCGCGTCGGTGCCCGGGGTCCTCAACGTGGGCCAGATCCGGGCGAGGTCGGCCATGTTGAGCGTGCCGGCCGCGCCGTACAGCAGGCCGAGCGCGGTGAGGAAGATCGAGGAGGCGACCAGGTTGATCGTGACGTACTTGAAGGCCGCCTCCACCTGCTCGCCGGTGCGGTGGAGGGCCATCAGCACGAACGATGCCACGAGCATCACTTCGAACCACACGTACAGGTTGAAGAGGTCGCCCGTCAGGAAGGCGCCGGCGACGCCCATGAGCAGGATCTGCATGAGCGGGTGGTACCCGAACGCCTCGCGCCGCGGATCGACGCCGGCGAAGGCCACGCCGGTGACGGCGACGCCGACCACGCCGACGGCGACCACGAGCATCGCGGAGAGCAGGTCGGCGACGATCGTGATGCCGAAGGGCGCGGCCCAGCCGCCCACGTGCAGCACCTGTACGCCCGCCGCCTCCACGCGCACGAAGATGACGATGGCGCTCACGAGCAGCAGGATCGAGCCCACGAGCGAGATCCACCGCTGCAACAGCGGCCGTGGTGGCGCCAGCATCAACAGCGCCGCGGTGCTGAGCGGCACGAGGATCGGGAGGACGAGCGCCTTCATCCGGCCCGCCCCACATCGTCCACGTCGTCGCTGCCGGAGATGGCGTGCACCCGGTGCGCGAGCACCAGCGAGAAGGCGAGCAGGCCGAACCCGATGACGATCGCGGTCAGGACGAGCGCCTGCGGCACCGGGTCCGCGTAGGGCGGCACGAGCGTGTCCGAGCCGTCGGGGACGACGGGCGGCCGCGCGCGCGTCAACCCCCCGGCCGTGAAGATGAGCAGGTTCGTCCCGTTCGACAACAGGCCGAGCCCGATGATGAGCTGCGCCAGGCGTCGGCGCAGCATCAGGTAGATGCCGGCCGCATAGAGCATGCCCGACGCCACTGCCAGCAGCACTTCCACTCAGGACTCCTCGGCCAGGTTGAAGACCATCATCAGCACCACGCCCGTCACCACGAGGTAGACGCCGACGTCGAAGAGCGTCGGCGTGCCGATCGCCACGGGATCGAGCAGCCACTGGGCCGTCAGGAACGGCTGGGCACGCAGGATCGCCGGGAACCCGCTCGCCAGCGCGACCAGCAGGCCCGCGCCGAGCAGCGTGAGGGGCCTCACCAGCAGCGCCCGCCGGGCGTGTTCGAGCCCGTAGGCGATGCCGTAGAGGGAGAAGGCGGCGGCGGCGACCAGGCCGCCGACGAACCCGCCCCCCGGCTCGTTGTGGCCGCGCAGCAGCAGGAAGATCGAGAACAGCAGCAGGAGCGGCATCAGGTGCCGCGCCGCCGTCCGGAAAATGGAGGACGTCGGCAGATGAGCCGGCTCGCCCTCCGTCCGATCGGAGGCCAGCCGCAGCAGCGCGCGCACGCCGATCGCCGCCGTGGCCAGCACCGTGATCTCGGCGAGCGTGTCGAACGCGCGGAAGTCCACGAGGATGACGTTGACGATGTTGCGGCCGTGCCCCAGCGTCGGGCCGAACTCCACGAAGTACTCGCGGAGCCGCGGCGCGGTGTCGGTGGTGGCGACCGACAGGACGAGGCCGCCGATGAGCGTGCCGATTCCGATCGCGATGAACGCGTCACGCAGGCGCACCAGCCGGGGTGACAGCGTGCCGAGCCCGCGGAAGTGCCGGAACACGAGGACGTAGATGAGCACGGTCAGTGTCTCGACCGAGAACTGCGTCATCGCGAGATCGGGCGCGCCGAAGAACAGGAACATCGTGGCAACGCCGTAGCCCACGGCCCCGAGCGAGAGGACGGCCGCCATGGTCGACCTCGCGATGATCGTGCCGAGCGCGCCGGCCAGGATGACGAGCAGAACGAGCAGCTCGTGCACCCCGACGACCGTCACCGGCACCGAGACGGCGAATCCCCGTGTCCCGACGAGCGCCGAACCGCCGGCGAGGATCGAGGCGACCACGATCACCATCACGTACGAACGAAGCGATGCGCTGTGCAGCGACGGGCCGATCGCGCGGCTGACGCGGTCCAGCCCCGCCAGGCCGGCCGCGTACAGCCGTTCCGTGCCCGTCGCCGGCTTCCAGGTGCGGCTCGCGATGGTGCGCCGCAGCCCGTAGGCGGCGACTACTCCTGCCAGCGTCAGCACGCTGAGCGTCAACGCGGGCGTGAGCCCGTGCCAGACGGCCAGCCTCAGATCGACGGGCGCTCCGAGGATCGACGCCGCCGCGGACGAAAGCGTCCCGTTCAGGAGAGACGGCACGAGGCCGGCCAGCACACCTGCACCTGCGAGGACGAACGGGGGCACCCACAGCGGCCAGCCAGGCTCGTGAACCTCCGCGTCCTCGGGGCGGCCACGGCCAAGGAAGGGCAGGACGCCGGCGAGCAGGCCCGCGAGTCCCAGCAGGACGCTCGCGAGCACCGTCGCGGCCAGCAGCCACGGGCCCCATCCCCCGCCGTGCAGCAGCGCCTCGTACGCGCCGTCCTTGGCGACGAAGCCGAGCGTCAGGGGCAGGCCGGCCATCGAGAGCGCGGCGGCGCCGCCCGCCAGGGCCGTCCGCGGCATCGCGCGCCGGAGTCCGCCCAGCACGGTCACGTCGCGCGTGCCGGTCTCGTGGTCGATCGCGCCTGCGACCAGGAACAGGGCGCCCTTGTAGCCGGCGTGGGCGACGAGGTACACGAGCGCCGCGACCACGGCTTCACGCGTCCCGATGCCGAGCAGCATCGTCAGCACGCCGAGCGCGCTCACGGTCGAGTACGCGAGGATGCGCTTCATGTCGGTCTCCTGCACCGACCGATAGGCACCGAGGAGCATCGTCGCGGCCCCGGCAGCGGTGACGGCTGCCGTCCAGGCGGCGGTGCCGCCGAGCGCCGGCGTCATCCGCGCGATCAGGTAGACGCCGGCCTTCACCATGGTCGCGGAGTGGAGATACGCGCTCACCGGCGTCGGAGCGGCCATCGCGTTCGGAAGCCAGAAGTGGAACGGCACCTGCGCCGATTTCGTGAAGGCCGCCAGCAGGACCAGCGCCGCAATCGCGCCGTAGAACGGGTGCGCCGCGATGGATGCGCGGTTGGCGGCCATGGCCGACAGGCTCGTGGTGCCAGAGACGTCGAGCAGGAGCACGCCGGCCGCCAGCAGCGCGAGGCCGCCGGCGCCGGTGACGATGAGCGCCTGGATCGCGGCCGCCCTCGCCTCGTCGCGCTCGTGGTCGAAGCCGATCAGCAGGAACGAGGTGAAGCCCGTCAGTTCCCAGAAGACGAACAGCGTGAGGAGGTTGTCGCTGAGCGCCACGCCCAGCATCGCGCCCATGAATGCGAACAGCGACGCGTAGAACCGCCCCGCCTGGGGATGCCCGGCGAGGTAGCGGCTCGCGTAGAGCACGACCAGCGCGCCGACCGTGGTGATGATCGTCGCAAACAGCAGTCCGAGGCCGTCGAGGTTGAAGGACAGCGACAGCCCCAGCGACGGCGCCCACGGCAGCTCGACGAGGCGTGCCCCGCCTTCGCCGGTGAGGCGCAGCTCGTTGGCCAGCACCAGCGCCACGACGGCCGGCCACGCGGCCAGGATGCCCGCGCGATTCGGGTGACGCTGGAGCAACCATGCCGCGAAGACGGCAACGGCGAAGGGGGAGAGGATGAGGTAGACGAGCATGCGAGAGCGGCGGGCCGATGCTCCTTACTCTTACACGCGGCCATCGAGGATTCGCAAGAATCAGCGATCGCCCTTGACAATGAATAAGTAGCGACTTATACATTGAGCATGCCGATCGCAGCCGCCGTCGAAGACCGGCTCTTCCACGCGCTGGCAGACCCCAGCCGCCGCGCGATCTTCGAGTCGCTGACGCGCGGAGAAGTGGCGGTGAAGGACCTGACCGCGCGCTTCGACATCTCGCAGCCCGCGGTCTCGCAGCACCTCGCCACGTTGAAGGACGCCGGCCTGGTGAACGCCCGGCGCGAGGGGCGCTCGGTCTACTACCGCGTGGAGCCGCGCGGGATGAAGCCGCTCATCGACTGGATTACCCACTACCGGGCCTTCTGGCCCGCGCACGTCGGCCGCCTCGAGCGGCTGCTGGAGAAGATGGACGAATGAGCACAGACTCCCTGTCGTTCGAGTTCGACCTGCCTCATCCGCCGGAGAGGGTGTGGCGCGCGCTCACCGAGCCCGCGCTGCTCACCGAATGGCTCCTGCCCGTCATGGACCTCACGCTCGAGCCGGGAGCGGCGTTCACGTTCAAGACGCAGCCGCAGCCCGGCTGGGACGGCATCGTGAACTGCCGGTTCGTCGAGATCGAAGCGCACCGGAAGCTCCGCTACACCTGGGTCGTCGGGGATCCCGGCGGGTGGTTGATCGACACCGTCGTGACGTTCACGCTCACGCCCACGGCGTCGGGCACGCGCCTGTCCCTTGTGCAGTCCGGCTTCAAGCCGGACCAGAAGCGGGAGTTCGGGGGGGCGCGTTACGGCTGGAAGATGATGGGCGACAAGCTCGTCGATCTGCTCGCGAGGATCCCATGAACACCATGATTCGGCAGACGCACCGCTGGGTGTCCATGATCTTCACCGTGACCGTCATCGCCAACTTCGTCGCCCTGGCGCAGGGGGGAGGCGCGGCACCGCCGCCATGGGTGACCTACTCGCCGTTGCTCCCGCTCGCCCTGCTTCTGTTCACCGGCCTGTACCTGTTCGTGCTGCCGTACGCTGCGAGGCGCCGCAGCGGACGACGGACCGCCTGAGAGCCGCCAACCATGACGACGTCGCGCGCAGGGAAGCGGCGGACGCCTTCCAGGGCCAGGTCCACACCGAAGGCGGGCACGAGCGCCAGGCCAGGCGCGAGAGAGGCCATCCCGCCGAGGCTTCTCTCAGGCGGGAACCCGCAGATCGCGAAGGCCGACGGCGATGGCCCGGTGCAGGCGTACATCGCGGCAATGCCGGGCTGGAAGCGCGACGTCGGGCGCCGGCTGGATGCGCTCATCGTCCGGACCGTTCCCAACGTGCGCAAGGCCGTGAAGTGGAACTCGCCGTTCTACGGTGTCGTAAGTCAAGGATGGTTCGTCTCGTTCCACACGTTCACCCACTACGTCAAGGTGGCGTTCTTCCGCGGCACATCGCTCGTGCCGGTCCCGCCCGGTGCGAGCAAGAGCCAGGAGACGCGCTACGTGGACATCCGCGAAGGCGAGCTGGACGAGGCGCAGATGGCGGCATGGGTGAAGCAGGCGGCGGCGCTGCCCGGCTGGCTCCCGTAGCCGCCACGAGTACCTGCGCACCCTCTCGAGGAGGCAACGATGAAACGGCCCGAAGCCACACAGGAAGGCGAGCCCGCGTCGGAGCTGATCAGCCGGAGGATCGCCGAGCTCGGCGACTGGCGCGGCGAGACGCTCAGGCGAATCCGTGCGCTGATCACCGAAGCCGACCCCGACATCGTCGAAGAGTGGAAGTGGATGGGGACCCCGGTGTGGTCGCACGACGGGATCGTCTGCACCGGTGAGACCTACAAGAACGTCGTGAAGATGACGTTCATGAAGGGCGCCTCGCTCGAAGACCCTTCCCGCCTCTTCAACGCCAGCCTCGACGGGAACGCGCGGCGCGCCATCGACATCCGTGAGGGTGAGGCGATCGACGAGCCGGCCCTGAAGGCGCTCATCCGCGCGGCCGTGACGCTGAACGTGTCAGCCCGGAAGGCGCCACGCGCCCGCTCGCGTCAGCGCGCCGGCTGAGACGTGAAGTACGCGCGCGCCGCATCGTCCGCGGCCTTGCGGTACTCGGCGATGCGAGTGCGCTCGGCCGCCGCGAGCGCCTGCTTCAGCCCGGCTGCATCGAGCTCCTTGGCGTAGCACGGCGAGCCGGGCTGCTGCCGCCACGAGTCCTGGAGCGCGCCCGCGTCCACAGCGTCGAAGCCCAGCTCGTCGATCAGCTGCAGCACCCTCGTGCGCGCCTCGCGGGGGTCGCCGGCCACCGGCACCGCCAGGCGCCCTGGCGTCCCCGGCGCGGCGCCCTTCTCGAGCAGGTTCTTGAAGTAGATCGTGTTGAACGCCTTGATCACCGGCCGCGCGATCTCGGCTGCGACCCAACCGCTCTCGGTCTCGCCTGCCTCGATCGCCGGAATGCTTCCATCGCGGCTCGGGTAGTAGTTGCCGGCATCGATGACGATGACGTCGGCAGGAACGCCGGCGAACAGGTCCTTCGGCAGGTCCGGCACCGCGCGCTCCGGGACCGCGATGACGACCATCTCGACGTTCCGTGCCGTCTCCGCGACCGTCACGGGCCGCGCGCCGGTCTCGGCCGCCAGATCGCGGAGCGTCTCCGGTCCTCTCGAGTTCGCGATGGCGACCGTATGGCCGAGCGCGGTCAGCCTCCTCGCGAGTGTCGAGCCAATCATGCCTGCGCCGATGATGCCAATACGCATCCGCCAACGTTAGCACGTCCAACTTTGCACTGGCGGCACCCGCCCATCGGCGTCAGGATGGTACGCATGACCACCCAGACGGCCACGCCCGCGACGCTCGGCGCCACCGCCGCCGGCCCGCTCGAGGAGACCATCACGCTCAGCCAGGCGAAGAGCCTCATCGCGTCGATGGCGCACGAGCAGAGCTTCCTGCTGCTGTCGCCGCCCGGCGTCGGCAAGTCGGAGGTGGTCTACCAGGCGGCCGCCGCGGCCGGCCTGCCGTGCCGATCGCTGCTGGGCACACAGATCGCGCCGGAGGACGTGAGCGGCATCCCGCGCATCGTGGGAGAGCGGTCCGTCTTCTGCCCGCCGCGCGTGCTGCTGCCGGAGACGCCGGAGCCGTTCTGCCTGTTCCTGGACGAGCTGCCCGCGTGCGCGCCGGACGTGCAGAAAGCGTTCTACTCGCTGCTGCTCGAGCGCCGGCTCGGCGAGCACTCGCTGCCGCCAGGAACCTGGGTGGTGGCGGCGGGGAACCGCGTGCAGGACCGCGCGCTGGTGCGCGCGCTCAGCTCGGCGCTCGTCAACCGCGTGGCCATCCTCAACATCCGCGTGGACGTGCAGGAGTGGCTCGACTGGGCCATGGCCAACGGCGTGCGCGCCGACGTGCTGAACTTCATCACCTACATGCCGGACGCGCTCATGCGCCCGGTGCCGGCGGATCCGCAGCCCTTCTCGACGCCGCGCGCGTGGACGCTGCTGTCGCGCGGGCTGGACCTCGCGGAGGCCTCCGGCATCCTCACGCCGGAGATCAGGCGCGCCCTCGCCTTCGGGCGCGTGTCGGCCGAGGACGCCGCAGTCTTCTGTGCGCTGGCCGAGGAGTCCATCCAGCGCATGATGCCGCTCGTGCACTACATCGAGGATCCCTCGAGCCTGCCCACCGGCGACGCCGCGCGCTGGTTCATCCTGAACTGCATCCGCCAGCACGTGCGCGACGGTCGGCTGGAGGGCCTGGCGCCGGAAACCGTGAACCGCTTCCTCTCGAGCCTCCCGCCCGAGCACCAGCTGACGCTCGTGGCGGATCTGGTCGAGCAGTGGAGCGAGCTGGGCGCCGACGCCGCGATGCTGGCGCTGCTGAAGCAGGTGACCCACCTGTGACACCGATCGCAAGCGAAGCGGCCCGCGCGCCGGGCGCCGATCAGCACCAGTTGCAGCGCGTCCTGCGCGGCCTGCGGCTGCTGACCGTCCCGCTCCCGTATCTCTCCGGGCTCGCCGCCAGGGTCCGTGTCGCGCTCGATGACCGCGTGCCGACGATGGGCGTGTTCGCGTCGGGCCGCCTCGTCGTCAATCCGGCCTTCGCCGAGCGGCTGAAGGAAAACGAGCTCATCTTCGTGCTGGCGCACGAACTGCTGCACCTGGCGCTGCGCACGCACGATCGCGCGCGGGGCAGTGCGCACCTCGAGTTCAACTACGCGCACGACTACATCATCAACGACATCCTCCGCGTGGAGCTAGGCGCCGCCGAGATTCCGGCCGGCGGGCTCGACATGCCGGGGGCGAGCAAGAAGTCCGCGGAGGAGATCGTGCTCGACATGCGCCGGAACGCTGCCGACATGCCGTCGAAGACCGCGGTCTTCGGCGGGCAGGAGACGACGGTCGGGCGCGTCTTCGGCCCTCGCGGCCGAGGCGGGGCCGGCGCCGAAGGCGGCGAGCCCGGCGATGCCGGCGATGTCCTCGATACCCAGCGCGAGAAGGACATGTTCCCGGACGATGTGGCGGCGCAGGCGGAAGCGGTGGCAAGGATCAAGGAAGCCGCGTCATCGTCGCTCGCGATGGCTCGGGCGGTCGGCGCGCTCCGGGGCCTCCGGGGCGACGCGCCCGGTGCGGTCAACCAGGTCGTCACGGCGTTGCGCGGCATCTACCGCACACCGTGGGAGGTGGCGCTGCAGCGCTGGATGGAGTCGGTCGCGCCAGGCGAGCGCACGTTCGTGCGGGCGTCAAGGCGCGGCGCGGACCGCGAGGATGTGGTCCTGCCCGGGCGCCGGCGCCAGGGCTGGATGCTGAACGTCATCGTGGACACCAGCGGATCGATGGCGGACGAGATTCCGCGCGCGCTCGGGGCCATCGCCGATTTCAGCGAATCCGTGGCGGTGGACCAGGTCCGGCTGCTGCAGTGCGACGTGGCGGTGACGAGCGACGAGCTGCTGGCGCCGTCGGAGCTGTCGGAGTTCCAGGTGAGCGGCTACGGCGGCAGCGACCTGACGCCGGCCATGGAGCGGCTGGCCGCGGACCCGCAGGTGCGGGCGGCCGCGATCATCACGGACGGCGAGATCGAGTACCCGAAGGAGCCGATGCCGTACTCGGTCCTGTGGGTGCTGCCGCCCGGACGATCGGGCGCCTTCAATCCGCCGTATGGACGGGTGGTCGTCATGGATACGGAGCAGGGAGCGCGATGAAGGTCATCCAGGAGCTGGTGGCGCACTTCGAGCGCCAGAAGAAGCTGTCGGCGGACGAGATCCGGGCCCTGCTCGACCAGGGCTTTCTCGCCTCGGAGGCGCCGTCGCGGATCCAGGATCTGTGCGACACGCCGGGCACGACGTTCTACTTCCGCGTCACCGGCGCGACCGACGGGTCCGTGTGGGGGACGGACGTCTACACGGGCGACTCGGCGCTCCCGGTCGCGGCCGTGCACGCCGGCGCTGTCAAGGCCGGCGAGACGACGGTCGTTCGGGTGACGGTGATGCCGCCGTTGGCCGCGTATCAGGGCTCGGTGCGGAACGGCGTGACGAGCCACGACTACGGCCGGTATGGCACCGCATATCGCGTGGATCGCGTGTGATTGCCGGCTGCTGAAGATAGCCCAGCCTGAAGCGGAAGGCACAAGGCTGAAGGCTGAAGGCGGAAGGTCGGTCAGGAGGCGCCTGCCTCGCGCGCGGGCTGTGCCAGGGAGCCCCGAGTGGCCACGGCAAGCACCGAGACAATGCCCCACCACACGAGAGCGGAGACGAGATCGTAGAGCAGGAGATCCGTTCCCGTGATCGCAAGAGGCTCGAGCGTCAGCGTGGCCGCAGTGAGGCTCGCGTGCATGAGCATCGCCACGATCAGGCTCCCGGTGCGGTCGTAGACCCACACCATGAGGACCCGGTAGGCGGGCAGGCCACCCACAAGCAGCGCCAGCGTCCTCGCGACGAGGAAAGTCGGCAGAGAGAGTTCGCCGGCGTAGGTACCGCTGGCGATGAAGGCGTTGCCGATGATGTGCCATGCGCCCCAGGGCACCCCGATGATGAGCCCGGTCGCCAGGATGCTGTGGCGCGCGCGCAACCGCGGTGTGGCGAAACCGGTCCAGCCAAGCTCCTCGAGTACGCCCGTCACCAGCGCTGCGGTCAGGCCGAAGGCCAGCCGCCCCGCCTTGTCGTCCGTGGTGATCAGACCAGGAACGAACACCGGAGACGCGAGCGAGAACGCGGAGAGCATCGCCAGGGATACGAGCGGCGCGAGCAGGAGCGCCACCGCGTACCACCGCGCACCCACGCGCCAGTGGAGCAACCGGGCGAACATCGCGCGCATGCCCGCCCGTCCGTCGAGAAGCGCTGTGAGGAAGAAGCCCGCGAAGCTCGGGCCGAGCAGCATCACCGCAATCGCGTAGGGGATCACCCGCGCGAACGCCTCCTGTCCATCCGGAACGCCGCCCGGGCCGAGCAGCGCCAGCACGCCGCCCCACGAGATCGCGAACGTCAGCGCGAAGTACGCGGCGACCGGATGCCTGCGAACAAAGGCCTCGCCGGCGGTCATCGCCATCTCACTCCGGGATGGCCGCCCTCAACGCCAGGTCGCGTGGATCGTCCACCACGCTCCGGATGCGGTTGGTCACGTAGGCGTACGCGAGGCCTTTGGCAGGATCCGCGTAGGCCAGCGAGCCGCCGGCGCCGGGCGATCCGAACGCGCCTTCGTGGCCGAAGCGCCAGTCGCGGCACGTCTTCATGAAACCGAGGGAGAACTCGATCTCGCCCTGGAGCCCCTCGTCGTGGAAGCCGTTCGCGGAGGGGATGGCGGGCGCGACGAGCGCCTGGAGCGTCTCGGCACGAAGTCCGAGCTCCCGCCCGTCGGTGGCAAAGACGCTGTACGCGTGCGCCATCGCACGCGCCGTTCCCACGCCGCCGCCAGACGGGACCTCGAGATCGCGCGCGTAGACGCGGGCCGGGTCGACGCAGATTCGGTCCCCCGGGTTGACGATGAGCGCCCGGTAGAGGTTCGAGCGCGGGTTCATCGCCGCCAGCATCACGGACAGCGGCATGCGCCGCAGCATGGTGAAGAGGCTGGTGTCGAGCACCGCCAGCCGTTCGTTCGGGATCGACGCGGGCAGCCCGATGTAGAAGTCGAGCCCCAGCGGCGAGGCGATCTCGTCGTGGAAGAACCGCCCGAGGCTGCGGTGCCGCGGGTCCACCCGCCGCAGCAACTCGCTCTCGTAGAAGCCCAGCGTGATGGCGTGGTACGACTGGCGGCTTTCCGGCTCCCACTCCGGCTTCTGGCGGGCGAGAACCACCGCCAGGCGGTCCAGGTCCGCGACGACGGCCTTGTCCACGGGCTCGCCGAAGGCGAAGAGGCCCGCCTGGTGGGCGAGGAGCTGCCGGACGGTGACCTTTTCCTTCCCCTGCTGTGCGAACTCCGGCCAGTACGTGCACACGCGCTCGTCGTAGTCCAGCCAGCCGCGCGAGTGGGCCAGCGCGAGCGTCATCGCCGCAAGACCCTTGGTGGCCGAGTGGACGAGGACCATCGTGTCCTCTTCCCACGGCTCGCCGGTGGCCTTGTTGCGGATCCCGCCCCAGAGGTCCACCACCTTCTCGCCGTGCTGGTAGATGCAGCAGGCGGCGCCCAGCTCGTGGCGGCGGCTGAAGTTCTCGGCGAAGGCCTCGCGCACGGCCTCGAAGCCGGGGCGCACGAAGCCGTGGATGGCGTGATGCCTGTCGCCGCGCGTCTGCATGGAGCTCACGCCCGCATCCTACCCCCGGCGGAAGGTCCTCTGTCCGGTTTCCGTGCCGGATCGCGTAAATCCAGCTTGGGGAGGCTGCCATGAAGAAGAGACTGGCAAGTGCGATCATCGTCGTGACGGTCCTGCTGACGGGCGGGCTTGTCTCTGGAAGCTCTCGACAGGGTCACGCAGGGGCCTGCGGGCCCGGCGATCGGGGGCGCGCCATCAGCTACCAGCTGGTTGCCGCCTATCCATCCCCGGAATCCGTGAGGGATTACTTCGACTCGTGGATCGCCTTCTACCAGGACTACTACGAGTTCCCGCCGGACATCCCTGCCACGTTCCTGTTCGGTTTCGACAGCTACAGGGTTACCTACTGCACCATCGACGCGGTCCTTCCGGGACAGCCGTCCGCCCGGCCGACGGTGGCGACAGGCATGGTGTCTGTCCCCCGCGCCGAAGGGCCTCTCCCGACCGTCGCCTATCTTCACGGCACGTCCGTGTCGTTCTACGACGCGGTGTCGAATCCTGCCATCGCCGGACCGTTCAACCCGGACGGAGAGAGCTTCGACGGCCCGCCGTCGAACGCCGTCTTCGCTGGCGCGGGCTTCATCTACATCGGGCCCGACTACCTCGGCCTTGGCGATTCCTCGGTGCCCCGACACCGGTACTTCCACGCCGCCACGGAGGCCTCGGCCGCCATCGACCTGCTGGCCGCATCGCGAGAGGTTCTCGCCCACCTCGGCGTGCAGCAGGACGGCCGGCTCTTCACCTTCGGCTTCTCGCAGGGCGGGCATGCGGCCCTGGCGCTCCATCGCGCGCTCCAGGACGCGTCGGTCGAGGTCGCAGGCACGGCAACGGTGGGCGGCGTGTTCGACGTGGAGCAGTGGTTCCTGGCATCCATCGACAACGAGCGGACGCCCACGCTGCCGCTCTACGTCTCGTACATCCTGCTCGCGTACGACGACATCTACGACCTGTTCGACGATCCCTCGGAGGTGTTCCGCCGGCCGTGGGCATGGCGGGTGAGCAGCCTCTTCGACATGCGGCACTATTTCGACGACGTGGTCGCCGCCCTGGCGCCCAACGCGCACGCATTGCTGGAGACGTCGTTCACCACCGATATGAAGGCGGAGCCAGGCGCGCCGCTCCGCGTCCGCCTTCGCGAGAACGCGGTCGACCGCTGGCGGCCCGGGGCACCCCTGCGGATGTACCACAGCCCGGACGACGAGGAGGTGCCGTACGAGGACGCGCTCGTGTCCGTGGACCGGCTGCGCCACACGGGCGCCGACGTCACCGTGGAAGCGCTCCCGGGCTTCGACCACGTCAACAGCTGGATCCAGTCGATGCCGCGCGCGGTGGAGTGGTTCCGGTCGCTCGGGCGCTAGCTCATCGGGTCGCGCTCGCGCACCGGGGCGAATCGGGCTAGCATCGCCGGAGACGGACGTCCGGCTGCGCACGGTCGGGCCGCATGCCGGTTCGAGGAGCGACGATGACCAGGCTGACGTTTTCAACCGCGATCAATGCGCCGAGGGATGTCGTCTGGCGGACGATGCTCGAGGACGAGACCTACCGCCAGTGGACGAGCGCCTTCCAGGAGGGCTCGTACGCGGTGACCGACTGGAAGCCGGGCAGCAAGGCCCTCTTCCTCGCGCCGGACGGGAGCGGCATGGTCAGCCGCGTCGCCGAGCACCGGCCCAACGAGTACCTCTCGCTCGAGCACATCGGCATCGTGAAGAACGGTGTCGAGGACACCACGAGCACCGAGGTGCTGAAGTGGGCCGGCGCGCGCGAGAACTACACGCTGCGCGACAATGGCGGGCACGCCGTGCTGACCATCGACATGGACACCGCCGACGAGCACCGCCAGATGTTCGAGGACATGTGGCCGAAGGCGCTCGCGGCCCTGAAAGACCTGTCCGAGCGCCGCTCGGCGGAGCGATAGCCCCGCAGGGAATAAGATGTCCGTGCACATGCATCCTGAGGCCGGTCGTGCGGAAACAACGGGACGAGGCACCCTGGAGCGACGCACTCTCCTGCGCAGCGGGCTCTCGACGCTGGCCATGGCCCTGTGGCCGGCCGCCGGCCTCGCCCGCGTGAGACGCCAGGGCGCCTCACCGTCCTCGCGCACGCGGCTCATCCTGCTCGGTACCGGGGGCGGCCCCCGCCCGCGCACGGCCACCGCCGCTTCGTCCCAGGTCGTCATCGTGAACGGCACGCCGTACGTGATTGACTGCGGAGATGGCGTCGCCCGCCAGCTCGTGTCCGCCGGCGTACCGCTGACGGCGCTGCGGCACGTATTCATCACCCACCAGCACTCGGACCACACGGCGGATTACGGCAATCTCGTCTGGCTCTCCTGGGCCGCGGGCCTGCGCACGCGCGTGGACACGTGGGGGCCCCCGCCGCTGGTCGAGATGACGCGGCTCTTCCTCGAGATGAACCGCGCCGACATCGAGACGCGCATCGAGGACGAAGGCCGCGTGCCGCTGGCGCCGCTCGTGCACCCGCACGAGGTGACGGCCCCCGGCGTGGTCCTGGAGGACGAGAACGTGAAGGTGACGGCGGCGCTGGTGTCGCATCCCCCCCTCACTCCGGCGCTGGCGTTCCGCTTCGACGCGCGGGATCGATCCATCGTGATCTCGGGCGACACCGCGCGGTCGGACAGCCTCGTCGCGCTGGCGAAGGGCGCCGATGTCCTGGTCCACGAGGCACTCTACGCCCCGGCCGTCGATCGCATCGTCGCGCGCGTCCCCAACGCGTCGACGCTGAAGAAGCATCTGCTGGACAGCCACACCACCCCCGAGGACTGCGGGCGCGTGGCAGCGGCGGCCGGGGTGAAGACGCTGGTCCTGTCGCACCTGGTCCCCCCCGACGACCCGCTGGTCACCGAGCAGATGTGGGTGGACGCCGCGCGCACGCATTTCAAGGGGACCGTCATCCTGGGGAAGGACCTCCTCGAGATTTGATCGACCCCGTTCGTGGAACAATCGGGTGCCGTGGGGAGTCTTTTCGGGTAATGACACCGCTCATGAACCGCCGCACGATCCTGGCCACGGGAGCGCTCGCCGGCGCCGGCGCCATGTGGACGAGCCTGTCCTCGTCCTGGAGCGCCCGCTTCCTGCGGGAGCGGATGGCGGAGTGGGGAAGGGATGTTCCTCCAGCGCCTCACACGCCGACCCCCGCGGCGTGGGATGACAACGCCATCAGCCTGGCCTGGCTCGGGCACGCCACCGTCCTCGTCAACTTCTACGGCCTGCGCATCATCACCGACCCAGTGCTTTTCGATCGCATCGGCGTGGACCTGGGCATCGGGAGCCTGGGCCCGCTGCGCCTGGTGCGGTGCGCGCTTCGCCCCGATGAGCTGCCCGAGTTGGATCTCGTCCTGGTCTCGCACGCCCACTTCGACCACCTGGACACGCCGTCCCTGGCGGTCATCCGCGGGACGCCAGTCGCCGTGATGGCGGCTGAGACCGCGGATCTGCTGCCGCGCCGGTACTACTCGTCGGTCCACGAGCTCCGATGGGACGAGTCGGTCCGCGTGGCCACCGCGCGCGGGGACGCCCTGGTGCGCGCCATCCAGGTGAAGCACTGGGGCGCCCGCATCCAACGGGACACCCACCGCGGCTACACCGGCTGGGTCGTGGAGCGCGAGGGGCGGCGGCTGCTCATCGGCGGCGACACCGCGGACACCGCCGCCTTCAGGGAACACCGGCGCCACGGCCCCTTCGAGGCCGCGGTCATGCCCATCGGCGCCTACGATCCGTGGATCAGCAACCACTGCACGCCGGAGCAGGCGGTGATCATGGCCGACGCCGCCGGCGCGCGGCTGTTCGTGCCGGTGCACCACCAGTCGTTCCGGTTGGGCCGCGAGCCGGTGACCGAGCCCATCGAGCGCGCCGAGCAGATGCTGATGGCCGAGCGGGACCGGCTGGCGCTGCGGGAGATCGGGCAGACGGTGGTCATCCCCGCTTGAGGTTCTGGGGTTCTGGGTTCTGGGGTTCTGGGGTTCTGGGGTTCTCGGGTTCTCGGGTTCTCGGGTGCGCAGGTTCTGGCTGCTCGGTGCCGCGCTGCTCGCGGCGGTCGTCGCCGCCGCGCTCCATTTCTCGGAGGAGCGGGCGTTCGTGCGCATCGCCGAGCGCGCCGAGCCCTGGTGGCTGGCTGCCGCACTCGCCCTTCAGGCCGGTACGTACCTCGCGCAGGGAGGCGTCTGGCGGAGGGTCGCCCTGCAGTCGGGCTACACGCTCGCGCGCCGCGAGGCCTTTGAGCTGGGCCTGGCGAAACTGTTCGCCGATCAGGCGCTGCCGTCGGGTGGGCTGAGCAGCAGCCTGCTGGTCGACCGGGCCCTGGCAGGCCGCGACCTGCCGCCCGCGGTGGTGAAGGCCTCGGTCCTGATCAACCTCGCGTCGTACTACCTGGCCTACACGGTGGCCCTCGTCGTGGCGCTGGTCATCGTGGCCCGACGGGGCCAGGGCAACGCGATCATCCTCGTGGCTTCGGCGCTGTTCCTGCTCTTCTCGCTGGGGGTGAGTGGCGCCATCGTGGTGATGGCGGGCCGTCGCCGGATCGCCGACCGGTTCGTGCGGGTGCCGGCCGTTCGCTCGGCGGTCGATTACCTCGCGGCCGCCGACCGCGGGCTCGTGCGGAGCCCGCGCGTGCTCGCCGGCACGGCCGCGCTCCAGGGCGTCATCATCCTGCTCGACGCGGCCACGCTGTGGACGCTGATCCTGGCGCTGGGGGCGCGCGCCTCGGCGGCGGGGGTGTTCGCCAGCTTCATGGTCGCCAGCCTCTTCCGGACGATGGGCATCATGCCCGGCGGCCTCGGCACGTTCGAGGCGACGTCGGTCATCACGCTGCGCTGGGCCGGCGTCGATTTGGCGGCGGCGCTGTCAGCCACCCTGCTGTTTCGCGGCCTCTCGTTCTGGATCCCGATGCTGCCCGGGTACTGGTGCTCGCGGCGGGTCGTGTCGGAAGGGCGCCGGTCCAGCGCGTAGCTCAGCCGTCCTGCTCATCGAGCAGCCGCTCGAGGATGCGCACCAGCGCCCGGCGCTCGTCGGGCGTGAGCCGGGTGAGCGGGTTGGGTCGTCCCGACACGTGGCGCAGGAGCTCGCCCCGGACGCGCGAGCCGGTGGGGGTGAGGCCCAGCACCCTCACGCGCCGGTCTCCGGCGGCCGGCCGGCGCTCGACGAGGCCCCGTGTCTCCAGCCGGTCCACCAGCCCCGTCACGTTCGACGCGTCGCACGAGAGCGTTTTCGCCAGCCGGCTCATCGGCATCGGATCGTCCGGCTCGAGGAGGTGCAGGACGTGGCACTGCACCGGCGAGAGGCCGAACTGGTCCCCGCACGCGGGCAGCTGGCCGCGCTGCCTGAAGAAGAACCGCATCAGCAGCTGCCAGGCCCGCCGGGCCTCGTCGTTGGTCCGCGCCATCGCCGGACATCATACTGGATGAATTAAATAGTTGACAAGCTCAAATATTGATTCCATGATGGACCGACCATGAACAGGCTCAGACTCCTCGCCGTCGACGACGCGGTGCCGTTCCCCGGCATGCCGGTCACGCTGCCGGTGGACGTCGGCGCCGACACTCGCGTGCTCCTCGTGCCCCGCCACGACAACGCCTATGCCGGCGTCGGCGTGGTGGCCGAGGTGACCGAACGGGTCCGCGTGGCGGGCCGCGGGCTCGCCGTTTCGCTGATGCCCCTTCACCGCGCCATTCCCGGCGCCGCCTCGGCCGATGACGACGGCGTGCTCCGCGTGGAGGTGGAACCGCGGCCGGACGTGAAGCCGGCGCCCACCCTCACCCGCGAGCTGGAGCGCGAGTACCGTGCCGTCGTGGAGGAGATCCTCGAGCTCCGCGGCGACGATGGGCGCATCCGCACGTTCCTGCGCTCGATCACGGACCCGGGGGCGCTGGCCGACACGGCCGGCTTCAACCCGGACATCGCGTACGACCAGAAACGTGCGCTGCTCGAGACCTTCGACGTCATCGAGCGGCTCACGCTCGCGCTCCAGTTCCAGAAGGAGCGCCTGGCCGAGCTGCAGGTGCGCAAGCGCATCCGCGACGACGTGGAGGGCGGCGCGCAGAAGCAGCAGCGGGAGTACTTCCTCCGCAAGCAGATGGACGCCATCCGCAAGGAACTGGGCGAGGACGGCGGCTCGGCCGCCTCGGACTATCGCCAGAAGATCGCGGATGCGGGCATGCCGGACGCGGTGCGCCAGCAGGCCGAGCGCGAGCTCGACCGCCTGGATCGGATGGGCGAGTCGAACGCCGAGGCGGCGACCATCCGCACCTATCTCGACTGGCTCCTGGCCGTGCCATGGGGCAAGCGCTCCGAGGAGCGCCTGGACCCGGTGCACGCCCGCGAGGTGCTGGATGCCGACCACGAGGGCCTGGACGAGGTCAAGAAGCGCATCACCGAGTACCTGGCCGTGCGCAAGCTCCGCGCCGAGCGCGGCATGGTGGACACGAAGCGCTCCGGCGTCATCCTCACGCTCATCGGCCCGCCGGGCACGGGCAAGACGTCCATTGGCGAATCCATTGCGCGGGCGACGGGCCGGCAGTTCGTGCGCATGTCGCTCGGCGGCGTGCGCGACGAGGCCGAGATCCGAGGGCATCGGCGCACCTACATCGGCGCGCTGCCGGGCCGCCTCGTGCGCGCCCTGCGCGACGCCGGCACGATGAACCCCGTGATCATGCTGGACGAGGTGGACAAGCTTGGCGCCGACTGGCGGGGCGACCCGTCGGCCGCGCTCCTCGAGGTGCTGGACCCGGCGCAGAACCACTCGTTCCGGGATCACTACCTCGACGTCGAGCTCGACCTCTCGCACGTGCTCTTCGTCGCGACGGCGAACGTCGCGGAGTCCATCCCGGGCCCGCTGTTCGACCGCATGGAGGTCATCCGCTTCGACGGCTACACGACCGAGGAGAAGGTGGCCATCGCCCGCACGCACCTCTGGCCGCGCCAGGTGGAGCGCAATGGCCTTCGCGCCGAGGAAGTGGCGGTCGAGGACGCCGTCCTGCGCCAGGTGATCACGGACTACACGCGCGAGGCGGGCGTGCGGCAGCTGGAACGCGAGCTGGGCACGCTGCTCAGGAAGGCCGCCACGCAGGTGGCGTCGGGCACCCGGCCGCTGCCGGTCGTGCTGGACCGGGCCGCCGTCGGCGAGGCGCTTGGACGGGCGAAGTTCGTCCACGAGGCCGCGATCCGCACGGCCGTGCCCGGCGTGGCCACGGGCCTCGCGGTTACGGGCGTCGGCGGCGACGTGCTCTTCGTGGAGGCCGCGGCCATGCCGGGCCAGGGCGGGCTCGTGCTGACGGGCCAGCTTGGCGACGTCATGAAGGAGTCGGCCCGCATCGCCCTCACCTACGTGAAGAGCCATGCCTCGACGCTGGGCATCGACGAAGCTGCGCTCGACGGGCGCGAGCTGCACGTGCACGTGCCGGCGGGCGCCACGCCGAAGGACGGCCCGAGCGCCGGGATCACCATGGTGACCGCCATTGCCTCGCTCCTGTCGGGACGTCCCGTCAAGCCGACCATCGGCATGACCGGTGAGGTCACGTTGCAGGGCCGCGTGCTGCCCATCGGCGGCCTGAAGCAGAAGGTCCTGGCCGCGCACGCCGCGGGCCTGACCGAGGTGATCATTCCCGAGCGCAACGAGGCGGATCTCGAGGACGTGCCCTCCGACGTCCGCGACCACATGCGCTTCCACATCGTCGGGACGGTGGACCAGGTCCTGCCGCTCGCACTCGAGCCGGTCGCCGTCGCTCAGGCGGCGTAGGCCGGCGTGCCGCCATCACGACGCTCGGGCCTGACCGGGCCGAAGGGGTGACGCCGGCCGCGACATCTCGTGCACCGGGACTGCGGGCCTGCCTGCCGGGTGCCGGCCGTAGCCGGCCAGGGTCGCCTCGAGCAGCGGCAGCATCGCGCCGGCGCGCTTCGCGCGGATGACGACGTCCCACAGCGGCTCGACCTTCTTCCAGCCCGCCGCGTAGGCCATGTGGCGCGCTCCGGCCAGCAGGTCGTCGTGCGCCGCCGCCCCTCGCACGATGGAGCGCCACCGGTAGAACTCACGATAGGCGTCGCGGTAACCGCGCTCGAGCTCCGCGGCCGACATCCGCGCCGGCTCGAACACGGCCTGGCGGGTGTCGTAGCGGTCCCAGTCGTGTACGGTGAGGCGGCCTTGTGCGGCCATCCGCCGGTACAGACCCGTGCCCGGGTAGGGCGTGAGGATGTGGAACGTCGCGGTCTCGATCCCGTGCTCGATGGCCCACTCGACGGTGCGCCCGAACACCGAAGGGTCGTCGCCGTCCATGCCGAAGACGAAACTCCCGTTGATCATCACACCGAGCCCGTGCAGGCGCCGGATCGCCGCCGCGTAGTCGCGCCGCATGTTCTGGTACTTCCGCTGCTCGGCGAGGTTGGCCGGGTTCAGCGTCTCGAAGCCCACGAACAGGCTGCGGAGCCCCGCCTCCACCGCCCGCTCGAGCAGCCCGGGCGCGAGCACCGCATTCACCGTGCCCGCTGCCTGCCAGAGGCGTCCCATGCCGCGCATGCCGTCGAAGAGCGAGGACGCGAAGCGCGGGTTGCCGAACAGGTGATCGTCGAGGAAGTAGAGATGACGGCCGGGCAGGCGATCGATCTCGGCCAGCGCCGCGTCGACGGCCTGTGTGTAGAACGAGCGCCCGCCTTCGAAGAACGCCTCCTTGTAGCAGAAGTCGCACACGTGCGGGCAGCCGCGGGAGACGACGATGGAGTTCGGGACGAGATAGAGGCGGCGCTTGATGAGGTCGCGGCGGATCGGTGGAAGGTTCGCCAGCGTCCTCAGGGTCGACCGATAGACGCGCTCCTGCCGGCCGCGCCGGAAGTCAGCCAGGAAGCGCGGCCAGGTGTCTTCACCGGGGCCGAGGAAGATCGTGTCGGCATGGGCGATGGCCTCCTCCGGCAGAGATGTGACGTGCAGGCCGCCAAGTGCCACGTGGGCGCCGCGCGCGCGGTAGTGGTCCGCAATCCGGTACGCGCGCTTCGCGGAGGTGATGTAGGCCTGGATGACCACGAGATCCGGCGTGTCGTCGAGGTCGAGCGCTTCCACGTGTTCGTCCTGGATCTCCACCGTATCGTCGGCGTCCAGGTACCCGGCGAGCGTGGCCAGGCCGAGCGGTGGAAACAGGGAGTACTTGATCGGGCGCCAGAACGGGCTCGTCGCCTCGGTCAGCGCCGGCAGGATCATCTTGACTCTCACTGCCCCGACTCGCCCAGCACCATCACCGAAATCTCGCGCTCTTGCGGGCCGTCGAGCTCCACGAAGAACACCCGCTGCCAGCGCCCGAGGCGGAGCCGACCGTCGGTGACGTTCAGGCAGGCGGACGAGGGCAGGAACAGCGCGCGGCAGTGCGCGTGGCCGTTGGGCCGCTCGCCGGCCGTCAGGTTCACCGTCCGCGCACCCAGGTCGTCGTGCCGATAACGGCCGTCATGGGGCGCGGCTGCCTCGAGCAGGGCCTGGAAGTCGGAGAGCAGCAGCGGCTCGTGCTCGTTGACGACGATGGCCGTTGTCGTGTGGCGCGTCTGGACGTTGAGGAGGCCCGTGCCGAGGCCGGCCTCGGCAATCAACCGCTCGAGGCGGTCGGTGAGGTCCACGAACTCGGTTGGCAGCCGGCTCGAAACGCGGAGCGTGACGTGAAACGCCCGCACCTGTTCGCAAACGCCCGCACCCGCCCGCACCTGTTCGCACCTGTCCGCACCCGTTCGCACCTGCCCGCACCCGTTGAGCGTGTCCATCGATCTCCTCCTGGCGGAAGCATCGGCGGAGCCGCGATGGAAGTCCTCAGCCTTTCATGAGCATTCGCTGAGATGTGCGTGAGGTGAGGCCCAATGCCAGGCCGAGGCCGAAGAGCGCGCCTTCCCCGGTCGCGATCAGGGCACCGGTCACCGGGCCGAAGCCGGGCTCGCCCATCAGCTGGCCGAGGGCGGTCAGGGTGGCCTGCGACCCGGCGGAGGCCTGGGCGATAAGGTGCACGGTGCCGCCCACGAGTGGGCGTCCCGCCATTGCCAGGGCCAGGGCAGCCAGCCCGCAAGCCGTGGCCGTCCAGCCGGCTGCGACAAGCCGCCGCCGGCCGCGTGGCGAAGAGAGCCCGCCACCCGACGGCGACGTCGCCGCCGCGAACGCCAGCCCGGCAGCGCCGCCGATGGCCAGCCCTTCGAGGCTGCCGCCCGTCTCGACGTGCACGCCGACGAGCGCGGCCAGTGTCCACCGCCCGAGCCACTGCGCCGCGGTTCCCACCACCCCTCCGCCCAGGGCGGCGCCACCGGCGAGCGCGAGCAGGCGGCGGGATCGCGTGACCGACTCCGCCAGCGCGAGCCCGGCGCCGACGCCTGCGCCTCCCGCCGCGCCGCAGCCTCCCCCAATGGCGGCCAGCACCGGGACCACCGCCACCGAGGCGGCGCCGCCAGGCAAGGCCGCGAGGATCACCCCGCCCGCGGCCCCACCCAGCAGGCCCGCCAGGCCGCCGCCCAGCGACGCGCCCGTCCATCGCGCTGTCGCAATGCGTGCCGCCCGCCGCAGGCGGAGACGCACCAGGGCCCAGGCCGTGGCGGCGGGGGCGGGCTGCCCGAAGATTGGAACCGGGCCGGATTCGACGGCGTCCCACCGGGTATCCCGCAACAGGGCGCGTGCGAGCGTGTGGCCGGGGCGTGTGCCCAGGCGGCGGAGCGCCTCGGATGTCCCGAGCGCGTGCAGGCGTTCGGCAGCCTCCCGCTGTTCCTCTTCCTCGACGGCGCTCCCGGGCGCGCGCGCAACGCACTCGAGCAGCGAGTCGAAGGGGGCCGGCGCGGCGGCTGGCGTCTCGTGACGCGCCGGCGTCGCCTCCGCGACCGGCCACTCGCCATCATCGTCTTCTTCGACGAGATCCTCGAAGACGAACTGGTAGCCATGGCGGGACACCGTGCGGACGAAGCGCGGCTCGCGCGGGTCGTCTTCGAGCACCCGTCGAATGGTCCGGATGGCCTGGCTGAGGGCGCTGTCTGAGACGACGACGTCGGTCCAGATGCGGTCGAAGATGTCCCGGCGGTGGACGGCCTCCCTGCGCCGCTCGATCAGATAGACGAGGAGGTCGAAATAGCGGGGGATGAGCGCCTGCTCGAGCCCGTTGCGGACGAGCACGCGGCGCCGCGGTGACAGGATGAACTCGCCGAAACGATAGCGGGGCACAACCTCGGTGAAGCCGATGAGGAAGCCATGCTACTCCATGTCGCCGGCGAAACTTCACCGTGCCGGGCCCGGGGAGACGGGGTAACCTGAACATCAGCGGCGATCTCGCCGCTGGAGGAGACGATGAGCCGCCCCTCAACCGCTCGCCTGTTTGCATGGATCGCCGGCATCGTGCTGGTGCTGGCGATCGTGGCCCGGTTCGCGCCGGGGCCGTGGACGGGGGAGGTAGCCGCGCAGGCCGTGCCGCGCGAGGTATCGCCGCGGGGGCCGTTGCCGGCGGGCGAACAGGCCACCATCGACCTGTTCGAGGCCGCACGGCGGTCGGTGGTCTACATCACCACCCAATCGCGCGTCGTGGACCTCTGGACGCGCAACACCTTCAACGTGCCCCGTGGTACCGGCTCCGGGTTCGTCTGGGACGACCGCGGCCACGTGGTGACCAACCACCACGTCGTCGCGGGCGCGTCAGGCGCGCAAGTGCGGCTGAGCGATGGCCGCGACGTGGCCGCATCGCTCGTGGGCGTGAGCCAGGCCCACGATCTCGCGGTCCTCAGGATCGATGTCGCGGACCTGCCCCCGGCGCTGCCCATCGGCAGCAGCGCGGACCTGCGCGTCGGCCAGACGACGTTCGCCATCGGCAACCCGTTCGGGCTCGACTTCACGTTGACGACGGGAATCGTGTCGGCGCTCGATCGGTCGCTGCCCTCCGAGGACGGCCGTCAGCTCATCGAGCACCTCATTCAGACCGACGCCGCCATCAACCCTGGAAACTCGGGCGGCCCGCTGCTGGACAGCGCGGGGCGCCTGATCGGCGTGAACACGCTCATCTACAGCCCGTCGGGGGCCTCCGCGGGCGTGGGCTTTTCGGTGCCCGTGGATACGGTGAACCGCGTCGTGCCGCAGCTCATCGCCACCGGCAAGTACGTGCGGCCTACGCTCGGCGTCGAGGTGGACGAGGGGCTCAACCAGCTGCTGACCGAGCGGGCCCGGGTGAAGGGCGTCGTGATTCTCCGGGTGACGCCTGGCTCGTCGGCCGCCGCGGCGGGCTTGCGTGGCGTCCGGGTCGAGCAGGACGGGCGTACCGTGACGCCGGGCGACATCATCGTCGCCGTGGACGGCGCGGAGGTGGAGAGCGTGGCCCGGCTGCTCGGCCGGCTGGACGATCATCGGGTGGGTGACACGGTTCGGCTGACGGTGCTTCGCGATGGCCAGCGGACCGACGTGACCGTGACGCTCCAGGGCGCGCAGCAGTAAGGGTGATCGGGATATCTTCGGCGGGACAGGAGCCGCGGGACCGGGTTGCGGATCTGTCCAGGTGCGGGAAGGACGGGGGAGTCGAGCGTGAAAGCCAAGCGAACTGGTAGTGCGAAGACAACCGCACGCGACCGCGGCACGGGGACGTCCCTCGTGGACTGGCGCGAGCCCGATCAGAACTCGCGCGTCCTCGACTGGCGCCGGCGCGCGCACGACTTCGGGCTGGTGCCGGTCGAGGGACGCGGAGCGGGCGCGCCCGAGGTCGTCGAGCCGGCCGATCGGCTCCTCGAGGAGGAAGAGCCCGAGGCGTTCGACGAGCAGCCCGTCTACGAGATGGACCGGGAGGCGCTGGAGCGCGAGGAGGTGGAGGAAGAGCCGGAGGCCCGGTTGCCGCAGGACGAGGTGGACCTCGTTCGCGTCTACCTGCGGCACATCGGCCGGCGGAAGCTCCTCACGGCGACGCAGGAGCAGGAGATCGGGCGCGCCATCGAAGAGAGGCGCGGCGCGCTGCTGGGCGAGCTCGCCACCATTCCCGCGGCCCGCCGGACGCTGCTCGCGCTGGCCGACGAGGTCCGCCACGGGTCCGCGCCGGCCGCCGAGTTGATCCTGCTGCCGGATGGCGGCGAGCTCAAGCCCGGGAAGGTGGAGCCGGTCCTCAAGGCGCTCGCGCGCGTGCGCCGTCACGAGCGGCAGATCGACGCGCTGCGCGAACGGATGGCCGACAAGCGCTCCACGGCCGCGAGCCGGGCCCGGCTGCGCGCCCAGGTCGCCGGTGAGGAGGCGGCGATTGGCGCCATCCTGCGCGGCCTGCCGATCCGTCCCTCGGTCGTGGATGACGTCGTGGCCGAGCTGCGCGACCTGGATCGCCAGTACGAGCGCACGGAGAAGAAGGCGACGGGCCCCGAGCGCACCTCGCAGCTTCGCGCGCTCGAAGCCCGCATCGGGTTGACGCGCGCCGAATTCCACAAGCGGTGCGCGGCGATCCGCGACCTCGAGCAGGCGCTGCTCGACGCGAAGCACCAGCTCGTCGAGCCCAACCTGCGCCTGGTCGTGTCCATCGCGAAGCGCTACCTCAATCGGGGACTGTCCCTGCTGGATCTCATCCAGGAAGGCAACATCGGCCTGATGAAGGCCGTGGACCGCTTCCAGTATCGCCGCGGGTTCAGGTTCTCCACCTATGCCACGTGGTGGATCCGGCAGCAGGTCGGACGCGCGGTGGCGGACTACGGGCGCACGATCCGGCTTCCGGTGCACGTCATGGAGTCGCTGAACAAGATCGCGGCCGCCCGCGGGGCGCTCGCCAAGGAGCTCGGGCGCGAGCCCCGGCCCGAGGAACTGGCCGCCCGTGTCGGCATCCCCCTCCGCAAGGTGGAGCTGCTGCTCGATGCAGCCCGGCATCCCGCGTCGCTCGAGTCGCCGGTGGGCGAGGACGAGGAAACCCCGCTCGGTCACCTCGTGCGCGACGTGAGTGGCCGCTCGCCGGAGGAAGAAGCCATCCGCAGCCGGCTCGCCGAAGAGGTGGAGCGGGCGATGGGCCCGCTCAACGAGCGCGAGCGCGAAGTGCTCCGCCTGCGTCACGGCCTGGGCCTGGACCGCGAGTACACGCTCGAGGAGATCGGCCGGCGGATGTCGCTCACGCGCGAGCGTGTCCGGCAGATCGAGGCGAAGGCCATGGCCAAGATGCGGGCGCGACGGCATCCCGCGGCGTGAGAGAAAGCCATCGCGCGACGCCTGTTGGCGTTACACTGCAGTCCGGCAGCATCCTGCCGGAGGAGAGGGACTCATGGCGAAGGTGAAGGTGAGAGAAACGGCCACGCGGGCTGTGGCGCGAGCGAAGGCCGCCGGCAAGAAGGCCGTCAAGAAAGCTGGAAAGAGCGTGGCACGCGCGAGAGGCCAGGCTGCCGCCGCCGTCAAGAAGGTGACCGACACGGTCACGGGGCGCGCGAAGAAGCGCAAGCGCGCGGTCAAGGTCGCCGCCGCGGTCGTCGGTGTGGCCGCCGTCGCGGCCGCCGCAGGGGTCGGCGCGGCGCGCAAGCGGAAACGCTAGCGGTCACGCGCGATCCGCGCACGTACCTTCTCGGACCTGAGCTCGCGCAGCGCGTCGGTGGCCACCCACCGCGCGCTGCGCGCGGCCGCATCTCCTCCACGCGTGCCGCCCGCGCGCCGGTTCGCGCCGGCCAGAATCCTCTCCCCGCACGCGATGGCCGCGTGGTTGAGCGGCCGGTTGCGCTTGCCGATGTTCCGCAGCGCCCAGTTCACCGCTTTCTTCACGAAGTTCCGATCGTCGTCGGCGCCGCGCTCGATGAGCGGCAGCAGCCGGAGGAAGGCCCCGTCGTCGGCCGCCTTGTCGTGCACGGCAAGACCAGCCATCAGGCTGAACCCGGCGCGCTTCACCCACTCGTCTTCGTGGGCGGCCCACTCCGCGGCCTTGCCCCAGGCGTGCTTCGTCTGGTCGAAGAGGCTCGTCGTGGCCTGGTCGCAGACGTCCCACGAGTCGAAATCGCGTGCCCAGGCATCCATCTGTGCCGCGGTGACTCTGGCGGGATCGTCCACGAAGCAGGCCAGGAGCCGCGCCTCGTGGTTGCCCGTGGCCCACAACGCGAGGGCCAGGCGGTGGTCGGTGCCCAGGCGTCTGGCGACTTTGCGCAGCTCGTAGAGCGACACCCCGTAGGCGTTGTCAACGTTGATGCCGTAGCGGGCCATGCCCGCGCGGTTGCGCGCGCTGCCCATGGCGCGGAGTTCCGCCATGAGGGACTTCACCGGCTGGTCCATTGGGGGATTTTAGTTCTGGGGTTCTGGGGTTCTCGGGTTCTCGGGTTCTGGGGTTCTCGGGTTCTCAGGTTCTCGGGTTCTGGGGTTCTGGGATACTTCTGTACATGCCGGACATGCCCGACGCGGCTGAGCTCGAGGCGGCCATCGATGCGCTCTACCAGGGCCCGTTGGACGCGTTCACGGCGTCGCGCAACGCGCTGGCCGCGCAGCGGCGCAAGGCGGGCGACCGCGACGGCGCCGAGCGTGCGAAGGCGCTGGGGAAGCCTGCCGCCGTGGCGTGGGCCGTGAACCAGGTGTGGTGGAACCATCGCCGGGCTCTCGAGCGGCTGCTCGAGGCGGGCGAGCGGCAACGCGCGGCGCATCGGGCATTTGCCGAGGGCCGGTCCTCGGACGTGCGAGCCGCCTCCATCGAACGGCAACAGGCCGCCGACGCCGTCGTCGAGCTCGCCATCGGCGCTCTCGGCGGCGCGGGAGCGGTGACGCCCGAGGTGCGTCACCGCCTGGCGGGCACGGTGGAAGCCTTGGCCTCCGGCGGCATGCCAGCCGGCAGTGCGCCCGGACGGCTGACGCGCGAGCTGCAGCCGAGCGGTCTCGAGGCCTTTGGCGCGCTGGCTGGACTTGCCGCGGTCGCCGCGGAGGCGGGACCGCGCCCACGGCCCACGCTGGTGACGGCCGCCGCCAACCGCGCCCGGGGAGGAGAGGCTGAAGCGAACAAGCCCGAGGGCGCGAAGGCACGCGCGCAAGCGGCGGAGGCAGCCCAGCGCGAGGCGCGCGCTCGCGAGGCGCGCGAGAAGAAGCTCGAAGAGGCACACGCGCGCCTCGAGAGCGTCGAGGCCGCACTCGAGGCCGCGACGCGGGAGGTCTCGGAGCGGGCCGCGGACGAGCAGAAGGCGCGTGCGGCGATGGAGGCCGCGGCCGCACAGGTGGCGGAGGCCGAGGCCAGGCTCGAACAGGCGAGGGACGAGGAGCGCGCCAGCCGGCGCGCGCTCACGACCGCGACAAGGGCGGCCTCGGAAGCGGAGATGATGCGGGCGCGGACGGCGCGCGATGTGGCGGCGGCCCGGGCGGCGCTCGAGGCTCTGCAGCAGAAGGGTTGAGCAGCATGCCGTCTCCATCCGACTGGCTCGCGCGCCCCTTTCCCGAACCGCTGGCGCGGCTGGTCCCGCTCGCGCTCGACCTCCACTGGACCTGGAACCATGCCGGCGATGCGGTGTGGCGGCAGCTGGACGAATCGCTCTGGGACCGCACCCAGAACGCGTGGCTCGTGCTGCAGTCCGTGCCGTCCGAGCGGTTGGAGCATCTCGCGGGGGACGCGGGCTTCCTGCGCGACGTGCGCGCCTTCGAGGACGCGCGCGAGCGGTATCGCGCGACACCGTCGTGGCGCCCCGCGGGCGCGACGAGCCTGCCGCGCGTCGCCTACTTCAGCATGGAGTTCGGCCTGCACGATGCCCTCCCGCTCTACGCGGGTGGCCTCGGCATCCTCGCCGGCGATTGCCTGAAGACCGCCAGCGATCTCGACGTGCCGGTCATCGGCGTCGGCATCCTGTGGCAGCAGGGCTACTTCCGGCAGGTCATCGACGCGCGTGGGTGGCAGTCCGAGCTCTACCCCTACAACGAGCCCGCCAGCCTCCCCGTGCAGCCCGTCGTCACGGCCGGCGGCGAGCGTCTCCGCATCCCGCTCACCTTTCCCGTGCGCACCATCGTGCTCCGTGCCTGGCAGGTCAGGGTGGGCCGGACGATGCTGTATCTGCTCGACAGCAACGACCCCTTCAACGCACCGGCCGATCGGGGGTTGACGAGCACGCTCTACGGCGGCGTCTCCGAGGTGCGCCTGCTGCAGGCAGTCATCCTGGGCGTGGGAGGCTGGCGCCTGGTCCAGGCGCTCGGGCTCGACGTCGAAGTCTGCCACCTGAACGAAGGGCACGCGGCCTTCCTGGTCGTCGAGCGGGCGCGCGCGTACCGGGAGCGGCACCGCACGACGTTCGGCGAAGCCCTGTGGGCGACACGGGCGGGCAACGTATTCACGACCCATACGGCGGTGCCCGCGGGGTTCGACCTCTACCCTCCGGACGAGATCGAGCACTACCGTCCGTACTTCGAGGAGTACGTGGAGGGGCTGGGCCTTTCGTGGGACGAGTGGCTGGGCTACGGCCGCCAGGACCGCTCCGACCCGGGCGAGCCCTTCAACATGGCGTGCCTGGCGCTGCGCGGCTGCTCGTGGGTGAACGGCGTCAGCCGGCTGCACGGCCAGGTGAGCCGCCGCCTGTTCGCCGGAGTGTTCCCGCGAAGGCCCGAGGCCGAGGTCCCGGTGTCGCACATCACCAACGGCGTGCACGTGCCTTCGTGGGACTCGCCGTGGACCGACGATCTGTGGACGCGCGCGGCGGGCAAGGGCCGGTGGCGCGGCGACGTCACGGCGCTCACCGACGCGATGCTGAGGCTGTCGGACGAGGAGCTGTGGGCGGTGATCGAGCGCGAGCGGGACGACCTGGTGCGCTACGCGCGCGAGCGGCTGCTCCGCAAGCTCTCGCGACACGGCCGCCTGGACATCGCCGCCCGCACGGCACGGGACGTCCTGCGCCCCGAGAGACTGACGCTCGGATTCGCGCGGCGCTTCGCCAGCTACAAGCGCCCCAACCTCCTCCTGGCGGATCCGGAACGGCTGCTGCGCCTGCTGACCGACCGGGTGCGGCCCGTCCAGATCATCGTCGCGGGCAAGGCGCACCCGAACGACGCCGAGGGCAAGGCGCTCATTCAGCGGTGGGCGCAGTTCGCAGCCCGGCCCGAGGCCCGCCTGCATGTCGTGCTCCTGGACGACTACGACATGCGGCTGGCGGCCGAACTCGTGCAGGGAGTGGACGTGTGGATCAACACCCCGCGGCGGCCATGGGAGGCGTGCGGCACGAGCGGCATGAAGGTGCTCGTGAACGGCGGTCTCAACCTCTCGACGCTCGATGGCTGGTGGGCCGAGGCCTTCGCCGATGAGTGCGGCTGGGCAATCGGCGACGCCCGTGGCGCCGAGGCCGCCGGCGACGATGGGGACGCGCACCAGCTCTACGCGCTGCTCGAGGACGAGATCGTGCCGGCGTTCTACGATCGCGACGCCGAAGGCCTGCCCCGGCGATGGATTGCGCGCGTCCGCGCGAGCATGGCCCGCCTCGCCCCGCGATTCAGCAGCGCCCGCATGCTGCAGGAATACGTCGAGAAGATCTACGTGCCGGCCGCATCCTTGCTGCGGCGGCGATCGGACCGCGCGGCCGGCGTCGCCGCGCGGCTGGAACAATGGTCGCGACACCTTTCGCGCCACTGGGCCGGGATTCGGTTTGGCGAGCCCTTCGCGGATGCGGGACCGGGCCGGTTGACCGTGTCGGTGGCCGTGTACCTGGGCCAGATCGAGCCCGAGTCGGTGCGCGTGGAGCTCTATGCGGATTCACGGGGCTCAGAGGAGCCGTTTGCCATGCCGATGGCGCCGGTGGAGGCCATCCCTGGCGAGCCGAACGCTGCCGTCTACCGCCTGACGGTCGAGACCGGGCGCCCGGCTTCGGACTTCACGCCGCGCGTCGTGCCGCAACACCCGGACGCCTGTGTCCCCCTCGAACTGCCGCTCATCGCCTGGCTGAGGTGAGGTGAAGCTCTGCCCATTGATGATTGCTGATTGCCTATTGAGCGATTCATTGCGTGAGCGGCGATTGGCGCATTGTCCATTGGATTGGCCAATCCGGTGATTGGGCGGCTGGGGCATTGCGTCGCGTCGCGCAGGGGGCCACCCAATCGCCCAATGCGCCAATCACCTAATCAGCGAATCTGCATGCCCAATGCCCCAATCGGAGATCGCCCAATGAATCGCTCAATCACCAATCGGCAATCGCCAATGGGTGCCGCTCACCTGAGCAGGCTCCAGTCGTAGTGCGTTGCCGCCCGCCGGACGATGTCGGCGACGTCCTCCTCCAGCAGGTAGCCCAGGTCCACGAGCGAGACGGCGGCCAGTGCGATGCGGCCCAGGTAGTCCTCGCGGCTCGCGTAGCGCTCCTCGATCGAGCGGCGGCTGTCGCCCGTGCGCTTCCGATCGGCCTGCGTGCGCGGCAGCGGGAGGTAGGAGCCAATCTCGCTCGCCAGGCGATCCGGCGCGCCAATCGAGGGGTGGCGGTAGTTCCACCCCGTGTGCGTGGCCAGCGGCACTTCGATCTCAGGCAGCCGGATGCCCGCGCGGCTGTTGCCCGCCTCGTCCACCGCGGGCACGAGACTCGGGAAGGGCTTGCCCAGCCGCGGCGGCTCCACCGAGACAATGCCCTTCGACCACTCGGGACCGAAGTCGAGCCGATAGGTGGTCATCGGTGAGGTCGGGCGCGGGAAGCCGGGGATGGTCGGCCACGCGGAGGCCTCCACGGTCGTGAGCGTGCCGTCCGACAGGCGCGGGTGGCGGCTCGGCGGTGGCTCCTTGCCTTCCGCCACCCACGCATCGAGCGCGCGGAAGAGCGCTCGGACCACGGGTGTGTAGACCAGCGGGTTCATGTCGGCCCGGCCGACGAAGTCGGGGTCCCCGAACGGCGCTGGCGGAAACGCGCCGACGATGTGGGGAGCCGAGGCGATGAAGTAGATGCGACTCGTCGACGGCGGCTCGACGTCGCGCGTGGCCGTCACGTCGGTGTGCGTGAGCGAGCCCGCGCGGTTGAAGTACTCCGAGTCGGTCATCAGGTGGAAGAACTTCGGCACGGTGTTGGTGCGACGTGCGCGCGCGAGCAGGCCATCGGTGACACCGGTGTCCGGGTCGGTCTCGTCCGCGTCGGTGAACGGGAACATGTCCACCGGGTACTGGATGTTGAAGTGCTGCAGCTGGTCGCGCGACTGCTGGCCGAAGCGATGGTTGAACGACCCGCGGCCCGCGCCCCCGACCTGGTCGAACACGCCGTCGAACACCTGGCGCCCCTGCTCGTCCTCGTTGAAGCCCTGGTAGACGAAATGCCGCAGGAAGCGTCCCGTCTGCGACACGCCCCACCCGATGGCGAATCGCACCCCCGGCATCGGGTTCCCCGCGGCCTCGTCCGCGTGCTTGAAGAAGCTGATCAGATCGCGCGTGCCCGCGAGGCCGAGGCCGACAACCCGGGGATCGCGCGCGCGGTAGACCACGTCGTAGATCCGCCCGGCCTCGAAGCCGCCCTCGAGGGTCACGGTGCCTGTCCCTGTAAAGCGCCAGCGGTTGCGGGGGATCTCCTGCGGCGGGTCCGTGGGCAGCGTGCGCACCAGCAGGCGATGCTCTGCGCTCCCGGGGTCGACGACGGGGTAGGCTTCGTGCCCGCGGTCCGCAATCGGCGCCGTCGTCCAGTTCGCACCGGGGATGAAGTTCCCGCGGACCCAGCCGGTGATGGCCCGTCCGTTGTTGGTGGCGATGGGGATGTCCATCCGCATGCGGCCCGCGGGCACGTCCCACTGCCATCCCATCCAGAGCAGCGTGAAGCCCTGGCGCATCAGCGCGCCGTTGCCGAACTCCGCTTCGGTCGTGGGATCCGCCGAGGCCGCGGCGTTCTGGAAGACCGGCAGGATGCGCTTGGTGCCGCGGTTGCCGGCTTCGTAGAACAGGCGGCCGTTCCCGCGGCGGGGATCCACCGGCTTCAGGAGGTAGAAGTCGGCGGAGAACTCGACCAGGCCCTGCGCGTTTCGCGGCGCGCGCGAGAGATCGACGATGCCCTGGTTGCGGGGGAGGGTGGGGTCGAGCGCGAAGCGGACCCTGCCCACCAGCTTCTCGTACGGGCCGGCGGCGCCGAAAGGACGCCCGGCGAGGATCAGCTCACGGTGTTGGATCTCGAGGCGGGTGACGCCGGCGTCGGCGTCGAGGGGCCAGAGGCAGGCGACCGCCAGGGCTCCGAGAAGGCAGGCGAAGCGCATGGCCCGGGATGATAGCGCGGGCTTGACGGCCTGCGTTGCCGGACGCTATTGTAAGTAAGCACTTACTCATGGCCATCGACGCACCTCCTTCTGCCGGCCGGGTGCCGGCCGACGAGCGGCGCCAACAGCTCATCGACGCGGCTACCCGCCTCTTCGCCCAACGCGGCTTCAGCGGCACCACCACGCGCCAGATCGCGCGCGCAGCCGGCGTCAACGAGGCCATCATCTTCCGCTTCTTTCCGCACAAGGACGACCTCTACGCGGCCATCCTCGAACAGAAGTCCGCCGAGGCGCGCTCGGACGCCCTCATCGGCACTCTGCGCGACATGGCCGCCGCAGGCGACGATGCCGGCGTCATCCGCACCATCGTCAGCCGGGTCATCGAGCACCACCGCCGCGACCCCGAGTTCCTGCGGCTCATGCTCCACTCGAGCCTCGAAAATCACTCGTTCGCCCGTCAGTATCGCGAGCGCCACTTCGCGCCGTTTCTCCGGTTCCTCTTCGAGTACGTCCGCACCCGGCAGGAGCAGGGGCGCTTCCAGGCGGCCCCGCCGGAGACGCTCGTCCGCGCCATCATCGGCATCCCCGCCCACCACGGTCTCAGCGAGACGCTGATGCCGGAAGCCGCCGCGAGCCCGGTCGATGTCGTCGAGACCTACACCACATTCATCCTGAAGGGCCTCGTCGCCAGCCCTGCGCCGGTCGTCCCCCCTCAGCTGGAGTCCTCTCGTGACTAGCCCCGCTCGCGTTCCACTCGCCCTGCTCACCCTCGGCATCGCTGCGTTCCTCGCCGCGTGCGGCCCCTCCCGCGAGCCGGCGGGCGCCGTCGAGGCGGCGTCGCCAGGTACGCCTGGCCACCCCGTCGATGTCACCACCATCGCGGTCGAGGACCGGGACGTCCCGATGGCGGTGCAGGCAACGGGTGCCTTCGTCGCTGACGAGGTCTCGGACGTAGCGCCCGAGAGTGCCGGCATCGTGGCGTCCACGCCGGTCAACGTGGGCGACCGGGTGGCCGCGGGCGACGTCGTCGCCCGCCTCAGTACCGCGGATGCGACCCTGCGACTCGAACAGGCCCGCGCCGGGCTGCTCCAGGCCGAGGCGATGGCCGCGCAGGCTCGCGAGCGCTACAACCTCGCGCGCGCCACGGCGGCCCGCTACGAAGCCCTCGTGGCCACGGGCGACGTCTCGCGCACGCTACAGGAGCAGGCGGCCACCGAGGCCGCCACCACCCGGCAGGGCGTGGCGACGGCCGAGGCGGCCATTGCCGACGCGCGATCGCGGGTGGCACTCGCCCAAAAGGCCCTGGACGACACCACCATCCGCGCGCCCTTCGACGGCTTCATCACCGAGCGGCCCGCGGCCGTGGGCGAGCATGTCTCGACGAGCTCCACGGTGGCCACCGTCATGAAGCTCGATCCGATCCGGCTACGGCTGCAGGTGCCCGAGCTCGAGGCGTCGCGCCTGCGGGTGGGGCAGGCGGTGCGCGCCACGGTCGAGGCCCTGGACAACCAGCAGTTCGAGGGCCGGGTGACGGCCATCAACCCGGCGCTCGACCCGGCCACGCGCGCCACCATCGTCGAGGCGACGATCGCCAACCCCCGGGGGGCCATCCGGAGCGGCATGTTCGCCACGGCGCAGGTGGACCTCGGCACCACCGAGCGGGGCCTCTTCGTGCCAGGCGAGGCCGTAGTGGATGACCCCAACACCAACTCCTTCCGCGTCTTCACGGTGTCCGACACCACGGCGCGGCTGCGCATCGTGCAGCCCGCGGCCCGATCCAATGGGCAGGTCCGAATCCTGTCGGGCATCTCCGCCGGCGACCAGGTGGTCGTGAGCGGGCTCGAAGAGCTCTTCGACGGGGCCGCCGTGCGCCCCGTCTCCCGGTAACCCGCCATGCAGAAGCTCGCTGAAATCTGCGTCCGCCGGCCGGTCTTCGCCACCATGCTGGTGCTGGCGCTGACGGTCGTCGGCGCCTTCTCCGTCACCACGCTCGGCGTGGACCGGTTCCCGAACGTCGATCTGCCGATCATCAGCGTGATGACGGCGAACCCGGGCGCGGCGCCCGAACAGATCGAGACCGAGATCACCGACATCATCGAGGGCGCGGTCAACACGGTCTCGGGCATCGACGAGCTGCGCTCGACCTCACTCGAGAGCATGTCGATGGTGAACATCACGTTCGACATGACCAAGGACGTCGACGTGGCGGCGCAGGAGGTGCGCGACAAGGTGAACCTGGTGCTGGCGCAGCTGCCGGACACCGCGGAGGCGCCCATCGTCCAGAAGCTCGACCCCGACGCGGCGCCGATCATGATGTACGCGGTGGGGGCGCCCCGCGGGTCGATCGAGGTGAACACGATCGTCGAGAACGTGCTCAAGGAGCGGCTCGAGTCGATCAACGGCGTGGGCCAGGTGATCATCTACGGCGGCCGCCGTCGCGAGATCCACGTCTCGGTCAACCCCGACCGGCTGCGCGCCTACAACCTCACCGTGAGCGACGTGGCGCGGGCGCTGCGCACGCAGAACCTCGAACTGCCCGGCGGGCGCGTCGAAGAGGGGGAGCGCGAGGTGACCGTCCGCACGCTCGGCCGCCTCGTGGACGCCGCGCAGTTCGCCAACGTCACCATCCGGACCCAGGACGCCTATCCGATCCGGATCCGCGACATCGGCACCGTGGAGGACGCGGGCGTCGAGCCACGCTCGGCCGCCATGCTGGACGGCAAGCCGGCCGTCGTCGTGGCCATCCGCAAGCAGTCGGGCACCAACACCGCGGCCGTGGCGGCCGCGGTGAAGGAGCGCATGGCCGAGATCCAGCAACTGCTGCCGGGTGACTTCTCCGTGAGCCTCATCCGCGATCAGTCGGAGTTCATCAATCACTCGCTGGCGGCCATCGAGGAGCACCTGATCCTGGGCGCCATCTTCGCGGCCCTCGTCGTGCTGGTGTTCCTGGGCAACGTCCGCTCCACCATCATCGCGGCGGTCGCGATCCCCGTGTCCATCATCGGCGCCTTCGCGCTCATGGCGGCGCTCGGCTACACGCTCAACCAGATGACGATGCTGGCACTGACCCTGATGGTGGGCGTGGTCATCGACGACGCCATCGTGGTGCTCGAGAACATCTACCGGTTCGTGGAGGAGAAGGGCATGTCGCCCTTCCAGGCGGCCATCGAGGGCACGCGCGAGATCGGGCTGGCCGTGATGGCCACCACGCTGTCGCTGCTGGCGGTGTTCGTGCCGGTCGGGTTCATGAGCGGCATCGTCGGCCGCTTCATGTCGTCGTTCGGTCTGACGGCGGCCGCGGCCATCGCCATCAGCCTCCTGGTGTCGTTCACGCTGACGCCGATGCTGGCCGCGCGGTGGATCAAGCCCCACGATGGCGCGGGCGGCGACGGCGGCCACTCCACCAAGGACTCGTGGTGGTACCGTCCCATCGACAGGGTCTACACGTGGATGCTGACGTGGTCGATGGCGCACCGCTGGGCCATCGTGGGCATCTCGGTCGTGACGGTCCTGTCGATTGCGCCGCTCGCGATGATGGCCGGCATCAACTTCATCCCCGAAGAGGACGAGTCGCAGTTCGAGATCACGCTGCGGGCGCCGGAGGGCACCAGCCTGGCGGCGACCCAGTCGGTGATGGAGCGCATCGCGCGGGACATCCGGCAGATGCCGGGCGTGCAGAACACGCTGAGCATCGCCGGCTTCGGCGCGCAGCAGGTGGTGAACAGCGGCACGATCTTCGTGCGCCTGGTGCCGATCGACGATCGCGAGAGCGCGCAGTCCGAGCTCATTCGGCGCGCGCGCGAAGTCGTGGCCACCTATCCGAAGGACCTCACCACGTCGGTGCAGCCGGTGGCCGCGTTCAGCGGCGGCGGCATGCGAAGCGCCGCCATTCAGTACGTCCTCTCGGGCCCCGAGCTCGGCAAGCTGGACGGCTACTCGTCGAAGCTGCTGGAGGTCATGCGTACCAACGCCAACCTCGTGGACGTGGACCGCACGCTGCTGCCGGGCAAGCCCGAGCTGCGGGTCGAGATCGACCGGCAGCGCGCGGCGGACCTTGGCGTGAGCGTGGCGAGCATCTCGGAGACGCTCAACTTCATGATGGCGGGGCAGGAGGTCACCACCTTCAACCAGGGCCGTGACCAGTACGACGTCGTGCTGCGCGGGCAGGGCGAGTTCCGGCGCGACCCGGACAGCCTGCGCCGCATGACGGTGTCCGGCACCGGCGGCGTCACGGTGCCGCTCGCGAGCGTCGTCCGGCTGCGGACGGGCACCGCGCCGGCCAGTATCGACCGCCTCAACCGCGAGCGGCAGGTGACGCTGCTCGCCAACGTCCCGCCGGGCGGGTCGCAGTCGCAGGGCCTCGATGCCATCGAGACGGCCACGGCCGCCCTCGGCATGGAACCCGGTTACGCAGCCTCGCTCACCGGCCAGTCGCGGGAACTGCAGCGCGCCGGCACGGCCTTCGCCACCGCGGTCCTGCTGTCGTTCATCTTCATGTACATGGTGCTGGCGGCGCAGTTCGAGTCGTTCATCCACCCGGTGACCATCCTGCTCACGCTGCCGCTGGCCGTGCCCTTCGGCCTGTTGACCACGCTGGTGTTCGGGCAGAAGCTCAACATCTTCTCGATCCTGGGCCTGCTGCTGCTGTTCGGCATCGTCAAGAAGAACGCGATTCTGCAGATCGATCACACCCTGGAGCTGCGCGCGCAGGGCATGCCGCGCTACGAGGCCATCATCCAGGCCAACCGCAACCGCCTGCGGCCCATCCTGATGACGACCATCGCGCTGGTTGCGGGCATGGTGCCGCTCATCCTGGGCAGCGGACCCGGCGCGGCCACCAACCGGTCCATCGGGCTGCTGGTGGCCGGCGGCCAGACGCTGTGCCTCCTGCTCACGCTGCTGGCCGTCCCGGTCTTCTACTCGCTGTTCGAGGACCTTGGCCAGTGGTCGCCGTGGCGGCGGCGGCGCGCGATCGTGCCCGGACGCCGCGCTGCGGCCGCCGGCTCCACGGCCGGTTTGCTGGCTCTCGGGCTGCTGGCGCCCGCGCCGGCCCGCGCCCAGGTTCCGCGACCGCAGCCAGAGCTGACGCGCGCGGATATGCCCGCGCGCGTGGGCGTCACCGACGACACCGCCGATCTGTCGCTGGACGACGCGGTGGCCCGCGCGCTCGCGAACAACAACGACATCGTCATCGCGCGGCTGGGAATACAGGCCGCCGGCTCACGCACCTTCGGGGCACGCGGCGCCTACGACGCCATCGTCTTCGGCGGCACCTTGTACGAGCGCGCCGTGACGCCGCAGGCATCGCTCTTCACCGGCGGCGAGAACGGCCAGCTTACGACCACGGGCTGGGTGTCGAACGCGGGGGTGCGCGGCCTCTCGAAGTGGGGGGGCGCCTCGTACGACATCACCTTCTCGAGCGCGCGCCTCACCAACGACAACCCGTTCACGACGCTCACGCCGCAGTTCGCGACGAACGTCTCGGCCCGTTACACCCAGCCCCTCCTGCGCGGCCGGGAGATCGATCCGGCGCGCGCGCAGATCGAGATCGCGAGCCGTTCCGAGGACCTGTCGGACGCCCAGCTCCGGCAGCGTGCGATGGACGCGGTCGCCGGCGTGGAGCAGGCGTACTGGAGCCTGGGCTTCGCGGTCCGCAATCTCGACGTCCAGCGCCAGGCGCTGGACCAGGCCCGCCGGCAGGTGGAGAGCAACCGCCGCCGCGCCGGGCAGGGCCTGCTCGCACCCATCGACATCGTCGAGGCCGAGACCCAGGCGGCTACCCTCGAGCAGAGCGTCTACGCGGCACAGGAGCTGGTGACGCGCGCCGAGAACGCACTGAAGCTGCTCATCACCGCTGACCGGACGGATGCCATCTGGAACCGCCAGATCCGCCCGACTACGCCGATCGTCCTCGAGCCGGTGAGCCTGACCCTCGAGGACGCGGTGGCGCGGGCGATGGCCAACCGGCCCGAGCTGGCACAGCTGGAGGTGAGCGAGGCGATCAACACTATCGAGACGCGCCTCTACCGCGATCAGACGCGACCGCAGGTGGATCTCGTCGGGACCTACACGCTGGCGGGCCTCGCCGGCACGGTGTCGGGCGCGCTCAACCCGCTCACGGGCCGGCCCATCGCCGACGGGCTGAACCCGGCGTTCATCGGCGGCTTCGGGCAGTCGCTCGACGCATTATGGGCCACGCGATATCCGACGGCGCGTGTCGACGTGCGCATCGGGCTGCCGCTCGCGAACCGCGCGGCCGAGGCCAACGTGGCCATCGCGCAGACAACGGGCGCGCAGCTGCGGAGGCAGCGCGAGCAGCTGGCACAGGCCGTGGAGGCGGATGTGCGAAATGCCCTGCAGGCGGTGCGGTCGGCCGAGGCGCGCGTGGCTGCGGCGGGCGTGGCGCGCGCCTCTGCCGAACAGCAGTACGAAAGCGAGCTCCGGCGCTTCGAGGCAGGGCTGGCGACGGTGTTCCTCGTGCTGCAGCGGCAGACCGACCTGGTGACGGCGCAGGCGCGCGAGATCCAGGCGCAGGCCGACCTCAACACCGCGGCGGCGGCGCTGCGCCGCGCGACAGGCACGACGCTGGACGCACGCGGCGTGCAGCTGGCGCCGCCAGGAACGTAGCGAACCCGTTTCCCCGGGCTGAGGGACATTGCCCTCCGCTGACGCTTAGGCCAGTGGAGGTCGCTTCGTGTCGCATCGTCTCGTGTCCGCTCTCACGTTCCTTGTCCTGCTCGGTTCCTCACCAGCCTGGGCTCAGCCCGTCGTCCATTCCACCCACGTCGACACGGCCAATGGGCAGGTCGTGATCTTCGGGAGCGGCTTCGGCCCCTCGCCGCGCCTGATCTACGCCGGCTACCCGCTGCCCATCGCCGCGTCGGGCGACAACTACATCGTGATGGCGCTGCCGGAGGGCATCGATCCCGGCAGCTATCTCGTCACGGTGCAGGGGGCGCAGGGCAGCGCGCTGACCATGGTCACGGTGGGCGCCGCAGGGCCGCAGGGTGAGCCCGGGAGCGAGGGCCCCATGGGACCGCCCGGACCTGCAGGGCCCGCCGGACCGGAAGGCGCGACGGGGCCGGCTGGTCCCATGGGGCCGCCGGGGTCGCCGGGACCCGAGGGAGCCATGGGGCCGCAGGGCGTGCCCGGTGTGACGGGCGCCACGGGCGCCACCGGACCCCAGGGACCGCCCGGGCCTCAGGGGCCACAGGGCGTGCAGGGGCCCAGCGGCGTGCTGGGTTACCAGCGGACGACGACGGCTGCCTCGTGTCCCGCCAGCAACGCCTGCACCTTCGGGGCTGGTTGTCCGTCCGGACTCTCGGTGTTGTCAGGAGGGGTGAACTGGACGAACGTCTCGGGCAACGACCTCCTGAACCTCCGGGTCCTCGAGAGCTACGCCGCCAACGCCGACACCTGGATTGTCCAGGTCACGAACACGAATGGCTATGCGGCCACCTACGACCTGGTAATGGTCTGCGCCGTCACGCCCTGAGCGGGCGATGTTGCGCGCCTGTCACCCCCCAGTGCTACGATCGCGGTGGGCAAATCCGTAAACCGCCCACCGCGTAGCACAAGGATAGGATCGTCGTGACATCGAAGAAATCATCCCGTTCGAGCCGTACCAGTTCTCCCTCATCCTCATCCACTACCCCGCAGGAACAGAAGGCCGAGGCGGTTCGCGCGCCACGCCAGCGAAGCGCGCAGGCGGCCGCCGCCGTGAAGGCCGCAGCGCCAACCGGCATCCAGGGGAAGACCCCAGCCGATCCGAAGGCCGCGACCGTCAGGGCGCCTCGCGCGAAGAAGGCCGCAGCACCACGCACGCCGCGCCCGGCCACGACCCGGGCACCGGTGGCGGTCCCGACGCGATCCGAGCCGGTCGAACAGGCCGCCGCACCCGTGCCGGCGTCGGCGCCCGAGCCCGTCCGGGCCCGCCGCGTGGTCACCGACGAGGACATCCGCATCCGCGCCTACTTCCTCTCGCTCGAGCACCGCGGCGCGGGCAGCGAGATGGACTTCTGGCTGCTCGCCGAGCGCGAGCTGACGGCCGACGTCCCGGCCTCCGAGTAGGTTCACCGGATGACGCGCCGCGCGCTGCTGGTCGTCGCGTGCAGCCTCGCCGTACTGGCTGCGGCGGGCGCGCCCGCCGGCCAGCAGCGCCCGGCGGACCACGTCATCGTCATCTCCATCGACGGGTTCCGGCCCGCGATGTACCTGGACCCGTCGCGGGAGGGCCTGCACCTCCCGAACCTGATCGCGCTTCGCGACACGGGCTCGGCGGCGGAGGGTGTGCTCGTCAGCCACCCCTCGATGACCTATCCCTCGCACACCTCGCTCGCCACCGGCACCAGCCCGGCGCGGCACGGCATCGTCAGCAACACGATGTTCGATCCTCCGGCCGGATCGACGCGCTGGTACTACGAGAACGCGGCCGTCAAGGTGCCGGCCATCTGGGACCTCGCGACAGCCCGCGGGTTGAAGACCGCGGGCGCATCGTGGCCCGTCACGGTGGGCGCGCGGATGGACGTCCTCTTCCCGGAGTCCAACCAGGCGCCGCCGGACTCCACGTGGCTGGCGCGGGCTCGCGCGGATTCCACGCCGGGACTGGTGGACGCGGTGGTGCACGACCTCGGCGGCTTCGGTGAGACCGACAACCGCATCGCCGTGCAGCGGGATCGATTCACCGCAGCCGTGGCGGCGCGCATCATCCGCACCGAGCGGCCCAACCTGCTGATGATCCACCTGATGGAGACCGACTCGGCGCAGCACGCGGACGGCCCGGGCTCGCCCGCGGCACGGGACGCCATCCAGCGGATCGACGCGCACGTCGGCGCGATCGTGCGCGCCACGGAGGAGGCCGGCATCCGCGCGCGGACGGCCTTCATCGTCTCGGGCGATCACGGCTTCTCGCGCGTGCACACGCTCATCCAGCCGAACGTCGTGCTGCGCGAGGGTGGGTGGCTGAAGACCGACGCACGCGGGCGCGTGGCCGAGTGGCAGGCCGCGGCGCATGCCACCGCCATCCGCCTGAGGGATCCCGGGGACACCGCCTTGGCCGCGCGCATCGAGCAGCGCTTCTCGGAGCTGGCCGCGTCGCGCTATCGCGGCATCTTCCGCGTGGTGACCCGGGCCGAGCTCGACACCCACGGCGCCTATCCGGAGGCCGCGTTTTTCATCGAGCCGGCCGAAGGCTACTACGTGTCCGACGGCGTGGCGGGCGATTCGGTGCTCGTCGCAACGACGAGGCGCGGCGCACACGGGTTCCTGCCGACGGAGACGCGCATGCACACCGGCTTCATCGCCTCGGGCGCCGGCATCCGCCAGGGCGTGCCCCTGCCGCTCGTGCGCCAGATCGATATTGCGCCGAGCATCGCGCGGCTGCTGGGCTTCGAGATGCCGTCTGCCGACGGTGTTCCCATGGTCGGCGTGCTGAAGTAGCCCGCGCCCGGCTGGTTGCGCGAGGCGCCCGGGTTCGGGTCCAATACCCGGGCTCGAGGCGCCGATGACCATCCCCGACACGTTCAACGCTGCCGACTACTTCATCGATCGCCACCTCCGGGAGGCCCGCGGCTCGAAGGTGGCCATCGAGTGCGGGGACGAGCGCGTCACCTACGCGGAACTGGCTGAACGCGTGAGCCGCGCCGGCAGTGCCCTCAGGGCCAGGCTGGACGTCCGCATCGAAGAGCGTGTCGTCCTCCTCATGCCGGATGGCCCCGCATTCCTCTACGCGTTCTTCGGCGCCATCAAGGTCGGCGCCGTGCCCGTTCCGGTGAACACGCTGTGGACCTCCGCCGACGTGGAGTACGTGCTGAACGACTCTCGCGCGCGGGTCGCCGTTGTGGGCGAGGGCCTGCTTCATCTGCTCGCGGGAATCTCGCCGGAGCGCCGGCCGCGACTGCGCCACATCGTCGTGGCCGGGGGAGAAGCCCGCGCGGCGGAAGGACAGGTCGGCTTCGATGCCCTCCTCGCCGATGGCGAGCCCTCGTTCGACGCGGAGCCGACGTCGAAGGACGATGCGGCGTTCTGGCTGTACTCATCGGGAAGCACGGGGGCGCCAAAGGGGTGCGTGCACCTGCAGCACGACATGCGGGTGTGCACGGAGCTCTACGCACGGAACGTGCTGGGAATGTCGGAGGCGGACCGCTGCTTCAGCGTGGCCAGGCTGTTCTTCGCCTACGGCCTGGGCAACGGCGGCTACTGCCCGCTGGGCGTCGGCGCCACGACCATCCTGTGGCCCGGCGCGCCCACCGCGGCCAACGTCTTCGCCGTCATCGAGAGGCACCGGCCCACGCTGTTCTTCTCGGTTCCCACCAACTACGGCATGCTCCTGGCTCAGCACCGCGACGAGGGCCCCGACTTCGATCTCTCCAGCATCCGCCAGGGCGTCTCGGCAGGCGAGGCGCTCCCGCCGGTCCTGTTCGAGCGGTTCCGCCAGCGGTTTGGCGTGGAGATCCTGGACGGGATCGGCTCCACCGAGGTGCTTCACATCTTCATCTCGAACCGCGCCGGACGCGTGCGGCCCGGATCGAGCGGCCTGCTGGTCGAGGGCTACGAGGTGCGCATCGTGGACGACGAGGGCCGGCCCGTGCCGTGCGGCGAGGTGGGGAACCTGCTGATCAAGGGCGACTCGACCTGCGCCTTCTACTGGAACCAGCACGAGAAGACGAAGGCAACCATCGAGGGCCACTGGATCCGCACCGGGGACAAGTACCACCAGGACGAGGATGGGTACTTCTGGTACGCGGGCCGCTCGGACGACATGCTGAAGGTCGGCGGCATCTGGGTGAGCCCCGTCGAGGTGGAGAACATCCTGCTCGAGCACCCGGCGGTGAAGGAGTGCGCCGTGGCGGGGCACCCGGATCACGATCGGCTGGTCAAGCCTGCCGCGTACGTCGTGCTGCGGCCCGGGGTCGAGGGCAGCCCCGAGCTCGCCATCGAGCTGCAGCAGTGGGTGCGGTCGCGGCTGGCCGAGTACAAGCGCCCGCGGTGGGTCCGCTTTCTCTCCGAGCTGCCGAAGACGGCGACGGGCAAGACGCAGCGCTTCAAGCTGCGCCAGCACCCGCCCGATCCCGCGCACTAGGCAGACCGCTGGACGCGCCCCGACGAGGAGCTGGTTCCTGACCCCTGGCCCCTACAGGATCTCGCTGATGGGATAGACGTAGACCAGGTAGAGATAGAAGAACGCCAGCGAGATGACCAGGATGATGACGCCCAGCACGGGCGAGCTCACCTTGACGCTCGTGGCGGAGAGGTCGATCTGCGTGGCCACCTCTGGCGCCGCCGTCGTGCCCGCGGCCGCTTCGCCTTTCGGCCTCCGCAAGCCCACGCGAAACTGGATGGCCGCGAACACCATGCCAGCGCCGACCAGCATCAACACCGTGACGAAGATGAACTTCGACGACAGCAGCTGCCACTCGAACACGCGGCTCCGGTGCCGCAGGCCCGAGGCACGGTACCGGTAGTACTCGCCCATCGCATCGAGGAAGGCCTGGTTCGTGGCGGGATCTTTCAGCCACTCGGGCGGGGCGACGGGAGACGCCGCCTCCGAGGCGCCGGAGCCCCCGCCGGACGCCGCGGGGGAGTCGAGCGCCACGCGGCGTTTGGAGCCGTCAGAGTAGGTGAGCTCGATGGTGCCATCCGGCTGGATGTTCCGGGAGACGACGCGCGCGGCCGGGGCGGGCGGGGCCTGTGCCTGTCCGCCAGGCGAGGACGGGGGCGCGGCGCCCTGGGCACTGGCCAGGCTGGCCAACAGCACGAACATGGAGGCGGCCCACGCGGGCCGGAGCTTTCGCACGGGGACCATCCGGTGCACCTCCATCACATGGGCGCCGTGAGCTTGGCGATGAGATCGGTCCGCAGGCGAATCCGGTCGTATATTCCCGGCTGGCCCGTTTCGGCGGTGCTCAGGTAGTTGTCGATCGAGGCGGCGTTGCCGCCCAGCAGCCCTCGCGCGATGTCGAGCAGCGACGCGCCGTGCGCGTCGAGCCATGCGGCGCTGGCGCCATCGGGAATGGGGGGCGTGGCCGGCTGGACCTGGTTGCAGCTGACCGTGCTCCGCTTCCCGTCCGGGAACACCATCGTCCAGCCGCAGACGCCTGGCCGCGTGAGCCGCTTGCTGCCGTCCGGCATGGCGGTCTCGATGGACCCGTCTGCCGTGATGGTAACGGCGGGCGGCGAAGGGGGAGACGGCGATGGACCTGGCGTTGGTGCCTGAGGGTCGATGACGGTGATGTCGGGCCTGGCAACCGCCACACCGCGTCGCTCGCGAATCGCCCTGACGTCCACGGCCGCGGCCCGCTTGACGGCGTAGAACCCGAAGGTGCGCCCGCCCCACACCGTCGTGCCCGCCATGCGCGTCTTGTCCCAGCTGAACAGGTAGGCGTCGAAGCGCTGCCGGTTCCCCGGGAATGCGATCTCCAGGATCATGTGCTGGAATGCCTGGTCGATCCCGAGGATGCGGGCGGGATGCCTCACCCCGTCCGCGCCGGCATACGCGACGACCAGGTGGCACCAGGGGCTGCCGGCACAGTCGCGCTTGGAGTCCACGATGCGCAGCGTGCCCTGGTGGCCGTCGTGGACCATCGCGTACTCGCCGATCCACTCGGCAATCTGCGCGTCGGCCCCGATGCGCGCAGGCGCGAGAAGCACCGCCAGCCCGACGACGAGCGCGAGGTGTCGCATGATGCCCTCCCTGGTCGCGCCGCCGGCACGGGGCCGGGGCGCGTCCAACTGGTGCGACGGCGAGCCCGAACGTTACAGCCGGGGGGGAGGGCCGATCCTACTACTTCCCCTTCTTCTCGACGATGAGCTCGTTCTCGACGGCGAAGGTGCCCGTCACCTCCCGGGCACGCACGGCCGCGATCTGCTTGTCCGAGTCGTTGCTCACCATGCCGAGCAGCGTGATGCGCCCGCCCTTCACCACGATGTGGATCGGGTAGTTCCCGAGAGGCTGCGTGCCCGGATAGCGGGTGAACTCGACCGCGTCGATATAGGCGCCGCGGGCGCCGCCGGGTGAGTATCGGGACAGGAAGTCGTCCGTGTAGATGCGGTAGAACGCGTCGCGACGAATCCGGTCGTCGTTGAATGACGCCGGCGCGACCTCGATCTCGTTGACGACCGTGTCCACGCCGCGCACGCGCTTCACCGCCGCCTCCGCGTCGTCCTTCAGGTTGTTCGCGTAGGCGAAGCCCTTCAGGGTCACCGTGCCCTTCTCGTACGTGAACGAAAGGAAATCGAATACGCCGTAGTAGGGCAGGCGGAGGAGCGCGATGCGGATATCGTCGATGCGCCGTTTGTCGTCAGCAGTCTGGGCGGCCGCTGTCGCCACCTGGGCGCCCAGGGCGAGCAGCAGCGCGAGCGTGAGGACCTGAAGGAATCCGCGTCGTGGGGACGGTGTCATATGACCTCCTGTACGGATTGACGATCGTCTCCCGACGCTGGTTTCGCGGGTGCGCCGTTCATGCCCGGTAGGATGCCGGACAAAGCGAAGGATTTCGTCGGCCGGCGCAGCTCACCACGGCCGAAGCCCTGCATCCTTGCACCCCTTGCACCCCTGCACCCCTGCACCCTGCACCCGCCTCTACCTCCACCCCCTCGTATCCACGAACGAGCCGTCGAGCGCACTGACCGCCCCGCACCCGAGCAGCTTCAACGTCCGGACGATGTCGGCCCGCAGGATCTCGATGGCGCGCGCCACCCCCGCCTCGCCGGCGGCGCCCAGGCCATAGGCATAGGCCCGCCCGACGAGCACCGCCCGCGCGCCCAGGCAGAGGGCCTTGACGGCATCGCTGCCGCGGCGGATGCCTCCGTCCAGCAGGACTTCCACCTGTCCGCCCACGGCAGCCAGCACCTCGGGCAGCACCTTGATCGTCGGCGCCACCGTGTCGAGCTGCCGCGCCCCGTGGTTCGACACGACCACGGCCGCCGCCCCCACGTCCACCGCGCGCCGCGCATCGTCGGCCGTGTGTGCGCCCTTCACCACGATGGGACCCTGCCATGCGTCGCGAATCCACGGGAAGTCGTCCCACGACACCATCGACTGCTCGAGCGCCGCGCCGACGTCCGCATACGCCATCGGGCCGTCGTCCAGGACGATGTTGGGGAACTTCATCAGGCCGCCATCGCCGAGGTACGCCGCCAGCCAGCGCGGGCGCGTGAGCATCTGGGGCAGGTAGGGCAGCATCTCGAAGAGGCGTCGCGAGATCAGCTCCTTCGTCCCATTCTTCAGGTCGCGCTCGCGCAGGCCCGCCACCGGGGTGTCGATGGTGACCACCAGCGCCTTGTAGCCCGCCGCCTTCGCGCGCGCGATGGTCCGCAGCGCCACGTCGCGGCCGCCCACGAGGTAGAGCTGGTACCACGCCGGACCGGTCGTGGCGGCCTTCACGTCCTCCAGCCGGCAGCCCGAGAGCGTGGAGAGGATGTAGCCGGTGCCGGCCTTCCCGGCGGCGCGCGCGGCACACTCCTCGCCGCGCGGGTGGAACATCCGGCTGCTGCCGACCGGTGCGAGCATGAACGGCAGCTCGAGCCGCGTGCCGAGCACCGTCGTGGAGAGGTCGACCTGGCGCGTGGCCACCGCCGAACGGGGCCGGAACAGCACGTCGTCGTAGGCGCGGGTGTTCTCGCGGAGCGTGATCTCGCGATCGGCGCCACCGTCGATGTAATCGAAGACCATCCGCGGCAGGCGCCGCTTCGCCTCGCGGCGGAGGTCGTCCACGTTGAGGACACGCGGGGGGGCAATGGTGCGGGACACGGCGGCGGATTGTATCCCACCGAAGGACGGAGGCATCGACATCCGACCCGGCCGGGCCTACAATCGGCCCGCCGACCGACCGCCGTGGAGAACATCGAGATCGCCCGGACGCTGGACGAGGTCGCCGACCTGCTCGAGATCCGAGGCGCCAACCCCTTTCGGGTGCGCGCGTATCGGACGGCGGCACGCACGGTCGGCGCGCTGGAGCGTCCGGTGCCGGACCTGCTGGCCTCGGATCCCGGCGCCCTCGAGGCACTGCCGGGCATTGGCGCCGACCTCGCCGGGAAGATCACGGACCTGGCGAAGACGGGCCGCCTGCCCTTGCTCGGACAGCTCACGCGCAAGACGCCGGAAAGCCTCGTCGCCATGCTGCGACTGCCGGGCGTCGGACCCAAACGCGCGAGGCTCATCTACGAGAAGCTGGGCGTTCGCACGCTCGCAGGGCTCGAGCGGGCGGCGCGCGCGGGGACGCTGTCCACCTTGCCCGGCATTGGCCCCACGATCGAGCAGACCATCCTCAAGGGCCTCCAGCAGGACCAGGCGCGAGGCGGCCGTTTTCCGCTCGCGGAAGCCGAGGCGTACGTCCACCCGCTGGTCGAAGCGCTCCGCGCGGCGCCAGGCGTGCGGCAAGTCGAGATCGCGGGGAGCATGCGCCGCCGCTCCGAGACCGTGGGCGACGTGGACATCCTCGTGGCGGTGTCACGCGGGTCGGAAGCCGCCGATCGCTTCGTCCACTTCGCCGACGTGGAGGAGGTGATGGCCGAGGGGCCCACGCGCTGCGCGGTGCGGCTGCGCTCCGGCCTGCAGGTGGATCTCCGGCTCGTGCCGCAGGCCTCCTATGGCGCCGCGCTCCACTACTTCACCGGATCGAAGGCGCACAACATCGCGATCCGGCGGCGTGGCGTGCGCCGGAAGCTGAAGGTCAACGAGTACGGCGTCTTCCGCGGGTCGCGGCGGATTGGCGGCCGCAGCGAGGCCGAGGTCTTCCGCGCGGTGGGGCTGCCGTACATCCCGCCCGAGCTGCGCGAGGACCGCGGCGAGATCGAGGCGGCCGAACGCGGGGCGCTGCCGCGCCTCGTCGAGCTCACCGACATCCGCGGCGACCTGCAGATGCACACCGTGTACAGCGACGGGCGCCAGGCGCTGCCCGACATGGTGCGCGCCTGCGCCGAGCGTGGATACGAGTACATCGCCATCACCGACCACACGCAGGCGGTGCGGGTGGCGGGCGGGATGGGCCGCGCGGGCTTCCGGAAGCAGGCCCGCGAGATCGAGCGCGTGCAGAAGGCGCATGCGACGCCGGTGATCCTCAAGAGCGCCGAGGTGGACATCCTGGAGGATGGCGCGCTGGACCTGGACGAAGAGACGATGGCCGAGCTCGATCTCGTGGTCGTGTCGGTGCACTCGAAGTTCAACCTGACGAAGGCGCAGATGACGCGGCGGATCGTCACGGCCCTGAAGCATCCGCGTGTCCACGTGCTGGGCCACCCGACCGGCCGCCTGCTCGGCCGGCGCGAGCCCTACCCGGTGGACATGGCCGAGATCGTGAAGGTCGCGCGCGACTACGGCGTCCTGCTCGAGGTCAACGCCCAGCCCGAGCGGCTGGACCTGAGCGACCTGCACATCGCGATGGCGCGGGAGGCCGGCGTGAAGCTCGTGATCAGCACTGACGCGCATCGGACCGACGAGCTGCGGTGGATGGCCTACGGCGTGGACCAGGCGAGGCGCGGGTGGTGCACGGCGTCCGACATCGCGAACACACGGGACCTGGCGGGGTTCCGCGCGCTGCTCAGGAAGTGAGGCCGGGGCTGAGGCCCCCGCGTCCCCGTTACATCTCCGGCACCGCGGCCCGCTCAGGCGTCTCCTTCTCAGGGATCTCCGTCAGAGTGGCCTCGGTGAGCAGCAGCACGCTTGCCACCGACACGGCGTTCTCGAGCGCGAGGCGCACCACCTTGGTGGGGTCGATGATGCCGGCCTCGACCAGGTCCACGTACGTGCCTTTCGAGGCGTCGAAGCCGTACGCGCCGGTGCCCGCGCGCATCTCCTTGACCACCACGCCGGCATCGACGGCCGAGTTCTCCGCAATCTGGCGCGCGGGCGTCTCCAGCGCGCGCCGCAGCACCAGCACGCCGGTCCGCTCGTCGCCGGTGACGCTGTCGGCCACCGCCTCGACGGCGGGAATCGCACGCAGCAGCGCCAGGCCGCCCCCGGGCACGACCCCCTCGGCCACCGCCGCACGCGTGGCGCTGATGGCGTCCTCGAAGGCTTCCTTGCGGCTCTTCATCTCGGCCTCGGACGGCGCCCCTACCCGCACCACCGCGACGCCGCCGGTCAGCTTCGACAGCCGCTCCTGCAGCTTCTCCTTGTCGTAGTCGGAGGTGATCGTCTCGATCTGGTGGCGCAGCTCGACGCACCGGCCTTCGATGGCCTCCTTCGCCCCGGCGCCGCCGATGATGGTGGTGGCGTCCTTGTCGATGATGACGCGCTTGGCGCGGCCGAGGTCCTCGAGCCCGACGTGCTCGAGGCGCGCGCCGAGCTCCTCGGCGACGAGGTGCCCACCCGTGAGGATGGCGATGTCCTCGAGCATCGCCTTGCGCCGGTCGCCGAACCCCGGCGCCTTCACCGCGACGGCGGTGAGTACCCCGCGCAGCTTGTTGATGACCAGCGTGGCCAGCGCGTCGCCTTCCACGTCCTCGGCCACCACCAGCAGCGGCGTGCCGGCTTTCACCACCTGCTCGAGCAGCGGGAGCAGGTCCTTGAGGTTGCTGATCTTCTTCTCGTAGAGCAGGACGAACGGATCGTCCAGCACGGCGCGCATCTTCTCCGGCTCGGTGACGAAATAGGGCGACAGGTACCCGCGGTCGAACTGCAGCCCCTCCACCACCTCCAGCACGGTCTCGGTGCCCTTGGCCTCCTCGACGGTGACGGCACCCTCCGCACCGACGCGCTCGATGGCGTCGGCCACCATGTCGCCGATGGTCGGGTCGTTGTGGGCCGAGATGGTCGCGACCTGTGCCTTTTCCTTCAGGCTCTGTACGGGGCGCGACAGCTCGGCCAGCGCCGCGACGGCGGCGCGCACGCCGCGATCGAGCCCGCGCTTGATGTCGATGGCGCTGGCGCCGGCGGCGATGTTCCGGATGCCGTCGGCGAGCATCGCGTGCGCCAGCACGGTCGCGGTGCTGGTGCCGTCGCCCACCTGCTCGCCCGTGCGCTCCGCGGCGCTCCGGAGCATCTGCGCGCCGAGGTTCTCCTCCGGGTCCTCGAGGTCGAACTCCTTCGCGATGGTCACCCCGTCGTTGCACACGATGGGCCGGCCCCAGCGTTTGCCGATGAGCACGGACTTCGACTTGGGCCCCAGCGTCACGCGCACCGCATCGGCCAGGGCCGTGGCGCCGCGCAGCACCTTTTCGCGAGCCTCGGAACGGAAGGAGAGCTTCTTGTGGGCCATGGGCGGACCCCTCCATTTCGATGCCATTCAAGGGCCTTGCCAGCCAGGGCCGGCGGCAAATCAGCGCGCGGCCGGCTCGATGGGACCTCGTGCTGCCGGGTTTCCGGTGACGGACAGGCGGTGGTCCGGGTCCAGCGTCACCCTCGTGCCGAAGGGCGCGCTCACCCGACCCAGGGTCTCGCCGAGCCAGGCGGCCTCGGAGGGCGAGGCCCGTTGCAGGCGCATCCGCGCGATGCGCATTGGCACCAGGCGCAGGCTCACGAGCGCGCCGGTCCGTGCGTCCAGCGTGGGGAGGTAGATCAGCGACAGGTCCCCACGGTACTGCTCGTAGCCCTCGATGCCCTCGTAGTCGTTGATGAAGTCGCCGCAGCCGTAGAGAACGACCCGGTCCCGGTAGATCTCGATCGGCCTCGCATGATGCGACGAGTGGCCGTGCACGACGTCCACCCCGGCGTCCACGAGCGCGTGAGCGAAGGCGACGTGCGACGGGGGGACGTCGTAGCCCCAGTTGCTGCCCCAGTGCACCGACACGACCGCGATATCGCCGGGACGCTTGCCGTGGGCGGCGCGCGCGCCGAGCGTCCGGGCCGTGCCCGGCGAGAGGTCGGGCACGAGGTTCACGCCTGGCCGCCGATCGCCGGCCGCCCACGTCCGCGGAATGCCGCTGTCCTCGCTGCCGCAGGCGTAGACGAGCACGCGCCGCCCGCCGGGGAGGCCGATGATGGCCGGAGCCTCGGCCGAGGCCCGGTCGCGGCCGACGCCCGCCACCCGGGGCCCGGAGCGCTCGAGCGTGTCGAGCGTTTCCTCGAGACCCGCCCGTCCCCAGTCGAGCACGTGGTTGTTGGCCAGGACACACACGTCGATCGACGCGGCGCGCAGGCACGCCACGTTGGCCGGGTGCATCCGGTAGTGGATCTCCTTGCCGCGATCGTGGTCGGGGCTGGTGGTGATCGAAGTCTCGAGGTTGATGATGCGTGCGTCGGCCGCGGATGCCCGCCACTCGCCGAGCGCGTCGCCCCAGATGTAGTCGTAGGCGATGGGGCGGGCAATCGGCCCGTTCTTCCGCTCGGCCAGCGCGACGTACTCGCGCGCGTCCCGCACGAACGGCTCGAAGAGCCGGGGGGCCGACGCGTGCGTGAACAGCTGATCCACGCCCCGCCCGGTCATCACGTCGCCGGTGAGGGAGACCGTGATGCGATCGCCGCGGTCCCACTGCGTCATGGCGAGAGCCCCGGCGCCCCTGCCTGGATGCGCGCGCGAAGGCCGGCCACGATCGCGCCAGCCTCGTTCCTGACCCGCCCCTCGAGAATGGCCCGCTTGAAGGCGCCGAAGAGGCCGCCGAGCAAGTCCACTTCCGTGCGGTTGACGTAGAGCAGGTACTGCGGGCCCCGGCCGACCAGGCACGTGAGCCCGAGCGACGCGTTGTTGTAGTGCGTCGCGAACAGCTGCTTGCCCGCCACCATCACGACGGGGAGCCCCGCGCCCGGATCGGTCCGGATGATGTCCACGTGTGTCGCGTTCAGGACCGGCCGGCCGCCAAACCGCTCCTCCGCCCAGTACAGGAACGAGTCGCGCTCCTCCACCGCCGCGCGCGCGTCGTCGAGGAGGAACTCGACCAGGGAGGGCGCGTGAGCGGAAAGATAGGGCGAGCGCTCCACCAGCCGTTTGAGCGCATCCGCCGTGCGCACCTGCTCGGGCTTGTCGCCGTACGGGGCAAGTGCGCCCAACCCCTCCGCCAGGTACCGCGTCACGCGCTCGAGCACCACCTCCCGGAACGCTCGCCGAAGCGCCTCGTCGTCTGGCGGAGCGGCATCGGCGATGGCGCGCAGCCTCGCGATCTCGGCGACCGAGAGCTTCACGTCGCAGGCGCCCGGGCGGCAGCGCCGGATCGCCGCCAGATCCTCGGCCGGCAGGCTCATGCGAGCCAGGTCCGCAAGGCGAGGCGGGCTCGAGAACCGTCGTGTGACGGGAGAGAAAGAGCTGGTTCTGAGCGCTTCGATGTCGTGGAAGCGCGCCACGAACACCTCAGGCGACACGCTGATGGAGGCAAGGGCCAGCACCGCCACCTCCTTGCCGCGCGACGGCAGGACGCGGACGACGGTCTCTCCACGATCGGCCCGCGCGCGCTCGCCGGCGGTGATGTCAATCCACGGGCGAAACGCCGCGAACGGATCGGGGGCGGGCGGCTCCTGGGCCGAGGCCCCAATCAGCCACGGAAAGACCAGCGACAGCAACACCAACGCGCGACGTCGCACGCACTCCTCGTTACCCCGAGCTTCTCACTCTTCACTTCTCGCTTCTCTCAATCGACGGGATCCGGCACGTGCACGTGCCGGCCGGCCAGGCCGAACCGGCGGGCCGTCTCCTCCTTGAAGTCGAACTCGATGAGGATGGCAGGTTCGCTGCCCATGACCCAGGCGTCGTGGCCGGGCTCGATGGTCACCACCTGCGGCGCACGGAACTCCGCCGTGCAGCCATCGGGGTAGTCCACGTGGACCTGTCCCTGCAACAGGAAGCCCACGTGCGCGAACATGCAGTGCGCGGTGCCGCTGACCGGTTTCATGTCACGGGACCAGCGGAAGCCGGCGGGGTAGATGATGCGCTTGATGCGGCCCGCCCCGGCCGGCGCGATGTCGACGCGGACACCAGCGACCTCGTGCTGGACGGCGCCGTTGACGGGCGCGAGCAGTGGATTGGTGGCGCTCATCGGGGCATGATACGCCCGAAGGGTAACCGTCATGCATCGACGTACCGTCCTGGAGCTGTTCGCCGGGCTGGCCGTGGCCGGCGTACCATCCCTCGCGCAGGCGCCCCGCCGGGTCGTCGTCGCGGGCGGCGGCATCATCGGCGCGAACATCGCATACCAACTCGTGACACGCGGTGCCGAGGTCACGCTCGTCGAGCGTGCCCAGCCCGGGGCCGGCGCCACCGCCAACTCGTTTGCGTGGATCAACGCGAAGAAGCGGCCGCGCGACTACTTCAACCTGAGCCGGATGGGCCTCCAGGCGTGGCGCCAGCTGGACCGCGAGTTCAGCGGCACGCTGCCCCTGGTGTGGGGTGGCAGCGTGGAATGGCGCGCGGACGACACGCGCGGCACCGAGCTCCGCGCGCAGATCCGGGACTTCCGGCAATGGGGCTACGGCGTACGCGAGATCGATGCCGCCGGCTTGCGGGCGCTCGAGCCGCGCCTGGTGCCGGGCCCGCTGGTGGCGGCGGCACACTGGGAGGACGAGGCGCACATCGACCCCGTCGGCGTCACCGGGATGGTCGTGAAGAAGGCGCAGATGAATGGTGCCCGCGTGGAGTACCCCGCCGAGGTGACGGCACTGGAACTGGCGGGTGGGCGGCTGCGCGCGGTGCGCACGACGAAGGGCGACATCGAGGCAGACGTGCTGGTGGTGGCGTGCGGAACGGACACGCCGCGCGTGGCGGCCATGGCCGGCGTCCGTGTCCCGCTGAAGGACGCGCCCGGCGTGCTGGTGCACGTGAGGCCTGCGCCGCGCCTCATCGACCGCGTGGCGCTCGCACCGATGGGCAATATCAAGCAGAAGCCCGACGGCCGCATCGTCACTGGCAGCGACTTCGCGAGCGGTGGCGGCGACACCAGCCGCGAGGCCGGGGAACGGCATCTGCAGAGGATGGCGTCGGTGCTGCCGGAACTGGGGAAGGCGACGGTGGAGAAGATGACCCGGGGCTTCCGGCCGATGCCGGCGGACGGATTCCCCATCGTGGGTTTCGCGCCCGGGCGCCCGGACGTCTACGTTGCCGTCATGCACAGCGGCGTCACGCTCGGCCCGCTCGTCGGCCGGCTGGCGGCCACGGAGATCCTGGACGGCGTGCGGGTAGATTCGCTGGCCGCGTACCGGCTCGAGCGCTTCAAGGGCTGAGCCCGTGGTGCGCTATCTCTGGGCGTCGCCGACGACGCTCCTCGGTCTGGCGCTGGTCCTGATGGCGCTCCGCCGCGGGCGCGTCAGGGTGGTGGGCGGGGTGATCGAGGCGAGCGGCCCCATGGTCAGGTGGGCCCTCACCCACCTCGTGCCGCTCCGCGGCGGCGCCACGGCGATCACGCTCGGCCACGTCGTACTCGGCCGCGACGCGCAGGCGCTCGCACACACCCGGGCGCACGAGCGCGTCCACGTTCGGCAGTACGAGCGATGGGGGCCCCTGTTCGTGCCGGCTTATGTTGCGGCCAGTGCCTGGGCGGCGATGCGCGGCGGCCACTTCTACTACGACAACGTCTTCGAGCGGGAGGCGATGGCTGCCGAATCCCGCACGCCGCTGCGCGACGTTTCGCGGCGCCCGCCGATTTGATCCAAAGGCGGCAACTGCACCAGCTATAGTCTTCTGCCGATACCCCCGATTCAGGAGAGTGCTCATGATGTCCGTTTTTCCGCGTCTGCTCCTTCCCGCCACTGCCCTGGCCCTGATGGCCGGGCCCGCCTTCGCCCAGACGGCCCTGCCGATGGGCGCGCCCGTGCAGGGCAAGGCCTCCGACGATGCCCCGGCGGAATACACCTTCGTGGCCAAGTCCGCCGGCGTGCTGTCGGCGGCGGTGCAGGGCAGCGGCGACCTCGTGCTGCAGCTCGTGGACGAGGACGGCCAGACGGTCCCGGACGGCACCACGGATCGTGACATGAACGGATCGTCGGGGACCGAGCTGCTCTCGACGACCATCGGGGAGGCCGGGACCTACAAGCTGCGGGTCCGCGTGCAGGGTGGCGATGCGAGCACCTTCCAGATCGCAGGCGCGTTCCTGGCGTTTCCACCGTTTGCACGGCCTGCGGATCCGGACCGGCGGCCGGCCCAGGCACGCGCGCTGCAGGTGGGCAAGCCGCACGACGACACGCTGGACCCTGAGTCGGGCGACAACTGGGACTGGTTCTCCTTCAAGGCCAACGCCGCCGGGGCACTCGCCATCATCATCCGGCCGCAGGGGGGCACCGAAGCCGACCTCGTGCTCGAGGTGTTCGCGGATCGCAACTTCGCGGAGGCCGTGGATCGCTCGGATCAGGACATGCAGGGCAACTCGTCCAACGAGTCGGTGACTATCAACGTCACGGCCGGGCAGATGGTGCACATCAAGGTCATCAACCAGTCCGGCAGCCCGTCGAAGTATCGCGTGTCGTCGAGCCTGATCCAGTAGGAGGCCAGGTGCCGCAGGGGCCGCGACATCTGCGGCCATCTGCGGCCTCTGCGGCCATCTGCGGCCTCTGCGCTCATCTGTGGCCTCTGCGTTCATCTGCGGCCCCTGCGTTCATCTGCCTCCCCTCGGCGTTGCCGGGAAACCGGCGCCGCCGGAGGCGTGGCGCCGGCCGGCGCTGATTTGCGGCGGATTCATGCGTGGCACCTGATTTGCCTTTACACTGAGCACCGAGTCGTCCCCGCCGGGGCCGCTGCCCCGGGTGACATGCCGACTCGTCTGGAGGTTACGTCATGCCACGCCGGCTTTTCTGGACCCTTACCGCGCTTGCGGTAGCGGCCATCACCCTTCCATGGGTCGTCCCCGTTTCGGCCTCACAGCAGCCAGCCGGCACCACCAAGTCCATCCCGGCGGGCTCGGGCCTGTTTTCCACCTACTGTGTCGTCTGTCACGGTGCCGACGGCAAGGGCACCGGTCCGCTGGCCGACTCGCTGAAGCGGCGCCCGGCCGATCTCACGCTGCTGGCGAAGAACAACGGCGGCACCTACCCGCGTGAGATGGTGGCGAAGATCATCGACGGCCGCGAGGGCGTCAAGGGCCACGGCGGCGGCGACATGCCGGTGTGGGGCGATGCGTTCGAACGATCCTCCGACGCGGGCCCGCAGGCCGTGAGGGACCGCATCGACGCGCTCGTGGAGTACCTCGCGGGGATGCAGGCCAAGTAGGCACTTGGTGCACCGGCGCCGAGGGGGCACGGGTGTGCGGGGGCGGGTGCAAGGTGCAGGGGTGCATCGGGTGCATCGGGTGCATCGGGTGCATCAGGTGCACCAGTGCAGGGTGCATCGGTGCAGGGGGCCGCGGCGCAACGGCGGGGCGGGCAGACGTGCCGGGAGGCGGGCGGTCGAGCATTGTGGCTGAGCGTCAGTAGCGGGCGGGTGTGCTGAACGGCGCCTCTTCATCCCCGCGGCGGTCATGCCTGGACGCTCACGCTGGGAATCGAGGCTCCGGCCTGCCCCTTGCGCCTTGTGCCCCCCTGCACCTGTGCGCCCCTGCACCCCTGCACCCCTCCCCCTTACAATGCTCCCGATGTCCCGCCCTTCCGTGGCCGCTCCGTTCGCCGAGGTCTGCGCTGCCCTCGAACAGGCCCTGGCGGGGCCCTTCCGCCAGGATGTCGTCCGCGAGCTGTCCACGTCGCCCACGGTGGAGGCGGCACTGGTTCGGCTGCGCGTGGCGCTTCGCACCGACGTCTGGAAGTTCGGCGACGCCGCGCTCGACCTGGCGCGGCCCGTCCGCGACTTCGACCGGCTGACCCGCGCCGAGGGCTTCCACGCCCTGCACGACTGGGACGGCGTGGCGGATCACGTCAACCCCGACACCATCCCGGTGGACGTCCTCAACTACCTGATCGATCAGCGGGGCGGCGACCGGTTCGACCCCGTCGTGCCGGCCGTCCTCATCGACTACTACTTCATGCACGTTCTCTCGCTCATGACGCTGCGCGCCTGGGACGAGGGCGACGCGGACGAGCACTTGGATCGCGTGGGCGATCTGCTCACCCTGCTGCAGGGGCCGCGGGGGAGCGGCCAGCGGTTCTGCGCCGACGCGGAGACGCTGCTGCTCATCGCGACGGCACACTACGAGCGAGAGGAGCACGGCTACGACCTGCTGCTCGACCGCACGCGCGGGCTCAATCACCGTCACCGCGCCAACATCGCGCTCGGGCACGGGGCGAGCATGGGCTGCCACCTCCGTTTCGGCTTCGAGGCCACCTATGGCCGCGACACCTCGCTGATGCGGAACGACAACGTGGCGGACTACCCCTGGCTCTGCTTCGCCGTGGCGACGCTGATGGACGAGTACCACCGCATCCGCGAGGGAGGCCACGCGGTCCTGGCGCGGCGCGATGTGGTCGAGTCGATGCTGAACGGCCTCTCGGGCGACGCCCGGGCCTTCGTCGGGGCGGGCCCGCAGTCGCTGGCGGCCCACGAAGCGGAGCGCCGCCGCTTCCGGGATCACTTCCTCCAGTACCAATCCGACCTGCTGGCGGAGTTCGAGGCCTTCCGTCCCACGGCCGAGGCCTACTCGCCGCTCTCGTTCTTCTTCAACTTCTCGCACAACGTGGTGAAGGGCCAGGTGGTGGACACGCTGCTCTGGAGCGCGCCGTGGGCCGTGTCGCTGAGCGAGCTGCTGACCTCCGCCCCGATGGACGAGCCGAGCCACCGCTCGCGCGAGACCCTGGCGACCACCCTGATGGCCTACGCCCGGACCAACCCCCACAAGATCCGCGGCCGCCTCATGCCCGTCATCGTCTACGACCCAGAGGCGGGCTACCGCGCCTTCCGCCTCACCTTGCGCCGCCTGCGCGAGTAGCCGCCTCGTCCGCGCCCCCTCCCAAGCCCCAAGCCCCAAGCCCCAAGCCCCCAGAGACGTTCAGAGACGATTTTTGACGACTTCTGACGTCGTTCCGAGGACGGGACCGGCCTCAATCTCGCCGGGACGAGCGTATAATCGCCTGGCGCAGATTGCGGGGACGGTAGAGCCTTATCCCGAGGGTGGAGCCGACATGAGGCGTGGTACGAAGGCAGTTCTCGGCACCGGTGTCGCGTGCCTTGGGTTGGTGGTCAGTGCCGCACTGGCCGAGCGCTTCCCTGTGTCCGCGCAGGCTGCACAATCCGGCACGGCTCGCCCGGCCGCCACGGCTCCCACCGCGCGCGCTTCAGCGCAGACGCCCCCGAGCGCGGGCCTGCCCGCGCCCATGCGCTCGTCGGCCGGTACGCCCGCCCAGGATCACAACGGCGTCATCAAGAAGTACTGCGCCGGCTGCCACAACGATCGGCGCCCTGCGGCCGGCCTGTCGCTCGCGTCGTTCGACGTGGCGAAGGCGGTCGAGCACGCCGAGGTGGCCGAGAAGATGATCGTCAAGCTGCAGGCCGGCATGATGCCGCCGCGCGGCGCGCAGCGTCCCGACGCCGCCACGCACGCGGCGCTCATCGCGGCGCTGGAGACCACGCTCGACACCGCGGCCTCGAAGTCGCCCAATCCCGGCCGACGGACCTTCCAGCGGCTGAACCGGCCCGAGTACGAGCGCGCGATCCGCGAGATGCTCGCCCTCGAGGTGAACGCGGGCGACTGGCTGCCGCTCGATACCAAGAGCGCGAACTTCGACAACATCGCCGACGCGCAGGCGCTCTCGCCGACCCTGCTCGAGGCGTACCTGAACGCCGCGACCTCCATCAGCCGCATGGCGGTGGGGGATCGCACGGCGCCCACCATCGACACCACCTACACCAACCCCAGCTACATGTCCCAGCACCCGTGGGACTACGTCGAGGGCGCGCCCTACGGCACGCGCGGCGGGATGGTCGTGAAACACATCTTCCCGGCCGACGCCGAGTACGAGTTCGCGCTGACGTTCAACGCCGGCGAGAACGCGCGGCTCGAGGACGTGGACATCTCCGTCGACGGCGAGCGCGTGGCGCTGCTCAACTACGAGCTGGCGCAGGTGGCGGGCGCGGACGGCCGGGGCCAGGCGCCGATGCGCACCGAGCGCATCTTCGTGAAGGCGGGGCAGCACCAGGTGTCGGCCGCGTTCGTGCGGCGGACCGAGGGGCCGTACGAGGATCTCATCAAGCCGCACGGCTGGTCGTACGCGGGCGGCGGCTCGGGCGGCAGCGGCATCACCACCCTCCCGCACCTCCGCGACCTCATCGTCGTCGGGCCGTATCGGGCGACGGGCGTGTCGGACACGCCGGCGCGGCAGAAGATTTTCTCGTGCCGGCCGACGAGCCCGGCCGACGAGCGGCCGTGCGCGCGGCAGATTCTCGCTCGGCTCGGCGCGGAGGCCTATCGTCGCCCGCTGGCTGCGGACGAAGTGGATCGCCTGATGCCGTTCTACGAGAAGGCGGCGAAGAGCGGCTTCGAGGCGGGCATCACGGCGTCGCTCGAGGCCATCCTGGCAAGCCCGTACTTCATCTTCCGGATCGAGCGGGACCGCGAGGCGCGCCCGAACACGACGATCCGGGTGGCCGACATGGATCTGGCCTCGCGCCTGTCGTTCTTCCTCTGGGGCACGCCGCCGGACAAGGAGCTGCTGTCGGTGGCCGCCGCCGGCAAGCTCTCGGACCTGCGCGTGCTCGAGGCACAGACGCGCCGGCTGCTCGCCGACCCGCGGAGCGAGGCGCTGGGCGAGCGGTTTGCCGCGCAGTGGCTGCGCCTGCAGGACGTGGACAAGGTCCACCCGGACCCGAACTACTACCCGAACTTCGACGAGAACCTCGCCGACGCCATGCGGCGCGAGACGGTGATGTTCTTCAATCACCTCGTCCAGGAGGACCGCCCGCTGCTGGATCTCTACCGCGCGGACTACACGTTCGTGAACGAGCGGCTGGCCCAGCACTACGGCATTCCTGGTGTGGCGGGCAACGAGTTCCGCAAGGTGCAGTATCCGGACGAGTCGCGCCGCGGCCTGCTGGGGCAGGGGGCGATCCTCGTGCAGACCTCGCTGGCCAACCGCACCTCGCCGGTGCTGCGCGGCAAGTGGGTGATGGAAGTGCTCATCGGCGCGCCGCCGCCGGCGCCGCCGCCCAACGTGCCCACGCTGGACGACACGGCGGGGGCGCGGAACGGCAAGATCCTGACGACGCGCGAGCGGATGGAGCTGCACCGCGCCAATGCGGTGTGCAACGCGTGCCACCAGATGATGGATCCCATCGGTCTGGCGCTCGACAACTACGACGTCACGGCGCAGTGGCGGGTGCGCGAGTTCGGCATGCCGCTCGACACGCGCGGCGACTACTTCGACGGCACGCCCGTGAACACGCCAGGCGAGCTGGTGCAGGCGCTGCTGAAGCGGCCGGTCCCGCTGGTGCGCACGTTCACCGAGAACCTGCTCGCCTATGCGCTCGGCCGCCGCGCCGAGTACTTCGACCAGCCGACGATTCGCGCCATCGCGAGGAGTGCCGAAGCCGACGGCTACAAGCTGTCGTCGTTCATCATGGGCGTCGTGAAGAGCGACGCGTTCCGCCTGAAGCGGGCCGAGCCCGTGCTGCCCACGGAGACGGCGCCGGCCGTCGCCCACCGCTAACCCCGGACGAGGAGATCGAGACGATGTCGTTCATCACAGGAAAACACATGGCCCGCCGCACCTTCCTGCGCGGCATGGGGGCCACCGTGGCACTGCCGTTCCTCGATGCGATGGTGCCCGCGGGCCGCGTCTTCGCCAAGGCCCCGGCGGCCGAGCGCACGCGGCTGCTGTGCATCGAAGAGGTGCACGGCCTGGCCGGCTGCAACAACCTGGCGGCCGGCAAGTTCCTGTACGCGCCCGAGCAGGTGGGCAGCGACTTCACGCTCGTGCCCGAGAACCCGCTGAGCACCCTCGAGCAGTACCGGGAGTACCTCACCATCATCAGCAACACCGACGTCCGGATGGCCGAGGCGTTCACGGCGCCGGAGATTGGCGGCGACCACTTCCGGTCGAGCGCGGTGTTCCTCACCCAGGCCCACCCCAAGCAGACGCAGGGCTCCGACATCTGGGCCGGCACCTCCATGGACCAGCTCTACGCGCAGCGCTTCGGGCAGGACACGCCGCTGCCGTCGATGCAGTTCTGCATCGAGAACCTGGATCAGGCCGGTGGCTGCACCTACAACTACTCGTGCGCCTACACCGACTCCATCAGCTGGGCGTCGCCCAACGAGCCGCTGCCGATGATTCGCGACCCGCGCGTGGCGTTCGACATGCTGTTCGGCGCCGGCTCGTCGGCCAAGGACCGGGCCAGCCGCCGCGAGAACCGGCGCAGCATCCTCGACTGGATCCAGGGCGAAGTGGCCAACGTCCGGCAGGACCTCGGCGCCAGCGACCGCGTGCGCCTGGACCGCTACCTGGACAACGTGCGCGAGATCGAGCGCCGCATCCAGGCCATCGAGGCGCAGAACGCCAGCGGCGAGGAGCGCGCGCTCCCCGACGCCCCCAAGGGCGTGCCCGACTCGTTCTCGGAGCACATGCGCCTGATGTTCGACCTGCAGGTGCTGGCCTTCCAGACGAACATGACCCGCGTCATCTCGTTCAAGACGGGCCGCGACTCGCAGAACCGCGTGTTCCCCGAGAGCGGATCGGACCAGCCGTTCCACCCGGCCTCGCACCACGGCAACCGCGAGGACCGGATCATGGAGTTCAACAAGATCTGCAAGTACCGCGTGAGCCAGGCGGCCTACCTGCTCGAGAAGCTCAAGACCACGATGGACGGCGAGCAGAGCCTGCTCGACAAGACCGTCGTGCTCTGGGGCTCGCCCATGGCCGACGCCAACGTCCACAACCACCGCCGCTGCCCGCTCTTCCTGGCCGGCCGCGGCAACGGCATGCTGAAGGGCAACCTGCACTTGAAGGCCGCCGACGGCACGCCGATGGCCAACGTCATGCTGACGCTGCTGCACAACCTCGGCCTCGAGGACGTCAACAGCTTCGGCGACAGCACCGGAGAGTTCTCGCTGACCCAGCCGTTGGTGACGACGGCGGCGGCGGGAGCGTAGGACGGAAAGCGGGTTCGGAGGTTCTGAGGTTCTGGGGTTCGGAGGTTCTGAGGTTCTCGAGTTCGCTGACGAGGCAGCTTCAGAACCTCAGAACCTCCGAACCCCAGAACCTCAGAACCCCAGAACCTCAGAACCCCAGAACCTCACTTCCCTGCCTCCACGTTC